>NZ_JBIUXN010000063.1:0-1068 GCF_044744005.1 Streptomyces sp. NPDC087440 | reverse complement strand
TTTAGGGTACGGGCCGCCATGAAACTCGCTAGAGGCTTTTCTCGACAGCATAGGATCATCCACTTCACCACAATCGGCTCGGCATCAGGTCTCAGGCTATGTGTTGTCCGGATTTGCCTAGACAACGCCCTACACCCTTACCCCGGGACTACCACCGCCCGGGCTGGACTACCTTCCTGCGTCACCCCATCGCTTACCTAGTACAGATCTGGGTCACCGGCTCCACCACTTTCCTTTCCCCGAAGGGTCCGGAACGGCTTCACGGGCTTAGCATCGTCTGATTCAGTATTGGGCGTTTCAAAGCGGGTACCGGAATATCAACCGGTTGTCCATCGACTACGCCTGTCGGCCTCGCCTTAGGTCCCGACTTACCCTGGGCAGATCAGCTTGACCCAGGAACCCTTAGTCAATCGGCGCACACGTTTCTCACGTGTGTATCGCTACTCATGCCTGCATTCTCACTCGTGAACCGTCCACAACTCGCTTCCGCGGCTGCTTCACCCGGCACACGACGCTCCCCTACCCATCCCAGCCCCCGTTGGGGGTATCTGCTGGAATGACACGACTTCGGCGGTACGCTTGAGCCCCGCTACATTGTCGGCGCGGAATCACTTGACCAGTGAGCTATTACGCACTCTTTCAAGGGTGGCTGCTTCTAAGCCAACCTCCTGGTTGTCTCTGCGACTCCACATCCTTTCCCACTTAGCGTACGCTTAGGGGCCTTAGTCGATGCTCTGGGCTGTTTCCCTCTCGACCATGGAGCTTATCCCCCACAGTCTCACTGCCGTGCTCTCACTTACCGGCATTCGGAGTTTGGCTAAGGTCAGTAACCCGGTAGGGCCCATCGCCTATCCAGTGCTCTACCTCCGGCAAGAAACACACGACGCTGCACCTAAATGCATTTCGGGGAGAACCAGCTATCACGGAGTTTGATTGGCCTTTCACCCCTAACCACAGGTCATCCCCCAGGTTTTCAACCCTGGTGGGTTCGGTCCTCCACGAAGTCTTACCTCCGCTTCAACCTGCCCATGGCTAGATCACTCCGCTTCGGGTCTAGAGCGTGCAACT
>NZ_JBIUXN010000061.1:0-1424 GCF_044744005.1 Streptomyces sp. NPDC087440 | reverse complement strand
TTCAGAACTAACACAGTGGACGCGAGCAACTGAGGACAAGCCCTCGGCCTATTAGTACCAGTCAGCTCCACCCGTTACCGGGCTTCCACATCTGGCCTATCAACCCAGTCGTCTACTGGGAGCCTTAACCCCTCAAAGGGGGTGGGAATACTCATCTCGAAGCAGGCTTCCCGCTTAGATGCTTTCAGCGGTTATCCTTTCCGAACGTAGCCAACCAGCCATGCCCTTGGCAGGACAACTGGCACACCAGAGGTTCGTCCGTCCCGGTCCTCTCGTACTAGGGACAGCCCTTCTCAATATTCCTACGCGCACAGAGGATAGGGACCGAACTGTCTCACGACGTTCTAAACCCAGCTCGCGTACCGCTTTAATGGGCGAACAGCCCAACCCTTGGGACCGACTCCAGCCCCAGGATGCGACGAGCCGACATCGAGGTGCCAAACCATCCCGTCGATATGGACTCTTGGGGAAGATCAGCCTGTTATCCCCGGGGTACCTTTTATCCGTTGAGCGACAGCGCTTCCACAAGCCACTGCCGGATCACTAGTCCCGACTTTCGTCCCTGCTCGACCCGTCGGTCTCACAGTCAAGCTCCCTTGTGCACTTACACTCAACACCTGATTGCCAACCAGGCTGAGGGAACCTTTGGGCGCCTCCGTTACTCTTTAGGAGGCAACCGCCCCAGTTAAACTACCCATCAGACACTGTCCCTGATCCGGATCACGGACCTAGGTTAGACATCCAGCACGACCAGAGTGGTATTTCAACGGCGACTCCACACACACTGGCGTGCATGCTTCACAGTCTCCCACCTATCCTACACAAGCCGAACCGAACACCAATATCAAACTGTAGTAAAGGTCCCGGGGTCTTTCCGTCCTTCTGCGCGAAACGAGCATCTTTACTCGTAGTGCAATTTCACCGGGCCTATGGTTGAGACAGTCGAGAAGTCGTTACGCCATTCGTGCAGGTCGGAACTTACCCGACAAGGAATTTCGCTACCTTAGGATGGTTATAGTTACCACCGCCGTTTACTGGCGCTTAAGTTCTCAGCTTCGCCAACCCGAAAGTCAGCTAACCGGTCCCCTTAACGTTCCAGCACCGGGCAGGCGTCAGTCCGTATACATCGCCTTACGGCTTCGCACGGACCTGTGTTTTTAGTAAACAGTCGCTTCTCGCTGGTCTCTGCGGCCACCCCCAGCTCACCGTGTAAAACGGATCACCGGTGATGGCCCCCCTTCTCCCGAAGTTACGGGGGCATTTTGCCGAGTTCCTTAACCATAGTTCACCCGAACGCCTCGGTATTCTCTACCTGACCACCTGAGTCGGTTTAGGGTACGGGCCGCCATGAAACTCGCTAGAGGCTTTTCTCGACAGCATAGGATCATCCACTTCACCACAATCGGCTCGGCATCAGGTCTCAG
>NZ_JBIUXN010000060.1:0-1536 GCF_044744005.1 Streptomyces sp. NPDC087440 | reverse complement strand
CTTCGGATCCACCGGAACGTACGCAGCACCAGCCTTCAGCACCGCCAACATCGCCACCAACAACTCCGGCGAACGCGGCAGCACCAACGCCACCAGACCCTCAGGCCCCACACCCCGCCCCACCAAGAACCGCGCCAGACGATTCGCGCGGGCATTCAACTCCGCATACGACAGCCGAGCATCCTCAAACAGAACCGCCGTCGCCCCGGGCGTCCGCGCCACCTGCTCCTCGAACGCCACCGGCAACGACACCCACGGAACCTCCACCCGCTCACCCTGCCAACCGGACAACAGGCCTTCGTGCTCATGCGGGGACAGGATCTCCAGCTCACCCACAGGCTGGTCGGGGTCGGACACCGCGTCGGACAGCAGCCGCCGGAAGCGCTCGGCGATCTCCTCGACCGTCACCCGGTCGAACAGATCCGTGGCGAACTCGAAACCACCCTCAAGCCCCGCCGGCACACCGTCACCGTCGAACCGCTCGGTCAGCCCCAGCGACAGGTCGAACTTCGCGGCAGCGCCCTGGCTCTGCTCCGTGCTCAGCGCGAGGCCGGGGAGCCGCAGGTCGGACTGGTCCTGGTTCTGGAAGGCCAGAGCCACCTGGAAGAGGGGGTTTCGGGCCATGGAGCGGACCGGGTTGAGCACCTCGACGAGGTACTCAAAGGGCACGTCCTGGTGCGCGTAGGCGGCCAGGTCGGTCTCGCGCACCCGGTCGAGCAGCTCGCGGAAGGTGGGATCACCGGACAGGTCGGTGCGCAGCACGAGCGTGTTCACGAAGAAGCCGACCAGGTCGTCGAGCGCCTCGTCCGTACGCCCCGCCACCGGGGATCCGATGGGGATGTCCGTGCCTGCACCGAGCCGCGAGAGCAGCGCGGCGAAGGCCGCCTGCACCACCATGAACACACTCGCACCCGACTCCCGGGCCAGCCCCACGAGCCGCCTGTGCAGGTCCGCGTCGAGGGCGAACGTCAGGCTGTCGCCTTGATAGGAGGCGACGGCGGGACGCCGGCCATCTGTGGGGAGCGCCAACTGCTCCGGCAGGTGCGCCAGTTGTGTCGTCCAGTAGGTGATCTGGCGGCCGAGCAGACTGTCGGGGTCGTTCTCGTCGCCGAGCAGCTCGCGCTGCCAGAGCGCGTAATCGGCGTACTGCACCGGCAGTGGCACCCACTCCGGGGCGGAGTCCGCGATCCGCGCCTCGTAGGCAGCCGCCAGGTCCCGAGCCAGCGGGGCCATCGACCAGCCGTCGCCGACGATGTGGTGGAGCACCACCACGAAGACGTGCACGGCGTCATCCATCGCGAACAGGCGGGTGCGCAGAGGCGGTTCGGACGTCAGGTCGAAGCCGCGCGACACCTCTGCGGTCACGAGCGCCGACAGGTTCTCCTCCGACGCCTCGGTGACGTCGAGGCGGGCGGAAGCCCGGTCGGTTGCGATGACCGCCTGGTACGGGGTGCCGTCGGCGCCTTCGGGGAAGACGGTCCGCAGCGACTCGTGGCGCGTGATCACGTCACGCAGCGCGGCAGCGAGAGCACCACG
>NZ_JBIUXN010000059.1:0-1570 GCF_044744005.1 Streptomyces sp. NPDC087440 | reverse complement strand
CTAGTACTCCAGCCGGACTTTGATGTACTGCCTGGTCAACGGCTTGGGTGTGGGGAGTGTAGCGGGGCGGTGCCGAGTGCGGGATGGGTTTGCGAGGCCCGTCCCGCGAACGAGTGCCCGCGCCGTGTGTAGTGACATCGGGCTGGACAGCCAATCGATGTGATTGACGACGTACCCGCCAACGAGTGGGAACAGGAACTGGAAGAGCTCTTCCTGCAGGTCGGGCATCGTTTCTCGCGTGTCGAGCCGAGGCGCCGGATGCGGGACTACGTCCGTGGTCTGCTCGGCCCGGTGGGCCGCAAGAACTCCTGGCAACTGGCCGAGTTCGCCGGGCACTCCACGCCGGACGGACTGCAGCACCTGTTGGCGAAAAGCCAGTGGGAGGCCGACGAGATCCGCGATGACCTGCAGAGTTACGTCGCCGAGCACCTCGGGGCCAAAGACGGTGTCCTGATCATCGACGACACCGGGTTCGTCAAGAAAGGCATCACGTCAGCCGGGGTGCAACGGCAGTACTCCGGCACTGCCGGCCGCACCGAGAACTGCCAGATCGGCGTCTTCGCCGCCTACGCCACCACCCGCGGTCACGCCCTGGTCGACCGCGAGCTCTACCTGCCCAAGTCCTGGACCGACGACGCAGAGCGCTGCCGCACTGCCAAGATCCCCATCGAGCGCGGCTTCGCGACGAAGAACGACCTGGCCCGCACCATGGTCCTGCGGGCACTTGCCTCCCCGCTGCCTGTCACCTGGGTCGCCGCCGATGCCGCCTACGGGCAGGACTCCCGCTTCCGCCGCTTCCTGGAAGACACCGGCCTGTCCTACGTCATGGCCGTGCCCAAGTCCCAGCAGGTCCACGGCCCCCGCATCGACCACCTCATCGGCCAGGCTCCGGCCGAAGCATGGCAGCGGCTCTCCTGCGGCGACGGCGCGAAAGGGCCACGAATTTACGACTGGGCCGCCGCCCGGCTGCCGGCTGTCTGGGAGTTCGACGGTGACGAGCCCACCCGCCAGCGATGGATGCTTGCCCGCCGCAGCATCACGAAACCGGACGAGCTCGCCTACTTCCTGGCTTCGGCACCCCTGCAGGCCACCCTCGCCGACCTCGTGCAGATCGCCGGCTGCCGCTGGAAGATCGAGGAGTGCTTCCAGAGTGCGAAGAACGAATGCGGCCTCGACCAGTACGAAGTCCGCCGCTACACCGGCTGGCACCGGCACGTCACCCTCGCCATGCTCGCCCACGCGTTCCTGGCCGTCACCGCCGCCCACGCGAGGGAAAAGGGGGACGCGAACGAGACACACCCGACCTCGTGGACCTCACACCAGCCGAGATTCGCCGTCTGCTGGCAGCTGCCCACCGACATCCTGCTGCATGGGGCGACCACTCGATGAACTGGTCACGATGGCGCCGCCGACACCAGGCCAGAGCACGCCGATGTCACTACACACGGCGCGGGCACTCGTTCGCGGGACGGGCCTCGCAAACCCGTCCCGCACTCGGCACCACCCCGCTACACTCCCCACACCCAAGCCGTTGACCAGGCAGTACATCAAAGTCCGGCTGGAGTACTAG
>NZ_JBIUXN010000058.1:0-1643 GCF_044744005.1 Streptomyces sp. NPDC087440 | reverse complement strand
GGGGATGGAGGCGGGTGAACTTGGCCGTGGCGTGCATGAAGGCAGGGCCTCCGGTGCAGCACGAGGGTTGCGAAGCCAACTCGTGACCCAGGAGGCCCTGTTGACGCAGTTCTATGCTGTTTCGCCGGTCGCATTCAACTCGTCCGCCCCGTCGTGTGATTGCCTCGCTCACCGGTTCGGGAACGCGGCCGACCGTCCGAACAGGATGCGCAGGTATCCGTCGGACATAACGGACGAGCAGTGGGCGGTGGTCCGCGAGGCGCTGCCCGTCCCCGCGTGGCTGGAGGGCCGGGGCGGGCAGCCCGAGGGTTACTGCCACCGGCAGATGTTGGATGCGGTCTTCTATGTCACCGACAACGGGATCAAGTGGCGGGCGCTGCCTGCCGACTTCCCGCCCTGGGACCGGGTGTATGCCTATTTCCGCAGGTGGCGGGACCAGGGCCTGGCCCGGGAGTTCCACGACCGGCTGCGCGGCAAGGTCCGCGAGAGCGAGGGCCGCAGTGCAGAGCCGACGGCGGCGATCATCGACTCGCAGTCCGTCAAGGCAGCCGCCTGCGTGCCGGCCGCGACGCGCGGCTATGACGGCGGGAAGAAGATCAACGGCAGGCGCCGGCACGTCATCACCGACAGCCTCGGCCTGTTGCTGATGGTCTTGGTGACCGCCGGAAACGTAACCGACCGCCAGGCCGCCTACACCCTGCTGCCCCAACTGCGATCCCGGTTCAGGAAGATCACCCTCGTGTGGGCGGACGGCGGCTATGCCGGCCGCCTCGTTTCCTTCGCCCGGCGGACCCTGCAGCTCACCGTGCAGATCGTCCGGCGCCGTGACGACATGGCCGGGTTCGTGGTGCTGCCGCGTCGCTGGGTGGTGGAAAGAACTCTGGGGTGGCTGATGCGCTCGCGGCGCCTGGTGCGGGACTTCGAGACCCTGCCCGCCTCCAGCGAGACGTTCATCTACTTCTCGCTGGCCATGCTCATGAGCCGCCGCCTGGCCCGCCGGGCCGTGATGCCGCCGGCACAGCAGTCGCGGTGGACTGCCGCGGCATGAACCGGCCCGTCGCCGCCCTGGTCAGCCAGCCCCGCTCGGCGAGCCGTCGCGCCTTCGAGCGCACTCCCTCGATTTTCGCCGGGACCATCTCCAGTCCCAGACGGTCGGCGATCTCTCCCGCCGAGATCCCCTCACTGCCCACCACATCCGACTGCACCAGCTCGACAATCCGCCGGTAGTCCACCGCGAGCGTGTCCACCAACGCCCCCGGGTGCCAGTGCGCCACGACCGATCCCGCGACCGGCGTCTTCCTCCTGGCCGTCGGCTCCGTCCCAGCCACCGCGGCCGGGGCAACCGGCGCATCCGCCGGAGCAGCCAGAGCCTCGGCGAGCTCCATCCGGGCAATCACCCGACGCTCCAACACCGCTTCCGCCGAGGCGAGTTCAGCAAGAATCCGCTCCGCTTCCGCGCGAACCTCCTCCATCCGCACCCGAGCAGCCGCCTCCCGCTCCTCCAGCAACCCCATCACCGACGTCACCGGGCACCTCCGCATCGTCGAGGACCAACCGATCGTCCCGACCCTGCACAGACGACAGCGAGACCATGCCTGACCAGCGGGAACTCAACGATCACATTCGGTACGACAACGGCTTCT
>NZ_JBIUXN010000057.1:0-1898 GCF_044744005.1 Streptomyces sp. NPDC087440 | reverse complement strand
TACATCATCTCGCACGGCAATGGACACCAGCCGACGGCTACTTGCTCTGCACGTTCATCCGTACCAGCCTCTGCACATACGCGAGTACGCCGACAAGTGCCTTGTAGTCGCTCGGCAGGGGCGTTCCCAGACGGGACTCGACTGCCGCCCAGTCGACCTGGCCCGCGGTCCTTGGCATCCAGCCCGTCACAGCGATGAGCCGTTCCAGCCAGGAGGTTTCCGCGGGCAGATGCTCCGCGACCGGCGTGCTGCGCAGGGCGACCATCAGAGCGGGCCCGGCACCCTCGCCCTGGCCGGACCGGCCGAAGGCGACCCACCGGTTATTGAACGGCCAGGCGTACCTCCAGTCGACCTCCCCCGACAAGGGCAGTGGCGGCAGCCGGTCGGCGCCGCCGAAAGGCTCGCCGTACCGACTAGAAAGCGTCTCGACGACACTGTGCAGGTCAGTGCGAGCGGAGATGGGTAGGCATATGTGACCTGGCGCATCGCCGTGCTGGCGGCAGTCCAGGTCCCGGTGATCCGGCCACAGGATCTCGGCCACGGCGGTCAGAAGCTGTTCGTCGTCCATGCCCGCGAGTCAAGCATTCGCCACCGACAGCAGGGCAAAGCAAGGCAGCCCCGCACTCGGCGGCCAGCAGTCCCGGCCACATGACCTGCTCAAGCTGAGGTTGGAAAAAGCTTGCTGATCACCCCTCCAGAGGATCCGCACCCAATGGAATTGGCAGCCCTGCGTGCCACTCCGGCTGCCCTGATACGGACGACGGACTCGGCGGTCCGTCATCCTGTGGCAGCCTTGCGCGAGGATCCCGGGCGCGGGCTCGGCCGGCTCGCGGACAGCATCACCGCGTACTGGGAAGTGGCGCTCGCCCCGTACTGGGCGCGCATCGCCGCCCTGCACGAACGAGACATCGCGCACCGGGCACAGCGCTTCGCCGAAGGCGGGGCACACCGACTTCTGGAAGACCTCAATCCCCAACTCACCTGGGAAGAAACCACTTTGCGCCCCGCACGGGGCGCTGCGCGGACCCCAGCAACTCGGCGGCCGCGGGCTCCTGCTGCTCCCCTCCGCCTTCACCTGGCCCCGGATCTTCTCGATCCTGGAGAACGACAACTACCAGCCCACGTTGCGCTACCCGCCGCTCGGGGTGGGAGGGCTGTGGCAGGAGCAGCCACGACCCCGGTGCGAGGCCTTGGCCGGAGTCCTGGGACGCACCCGCGCACGGCTTCTGGGCGAACTGACAGCTCGCGTCTACGACTGGGCAGCGGCAAAACTCCTGGTCAACCTCGTCTTCGATCCCGAACCGCCCACCCACTACCGGTGGGTGATGGCCCGCCGCAGCCTCTCCGATCCCGCTGAACTCGCCTACTACATGGCCTACGCCCCGGCCAACGTCGAGGTTCCCGAACTCGTACGGATCGCGGGCTCACGCTGGGCCGTTGAGGAGTGCTTCCAGGCCGCGAAGAACGAGTGCGGCCTGGACGAGTACGAAGTCCGCCGCTACCCAGGCTGGTACCGGCACATCACCCTCGCCATGCTCGCCCACGCCTTCCTCGCCACCCTCGCTGCCCGACCCGACGCATCTCAAAAAGGGGCAGCAGAAACGAATCCACCAGCCTCGTTCCCCTCACCGTGGCAGAGATCCGACGGCTCCTGGCAGCTCTCCTTCCCACCCCCGGACCACCCCGCGACCCCCGCACCCACGCACTGAAGTGGTCCCACTGGCGCAGACACCACCAAGCCACCGCCCAGCGCAGCCACTACCGCACCAGAACCAGCCCAGGACACGAAATCCCGCTGAAGTACTAGTACTCCAGCCGGACTTTGATGTACTGCCTGGTCAACGGCTTGGGTGTGGGGAGTGTAGCGGGGCGGTGCCGAGTGCGGGATGGGTTTGCGA
>NZ_JBIUXN010000056.1:0-2231 GCF_044744005.1 Streptomyces sp. NPDC087440 | reverse complement strand
GCCGGCCGGCCGGCGCCCCCCCCCGCACTCTCCGGGGGCCCCCGCGCTTCCGGGCTGGCGGGGGGGGGGGGTGGGGGGCTTTTGCCCCCTTTTGGGGGGGGGGGGGGGGGCCCCCCCCCCCCCGGGGGGGGCCGCCCCCACTTCGCCGTGCCCGGGGGCTACTTGTTGAGCGCGGGGTAGTCGGTGAAGCCCTTCGCGTCGCCGCCGAAGAAGGTGGCCGGGTCGGGGGCGTTGTACGGGCCCTCGGTGGCCAGGCGGGCGGGCAGGTCCGGGTTGGCGAGGAACAGCGCGCCGAAGGCGAGGAGGTCGGCGGCGCCCTCGTCGAGCAGCGGGAGGGCGCGGTGGTCGGTGGGGCCCTCCGTGTTCGGGTTGAGCACGAAGGTCCCGCCGAACTTCGCGCGCAGCACCGGGGTCAGGGCGCGGAACGCGTCCGTGGCCTCGGTGACGTGCAGGTAGGCCAGCCCCAGCGGGGAGATCGCGTCGACCAGCGCCTCGTACGTCGCCTCGACGTCGGTCTCGGTGATGTCGTTGTACGGGTTGCCGGGGGACAGGCGGATCGCGGTGCGGGACGCGCCGATCTCGGCGGCGACCGCCCGGACGGCCTCGACGGCGAACCGGATGCGGTTCTGCACGCTGCCGCCGCCCCACTCGTCGGTGCGCAGGTTGGCGTTGGCGGACAGGAACTGGTGGATCAAGTAGCCGTTGGCGCCGTGCAGTTCGACCCCGTCGAAACCGGCGTCGACCGCGTTGCGGGCGGCGCGGGCGAAGTCCTGGACCGTCTCGCGGATCTCGTCGGCGGTGAGCTCCTTCGGCTCGCCGAACTCGACCAGGCCCTCACCGGCGAACAGCTTTCCGGCCGGGGTCACCGGGGAGGGGGCGACCGGGGTCAGCCCGTCGGGCAGCAGGCTCGGGTGGCCGATCCGGCCGCCGTGCATGAGCTGGGCGAAGATCACGCCGCCCTCGGCGTGCACCGCGTCGGTGACCTTGCGCCACCCGGCGACCTGCTCCTGGCTGTGCAGACCGGGGGTGAACGGATACCCCTGCCCGACGACGGACGGCTGCACCCCCTCCGTGACGATCAGCCCGGCGGAGGCGCGCTGGGCGTAGTACTCGGCGACCAGCTCGGTCGGCACGCCGCCCGCACCGGCCCGGCTGCGGGTCATGGGGGCCAGTGCGATGCGGTTGGCGAGGGTGGTGCCCGCGAGGTCGTGCGGGGTGAAGGCGGTGGTGGTCATGGCAAGCCCCCAGGCTCTTAGTTGGTCGGCCAAGTAACTCTCGACGGCGCCACTGTAGCCCATTACTTGGCCGACCAAGTTAAAGTAATGAGAAATCTCCGCCGCGTGCGGCCGCTCCCTGGAACGAGGCCCCTCCATGAACCCCGACGACCCCGCCTGTTTCGAGGCCGGACCGGTCAGCACGTCCCTCGCCACGGTGGCCCGGCTGCACCGGATCGCGGCGGGCAAGGTCCTGCGGTGCCTCGGGCTCTACCCCGGGCAGGAGTTCGTGATGATGCACCTGTGGGAGGCGGGCCCGGTCCGCCAGTCCGAGCTCATCAAAGCCGTCGGCCTCGACCCCTCCACGGTCACGAAGTCCCTCCAGCGGCTGGAACAGGCCGGGTACGTCCGCCGCCGCCCGGACCCGGCGGACCGCCGCGCCTCCCTGGTCGAGGCCACGGAGGAGGGCTGCGCCCTGCGCGAGAAGGTCACGGGGGCGTGGGAGTCGCTGGAGACGCGCACGGTGGAGGGCCTGACCCTGCCCGAACGCGAGTCCCTCCAGCTCCTGCTGGGAAAGGTCGAACGCAACCTGTGCACGGAGGCTCCGCCGGGGGAGTGCGGCTGAGGGGTGCGGTCCCCGGGCGGGGAGGCGGCTGCGCCGGGCCGCGTTGCGCGCCGCACCCGGCACCGGGCTTGTTCTCGCCCCAGCCCCGCCCCTTCACCTAAACCCGCGGGGCAATTGCACGGTTGTGTGCGGGTGCGTCGTGGTTGCTCGCGCCCACGCGGCGGAGCCGCAAATCGACGCAGCCCCGCGCCCCTTTCAGGGGCGCGGGGAACTGCGCAAAACACCAGCCACCAACCCAGCCGCGCGGCGAGCGCTTTAGGGAAAGGGGCGGGACCGGGGCGAAATCCGGGGGTCCGGGGGCAGCGCCCCCGGCATGAACAGCAACCCCCCCCCCCCCCCCCCCCCCCCACCGCCCCCCCCCCCGCCCGGCCCCGCTCCGGCGTCCCCCGGGC
>NZ_JBIUXN010000055.1:0-2242 GCF_044744005.1 Streptomyces sp. NPDC087440 | reverse complement strand
AGCACCCGCCAGCCACGCCGGCCACATGTCCGCCACCGCCGCGTCGAAACTCGGCGACGCGAACTGCAACAGACGACTCCCGCCCTCCACACCCAACCGCGCGATGTGATCCCAGGCCAGGTTCACCACACCCGCGTGACCGACCACCACACCCTTCGGACGCCCCGACGAACCCGACGTATAGATCACATAGGCGGGATGATCGGGCCGCAGCGCGACACACCTCTCCCCATCCACCAGATCCGCACCCGACGCGGACGCCACCGCATCCGCGATGTCCTCCAAGAGCAGCACCCGGTGGTTCTCCGGCACGGCGCTTAGTATCGACGCGTCGGTGACGACCACGGCGGGGGCGGCATCCCCAAGGAGGTACGCGATGCGTTCGGCCGGGTAGGCCGGGTCCACCGGAACATACGCAGCACCAGCCTTCAGCACCGCCAACATCGCCACCAACAGCTCCAGCGAGCGCGGCAGCACCAGCGCCACCATGCCCTCCGGTCCCACGCCCCGACCGATCAGGACTCGGGCGAGACGGTTGGCGCGCGCGTTCAGCTCGGCGTAAGTGAGGTCGACGTCCTCGAACAGCACGGCCGTCGCCTCAGGAGTCCGCGCCACCTGCTCCTCGAACGCCACCGGCAACGACACCCACGGAACCTCGACCCGCTCCCCCTGCCAACCGGACAACAGGCTTTCGTGCTCCTGCGGGGACAGGATCTCCAGCTCCCCCACCGGCCGGTCCGGGTCCGCCACCGCATCGGACAGCAGCCGCCCGAACCGCTCGGCGATCCCCTCGACCGTCACCCGGTCGAACAGATCCGTGGCGAACTCGAAACCACCCTCCAGACCAGCCGGCACACCCTCACCGTCGAACCGCTCGGTCAGCCCCAGCGAAAGATCGAACTTCGCAGCGGCGCCCTCGCTCGTCTCGACGCTCAGCGCGACGCCGGGCAGCTTGAGAACGGGCCTGCTCTGGTTCTGGAACGCCAGCGCCACCTGGAAGAGCGGGTGGCGCGACATGGACCGGGTGGGGTTGATCACCTCCACAAGATGCTCGAACGGGACGTCCTGGTTGCTGAAGGCCCCGAAGTCCACCTCTCTTACTCGGTCCAACAGTTGACGAAACGTCGGGTTTCCGGAGACGTCCGTCCGGAGGACGAGCGTGTTGATGAAGAAGCCGACGAGATCCTCAAGCGCCTCGTCCGTACGCCCCGCCACCGGCGTGCCGATCGGGATGTCCGTCCCCGCGCCCATTCGCGACAGCAGCGCCGCGAACGCCGCCTGCACCGCCATGAACACACTCGCGCCTTGCTCCCCGGCCAGGGCGGCGAGGCCGCAGTGCACGGCCGCGTCAAGCGTGAACTCAACGTTGTCGCCCCGGTACGTGGCGACGGCTGGCCGGGTGCGGTCTACGGGCAACTCCAGCTGCTCCGGCAGGCCGGTCAAAGCACCTTTCCAGTACGTGACCTGACCGCTTACCAGGCTGCTCGGGTCGTTCTCGTCGCCGAGGAGTTCCCGCTGCCACATCGCGTAGTCGGCGTACTGCACCGGCAGCGGCTCCCACTTCGGGGCGCCACCGCCGACCCGCGCCTCGTACGCCTCCGCCACGTCCCGTGCGAGGGGCGCCATCGACCAGCCGTCACCGACGATGTGGTGCAGCACCAGAACCAAGACGTGCACGTTCTCGCCCAGCACGAACAGGCGCGCCCTCATGGGGGCGTCGACCATGACGTCGAAGCCTTGGCTCCGGAAGGCCGACGCGGCGGCGGCGAGCTCACCCTCGCCGACCGACATGAAATCCATGCCGGCCCAAGACCGGTCGGTGGGGAGGATGCGCTGGTACGGGGTGCCGTCGGGGCCCTCGGGGAAAACCGTGCGCAGCGACTCGTGGCGCTCCACGACGTCCCGCAGCGCGGCGGCGAGCGCGTCGCGGTCCAGGGTCCCGGTCAGTCGCAGCGTGACGGGCAGGTTGTACGTGGCAGCCGCGGTGCCCTCGAACTGGTTGAGGAACCAGAGCCGACGCTGGGAAAAGGACAGAGGAATCATCAGTTCTCCTTGGGGCGCGGCATGCGCCGCAGTGCGGGCCGCTGCGACTTCTGCGCGGTTCCCAGCTGTTCGGCCAACGTGGCTACGTTCGGTGCTTCGAAGACGGCGCGCAGGGGCAGTTCGACGCCGAGGCGGGTGCGGATGCGGCTGATCAGACGGGTCGCCAGCAGGGAATGCCCGCCCAGATCGAAGAAGCTGT
>NZ_JBIUXN010000054.1:0-3440 GCF_044744005.1 Streptomyces sp. NPDC087440 | reverse complement strand
GGCGGGGTCACCGCGCCCATCACCAACCCCCCCCCCCGCCCGGCCCCCCCCCGGGCGGGGGGGTTTTTGGGGGGGGGGGGGGGGGGGGGCTACCCGGGGGGGCGGGGGGCCCCCCCCCCCCCCACGAACACCAACCCCCCCACCCACCCGCACAAACACCCCCACCCCACCCCTTCACCGCCGAACCATCAACACCTCCGCCCCCACCGCCCGATACCCCGCCCCCTGAAACACCCGCACACTCCTCGCATTCCCCGGCGGCTGCTGCGCCCACACAACCTCCCCAGGCACCAAGTGCCGCGCAGCAACCGCCAGTTGCCTCCCCAGCCCCCGCCCCCGCACCCCCTCATCGACCTCGACCGCCGCCTCCCACCGCCCCGCGACCCCCCGCCCGAGCACCAGCACACCCCCACCGGCCGCCCGCCACACCCGCACGTCGTCCCGGTACTTCCTCGCCCGCACCACCCGCGGATGCCCAGGATCATCGATCTCCACCAACCCCAGCCCCGCATCCGGCGCCCCCGGCAACGCCTCCGCCACGGTCATCAGATCGATCGTGTCATTCATCCGCCGCCCCGCCTTCTCGGCCAGCGCCACCAGGAACACCGGGTTCATCGACGCGGCCAGCGGATCGCACGGCGTCGCCGCCAGCGTCGTACGCACCCACGTCGGATCCAGATCCGTGAAGATCACCGAATGGGCCGTGAAGGACAGCACCCCGGCCACCCGCGCATCCGGCTGCGGCACAACGGTCACCCCGCCGTCCGGCGGCGGAAACACGCCACCGGCAGCCGAATCGAGGAACTGAACAAGCGAGTCGGGGCCGTCGGAAGCGGTCGCAAGGTCTCTCATGCAGAGATCCAAGCACCCACCCCCTCCGTCCATGGCCCCACCCCGCCCCCGCCCCCTACCGTCCGCCCATGCCGACCCCCAGACTGCGCCGCCCCGCCGCCCTCCTCCTGGCCCTCGCCGCCACGGCCGCGCTCCCCGCCGCCACCGGCCAGGCCCAGCCCCGTACAGCCCTCACCCCACCCACCACCCACTACCTCGACTGCACCAACGGCAACGACAACACCCCCGGCACCTCCCCCCGCACCCCCTGGCGCACCCTCGCCAAAGCCTCCACCGCCTACCGCCCCGGCGACCGCCTCCTCCTCAAACGCGGCACCACCTGCACCGGCACCCTCGCCCCCACCGGCCAGGGCACCCCCACCCGCCCCATCCGTATCGACGCGTACGGAACCGCCACGGCGGCCAAACCCCACATCGAGGGCAACGGCGCCCGCGCCGCCCTCCTGCTCCGCAACTCCCAGGGCTTCGAGATCCGCAACCTCGACCTCTCCAACACCGGCCCCGCCACCACCACCGACCGCCGCGCGGGCCTCCTGGTCCTCCTCACCGACTACGGCGTCGGCCGCCACTACGTCGTCGACGGAGTCGACGTCCACGACGTCAACGGCTCCGACCACAAGGACCCCGACCCCAGCGGCGGCATCCTCTTCGTCGTCCAGGGCTCCACCACCCCCACCCGCTTCGACTCGATCCGCGTCGAGGACTCCACCGTCCGCCACGTCGACCGCACGGGCATCGGCACCATGTCCACCTGGGGCCGCCGCGCCGCCTACCCCGACGGCCCGGGCACCAGCTTCGAGCCGATCACCAACACCCGCATCCAGCGCAACGACGTGCGCGACACCGGCGGCGACGCGATCGTCACCCACAACGCCGACGGCGCCCGCGTCGAGCACAACTACGTGAACGGTTTCAACATGCGCTCCGCGGGCTACAACGCCGGCGTCTGGTCCTGGAACTCCGACAACGTCCTGACCCAGTACAACGAGGTCACCGGCGGCCACGGCACCCGCGACTCCGAGGCCTTCGACATCGACGGCGGCAACACCAACAACACGTTCCAGTACAACTACAGCCACGACAACGAGGGCGGCTTCCTCCTCGTCTGCAACGGCGCGGGCATGACCAGCAAGGGCAACAAGGTCCGCCACAACATCAGCATCAACGACCGCAACACCTCTTCCCCCTACGGCGTCATCGCCGTCGTCTGCGGCCCCACCACCGACACCCAGATCTACAACAACACCATCACCACCACCCACCCCGGCACCCGCATGGTCAGCAACAACGGCCAGACCGGCACCACCTTCCGCAACAACGTCTTCGTCGGCGCCCCGTCCCCCATCGGCTCCCCAACCGTCGACACCCTCTCCACCTTCACCAACAACCTCTACCGCAACACCACCCAGCCCCGGGACCCGCAGGCCCTGACCGCCGACCCCCTCTTCCGCACCCCCACCCCGGCCACCCCCGCCGACGTACGCCTGAAGCCCGCCTCACCCGCCCGGGGCGCGGGCACCCCCACCCCCGACGGCATCACCCGCGACTACTTCGGCAACCGAATCCCGAACCCGCCCCACCTCGGTGCGTACCAGGGCCGCTAATCTGTCGCCCGTATTGGCCTGACTGCACCAAGGGGTGGACCACATGGCGGACATCGACACCGAGTCGGCGCGCACCGCGTTCGACAAGTTCGACAAGAACGGCGACGGCACGATCACGGCCGCCGAGTACAAGAGCGTGATGGCGGAGCTCGGCGACTTCGCCGTCACCGAGGCCGTGGCCCAGGCCATCATCAACGCGCACGACGGCAACGGCGACGGCCGCCTGACCTTCGACGAGTTCCTGGCCTCCCGCAAGGCCTGACCCACGCACGAAGGGCCGGACCCCCACCCGGGGCTCCGGCCCTTCTGCTTCACTCCATCCGGTCCAGCTCCCGCAGCTCCACCATGGCCTCCTCCAGCCACCCCACCCAGAACCGCTCCATCTCGATGCCCGCACGCAGCACCAGCAGCTGAATCCGCTCCTCCCGCCCACTGGCCCCCGCCGGGAAGTCGCGCTTCTCGATCTCCCGATACGTTGCCAACTGCACCCGGTGCAAGCCCAAATGCCGCTCGACCTCACCGAGCAGCTCACCGGTGCCCACCATGGCCGCCGCCCGCAACCTCAACGCGAACGCGTCCCGCAGGGGCTTCGGGTCCTCCGCCTTCGCCACCCAGGCGACGAGCTCCTCGCGCCCGGCGGCCAGCACCTCGTACTCCCGCTTCTGCCCCCGCGTCGGCACGTCCTGCGGCAGGGCGCGGATGAACCCGGCCTGCTCCAGCTTCCCCAGCTCGCGGTAGATCTGCTGATGCGTGGCCGACCAGAAATACCCGATCGACATGTCGAACCGCCGCGTCAGCTCCAACCCCGAGGACGGCTTCTCCAACAGGGCAGTGAGAATCGCATGCGGCAGTGACATGCCCGCATCCTAAACACGCCCTCCCCACCCTTCCCCCAGCCGCCTTGGGCGGCGGGGCCGCCCCCCGGGGGCGGGACGGGCGGGCAAGGGGGCGGCCCCTCCCGCTCCCGGCCCACCCGGGTGCCGC
>NZ_JBIUXN010000053.1:0-3697 GCF_044744005.1 Streptomyces sp. NPDC087440 | reverse complement strand
CGCCTTGGGCGGCGGGGCCGCCCCCCGGGGGCGGGACGGGCGGGCAAGGGGGCGGCCCCTCCCGCTCCCGGCCCACCCGGGTGCCGCCCCTGGCCGAGCACCTGCGCCGGGTGCACGCCACCGCCGGCCCCCCGGCGTCGGGGGCCGGCCACCGCTCTGGCCCGCCCCCTACAACCCCGCCCCCACCTCCACCCCCCTCTTGATCGCCCTCTTCGCATCCAACTCCGCCGCCACATCCGCCCCACCAATCAGATGCGCCCGAACCCCGTCCGCCACCAACCCCTCGTACAGATCCCGCCGCGACTCCTGCCCCGTACACAGCACCACCGAATCCACCTCCAGCACCCGCCGCTCGCCCCCGACCACCACATGCACCCCCGCATCATCAATCCGCTCGTACGTCACCCCAGCCACCATCTCCACCCCCCGCTTCGCCAGCTCGGCCCGGTGAATCCACCCCGTGGTCTTCCCCAGCCCGGCCCCGACCTTCGTCTCCTTCCGCTGCAACAGATGCACGACCCGCGCCGACTTCGCCCGCTCGGCCACCCGCAGCCCACCCCGCCCCTCGTACTCCACATCCACCCCCCACTGCCGGAAGAAGACCTCCGGCGACAACGACGCCCCCTCACCCGCATCCGTCAGGAACTCCGCCACGTCGAACCCGATCCCCCCGGCCCCGAGGACCGCCACCCGCTCCCCGACCTCGACCTCGCCCCGCAGCACCTCCAGGTACCGCACGACGCTCGGATGCCCGACCCCCTCGATCTCCGGCACCCTCGGTGTCACCCCGGTCGCCACGACCACCTCGTCGTACGCGTCCTCCCGCAGCTCCTCCGCGGTGACCACGGCCCCCAACCGCACCTCGACCCCGCACTCCGCCAACCGATTCCGGAAGTACCGCAGCGTCTCGTCGAACTCCTGCTTCCCCGGCACCCGCCGCGCCACGTTCAACTGCCCGCCGATCTCCCCAGCGGCATCGAACAGGGTCACCGCATGCCCCCGCTCGGCAGCCGTCACCGCACACGCGAGCCCCGCCGGCCCCGCTCCCACCACGGCCACCTGCTTCCGCAGCCGCGTCGGCGCGAGCACCAGCTCCGTCTCGTGACAGGCCCGCGGATTCACCAGACACGACGTGATCTTCCCGCTGAAGGTGTGGTCGAGACAGGCCTGATTGCACCCGATGCACGTATTGATTGAGGCGGCCCGCCCCTCCCGCGCCTTCGCCACGAACTCCGGGTCCGCCAGGAACGGCCGCGCCAGCGACACCAGATCCGCGAAGCCCCCCGCCAGCAGCTCCTCCGCCAGCTCCGGCGTATTGATGCGATTCGTCGTCACGAGCGGAATCCCCACCGCCCCCATGACCTTCTTCGTCACCCACGCGAACGCCCCGCGCGGCACCGTCGTCGCGATGGTCGGAATCCGCGCCTCGTGCCACCCGATCCCGGTGTTGATGATGTTCGCCCCGGCCGCCTCCACCGCCTTCGCGAGCTGGACGACCTCCTCGAAACTCGACCCACCCGGCACCAGATCCAGCATCGACAGCCGGTAGATCAGCACGAACTCGGGCCCCACCCGCTCCCGCACCCGCCGCACGATCTCCAGCGGGAACCGCACCCGGTTCTCGTACGACCCACCCCACCGATCACCCCTCTTATTGGTGTGCTCGGCGATGAACTCATTGATCAGATACCCCTCCGACCCCATGATCTCGACCCCGTCGTACCCCGCCTCCTGCGCCAGCCCCGCCGCCCGCACGAAGTCCTCGACGGTCTCCTCGACCTCCGCGTCACTCATCTCGTGCGGTACGTACGGACTGATCGGCGCCTGCAACGCACTCGGCGCCACCAAATCCGGGTGGTACGCGTACCGCCCGAAGTGCAGGATCTGCATCGCGATCCGCCCACCCGCCGCGTGCACGGCATCCGTGATGACCCGGTGCTCCGCCGCCTCCTCCGAGTTCGTCAGCTTCGCGCCCCCCGGATACGGCCGCCCCCGGTCATTCGGCGCGATCCCCCCGGTCACCATGAGCCCGACCCCACCCCGGGCCCGCTCGGCATAGAACGCGGCCATCCGCTCGAACCCGTTCTCCGCCTCTTCCAACCCCACGTGCATGGACCCCATGACCACGCGATTCGGCAGCGTGACGAACCCCAGATCCAACGGGGCCAACAGATGCGGGTACTGACTCGACGGGCTCGACTGGCTCATCCGACGCCTCCATACGCTCACACGACGACTCTTATGCAACTAGTTGCATAATAGAGTCCATCTGTACGCCTACGAGATGAGCGCTGAGTCACATCAGTGCCGCCCGAAGGCGGACCGTGGCCCCGGGCGGCACTGACGCGAGTTCCGAGGAACCGGCCTACTCCTCGACGAAGATCTCCTCGGCGGCGGAAACGGTCCAGGCGAGCTCCGCCCACCGGCCCAGCACCTCCAGGTCCCGGCAGGAGGCGATACGTTCCCGGGTCGCCACCGAGGGCTCCAGGCCGCGCCGCTCAAGCACCGTGCACACCATCCGAGCCCGCTCCACCGCCTGCCCTTCCTCGCGGCCTTCCTCGCGCCCCTCCTCGCGGGTCCGCCGAGCAGCCTCGGAGCGGAAGAAGATATTGAGGGTGTCCATCATTTTCCTCCAGGTCTGCTGAGCCGACGCGTCCGCCAGGCCGGCCTCGACGTACTCGGCGTAGATCACGGCTTCGTTCGGGTCCAGCTCGTCCAGGGCTTCGGCCAGTGATGTGAGTATGGCAGCGACGCCCGGATCGTTACCATGCGTGATCGCCGCGAACACGGCCAGCGGAACGTTGCTCCGCACCTGCTCCGGTTCGACCATCACCGGAACGTTGTCAGGCCCCAGTACCAGCGGCCTGACGATCACGGACGGCATACCCGGCAGCCCGAACTCAATCGGCTTCGCCGCCCACCGGGCGGTGGCCCGGTCGTGGCACAGGACCAACAGCACGGGTTGGCCGTCGTACTTGTCCAGCAGGTACGCCAGGTAGTACGCCCAGCTGCGCCGTTTGCGCTCGGCCGGGCGGCCCTGCGACTCCAGGATGACGAAGTAGGGGTCCCCCTTCGTTTCAATGCGCAGGATCGTGTCCGCGCGGCGTTCGATCGCCTCGATCTCGGTCAGGTCCACATTGACCGGCTCGATCTTCTGGTAGGCGGGGAAGTCGACGCCCAGTAGCTCCTGGAGGGCGTCGATCAGCAGCCCGGTGTCCCGTTGGAACACCTTGTGCAGGGATTCGTGGTGAGCAGAGACCATGGCGGGGACGCTAGGGCGCGCAGGGCAAGTGCCCTTGGCAATTGCCAGACCATCACCCGAACGAGGTACCCGCACGAGCGATGCACCCTGCCCCTGCGTCCTGCCAGGGCGGGAGCAGGCAGCTCTCTTCGGGGTGGCAGGGGGCTGACCAGCAACGTCCGGACCGGTCGGACCGGCGAGACGGTGAGGCACGAGCTCCGGTTTGACGCGGACCCCGTGCTTCCGTAAGGTTCTGCGGGTTGTCCTATGTGAGTACCGGTCCTCGACCGGCCCAGGGGCAGCCATTCCGCAGAAACCATGACCAATGAGCCCGACGCCTGTCGCGCCCATTTTCATGCGCTTTTGCGAAATGAGGAATCCGCGTTCGAGAGGACGCCCCCGATTGGCATCGGGGCCCAGGAATCCGCTAATGTCTCACTCGTCGGAACGGCCCAA
>NZ_JBIUXN010000052.1:0-6698 GCF_044744005.1 Streptomyces sp. NPDC087440 | reverse complement strand
CTTCTCTGTCAAGTAGAGCGTGTTGAGCGCGAACTGCTCTCTCTGACCTGATCCACCAACTAGAGCGTGTCTCTTCGGTCGGACGGACCAGGGACCTGAGCGTCGCTCTGATCCGGATTTGGGGGCTGACGGTGAAAGATCCACGTTGTTGCCCTGGCACGCACTCCACTCTGCAAACATCAACTTGATCTGGCCTGACGGCCGTCCCAGGACACGACAGAGGAGGAACGTTGTCGACACCGACGAACATCTACGGGGTTGAGCCCTACAAGGAGACCAAGGGTGAGGAGTACATGGGCGAGCCCATGCGCAAGCACTTCACCAAGATCCTCAGCGGCTGGAAGCAGGAGCTGATGGTCAGCGTGGACAAGACGGTTGATCACATGAAGGAGGAAGCCGCCAACTCCTCGGACCTTGCCGATCGCGCCTCCCAGGAGGAGGAGTTCGCCCTGGAGCTGCGCAACCGCGACCGGGAGCGGAAGCTCATCAAGAAGATCGACAAAACTCTCCAGAAAATCCAGAACGAGGAGTACGGCTGGTGCGAATCCTGCGGGATCGAAATCGGCCTTCGTCGCCTGGAGGCGCGCCCCACCGCTGATCTCTGCTTCGACTGCAACGAAATTGCAGAGAAGAAGGAGAAGACGGTCGGCAAGGGCTAGCCTCCGGTGCTCACAGAGATGGCGCAGGCGCTACTGGCCCCGGCCTCCGACAGTCCACTGCTCGTCCTCCCGGCACACTGACGCTTCCTCCCGGGCTGCTTGCACATGAGCCCGGGCCCCCGGGGCGGCGCCCATCTGGCGTTCGGTGCGCCCGTATGAAGACCGGGACCTGCAGCACGATCACTGGCCTCCCAGCGGGTCCGGCAGGGTCGTAGTGAGCTGAGAAGGCAGCGGGCGGAGCACGGCCGTGCGGTCAGCCAGTTGCTGGTGAAGGAGTTGATTCTCGGCTGTCGTTTGGTGCAGGGCACCGACGAGTGCTTCGACATCGGTCTTGAGCTGAGTGATCTCCACTGCGTCGGCAGCGCGTAGCTCCTTCAGCTGGCGGACCTGCTTGCGCAGGCGCTGTTCGCTGTCCGGGGTGCCACCCCGTGCGCGGACCTTGGCGTAGAACTCGTTCTTCAGGTCGGTGTGCCGCTGGGTCAGTGCGTTGCGCGGGACACCGGCTTCGAGGGCGAGGGCGACGATTGTCAGCGCGCCGTTGGAGCGCTCGGGCGCTCCGCTCAGGATGCGGTCCATCGCGGTACGGATGAGGTCGCGCTCGTCCGGGGTGGGGGTCATGTCGGCGGCTCCTGGGAGTCGATGAGGGTGTGGTGGTGGCGGTCGGCGAGCTCTCGGAGATGGTCGGCGCGCTGGGCGAGCCGGTCGGCGAGCGGGCCGGGCACTGCCTCCGAGGCGGCCTGCTTCTCCAACGTCGCGGCGTGCTCCACGAGTTCGTGGGCATGGCGGTCGGTGCGGGCGATGTTCGCGCAGGCCGGCTGGCAGCGGTTCAGGCTCGGGGCGTCGGTGGCATCGAGCCGGTGGCACAGGGCGCGCTCGCGGTTGTAGACGCACATCAGGAACGAGTGAGGGTTGTCGTAGACGGTCAGGGCCGGGTTGCCGAGGATGTCGCGGGCCTGCCGGTGCGTGCGAATGGACCCGGCGAAGGCGGGAGCTTGGGCGGCGGCGTGGATCGCTCGCCGTGCGGCCGGACCTGAGATTCCGGTTCCGGCGGCCAGGTCGTCATGGAGGGTGGTGAGGGTGTCGGCGGTTGCCCGGGCGGTTTCGATGTCGAGCAGTTCATGGATGCCGCCGCGGCCGCGGGCTGCGTAGCCGGCGCTCATGGCGGTGCGCATGTGCCCGTATTGGATCGCCAGGGCCACCAGTCCGCCCGGTCGGCGGGCGATGTGCCAGGCCAGCGACCGGCGGAAGCGTGCCACGCCCAGCGCTCCGAAGGGATCGTCTGGGATGACTTCATGGGGACGGCCCAGGCGTACGGCGAGGCCGGAGGCCCATGCGATGAAGTCCTCGACGCGGCTGCCCATTCTTTCGAAGCCGACGGCCCGGCCCGTGGGGGTGCGGCCGCGCGGGATCGCGTGGACGGCGGTGTCGAAGAGCAGTCCGTCCGGGGCGATGCGTTCCAGTACACGGATCGCGGTCACCACCGGAGGGATGGCGACCCAGGGAACTTCCCGCACCTGCCCTGCGGAGTGGTGGTTGCCGTCCTGGTCGTGGACGCCTTTGAAGACCCGACCGTAGATCAGGTGAGGGCCCGGTGATGGCGCTTCGGGGCAGCAGCCGCTGTCCAGGCCCAGCACCTCTCCGGGCCGCATACCGGTCAGGTACGCCAGGACGATGAAACAGGCGGTGCTCAGGTGCCGCATGAGCAGCGGGACCTCGGTGAAGTCGATCGCTTCGGTCCAGGGCTGCCCGGCGACTCGCCCCGTGATCGGCGTGGCGAGCGGGCAGGAGCCGGGGAGGTGCCGGACGTATTCGCGGAAGCCCTCCCGCAGTTGTGACCGCAGGTGGCTGTTGACCTGCTGCGGGGAGCAGCCGACCAGCGCGGCGATGTAGGTCGCGCTGATCTGATGATCGCCCTTGTGCCGTCGGGTGGGCACGGGAGCGCCACGTTCCACGAGCTGGTCGAGATAGGCCCTCAGCCGTCCCATGGACTCCCAGGTACCGACGGTCTGGTCGGCCTTTTCGGTCAGGCGCTGCTGCTCCGCCTGGGCGGACAAGATGTCGTCGGCGAAGTCGTCGACCACGCGCAGTGCCCAGATCAGCAATGGCCCGATGGTGGCCGGAGCGATCGGCTCGCGGCTGTTCTCCCCGCGGCCGGGGCTTGGCGTGGCGGGGAGATAGTCGTCAACGCCGTATTGGTGCCAGGGAGGCATCACCAGGCCGGCCGGGTGGGCGCTCGCGGCGTCGAACGCCCACAAGCGGGTCAATGCGACCAGTTCCTTCATGCCCTCGTTGCGGTTGGCTCCTGAACGGCGGGTCAGGTGACCGGCGTACGCGGTGAAGGTGTCGGTCGTGCACGCGCCGAGGCCGGCCACCCCCTGGGCGGTAAGCCAATGGGCGAAGGGCTGCCACCGCCGCACCGTGTCGTAGATCCCGTGCGGCCCCAGGCGAGAGTGCCAGGCCGGGTGACCGACCAGAACACTCGCCGGCAACGCCGTATTGATCATCATCCAGGCCGCCAGGCGCATCTCTTCACGGAGAGCGTCCGGGAACTTCGTCCAGTCCACGGCGACCCGCGACGCACTGGGGTTGGCGATCAGCGGAGCGAGCGACCAGACCTCGTCGCCGTAGATCGAGATCGGGACAGGCCCGGGCGCGAGGACCAGAGACGGTGCGATGACCGGGGTCCTCCATCCAGGCAGCACCGGCACTTCGGAAGGCAGAGCGGTCACAAGTCGTAGTCCCCATGAAGAAGGTGATCGATGACATCACAGTCGGCGTCGCTGACCGAGGCGAGCGCGGCATCCCAGAGCGGCAGTCCGATCCGGTCGCGCAGATCAGCAAGCCGGGCGTGGGCATCGGCCCAGTCCGCGTCCCACACGGCCGGCTCCACCACGCCGCGCAGGTTGCCCAGGGCCAGGTGCAGGCGCGCGAGACGGGGGTGATGGGCAGGCGTGACCCGTGCGTTCGGGCAGGCCGTGCACAGCAGGAACGAGGCGGCGCAGGTCTGGCCCGGCGGCCCGAACGGGCTGTGCTCGTAGTCGGCGCACCCTGCCGTCGCCGTCTCCCGCTCCCCCGCCACGGACTCCTCGGTCAGACGGGCGGCGAACACGGTGCGGTGGGCGGCAGCCATCGCGTCCAGGGCCCCGTCGGCGATCACCGGCACGGCCGCCTGCTGGACTTGCGATTCCGGCAGCACGTAGACGCTGTCGTGCGTGTCCTGGGTGTTCTGCCCGGGCTCACGCCGGTGCAGCACGTTCACGGTCTTGCGGATGCGTTTGAGTGGAGAGCCGGGCAGCCCGACCGACCGCGCCCAGTCGGCGCCGGCGCGTTCGTCGACACCGAATCCGAACGGGCCCACCCGGACGGCCTTCCGGTAGCCCTGTCTCTCGTGCTCGGTGGTCTGGTGCCAGACCAGCAGCCGGTCGATGTCCGCATCGAGCAGAGCCAACACGGCCCGCGCGTGCGCGGTCGCCTCCAGGGCCTCGCTGATGATCCGCCCAGAGGAGTCGGCTCCGGAGTCGGTGAGGTTGCGGCTTTCGAAGCGGCCGCGGTGACCTGCCCGGCGTCGCTTGTCCAGCCGCAGCCGGTAGACCGGCACCCCAGCGTCCGCCGTGCCGGGCAGCATCTGCGGCACGGGCATCTCGGAGATTGGCGTGGAGTTCAGCCCGAGCTCGCAGGCCAGGAGCACGGCCAACGCGGCTGTCTCCTTACGGCTGAGGAAGAGCCGCTTCCAGGTGTGCTGCGCCGAGTCGCCGCCCAAGGCCGGGCGGTAGCGGCGGCGCACCCTGCGTCCCCACTCATACAGCGGGACATCGCCGGTGCGCGCCAGTTCGTCAACGGCTTCCCCGATCAGCCACTCCCGGCTGCCCGGCTCCAGCGCGCCCGCGCGCCACGCCGCCAGCCGGTCGGTGTTCTTCCGGATACGCAGCAGCGCCGAGCGGAACGTACGGCGGGCCGCGAGGCGGATCTCCTTGAACTCTTCGGGCCCATACGCCTGCTCACGGCCCGTCTCCCACACGAACCGCACGGCCATCGCCTCGCGTACCGGCAGCGCAAGCCGCGCGTCCATCTGCAGCAGGCTGGCGATCGACGCGTACTTGCTGTGCCCGTTCGGCCGCGGCGGCAGACTCAGCCGCCACGCACTCCAGTGGGCTGGTGTCAGCTGGTCCACGTCCTGCGGCACGTCGTCCAGGCCGGAGAGGAACTCGGCGAAGGGCCTGACGAGGTACCAATGACCCTCACTGGTCTCGATGCTGTCCCAGCCGCCGCCCGGCGCGCACTTGGCCGCGTACAGCACGGCCAACGACCGCTGGAACGCCTCCGGGACCGGCAGTACGCCGAAGTCGTAGGTGCGCACCCGCCCCTGCGCATCCCCGTGCCGTACGGCCAGGCCGTCCTCCTCAAGGACCGGGGGACGCTGATGCGGACCGGCGGGCACGGCGGCGGCGCGGCCACGGCGGCTCACGGTGCCACCAGTTTCTCGTCCAGGTCCTGGATGCCCTCGCTCTCCCGGGCCAGCTGTGTGAACAGCCCCGCGAGTTCCTGCTCCGACACCGCCCCGGCGGTGGGAACGAAATCGGCGAGCAGCGACCGCAGTTGGAGATCCGCGACCGGGGCGAGATAGACCGCCTTCGTGGTCTCCAGCTGGGCATGACCGAGCAGGTCTTGCACCATCCGCCAGGGATCGCCGTACAGCAGACGAAAGTCCCGCCGCTCCTCCGGCGTCAGCCCCATACGCCGGTCCATGACGTGGTGGAGGACCACGAGCATCAACAACGCGAAGCTGTGCCGGCACATATGCGGCGTACAGAACGGTGCCTCGCCCATCGCTGGCGACAGCACTGCTTCGCACCGCTCGTTCGCGGCACGGAACACGTTCTCCCACGAGGCCGGGTGGAACGGCAGACCGGACTCGTTCAGCCACAGCCACAGCGGCTCCGGACCTGTCGGCCCCTCGATGAAGAAGCTCATCCGCTCCTCCACCGTCGCCTCGGCCAGCGGGGTCAGCCCGACCACGCCGTCCCCATCGCGCCAGTGCAGAACACGCCGGTGCCGACCGGTCTCGTGAGTCACCAGCCGCACCGGCAGATCGTCGTAGCGGCCCAGGGCCTGCGCGCGCCGTACCACCCGGGCGCGCGAGGACTCGACGTACCCCTCGATCTCACCCACCACCACAGAGGAGGCGTAGAACGTGCGCGCCCGCTTCGACTTCGTCACCACCCGAGCGAGCCGCCCCACGTAGTAACGACCGCCCTCCAGCCGAAGGCAGGGAATTTCCAGCGTCAGCAACGAAGCCCCCTCCGTCAGCCGAAGCCCGGATGAGAACAGCAGATCGGCGAAGGCGCTGTTGCGATCGGCCAGACGACCAGCCCATCCCCCCGTCGGCGTGCCGTCGGCGCCATAGCCACGCAGCCCGACCTCCACCCAGCGGCGAAAGGCCCTTGGCGTCAGCCAACGGACCTCACTGGTCCGCGCGTTCTTCGCACGGGCCGCTGGCACCAGAACACGCTGCCCGCTCCTGCCGGGGACCGACCGCATGATCACCGGGTTGACCGTCACATGGCCGCGCTGTACCGCCCACTCGTACAGCCGGATCAGCGCGGCAAGCCCGCGGTTCCACCGGGCCCCACCCACACGCCGCGGGTTTCGTGACGAGCGGGTCCGCCAGTCCTCGAAGTCCCACAGATCGTCTGCCGTGGCGTCGCGCCAGGTCTTCTCGCGGCCCCACAAGAAGTCGAAGAACAAGCAGTAGTCGTCCGTGTAGTTCCGCTTCGTCTCCTGCGCGAGAAGGACGAACGACGACCGGCACAAATACCCGCTCAGTGCTTCATCGATCCGGTAGTCCGGAGAAAGAAGAATCGGATCCCCAGGATGAATACCAACCCGGCCCTCACGCTCCGCCAAGTCGCTCCACCCGGCCAGCACGGGCAATCGACCATCCACCACCCGGCGGTCTCTCGGCACCCAATACCTACGCCACCCCGGCACACAACCACCCCTGCTCGATCCGCTTCAACACGTCGATTCAACAGGGAAGAC
>NZ_JBIUXN010000051.1:0-6851 GCF_044744005.1 Streptomyces sp. NPDC087440 | reverse complement strand
TTGGCGCGTGGCTACCTCAACCGCCCGGCCCTGACGGCGGAGCGGTTCGTGCCGGACCCGTTCGCGGACGGTGTGGGGGAGCGGATGTACCGGACCGGGGACGTGGTGCGTCGCCGCCGGGACGGTCAGCTGGAATACGTCGGGCGGGCGGACGAGCAGGTCAAGGTCCGCGGGTTCCGTATCGAGCTGGGCGAGATCGAGGCGGCACTCCTGTCCTATCCTGAGGTCGCTCAGGCCACGGTGATGGCCCGCGAGGACCGCACCGGTGACAAGCGTCTGGTCGCCTACGTCGTGCCGGTGACGTCGGGTGCGACCGTGGACGCGGGTCAGGTCCGTCAGTACGTGGGCGGACTGCTGCCCGAGTTCATGGTCCCGGCCGCCGTGGTCACCTTGGCCGAGCTGCCGTTGACCGCGCACCGCAAGGTCGACCGGCGTGCCCTGCCCGCTCCTGATTACGCGGCGGTCGTGGCGTTTCGGGCGCCGCGCACGGATCGCGAACGCGTCCTGTGCGAGATCTTCGCCGAGGTGCTCGGCGCGGACCGGGTCGGTATCGACGACAGCTTCTTCGACCTCGGCGGACACTCTCTGCTGGCCACCCGCGTCATCAGCCGCATCCGCACCGTCCTGAACGTCGAACTGCCTCTGCGCGCCCTCTTCGAAGGGCCCACGGTCGAGCGGCTGGCTGGCAGGGTCGAGGACGCCGCGGCCGCCCGTACCGCACTGACGCCGCGGCCGCGCCCCGCGGAGATCCCCCTCTCACCCGCCCAGCGCGGGCTCTGGCTCCTGAACCGCATCCAAGGTCCGTCCGCGGCCACGTACAACGTGCCCATCGCGCTGCGCCTCTCCGGCGAACTGAACAGGGAAGTGCTCGGACTCGCGCTCCAGGACGTCGTCGAACGGCACGAGAGCCTGCGAACGCTCCTCCTGGAGAGCGCGGAAGGTACCCCGTACCAGAAGATCCTGGCCCCTGAAGAGGTCAGTCTGCCCCTGCCCGTCGCGGAGATCGCCGAGGCGGAGGTCCGGACGGCCGTCGAGGCCGTGGCGAACCAGGGCTTCGACCTGAGTGCCGAAATCCCCTTCCGGGCACGGCTGTTCGTTCTGAGCGAGGATGAGCACGTCCTCGTGGTCGTCCTGCACCACGTCGCGGGCGACGGCTGGTCGATGGTGCCGCTGGGGAGGGACGTAGCGGCGGCGTACGAGGCACGGGCGGCCGGTCATGATCCGGCCCGGGAGCCGCTGCCGGTGCAGTACGCGGACTACGCGATCTGGCAGCGGGAACTGCTGGGCGACGAGAACGACCCCGAGAGCGTGCTCGGTCAGCAGCTCGCGTACTGGAAAACGCAACTCGCGGAGCTTCCCGAGCAGTTGGAGCTGCCTAACGACCGGCCGCGCCCGGTAGTGGCTTCGCATCGTGGAGACCGCCTGGCCTTCGAGGTAGACGCGGAGGTCCACGCGGGTCTGGTCGACCTCGCGCGGGAGTCGGGCGCGAGTGTGTTCATGGTGGTGCGGGCGGCGTTCGCGGCACTTCTTTCGCGGCTCGGCGCTGGGACGGACATCGCGATCGGTTCGCCGATCGCGGGGCGTACGGACGAGGCGCTTGACGACCTGGTCGGCTTCTTCATCAACACCCTGGTGCTGCGCACCGATCTGTCCGGCGACCCCACCTTCCGCGAGCTGGTGGAGCGGGTCCGTGAGACGGACCTGGCGGCGTACGCCCACCAGGACGTGCCCTTCGAGTACGTCGTCGAGGCGCTCAACCCCGAGCGCTCGATGTCACGCCACCCCCTCTTCCAGGTGATGCTGACCTTCCAGAACAACGAACAGGCCCAGTTCCGGCTCCCCGGGCTGACCTTCACGAGCGAGTCGACCGGGGACGGCGCCGCCAAGTTCGACCTCCAGCTGGGCGTGCACGAGCAGCAGGGGGACGACGGTCGTCCGGCGGGTCTCGTCGGCGCTTTCGAGTTCGCCACGGATCTGTTCGACCGGGTGACGGTCGAGGGACTGGTGGAGCGGTTCAGTCGGGTGCTGGCCGCGTTGGCGGCGGACCCCGATCGTCATGTGGGCGAGCTGGACGTCCTGTCTTCCCACGAGTGTGGGGAGTTGCTGTCCGGTTGGCAGGGGCAGCGGGTCGAGGTTCCGTGGGTGTCGTTGCCGGTGGCGTTCGAGGAGCAGGTGGCGCGGACGCCGGAGGCGACGGCGGTGTTGTTCGAGGACGTTCAGCTGTCGTATGCGGAGTTGAATGCGCGGGCCAACCGTCTGGCTCGGTTTTTGGTGGGGCGGGGTGTGGGGCCTGAGGGTTTGGTGGCGTTGGTGCTGCCGCGTTCGCCGGAGTTGTTGGTGGCGATGTTGGCGGTGCTGAAGGCTGGTGCTGCGTACGTTCCGGTGGATCCGAAGTACCCGGCCGAACGCATCGCGTACATGCTCGGTGACGCCCGTCCCGCTGTGGTGCTGACCTCGGGCGCCGTCTGTGAGGTCGTGCCAAGTGGATTGGAAGCGCTGTTCGTTGAGGACATCGCTGGTGCGGTGGCGTACGAGTCGGCCGCGGATCTGATGGACGGGGAGAGAAGTGTCGCGCTGCGGCCCGATCACTCTGCCTACGTCATTTATACGTCGGGTTCGTCGGGTCGTCCGAAGGGTGTCGTCGTCGGCCACGCGGGCGTCGTGAACCTGGCCCGGGACCACATTGCGCGGCTGGGCGTGGACGGTGGCAGCCGGTTGCTGCAGTTCGCGTCACCGAGCTTCGACGCTGCGGTGGCGGACATGTGGCCGGCGTGGCTGGCCGGTGCGGCCCTCGTGCTGGGGTCGGCGGAGCGGCTGGTGCCGGGAACGCAGCTCGCGGATCTGATCTCGGAGTTCGGGGTCACGCATGCGACCCTCCCCCCGGCCACCTTGCCAGTGCTGGGGGAGTCCGGCGGACTGCCCTCGGTTCTGACGCTGGTGGTCGCCGGTGAGGCGTGTTCGGCGGAGGTGGCCCGCACGTGGTCGCGCGGTCGTCGGATGCTGAACATCTATGGCCCGACCGAGGCGACGGTGGCGTCCACGTCGAGTGAGCCGTTGACGCCGGAGGCGGTCGGCGTGCCGCCGATCGGGCGGCCGGTGTGGAACACCCGCGCCTATGTGTTGGATGCGTCGTTGCGTCCGGTGCCGGCCGGGGTGGCCGGTGAGCTCTACCTGTCCGGCGCCCAGTTGGCGCGCGGCTACCTCAACCGTCCCGCCCTGACGGCGGAGCGTTTCGTCCCTGATCCGTTCGCGGACGGGCCGGGAAAGCGGATGTACCGGACTGGTGACGTAGTACGTCGCCGCCGCGACGGCCAGCTCGAATACGTCGGACGGGCGGACGAGCAGGTCAAGGTCCGCGGGTTCCGTATCGAGCTGGGCGAGATCGAGGCGGCGATCCTGTCCCACCCCGAGGTGGTGCAGGTCGTGGTCATCGCCCGCGAGGACCGCCCTGGCGACAAGCGCCTGGTCGCCTACGTCGTGCCGGTGACGTCGGGTGCGACCGTGGACGCGGGTCAGGTCCGTCAGTACGTGGGCGAGCTGCTGCCGGAGTTCATGGTCCCGGCCGCCGTGGTCACCTTGGCCGAGCTGCCGTTGACCGCGCACCGCAAGGTCGACCGGCGCGCTCTGCCCGCCCCCGAGTTGGTCGAGGCTCGGCGCGTACGTGGTCCGCGTGACGCTCGTGAGGAGGTCCTCTGCGCGATCTTCGCCGAGGTGCTCGGCGTCGAGCGGGTCGGTATCGACGACAGCTTCTTCGACCTGGGCGGCCACTCGCTGCACGCCACCCGTGTCATCAGCCGCATTCGTGCGGTGTTCGGGATGGAGGTCCCACCCCGGGCGATGTTCGAGGCGCCGACCGTCGCGCAGCTGGTTGGACGCATGGCGGACGCGCAGGGTGCCCGCACGGCGCCGGTGCCGGCGGACCGCCCCGCCGAGATCCCCCTGTCGTTCGCGCAGCGCAGGCTGTGGTTCCTCAACCGCTTTGAGGGCCCGGAGTCCATCACGTACAACATGCCCATCGCACTGCGGCTCACCGGACCCCTGGACCGCGGCGCCCTGCGCGCGGCCCTCCAGGACGTCGTCGTGCGCCATGAATCGCTGCGCACGGTCTTCCCGGAGGGCGAGGACGGCGTGCCCGTCCAGCGTGTCCTCGACGCGACGGACTCCATGGTCGAGATGCAGGTACGGGAGATCCGCGAGGACGAGGTCACGGACGCGATCGCGCAGGCCGCGCGACGCGGGTTCGATCTCACAAACGAAGTCCCGCTGCGGGCTTCCCTGTTCGGGCTGAACGACACCACACACATCCTGGTCGTCGTGCTGCACCACATCACGGGCGACGGCTGGTCGATGGCACCGCTGGCCCGCGACGTCGCGCTGGCGTACGAGGCGCACATCACAGGCCGCGCTCCCGGCTGGGAGCCGCTGCCGGTGCAGTACGCGGACTACGCGCTGTGGCAGCAGGACGTCCTCGGCGACGAGTCTGACCCCGACAGCCTGATCAGCCGTCAACTCGCCTATTGGAAAGAACAACTCGCCGTCCTGCCTGACCAGTTGGAGCTGCCCACGGACCGCCCCCGCCCGGTGGTCGCCTCGCGCCGAGGCGGCACCGTGCCGGTGAACGTCGACGCGGAACTGCACCAGGCGCTCGTCCGCCTCGCGCGCGAGTCCGGTGGGAGTGTGTTCATGGTGGTGCGGGCGGCGTTCGCGGCGTTGTTGTCGCGGATGGGTGCGGGTGTGGACATCCCGATCGGTACGCCGATCGCGGGGCGTACGGATGAGGCGCTGGACGACCTGGTCGGTTTCTTCGTGAATACGTTGGTGCTGCGGACGGATCTGTCGGGTGATCCGACGTTCCGTGAGTTGGTGGAGCGGGTGCGGGAGACGGACCTGGCGGCGTATGCGCACCAGGATGTGCCCTTCGAGCATCTGGTGGAGGTCCTCAATCCCGAGCGGTCGATGTCGCGTCACCCGCTGTTCCAGGTGATGCTCGCCTTCCAGAACAACGAACAGGCCGAACTCCGCCTTCCGCAGCTCACGCTCACCGGAGAGGTGACGGAGACACGCTCGTCCAAGTTCGACCTCATCCTGAACGTCACCGAGCTGCGTGACGACGATGGCGAGCCGGCGGGCCTGGCGGGAGTCCTGGAGTTCTCCGTCGATCTGTTCGATCGGGGGACGGTCGAGGGTCTGGTGGAGCGGTTCGGTCGGGTGCTGGCCAGTGTGGTGGCGGACGCTGATGCCCGGGTGAGTGGCTTGGAGGTGCTGTCGGGCGCCGAGCGGTGTGAGTTGCTGGAGGTGCGGAATGCGACGGGTGTCGTGGTTCCGTGGGTGTCGTTGCCGGTGGGTTTTGAGCGGCAGGTGGCGCGGACTCCTGGGGCGACGGCCGTGGTGTTTGAGGGTGTCGAGCTGTCGTATGCGGAGCTGAATGCGCGGGCGAATCGTCTGGCGCGGTTGTTGGTGGAGTGTGGGGCGGGTCCGGAGTGTGTGGTGGCGTTGATGCTGCCGCGTTCGGAGTGGTTGCCGGTGGCTTTGTTGGCGGTGGTGAAGTCGGGGGCGGCGTATGTACCGGTCGATCCGGCGTATCCGGCGGACCGAATCGCGTACATGTTCCAGGACGCCGACCCGGTGGCGGTGGTGTCGGCCGTGCCGCTGGACGAGGCGGTGGCCAGCGGCCGGGCGCAGGTGGTGCTGGACGAGACGATCGTCCGGTCCCTGGGGCAGTACGCGGACGACGATCTGTGCGACGCCGAGCGCGGTGGCCTGCCGCTGCGGCCTGAGCATCCGCTGTATGTGATGTACACGTCCGGGTCGACGGGGCGGCCGAAGGGTGTGGTCTTCCCGGCCGGGGCGATGGTGAACCTGCTGGCCTGGCACATGCAGATACTCACCGGTGGGGAGGGCAAGCGGACAGGCCAGTTCGCCGCGCTGGGTTTCGACGCGGCGGCGCACGAGATGTTCTCCGCTCTGTGGTCGGGCAAGACGCTGGTGGTGCCGCGGGATGAGACGCGCCGGGGCGCGGCGGAGTTGGTGCGCTGGTTTGCCGAGCACGGGGTGGGGGAACTCTTCGCGCCGATGCCGATGATGGAGGCGGTGGCTGAAGCAGCCGCTGAGCTCGGGCTCGATCTGCCTGGATTGTTGGATGTGGCGCAGGCTGGTGAGGCGTTGGCGCTGCATGGTCCGGTGCGGGATTTCTTCGCGTCGGTGCCGGGCCGCCGGGTGCACAACTATTACGGCCCGACCGAGACCCATGTGGTGACGGCCCTTTCGCTGGAGGGTGATCCGGCGGAGTGGCCGGTGCTGCCGTCGATCGGCCGGCCGGTGGCCAACAGCCGGGTCTACGTCCTCGATGAGCGGTTGCGCCCGGTCCCGATCGGGGTGGCGGGCGAGCTCTACCTCGCGGGTGCGCAGTTGGCCCGCGGCTACCTGAACCGCCCGGCCCTGACGGCCGAGCGTTTCGTCCCCGACCCGTTCGCGGGGCCGGGGGAGCGTATGTATCGCTCGGGTGACCTGGCGCGGTGGCGGGCCGACGGCACGGTGGAGTTCCTGGGCCGTGCGGACTTCCAGGTCAAGATCCGCGGCTTCCGCGTGGAACTCGGTGAGGTCGAGGCGGCGGTCGCCTCCCACCAGGATGTTGCTCAGGCCGCGGTGGTCGCGCGTGAGGACCAGCCCGGCGGCAAGCGCCTTGTCGCCTACGTCGTCCCGTCGAACGCCACAGCTTCCGTGGATGCACCGCAACTGCGCCGCTATGTCGGTGCGCGCCTGCCGGAGTTCATGGTTCCGGCGGCGGTCGTGGTGCTGGACGCGTTGCCGTTGACGGCGAACGGCAAGCTGGACCGGCGTGCCCTGCCTGC
>NZ_JBIUXN010000050.1:0-6977 GCF_044744005.1 Streptomyces sp. NPDC087440 | reverse complement strand
TTGGCGCGTGGCTACCTCAACCGCCCGGCCCTGACGGCGGAGCGGTTCGTGCCGGACCCGTTCGCGGACGGTGTGGGGGAGCGGATGTACCGGACGGGGGACGTGGTGCGTCGCCGCCGGGACGGCCAGCTCGAATACGTCGGGCGGGCGGACGAGCAGGTCAAGGTCCGCGGCCTCCGTATCGAGCTCGGTGAGGTGGAGGCCGCCCTCGCGTCCCACCCCGAGGTCGCGCAGGTCGTCGTCATCGCCCGCGAGGACCGCCCCGGCGACAAGCGTCTGGTCGGCTATGCAGTCCCGTCCCGGCCCGGCACGTCCCTGGACGCGGGCCAGGTCCGCCAGTACGTGGGCGAACGGCTGCCGGAATTCATGGTCCCGGCCGCGATCGTCACCCTGGCCGAGTTGCCGTTGACCGCGCACCGCAAGGTCGACCGACGCGCCCTGCCCGCCCCCGACTACGCGGCGGTCGTGACGTTCCGTGCCCCGCGCTCGGAGCGTGAGCGCGCGCTGTGTGCGATCTTCGCCGAGGTGCTCGGCGCGGACCGTGTCGGCATCGACGACAGCTTCTTCGACCTGGGCGGGCACTCCCTGCTCGCCACCCGTGTGATCAGCCGTATTCGCACCGTGCTGAACGTCGAACTCCCGCTCCGCGCCCTCTTCGAGGGCCCGACCGTCCTCCGGCTCGCGGGCCGTGTCGAGCAGGCGGACACCGCGCGGGCCGCGCTGCGCCGCGCCGTGCGTCCCGAGCGCGTACCCCTGTCGTACGCCCAGCGGCGCCTGTGGTTCCTCAACCGTCTCGAAGGCGCCGAGGCCGCCACGTACAACATCCCCATCGCCCTGCGTCTGACCGGGATGCTCGACCGTGACGCCCTGCGCGCGGCCGTCGATGACCTGACGGCCCGCCATGAGACTCTGCGCACCGTCTTCCCGGAAGCCGCCGACGGCACCCCCTGCCAGGACGTACGCCCCGTCGCCGGGGCGACTGCCGCCGGGGACGTCGCCGGAACCACTCCCGACGGCGCCACCGAGGTCGGGCTCCCGACGCGGCGGATCCACGAGCACGAGGTCACCGAAGCAATTGCCCGGGCGGTTCGCCAAGGCTTCGATCTGACCCGTGAACTCCCTCTTCGAGCACAGCTGTTCGCGATCGACGAGACCACGCACGTGCTGGTCGTCGTCCTCCACCACATCGCCGGTGACGGCTGGTCGATGGTGCCCCTCGCGCGCGACCTGGCCACCGCCTACGCCGCCCGCGCCGCCGGGAGCGCCCCGGAGTGGGAGCCGCTGCCGGTCCAGTACGCCGACTACGCGCTCTGGCAGCGCGACGCCCTCGGTGAGGAGACCGACCCGGAGAGCCCGCTCGGCCGTCAGCTCGGCTACTGGAAGAACCAACTGGCCGATCTGCCCGAGCAAGTGGAGTTGCCCACCGACCGTCCTCGGCCCGCCGTCCCCACCAACCGAGGCGGCCTCGTCCCCTTTACTCTGGACACGGACCTTCATCGTCGGATCACTGATCTCGCCCGCTCCTGCGGCGCCAGCGAGTTCATGGTCGTGCGGGCGGCCCTCGCCGTGCTCCTGTCGCGGCTCGGGGCCGGGACGGACATCGCGATCGGCTCGCCGATCGCCGGCCGTACGGACGAGGCCCTGGACGACCTGGTCGGCTTCTTCATCAACACCCTGGTGCTGCGCACCGACCTGTCCGGCGACCCCACCTTCCACGAGCTGATCGACCGCGTGCGCGAGACCGACCTGGGGGCCCACACCCACCAGGACGTGCCGTTCGAGCAGCTGGTCGAGGTCCTCAACCCCGTCCGTTCGACGTCCCACCACCCCTTGTTCCAGGTGATGTTCGCCTTCCAGAACAACGAGCAGGCCGGGCTGAGCCTGCCGGGCCTCGCCGTGTCCGCCGCCGCGACACCCGTGGACGTCATACAGTTTGACCTGGCCGTCACGCTCGGCGAGCGGCGGACGGACGACGGCGTCCCGGCCGGACTCATGGGCGCCTTCCGCTACGCCACCGACCTCTTCGACCACGGGACCGTCGAGGCCATGGCCGAACGGTTCCACGGACTGCTGCGGCAACTGGTCGGCGACCCCGCGCTGCGGATCGGCGCCGCCGACGTCCTGTTGTCGGGCGAGCGGGAACACCTGCTGCGGGGGCTCAACGACACGGCGGCCCCGGCCCCGGACCTCACCGTGCCCGGCCTCTTCGCGCGGCAGGCTGCCGAGACACCGGACGCCACGGCCCTTGTGCACGGCGAAGAGAGTCTGACGTACGCCGAGTTGGACATACGCGCCTGTCGTGTCGCCGACTGGCTCGTCGACCGGGGTGTCGGACCCGACCGGCGTGTGGCGCTGACGCTGCCCAGGTCGGTCGACCTGGTGGTGGCCCTCCTCGGCGTGCTGAAGGCCGGGGGAGCCTACGTGCCCATCGACCCCGAACACCCGGCCACGCGCGTCGAGTTCATGACCGCCGACTCCGCCCCGCAGCTCGTGCTCGGCCCGGACGAGATGGCGCGATGCCTCTCCGGCCGTGCGGGCGGCTCCTCCGGTCACGCGGACGGCGCGCCCGCGGTGTCCGGCGCGACGGCCGACGACGCAGCGTACGTGATCTACACATCGGGCTCGACGGGCACCCCCAAGGGCGTCGTCGTTCCGCACACCGCCTTGGCCAACCAGCTGGTCGCGCTGCGCGAACGGCTCCCCCTGACGCCGGACGACCGGCTCCTCGCCGTGACGACGGCGGCGTTCGACGTCGCCACCATGGAAGTGTTGCTGCCGCTAGTCTCCGGTGCCCGCCTGGTCCTGGCCGACCGGGACGACGTGTCCCGGCCCGCAGCGCTGGGACGGCTGATCCGCGAGACCGGCGCCACCGTCCTGAACGCGACGCCGTCGCTGTGGCAGACCCTGGTGACGCACGACCCCGACATGGTTCGCGGACTGCGCGCTGTGACCGGCGGCGAGCCGCTGACCGCCGCCCTGGCCGAGACCCTGTGCGCCCACGCCGCCGGCGTCGTCAACGAGTACGGCCCGACCGAGGCGACCATCGTCTCCACGCTGGCCGAGGTGACCGCGCTCGACGCCACCGCGCCCGGCAGCGCTTCCCCCGCCGTCACTCCGTCCATCGGCACCCCCCTCGCGAATACCCAGGCGTACGTCCTCGACGCGGCGCTGCGGCCGGTGCCCTCCGGCACCACCGGAGAGCTGTACATCGCGGGACGCGGCCTGGCCCGCGGCTATCTGAACCGTCCGGGCCTGACGGCCGAGCATTTCGTGGCCAACCCCTACGGTCCCGACGGCTCGCGCATGTACCGCACCGGGGACCTCGCCCGCTGGAACCGCGCCGGCAGTCTGGAATACGCCGGACGCGCCGACGGCCAGGTCAAGGTCCGCGGCTTTCGCGTCGAGCCGGGCGAGATCGAGGCCGCCCTCACCCGCCACCCCGACGTCGTCCAGGCTGCCGTGGTGGTCCGCGAGGACCGCCCGGGAGACAGGCGCCTGGTCGGCTACGTCGTGCCCGCACGCGGAGAGGTCGCCGGACCCGGCGGGGCACCCGCCCCCGGCGAGGCACCTGCCCCCGAGGCGTCCCCCGTCGACCTCGCCGAGCTGCGCCGCTCCGTCGCCGCGCTCCTGCCCGACTACATGGTCCCGGCCGCGGTCGTCGCCCTTCCGGAACTGCCGCTGACCCCCAATGGCAAGCTCGACCGGAGCGCGCTGCCCGCTCCCCGGTACGCGGCCTCGGAGCGTCGCCCCCGCGACGGACGCGAGGAAGCCCTCTGCGCGATCTTCGCCGAGACGCTCGGTCTGGAGCGGGTCGGCATCGACGACGGGTTCTTCGACCTCGGCGGGCACTCGCTCCTCGCGACCCGCGTGGTCAGCCGGATCCGGACCGTCCTCGGTGTGGAGGTGCCGCTGCGGAACCTGTTTGACGCGCCCTCGGTGGCACAGCTCGCGGAGCGCATCGCAGGCGCCGACACGGCACGGCGCGCCCTGGCCCCGATGGCGCGTCCGGAGGCGGTGCCCCTGTCCTTCGCCCAGTCGCGCCTGTGGTTCCTCAACCGCTTCGAGGGCACCGAGGCCGCCACGTACAACGTGCCCCTCGCCTTCCGTCTGTCGGGCGCGCTGGACCGGGACGCGCTGCGAACCGCCCTCCGGGACGTCGTCGTACGTCATGAGTCGCTGCGCACGCTCTTCCCGGAGGGCACGGACGGCCAGCCCGTCCAGCGCGTCCTCGACGCGGCGGACGCCACGGTGTACATGCCGGTCCGGGAGATATCCGAGGAGGACGTCGACGCGGCGATCGAGGAGACCGCAGGGCGCGGCTTCGACATGAGGTCCGAACCGCCGCTCCGTGCCGCCCTGTTCGCTCTGCCCGATGAATCCCACGTGGTGGTCGTGGTGCTGCACCACGTCGCCGGTGACGGCTGGTCGATGGCGCCGCTGGCGCGCGACCTGGCGGAGGCGTACGGGGCGCGGGTCGCCGGACGAGCCCCCGAGTGGGCGCCACTGCCGGTGCAGTACGCCGACTACACGCTGTGGCAGCGGGAGTTGCTGGGCGACGAGTCCGATGCCGACAGTGTGCTCAGCCGCCAGATCGCGTACTGGAAGAGCCATCTGTCCGACCTGCCCGAGCAGTTGACCCTTCCGGCCGACCGCCCCCGCCCGGCGGTGGCGTCCTTCCGAGGCGAACAGGTGCGGCTGGACGTGGCCCCGGAGGTCCACGAGGGCCTGACCGAGCTGGCCCGCGAGTCCGGCGCCAGCGTGTTCATGGTGGTGCGGGCGGCGTTCGCCGCGCTGCTGTCCCGGATGGGTGCCGGAACCGACATCCCGATCGGCTCGCCGATCGCGGGGCGTACGGATGAGGCCCTGGACGACCTGGTCGGCTTCTTCGTGAACACGCTGGTGCTGCGGACGGACCTGTCGGGTAACCCGACGTTCCGTGAGCTGGTCGGCCGGGTGCGGGAGACCGACCTGGCGGCCTACGCGCACCAGGACGTGCCCTTCGAGTACCTGGTGGAGGTCCTCAACCCGGAACGGTCGCTGTCGCGTCACCCGCTGTTCCAGGTGATGCTGACGTTCCAGAACAACGAACAGGCCCAGCTCACCATGCCGGGCCTCGAGGTGGAGAGCCTGACGGCCGCGGGCTCAGCCAAGTTCGACCTGTTCCTCAGCGTCACCGAGCGCACCGCCACTGACGGACGCCCCGACGGCCTCTCCGGTGTTTTGGAGTTCTCCACCGACCTCTTCGACCGGGAGACGGTCGAGGGGCTGGTGGAGCGGTTCGGCCGTGTGCTGGCCGAGGTGGTCGCCGGCGCCGACCGGCCGGTGGGCGAGCTGGCGGTGCTGTCGGCCGCCGAGCGGCGTGAGCTGCTGGAGGTTCGGAACGCCACGGCGGTCGAGGTTCCTTGGGTGTCGTTGCCGGGAGCTTTCGAGCAACGGGTGGCCCGTGCGTCTGAGGCGACGGCGGTCGTGTACGAGGGCGTGGAGCTGTCGTACGCCGAGCTGAACGCACGGGCGAATCGTCTGGCCCGTTTGCTGGTCGCGCGGGGTGCCGGCCCGGAGTGTGTGGTGGCGTTGATGCTGCCGCGTTCGGAGTGGTTGCCGGTGGCTTTGTTGGCGGTGGTGAAGTCGGGGGCGGCGTACGTGCCGGTGGACCCGGCCTACCCGGCCGAGCGCATCGACTACATGCTCCAGGACGCCGATCCGGTGTGTGTGCTGGGCTCGGCGGAGACCCTGGGGCGGCTGCCCGAGGGGCTGGCCGGCCGGGGTGTCGAGGTCACGGCGGAGACGGTGACCGCGTACGCGGACGTGGATCTGTCCGACGTCGAGCGGGGTGGTGTGCTGCTGCGGCCCGAGCACCCGGTCTACGTGATGTACACGTCCGGGTCGACCGGACGGCCCAAGGCCGTGATGTTCCGTGCCGGGGCGATGGCCAACCTGCTCGCCTGGCACGGCCGGAGGCATGGGGACGGGCTGACGTCCGGATCGACGGCCGGCGCGGTGTCCGGCCCGGCTTCCGGTGTGACGTCCGGAGTGACCACCGCCCACTTCACCTCCATCAGCTTCGACGTGGCCGCCCAGGAGATCTTCACGGCCCTGTGGTCGGGCGGCATCCTCGCGCTGCCGCGTGAAGACGTCCGCAAGGACCCCGCCGAACTGGTCCGCTGGCTCGACCGGCGCGGCGTGAACGAGCTGTACGCGCCGAACCTGGTGATCGAGGCGGTCGCAGAGGCGTCGGCCGAACTCGGCCTGCCCCTGCCTGAGTTGACGGACGTGGCGCAGGCCGGTGAAGCGCTGACGCTGCATGGTCCGGTGCGAAAGTTCTTTGCATCGGTCCCTGGACGTCGGCTGCACAACCACTACGGGCCGACCGAGACGCACGTCGTCACGGCCCTTTCGTTGGAGGGTGATCCGGCGGAGTGGCCGGTGCTGCCGTCGATCGGCCGGCCGGTGGCCAACAGCCGCGTCTACGTTTTGGACGAGCGGTTGCGCCCGGTGCCGGTTGGTGTGGCGGGAGAGCTCTATCTGGCGGGTGCGCAGCTGGCGCGCGGCTACCTGAACCGCCCGGCCCTGACGGCCGAGCGTTTCGTGGCTGATCCGTTCGCGGGGTCGGGGGAGCGTATGTATCGCTCGGGTGACCTGGCCCGCCGGCGGGCTGACGGCAGGATGGAGTTCCTGGGCCGCGCCGACTTCCAGGTCAAGATCCGCGGCTTCCGCGTCGAACTCGGCGAGGTTGAGGCCGCCATCGCATCCCACCCGGACGTCGCCCAGGTCGCCGTGGTCGCCCGCGAGGACCGCTCCGGCGGCGAGCAGCTCGTAGCCTACGTGGTGCCCCGCGAGAGGGAAGAGACCGACGACATCGACGTACGCCGCTACCTGAGCGGACGCCTGCCGGAGTTCATGGTTCCGGCGGCGGTCGTGGTGCTGGACGCGTTGCCGTTGACGGCGAACGGCAAGCTGGACCGGCGTGCCCTGCCTGC
>NZ_JBIUXN010000049.1:0-7333 GCF_044744005.1 Streptomyces sp. NPDC087440 | reverse complement strand
CCCTTGGGCGACGGGGCCGCCCCAAGGGGGCGGAACGGGCGGGCAAGGGGGCGGCCCGCCCGACTCCGGGCCACCCCGCTCCCGGCCCTCTCGCCCCCGGCCCACCCCACTACCGGCCCGCCCGACTCCGGGCCACCCCGTTCCCAGCCCTCTCGCCCCCGGCCCACCCCGCTCCCGGCCCCCGGCCAAGCCCCACCCCCGGCTGCATTCCCCACCAGACCCCGCCCACCCCCAGCCGCACGCCCCGCCAGGACCCCGCCCAGGGATAATCGCCCTCGTGAGCGAAAACCCCCACCCCCCCGAGCCCACCCCCACCCCCGGCCCCCAGCCCGAACCCCTCCGCCTCTTCGGCACCACCTGGCTCCACCACGACAACGGCTACACCCTCCGCCGTATCGGCACCTCCGTAGGCTCCCTCGCCGCAGCGGTCGCCGGCTGCCTGGTCCTCCGCTTCGCCTACCAGGGCCTCCAGATCGCCGACGTCGGCGGCATCGTCGGCACGCTGATCATCGTGATGTTCGCGATCTGCAGCGCCATCGCCTTCCGCAAGACCTGGGAGGGCTTCACCGCCCGCCCCACGGACCCGGCCCGCGACCAGTCCCTCCGCAGCCTCAAGACGATCGGCTTCGTCGGCTCGCTCCTGGCCTACTTCTTCCGCTCCCTCACCGAGGCCCCCGGCGAAAAGCTCCACCGCCAGGAGTACGAAACGGCTCTGGCCCAGTACAACCGCCGCCGCGGCAGCCGCACAGGCAACCCCGCCGCCCGCAAGAAGAACCCCAAGCGCAAGTAACCCAAACCCCACCCACCCACCGGCGCCCCGGGAAACCGATCCCCTCTACCGCCTCCGCCCGGCCCTGCCGCTCCCCCCACACACACACCACAGTCGGCACAGCCCCTCACACCCAGAGCCGAAGGCGATTCCGCCCCGCCGGATCGCCCCGCCCTGGCCACCCTGCACCAGCCCACCCCCCCACCTGCTGCGGCCCCACCCACCCCCCCCGGGACACAAACCCGGCCCTCTCCCCAAAGCCCACCCCAGCCCCGAGGATGGCCCCATGGCCACCTCACCCCACGAGCCACCGCCCGGAGCCCCGGCGAACCACGAAGCCCCGGACTCCCACCCCACCCACTTCGCCGCCCGCGCGCACTCCTTCAACGCCGCCGCCCCCGCGTACGCCGCCCACCGCCCCTCCTACCCGCCCGCCCTCCTCGACGCCGTCGAGGAATTCGCGGGCCGGCCCCTCTCCGGCGCGGACGTGGCCGACATCGGCGCCGGCACAGGCATCGGTACCGCCGTCCTGCACGCCCGCGGCGCCCGCGTGATCGCAGTGGAGCCCGGAGCCGGAATGGCCGCGGAGTTCCGCCGCACGCTCCCCGACGTCCCCCTCGTCCGGGGCAACGGCAACCACCTCCCCCTCGCCACCGCCTCCGTGGACTTCCTCACGTATGCCCAGGCCTGGCACTGGACGGACGCCGCCCTCTCCGCCCCGGAGGCGATGCGCGTCCTGCGCCCCGGCGGCGCACTCGCCCTCTGGTGGAACGTCCTCGACGACACGGTGGACTGGGTCGCCGCCCAGGACGCCCGCCTCCGCGCGTTCTTCGCGGACGGCAAGACCCCGGCCACCGGCACGATGGGCGCCCACGGCGACATGAAGAACCGCGTCGGCCACAACTCGGGCGGCCTGCGCTTCGTCACCCGCGAAATCCCCTGGACCCGCCGCATCTCGATCGACGACCACCTGGCCAACCTGGCCACCCACTCGGCCTTCCTCATCCAGCCCGAGGACCAAGTCACCCACTTCCTCACCACCGAACGAGCCGAACTCCTCAAAACCTTCCCCGACACCCACCTCTCCGAGCCCTACACCGTCGAACTCCACCTCACCCTCTCCCCCCACTAACCCCCACCCCTCCCGCCCTCCACCCCTCCCGCCCTCCACCCCTCCCGCCCTCCACCCCTCCCGGCCTCCACCCCTCGGCCTCCCTCCCTCGGTCTCCCTCCCTCGGTCTCCGCCCCTGTCGGCTTCCGCCCTCTTCTCCGCCCCGCCAAGTCCCTCGGTCTCCGCCCTTCTCCGCCCCCACCCCTCGGTCTCCGCCCTTCTCTGCCCCATCCCCTCGGGCTCCGTGTCCGCAGTCGCCCCCTTGGGCTCCACCTCTCCGCCCCAGCCTCCTCGTGCAACGGAGCCGCCCCTGCCCCCTTCCCGTAACCCCGTCGGGCGACCGGGCCGCCCCTCCCCACCCTCTTCCCCCAGCCCCCTTGGGCGGCGGGGCCGCCCCCCCCGGGGGCGGGACGGGCGGGCAAGGGGGCGGCCCCTCCCGCTCCCGGCCCGCCCGGGTGCCGCCCCTGCCTCAGCTCCTGCGCCGGGTGCACGTCACCGCAGGGGCCCCGGCTCGCCTCCCGGCACGGGGTACGCGCAGCCCCGCCCCGCCGGGGCAAGGGGGTCCCCAGCCCCGCCCCTTCACCTAAACCCGCGGGGCAGGGGGGACAGGTCCCGTGCAGAGGGTGGTGGGTCTCGGACCCGCGCGAGTGCGTCGTGGCCGCTCGCGCAGTTCCCCGCGCCCCTATCGGGGCACGGAGAAAGCCCCCCCCGAGGCCTGAGGCCCCCCTTGACGCCCCCCACCCCCCGGAGGATTATTCATCACGCGATGAATAACAAGGAAGGGGCGCCCCCATGCCCTCCCCACCCGCCATCCACGCCCACACCCTCTCCACCACCCGCGGCCCCCGCCAAGTCCTCCACGACCTCGACTTCACCGTCCCCCGCGCCCGCATCACCGGCCTCCTCGGCCCCTCCGGCTGCGGCAAATCCACCCTCCTGCGCGCCATCGTCGGTACGCAGGCCAAGGTCACCGGCACCCTCACGGTCCTCGGCCGGCCCGCAGGGCACCCGGACCTCCGCTCACGCATCGGCTACGTGACCCAGGCCCCAGCCGTCTACAACGACCTGACCGTCCGCCAGAACCTCGCCCACTTCGCCGCGATCCTCACCCCGGGCCGCGCCGCCGCCGAAGCCCGCACCGCCTCCGTCGCCCGAGCCCTCACCGCCGTCGACCTCACCTCGCACGCGGACGACCTGGCCGGCCACCTCTCCGGCGGCCAACGCAGCCGCGCCTCCCTCGCGGTGGCCCTCCTGGGCGCCCCCGAACTCCTGATCCTCGACGAACCCACCGTCGGCCTCGACCCCGTCCTCCGCCGCGACCTCTGGAACCTCTTCCACACCCTCGCCGCCGACCACGGCACCACCCTCCTCGTCTCCTCCCACGTCATGGACGAGGCCGAACGCTGCGACCGCCTCCTCCTCATGCGCGAAGGCCGCATCCTCGCCGAGGACACCCCCACCGCCCTCCTCGCCCACACCCAGGCCCCCACCATCGAATCCGCCTTCCTCCACCTGGTCACCACCCCCTGACCACCTCGGACATCACCCGTCCTCCGCGAGTAGCCCCGAGGTTCCCGCCCCGGTCACCACCCGTCCTCCGCGAGCAGCCCCCAGGCTCCCGCCCCCGGACATCACCCGTCCTCCGCGAGCAGTCCCGAGGCTCCCGCCCCGGTCACCACCCGTCCTCCGCGAGCAGCCCCCAGGCCCCCGGCCCTCGACACCACCGATCCCCCACCAGCAGCCCCAGGCCCCCCGCCCAGGGAAGGGACCCTCCCCATGACCCTCACCCGCACGCTGGCCACCGCCTCCCGCGTGCTCCACCAACTCCGCCACGACCCCCGCGCCGTCGCCCTCACCCTCCTCGTCCCCGCCGCGATGATCACCCTGCTCCGTTACGTCTTCGACGCCACGCCCCAGACCTTCAACGCGGTCGGCGCCTCCCTCCTCGGCATCTTCCCGCTGATCACGATGTTCCTGATCACCTCCATCGCCACCCTCCGCGAACGCACCAACGGCACCCTGGAACGCCTCCTCGCGATGCCCCTCGCCAAGGCGGACCTGATCGGTGGCTACGCCCTCGCCTTCGCCGTACTCGCCCTCGTCCAGTCCGCCCTCGCCACCGCCATCGCCGTCTGGCTCCTGGGCCTGGACGTCACGGGCTCCCCGTGGCTGCTCCTCCTCGTCGCGGTCCTGGACGCCCTCCTCGGCACCGCCCTCGGCCTCTTCGTCTCGGCCTTCGCCTCATCGGAGTTCCAGGCCGTCCAGTTCATGCCCCTGGTCCTCTTCCCCCAGCTCCTCCTCTGCGGCCTCTTCACCCCCCGCCCGTCGATGCACCCCGTCCTGGAGGCGGTCTCCGCCGTACTCCCCATGTCCTACGCGGTCGACGCCATGACCGAAATCCGCACCCACTCCACCCTCACGGCCACCTTCCTCCGCGACACCACCCTCGTCACCGCCGTCGCCCTCACCGTCCTCCTCCTGGGCGCCGCCACCCTCCGCCGCCGCACCCCCTGACCACCCTTCGGACGCCCCGTTCCCCCCACCACCCCCGATGCAAGGATGGGTTCCGTACCCCAGCCCCACCGCCCGGAGGGTGATCCAAGTGACCGACCACCAAGCAGCCAACGCCGCCAAGACGATCGCCGTCCTCGGCACCGGCAAAATCGGCGAAGCCCTCCTCAGCGGCATGATCCGCGGCGGCCGCCGCCCCGCCGACCTCCTCGTCACCGCCCGCCGCGCGGACCGCGCCGAAGAGCTCCGCACCCGCTACGGCGTCGAGTCCGTCACCAACGCCGAAGCCGCCAAGCGCGCCGACACCCTGATCCTCACGGTCAAGCCCCAGGACATGGCCAAGCTCCTCGAAGAGCTCACCCCGCACCTCCCCACCGGCGCGAGCCCGCTCATCATCAGCGGCGCCGCCGGCATCCCCACCTCCTTCTTCGAAGAACGCCTCGCCCCCAACACCCCCGTCGTCCGCGTCATGACGAACACCCCGGCCCTCGTCGACGAGGCCATGTCCGTCATCTCCGGCGGCAGCCACGCCACCCCCGCCGACCTCGCCCACGCCGAGGAGATCTTCGGCGGCGTCGGCAAGACCCTCCGCGTCCCGGAGTCCCAGCAGGACGCCGCCACCGCCCTCTCCGGCTCCGGCCCGGCCTACTTCTACTTCCTGGTCGAGGCGATGACCGACGCCGGCATCCTCCTGGGCCTGCCCCGCGCCCAGGCCCACGACCTGATCGTGCAGGCCGCCATAGGAGCCGCCGTCATGCTCCGCGACAGCGGCGAGCACCCGGTGAAGCTCCGCGAAGCCGTCACCTCCCCGGCCGGCACCACCATCAACGCCATCCGCGAGCTGGAGAACCACGGCGTACGGGCCGCTCTCATCTCCGCCCTGGAAGCCGCCCGCAACCGCAGCCGCGAACTCGCCTCCGGCACCGGCTGACCCCCGAGCCACCCGTCCGGCACCGGCCGCCCCCGGGCCACCCGACCGAGCCACCCGATCGGCTCTCCGTGACGCGCCACCTCCTTTCCCCGCGTGCTGACCTGAACCCATGAACAGCTCTCGCTTCACGCACACCCTGCTGGCCGTGACCACGGTCGCCGTCGCCACCCTCACCACCGCCGGAACAGCTGCCGCCGCCTCGTCGCCCCAGGGCGGCGGCGAGCTGTTCCACGGCGTGGTGACGGCCCCCGTCAAGGTCCACGAGGACACCGACCCCAAGTCGCCGTCGGAGGTCACCCTCCCCAAGGGCTACGAAGTCCTCATCATCTGCAAGGTCCCCGGCTGGTTCCTGCTGCTCAACGAGGAGTCCATCGACGAGGACGAGCCCGAGATCGGCTGGGCCCAGTCCACGTCCATCCAGGTCAAGGGCAAGCAGCCCGCCACCTGCTGACCCGATCCCCGCAGCCCCGGCTTCTCACCCCGCGGGCAGCAACCCGATGGTCCGGTACGCCGCATCCACGGTGGGCCGGGCCATCGCCCGCGCCCGCTCGGCCCCCTTCCGCAACACCTCCTCCACATGTCCCGCGTCCGCCGCCAACTCCGCGTGCCGCTCCCTCACCGGCCTCAGTACCTCCACCACCGCCTCCGCCGTGTCCCTCTTGAGCGTCCCGTACGACTCATATACACCGGCCAGCTCCTCCGGGTTCCCACCCGTACAGGCCGCCAGCAGATCCAGCAGATTCGCCACCCCGGGCCGCTTCTCCCGGTCGTACTCGACGCCCCCGCTCCCGCTGTCGGTCACCGCCCGCATGACCTTCTTCCGTACGACATCGGGCTCGTCCAGCACGAACACGACACCGCCGGTCCCCGCGGTCGTCTTGCCCATCTTCGACGTCGGCTCCTGAAGGTCCATGACCCTGGCCGCCACCGCCGGCTTCGTCGCCCGAGGCACCACGAAGGTCTCCCCGTACCTCTGGTTGAACCGCACCGCCAGGTCCCGCGTCAGCTCCACGTGCTGCGTCTGGTCGTCCCCGACGGGCACCTCGTCCGCCCCGTACGCCAGGATGTCCGCCGCCATCAGCACGGGATACGTCAGCAACGACAGCCGCACCCCGTCCCCGGCCGCCTGCGCCTGCGCGCTCTTCTCCCGGTACTGGATCATCCGCCGCATCTCCCCGTCGGACGCCGTGCACTCCAGTACGTACGACAGCCGGGCGTGCTCATCCACATGACTCTGTACGAACACGGTGCACACCTCCGGGTCCAGCCCGACCGCCAGCAGCAGCGTCGCGAGCTCCCGGCTGAGCCGCAGCACCCGCGCGGGATCGTGTTCCACGGTCAGCGCGTGCAGGTCCACCACGGAGAAGAGGGCCTCGCCCCGGTGCTGGTCCACCTCGGCCCACTGCCGCACGGCGCCGAGGTAGTTCCCGAGCGTCATGTGGCCGGTCGGCTTGATCCCGCTGAAGATCCGCGTCATCTGTCTTCGTCCTCCTGGTCGAGGCCGCCACCCCTGGCGACCGACCTCCCGGAGGGAGAAACGCGAACGGCCGCCGAAGCGGCGGCCGTGGATGCATACGTGTGCGCGGCCGCCGTCAGGCGGCCCACCAGCTGGTGCACGTACGCGTAGTCATGCCCGACACCGTAGCCGTCCGGCCCTGGGTTGACACACGATTAACGGATACGTAATGTTCTCCGAGCTGTCCGACTGTGAGCACTGGCCCCGGCCGGTCCCCGGACAGTCATTCCGCACCAACCACTCAAGCAGGCGACTCAACGTCGCATCGTCTTCGTGTGCTCTTTTTGCGAAATGAGGAATCCGCGTTCGAGAGGACGCCCCCGATTGGCATCGGGGCCCAGGAATCCGCTAATGTCTCACTCGTCGGAACGGCCCAACAGCCGCAAAGACAAACCCCGCTGACTGGGAATCAGGCCCGAAAGGATCTGATAGAGTCGGAACCGCCGGAAAGGGAAAACGCGAAAGCGAAGAACCTGGAAAGCACCGAGGAAATCG
>NZ_JBIUXN010000048.1:0-7467 GCF_044744005.1 Streptomyces sp. NPDC087440 | reverse complement strand
CGTCCAGCGCCTCATCCGTACGCCCCGCGATCGGCGTACCGATCGGGATATCCGTACCCGCACCCATCCGCGACAACAGCACCGCGAATGCCGCCCGCACCACCATGAACACACTCGCACCCGAGGCACCGGCCAGCTCGGCCAGGCCCGCGTGGACCTCCGGGGCCACCTCGAAGGCCACTTGCTCACCCTGGAAGGACGACACCGCCGGGCGGGGACGATCCGTAGGCAGCTCCAACTGATCGGGCAAATCGTCGAGTTGGGTCTTCCAGTAGGCGAGCTGGCGGGCCAGCAGGCTGTCCGGCTCGGACTCGTCGCCGAGCAGCTCGCGCTGCCAGATCGCGTAGTCGGCGTACTGCACCGGCAGCGGCTCCCACTCAGGGGCCCGGCCGGCGGTCCGCGCCTCGTAGGCCTCCGCGACGTCCCGTGCCAGCGGGACCATAGACCAGCCGTCGCCCGCGATGTGGTGCAGCACCACCACAAGCACGTGCATGTCCTCGGCCAGGGCGAAGAGCCTGGCGCGCAGCGGTATGTCGGCTTTCAGGTCGAAGCCGCGCTGGACCTGCGCCACCACGAGGTCCGGTAGTTCCTCCTCCGTCGCCTCAGCCACATCGAGGCTCGGCCAGATTCCCTCGCCGTCGGCGATCTCGTGGAGTTCGCGGACCTGCTGGAACGGGACGCCGTCCGCGCCCTCGGGAAAGACCGTGCGCAGCGACTCGTGCCGGACGACGACGTCCCGCAGCGCGGCGGCCAGCGCCTCGCGGTTCAGATGGCCGGTGAGCCGCAAGGCGACGGGCATGTTGTACGTGGCGGCCCCGGTGCCCTCGAAACGGTTCAGGAACCACATCCTGCGCTGGGCGAAGGACAGTGGGACCTCGGCAGGGCGAGCATTGGGCACCAGTGCCGCCCGCGCGTCGCCGGCCTCCGCCAGCCACTCCGCGAGCCGGGCCACGCTCGGCGCCTCGAACAGGGCACGCAGCGGCAGCTCCACACCGAGCACCGTGCGGACCCTGCTCACCAGACGCGTCGCGAGCAGCGAGTGTCCGCCCAGGTCGAAGAAGTTGTCCTCGGGGCCGACCTTCCCCACACCGAGCACCTCGGCGAAGACCACGCAGAGGACTTCCTCTCGGCCGTCCCGGGGCGCGCGGCCCGCTCCTCCTCGGGAGGCCTTGAGGTCGGGGGCGGGCAGTGCTCGCACGTCGAGCTTGCCGTGGGCCGTCAGCGGGAGATCTGCGAGGACCACGACCGCGGCCGGGACCATGTGGTCGGGCAGGCGTCCGGCGAGGGACTTCAGGACGGCGTCCGGGGCCAGTGCCGTGCCGGGTGCGAGGACGGCGTAGGCGACGAGGCGCTTGTCCCCCGGCTGGTCCTCGCGCAGGAGGACCGTGGCGCGCTCGATGCCCGGCTCCTGGGTGAGGGCGGCTTCGATCTCGCCTGGTTCGATGCGGAAGCCGCGCAGCTGTATCTGTGCGTCCGCGCGGCCCACGTAGGCGAGGGTGCCGTCCAACCGCCACTTCACCAGGTCGCCCGTGCGGTACATGCGCTCGCCGCCGGGCGGGAACGGGGAGGCCACGAACCGCTCCGCCGTGACGGCGGCGCGCGCCGCGTATCCGCGGGCCAATTGTCGTCCTGCGACGTAGAGTTCGCCGACCACACCCACCGGCACCGGGCGCAGGCTGCCGTCCAGGACGAAGGCGCGGGTCCCGCCCTGCGGGCGCCCGATCGGCACCCCGGTCGGCGGCAGTGCCTCACCCGGGCCTACGCGGTGTTCGGTGACGTTCACGGTCGTCTCGGTCGGCCCGTAGGCGTTGACGACGTGGGCCTGCGGGTGGCGTCGGCGCCACTCCGCCACGTCCGAGCCGGCCAAGGCCTCGCCGCCCAGGACCAGTTCGCCCGTCGGTGAGAACTCGTCGGGCAGGGTCAGCAGCAGTGGGACGTGGCTCGGCGTCGCCTTCATGAAGGTCGGAGCCTGGCGCCGCCACGTCTGGTCCGGGTAATCGGGTGTCCGCAGCAGGTCGGTCACGCGGGCGCGGCCGCCCGACACCAGGGGCAGCAGCACGGACGCCACCGTCATGTCGAACGTGACCGGCGACTGCCATGCCACTACGCCCGACGCCTCCGGGTGGGCTGCCCGTGCCCACTTCAAGTAGGCGCTCAGCGAACGGTGTTCGACGACCACGCCCTTCGGACGGCCCGTCGATCCGGAGGTGTAGACGATGTACGCCGCGTTCTGCGGGCGCGGGCCGACGCCGTCCGTGTCGCCCGGGCCGGCCGTCGGCTCGTCCACGAGGACTCGCGGCAAGCCGCTCGGCAGCGATGCCGTGGTCACGGCCGTCGTCACCGCGCACACCGGCCGCATGTCCTGGCACATCAGGTCGACGCGCCGCGCCGGATACTCCTCGTCGACGGGCAGGAAGGCCGCTCCCGCCTTCCACACGGCCACTATCGCCACCACGAACTCCACCGAGCGGGGCAGTGCCACCGCCACCGCGCGCTCGGCTCCGGCCCCCTGCGCCACCAGGATCCGCGCCAGCCGTTCGGCACGCGCGTCCAGTTCCGCGTACGACAGGGCGTCGTCCCCGCACTCGACCGCCGCCGCGTGTGGGACCCGCTCCACCTGCTCGGCGAACAGGTCAAGCGCCGTGGCATCCGCCGGGGACTCACCGCAGGAACTCAGCAGGGACTCACCGCCCGCCCCCGCGCTCCACTCGTCGAGGACCAGGCGCCGCTCGCGCGGCGAAAGCAGTTCCGCCGCCGTCACCTCGCGCTGCGGATTCGTGACGAACTCGCGCAGCAGGCGCTCGAAACGGCGGGCGATGCTGTCGGCGGTGCCGTGGTCGAATAGGTCCACGGAGTAGGTGAGTTCGCCATTGATGCCGTCGGGGTGGCGGTTCGCGTCGAAGGACTCGTTGAGGCTGACGGACAGGTCGAACTTGACCGCTTCCAGCTCCGCGGGCTCGCCGGCCAGGACTAGGCCGGGGAGTTCGAGGCGGGGCGGGCTGGTGTTCTGGAAGGCCAGCATGACCTGGAACAGTGGGTGCCGCGACAGGGAGCGGACGGGGTTCAGGACGTCCACGAGATGCTCGAACGGCACATCCTGGTGGGCGTAGGCCCGCAGGTCGGATTCCCTGACTCGCTCGATCAGTTCGCGGAAGGTGGGGGCACCGGACACGTCCGTGCGCAGCACCAGCGTGTTGACGAAGAAGCCCACCAAGTCGTCGAGCGCCTCGTCGGTGCGGCCCGCCACCGGCGAGCCGATGGGGATGTCCGTCCCGGCGCCGAGCCGTGACAGGAGCGCCGCGAACGCGGCCTGCACCACCATGAAGACACTGGCGCCCGTCTCGCGCGCGAGAGCGGTGAGGTCCTGGTGGAGCCTTGCGTCGAAGTGGACCGGCACATGGGCGCCGCGGTGGGTGGCCGCGGCGGGGCGCGGCCGGTCCGCGGGGAGCTCCAGCTGTTCGGGGAGTCCGGACAGGTGGTGCGTCCAGTACGCAACCTGCCTTCCGAGCACGCTCGTGGGGTCGGAGCCGTCGCCGAGCAGCTCCCGCTGCCAGATCGCGTAGTCGGCGTACTGCACCGGCAGCGGCTCCCACTCCGGAGCGCGGCCGTCGGCCCGTGCCTCGTACGCCTCTGCGACGTCCCGAGCCAATGGCGCCATCGACCAGCCGTCGCCCGCAATGTGGTGCATCACCACGAACAGCACGTGCGTGGCTTCGTTCAGCGTGAACAGCTTCGCACGCAGGGGCAGTTCGCGGGTCACGTCGAAGCCGCGGGCCGTCTCCCGAGCCAGGGCCTCGGAGAGCACCGCCTCCGTGACGCGGGTCAGCGGAAGCTCGACGCGGGCGTCGGCCGGGTCGACGATCCGCTGCCGGGGGGTGCCGTCGGGGCCTTCGGGGAAGACTGTCCGCAGGCTCTCGTGGCGGGCGACGACGTCGCCGAGCGCCGCCGCGAGGGCCTCGCGGTCCAGGGCGCCGGTCAGGCGCAGCGCGATGGGCATGTTGTACGTGGCGGCCTCGGGGCCTTCGAGGCGGTTGAGGAACCACATCCTGCGCTGGGCGAAGGACAGGGGCAGGTCCGCCGCGAGGGTCCTGCGGGTCAGCACCGCGCGGGCGCCATCGGCGTCGGCGAGGCGACGGGCCAGCCGGGCCACGCTCGGCGCCTCGAACAGGGCACGCAGCGGCAGCTCCACACCGAGCACCGTGCGGACCCTGCTCACCAGACGCGTCGCGAGCAGCGAGTGTCCGCCCAGGTCGAAGAAGTTGTCCTCGGGGCCGACCCGGTCCAGGTCGAGGACCTCGGCGAACAGCCCGCACAGCACGTCCTCGTGCGCGGTGCGCGGTGCCCGGCTGTGAGGGGCGGCGGAGAAGTCGGGGACCGGCAAGGCCTTGCGGTCGAGCTTGCCGTTGACCGTCACGGGCAGCGCGCCCAGGACGACGACGGCAGCGGGCACCATGTACTCCGGCAGCCGGGCCCCCACGAACTGCCGCAGGTCGGACGGTTCGACGGTGCTGCCGGCGGCGGGGACGACGTAAGCGACGAGTCGGAGATCGCGGCCCTCGCCGGAGTGGACCGTGACGACGGCCTGCGCGACGGCCGAGTGGGCGGCGACCGCCGACTCGACTTCGCCGAGCTCCACGCGGAAGCCGCGGATCTTCACCTGGAAGTCGGTGCGCCCGAGGAACTCGATGTTCCCGTCGGCCCGCCACCGCACCAGATCCCCGGTGCGGTACATGCGCCGCCCCGTGGGGTCGTACGGGTTCGCCACGAACCGGTCCGCAGTCAGGTCGGGCCTGCCCACATAGCCGCGCGCCAACTGCACGCCAGAGACGTAGAGTTCACCGGGCACGCCGGCCGGGACCGGCCGCAGTCGCTCGTCCAGGACATAGGCGCGGGTGTTCCACACGGGCGCGCCGATCGGCACGCTCGAGGCACCGGGCTCGTGCTGGACCACCCAGCGGGTGACGTCGATGGACGCCTCCGTGGGGCCGTACAGGTTGAAGAGACCCGAGTCCAAGGTCTCGCGGAACTTCTCCGCGAGTTCGAGGGACGTGGCCTCGCCGCCGAGGATCACCGTGTGCAGCGTCGTGCACGTGGACGCGGTCGGCTCAGCGAGGAACACGGCGAGCATCGACGGCACGAACTGCAGCGTCGTGACCCGCTGGGCGCGGATGACCTCTACGAGATAGACGGGGTCGCGGTGCCCGCCCGGATCGGCGACCACCAGGGTCGCGCCGACCTGCAGGGCCCAGAAGAACTCCCAGACGGAGACGTCGAAGCCGGTCGGTGTCTTCTGCAGGATGCGGTCGCCGGCCTGCTGCGGATGCTTCGCCTGCATCCACGCAAGACGGTTCACGATGGCGTCGTGCGGGATCAGCACGCCCTTGGGGCGGCCGGTGGAGCCGGAAGTGTAAATCACGTACGCGGGATGCGAGAGCCTCAGCGGCGCGGCCCGGTCGGCGTCGCCCAGGTCGGTGTCGGGCCGGTCGGCGAGCGCCTGCTGAAGTCCGGGATCGTCGAGGACGAGGGCGGGCAGGTCGCCCGGCAGCAGATCCATGGTGTCGGCGGAAGTGAGGACGCACACGGGGCGCGCGTCGTCGAGCATGTACGCGATCCGGTCGGCCGGGTACTCGGGGTCGACGGGGAGGTAGGCCGCTCCGGCCTTCACGGTGGCGTACACCGCGACGACCTGATCGACGGACCGGGGCAGGGCGAGGGCAACGAGCGTCTCGGGGCCCGCGCCCCGCTCGACGAGCAGGCGCGCCAACCGGTTGGAGCGGGCGTTGAGTTCCGCGTAGGTGAGTTCGACGTCCCCGTGGACCACGGCCGTCGCGTCCGGGGTGCGCGCCACCTGCGCCTCGAACAGTACCGGCAGAGGCGCCTGCCGCACCGGGGTGTCGGTGCTGTTCCACTCCTCGACGATCCGCCGCCGCTCCTCCGGCGACAGTACGTCGAGGGCCGCGACGGGCCGGTCCGGGTCACGGACCACGCCGCGCAGGATGCGCTCGAAGCGGGCCACCAGTTCCGCGGCCGTGCCCCGGTCGTACAGGTCGGTGGCGAACTCCAGGACGCCGGCGAGGCCTGCCTCGCCTCCGGTGTCAGTGCGCGACTCGTCGAGATACACGCACAGGTCGAAGCGGGCGGCCGGGGCGGCGGCCGGTTCGGCGGCGACAGTGAGACCACGGAGCCGCAGCCGCGGCTCCTCGACGTTCTGGAAGGCCAGCATCACCTGGAACAGCGGGTGCGCCGCCATGGACCGGACCGGGTTGAGCACCTCGACGAGGTGCTCGAAGGGCACGTCCTGGTGCGCGTGCGCGGCCAGGTCGGTCTCGCGCACCCGGTAGAGCAGCTCGCGGAAGGTGGGGGCGCCGGACACGTCCGTGCGCAGCACGAGCGTGTTCACGAAGAATCCGACGAGATCGTCGAGCGCCTCGTCCGTGCGCCCGGCCATCGGCGAGCCGATCGGAATGTCCGTTCCGGCACCGAGCCGCGACAGCAGCGCGGCGAAAGCCGCCCGTACCACCATGAACACACTGGCGCCCGACTCCCGGGCCAGCTCGGCGAGGCGTGCGTGCAGCTCGGCGTCCAGCGTGAACGTCACGCTGTCTCCGCGATAGGAGGCGACGGCAGGACGCGGGCGGTCCGTGGGAAGCGCCAACTGATCGGGCAAATCGTCGAGTTGGGTCTTCCAGTAGGCGAGCTGGCGGCTGAGGAGGCTGTCGGGGTCGTTCTCGTCGCCGAGCAGCCTTCGCTGCCAGAGCGCGTAGTCGGCGTACTGCACCGGCAGCGGCGACCACTCAGGGGCCCGGCCGGCGGTCCGCGCCTCGTAGGCGGCCTCCAGGTCGCGTGCCAGGGGTGCCATGGACCAGCCGTCACCGGCGATGTGGTGGAGCACCACGGACAGCACCTGCGTGGTGTCGTCGAGCGTGAAGAGCCAGGCCCGCAGGGGCAGCCCGTCGGTCAGATCAAAGCCGCAGCCCGCGGCCTCGGCCACACGCGCGGGCAACTCGGCGGCGGTCACCGGGACCACGTCCAGCCGCACGGTGGCCCGGTCGGCGTCGAGAACGCGCTGGTACGGGTTGCCGTCGGGGCCCTCGGGGAAAACCGTGCGCAGACTCTCGTGACGCGCGACGACATCGTGCAGCGCGGCGCCGAGCGCGTCCCGGTCGAGGGTGCCGGTCAGTCGCAGCGTGATGGGCAGGTTGTACGTCGAGGTGGCGGAGCCCTCGAAGCGGTTGAGGAACCACAGCCGACGCTGGGCGAACGATAGGGGCACCTCAGCGGGGCGCGCGGCGGGAGACACCGCGACACGAGCGAGCGCGCCGTCGGCCTCGACCCACTCGGCGAGCTGGACCACGGTGGGGCCTTCGAAGAGGGCGCGCAGGGGCAGTTCGACGCCGAGGCGGGTGCGGATGCGGCTGATCAGACGGGTCGCCAGCAGGGAATGCCCGCCCAGATCGAAGAAGCTGT
>NZ_JBIUXN010000047.1:0-7790 GCF_044744005.1 Streptomyces sp. NPDC087440 | reverse complement strand
GCCGGGAGCGGGAGGGGCCGCCCCCTTGCCCGCCCGTCCCGCCCCCGGGGGGCGGCCCCGCCGCCCAAGGGGGCTACGGGGGAGGGTGGGGAGGGCGGCCCCCGCCGCCCAAGGGGGCTAGGGGGAAGCAAGAGGGAGGGCGGTCTCGGCACCCAGAGGGGAGGGCTGCCTCGTCCCCCGAGGGGCTCACGGGAAGGGGGAAGCGCAGCCCCGGGGGGGAAGCGCGACCCCCCGGGAGGGGAAGTGCGGCCCCGCCCCCCCAAAAGGGCCGGAGAGGGGGAAGCCGTGCCTAGCCCCGCGCAGCGGCGATCTGCCGGGACATGATCGTCGTCAGCTCGTACGCCGTGTGCGACGCCGCCACCGACGTGATCTCCGCATGGTCGTACGCCGGCGCGACCTCCACCACGTCCGCCGACACGAGGTTGCACGACGACAACCCCCGGATGATCTCCAGCAGCTCCCGTGACGTGAGCCCACCGGCCTCCGGCGTCCCCGTCCCCGGAGCATGCGCCGGGTCCAGCACGTCGATGTCGATGGAGATGTACAGCGGCCGGTCCCCGATCCGCTGCCGCAGCTGGTCCGCGACCTCGTCCACACCCCGCCGCATGACATCGGCGGAGGTGACGATCCCGAAGCCCATCTTCTCGTCGTCCCGCAGGTCCTGCTTGCCGTACAGCGGTCCGCGCGTACCGACGTGCGACAGCGCCTCGGTGTCGAGGATGCCCTCCTCGACGGCCCGCCGGAACGGCGTCCCGTGCGTGTACTCGGCCCCGAAGTACGTGTCCCACGTGTCCAGGTGGGCGTCGAAGTGCAGCAGAGCGACGGGCCCGTGCTTCTTCGCCACCGACCGCAGCAGCGGCAGCGCGATCGTGTGGTCGCCGCCCAGCGTCATCATCCGCGCGCCCGACCCCAGCAGATCATCAGCCGCGGCCTCGATCGTCTCGACGGCCTCGTTGATGTTGAACGGGTTCGCCGCGATGTCGCCGGCGTCCGCGACCTGCGCCAGCGCGAACGGCGAGGCGTCCTGCGCCGGGTTGTACGGCCTCAGCAGCCGCGACGCCTCGCGAATGGCGTTGCCACCGAACCGCGCACCCGGCCGGTAGGAGACCCCGGTGTCGAAGGGAACGCCGACGACGGCGACATCGGTCCGCCCGCCGACCTCGTCCAGACGCGGCAGCCGGGCGAACGTCGCCGGTCCGGCGTACCGGGGAATGCGGGACGAGTCGACGGGGCCACGGGGCGCGGAAGGGGGAGTGTTCATGCCTCCGAGCGTAGGCAGCACGACGGATTCCGCACATGTACGGATGGATGAAGAAGCAGGGGGACCTGTACGCGGCGGACAGAACCGCCTCCCGGGCCGCCCCCACCCATGTGGCCCCTCCAACACCGCACCCCCCTGGACACCCCAGTGACCGGCCGGTAACTTTTGGCGGGTATCTGAGCAAGCGCTTAGCAGTACGCCTGCCCAGCCGCCGACCTCACAGCCGATTCCGCCGAAGGAGGCGTTCCCGTGCGCCGTACCGTATTCAACGAGGACCACGAGGCGTTCCGGGACACCCTCCGGGCCTTCATCGAGGCCGAGGTCGTGCCCGTCTACGACGAGTGGTTCGCGGCCGGGCAGGCCCCGCGCGACTTCTACTACAAGCTCGGCGAGCTGGGCGTCTTCGGCATCAACGTGCCCGAGGAGTTCGGCGGCGCGGGCCTGAGCACGCACAAGTTCGAGGCGATCCTCACCGAGGAGACCACCCGCGCGGGCGTCACCTTCGGCGGCTCGGGCGTCCACGTCCTGCTCGGTCTCCCGTACATCCTGATGCTCGCCACCGACGAGCAGAAGAAGCGGTACCTGGAGAAGTTCGTGACGGGCGAGGAGATGTGGGCGCTCGCCATGACCGAGCCGGGCACCGGCTCCGACGTCGCGGGCATGAAGACCACCGCCAAGCTCTCCGAGGACGGCTCGCACTACGTCCTCAACGGCGCCAAGACCTTCATCACCGGCGGCGTGCACGCCGACCGCGTCATCGTCTGCGCCCGCACCTCCGCACCGACCGCCGAGGACCGCCGCTTCGGCATCTCGCTGTTCGCCGTGGACACGAAGTCCGAGGGCTACTCGGTCGGCCGCAAGCTGGACAAGCTGGGCCTGCGCACCTCCGACACCGCCGAGCTGGCCTTCGTCGACGTGAAGGTCCCGGTCGAGGACCTCCTCGGCGAGGAGAACAAGGGCTTCGGCTACCTCGGCCACAACCTCGCCTCCGAGCGCTGGGGCATCGCGTACGGCGCGTACGCGCAGGCCAAGGCCGCCGTCCGCTTCACGCAGCAGTACGTCCAGGACCGCACCGTCTTCGGCAAGCCGGTCGCCACCTTCCAGAACACCAAGTTCGAGCTGGCCGCCTGCCAGGCCGAGGTGGATGCCGCCGAGGCCGTCGCCGACCGCGCGCTGGAGGCCCTGGACGCCGGTGAGCTGACGGCCGCCGAGGCCGCCTCCGCGAAGCTCTTCTGCACCGAGGTCGCGCACCGCGTCATCGACCGCTGCCTCCAGCTGCACGGCGGCTACGGCTTCATGAACGAGTACCCGATCGCCCGCCTGTACGCGGACAACCGCGTCAACCGCATCTACGGCGGCACCAGCGAGGTCATGAAGATGATCATCGCCAAGGACATGGGCCTGTAGCACTCACCGGCTACAACTACCTGTATGAACAAAGCACTTGAGTCCCTGCTCGATCTGCTCGACCTGGAGCGGATCGAGCAGGACATCTTCCGGGGCGTGAGCCGCTCGGCCATCGTCCCCCGCGTGTTCGGCGGCCAGGTCGCGGCCCAGGCCCTGGTCGCCGCCGGGCGGACGGTCCCCGATGACCGCTTCACACACTCCCTGCACGCCTACTTCCTGCGCACGGGCGACCCGTCCGCCCCCATCGTCTACACGGTCGACCGGATCCGCGACGGCCGCTCCTTCACCACGCGCCGGGTCGTCGCGGTCCAGCACGGGCAGCCGATCTTCCACCTCTCCGCGTCGTTCCAGACGTACGAGGAGGGCATGGAGCACCAGGCCCCGATGCCGCCGTCGACCGACCCCGACACCCTCCCCACGGCCGCCGAGACCCTCCCCCGCTACGCGGACCGGTTCGTCGACCCGGGCACGGTCGGCCGCCTCCTCGAAGCACGTGCCGCGATCGATCTCCGGTACGTCGACTCGCCTCCGTACGCGACGGTCGGCGAGCCCCGCGAACCGCGCTCGCAGGTCTGGTTCCGTACGAACGGCAAGCTGGCCGACGACCACCTCCTGCACGTCTGCCTCGCCACGTACGTCTCCGACATGACGCTCCTGGACTCCGTCCTGCTGGCGCACGGCCGGGGCGGCTGGGCGACCGGCGACGTGGTGGGGGCCTCCCTCGACCACGCGATGTGGTTCCACCGCCCCTTCCGGGCCGACGAGTGGCTGCTGTACGACCAGGAGTCGCCCTCGGCCTCGGGCGGCCGGGGCCTGGGCCAGGCCCGGATCTACACCCGGGACGGACAGCTGGCCATCTCGGTCATCCAGGAGGGCGTGGTTCGCGTCCCCCGCTGATCGGGCATACGGTCCGAACCATGGCGGAGGACAACACGACGGACAGCGCACCCGCATCCACCGGCGGCGGCGAGAGCACCTTCACGGTGATCGTCGCGGCGGTCGCCAACCTCGGCATCGCCGTCGCCAAGGCGGTCGCGGGCGCGATCAGCGGTTCCAGCGCGATGCTGTCCGAGGCGGCGCACTCGGTGGCCGACACGGTCACCGAACTCCTCCTGCTGACCGCCCTCAAGCGCAGCGAGAAGCCCGCCGACGCCCAGCACCCCCTCGGCCACGGCCCGGAGCGCTACATCTGGGCGATGCTCGCCTCCGTCGCGACCTTCGTCGGCGGCGCGGTCTTCTCGATCTACGACGGCATCCACACCCTCACCCACGGCGAGGAACTGGGAAACCCCCTGGTCTCCTACATCGTGCTGGCCGTCGCCTTCCTCCTGGAGGGCTACTCGCTCCGCACCGGCATCAAGCAGGTCCGCGCCGAGGCCGCCCGCCTGGGCGCGCCCGTGGGCCGCTACTTTCGGCTGACCCCCGACACGGCGGTCAAGGCGGTCGTCATGGAGGACTCGGCGGCCCTCGCCGGCCTGCTCCTCGCGGCGGCGGGCCTGGGCCTGGGCCAGCTCACCGGCTCCGGCGTCTGGGACGGCATCGCCTCCCTGCTCATCGGCCTGCTGCTGGTGTACGTCGCCTGGGTGCTGGGCCGCAGCAACGCGCAGCTGCTGATCGGCCGGGCGCTGCCGCCCCAGATGCGGGAAGGGGTACGGGAGGAGCTGCTCTCCGTACCCCACATCGTCGACGTCATCGAGCTGACGACCCTGATCCAGGGCCCGTCCGAGATCCTCGTCGCCGCGAAGATCGACTTCCGGGACGTCTCGTCGGCCGCCGAGGTGGAGTGGGCCTGCGAGGAGGCGGAGGCGCAGCTCCGCGAGCGCTACCCGGCCATCGCCCGCGTCTACCTGGACCCGACCCCGCGCCGGGGTCAGCGCAGGCCCGCGGCGTCCAGCAGGTAGTCGGTCATGGGCTCGTAGTAGAACGGGTCCACGACGTGGTCGTCCAGCGGGATGGTGACGGCCATGGTCCCCTCGGCCTCGCCGAGGAAGAGCGCGGGGTCGTTGCAGTCGGCGTACCCGATCGAGTCGATCCCGCGCTGCCCGGCGCACCCGGCCCAGCCGTGGTCGGCGAAGACGAGGTCGGGCAGCGACTCGCCGTTCCGCTCCAGGCCGTCGAGGATCGCGGTCATGGGCGCGGGCGAGTGGGTGTGCCACAGGCTCGCCCCCCGCTCGAACACAGCCACGTCCGCGAACTGCACCACGTACCCCTCGTCCGCCGTCAGCCCGCCCGGGATCCGTACGACGTCGCAGCCCGCGTCCCGCAGGGCTCTCGCGGTCGCCCCGTGCACGTTCAGCAGGGCGCCCGGGTGCCCGGTCGCGAACAGCACGCGCTGCCGGTCGGCGGCGGCCTTGCGCAGGCGGGCGGCGGCCCGGTCCAGGGCGTCCACGGTCAGCTCGGGGTCGATGGTGTCCTGTCCGTGCCGGTGTTCGGGGTCGTCGCTCACCCCGCACCGCTCGGCCATGACGGCCAGCACGTCCTGCTCGTCGGCCCACCGGTCGCCGAGCTCGATGCCGAGCCAGTAGTGGCGGTCGCCGTTCGCGAGCTTGCGGTAGTGCGACAGATTGTTGTCGCGCGGGGTGGCGACGTCTCCCGCGATCCGGGTGCGGACGAGGTGGTCGACGAGGGCGGCACGGCTGAGTATCGGCATGGGGACCATTGTGCCGGGCGTGTTCGCGGACGCACGGAGGGTTCCGACGGATGGACGGGTTCCGGCGGAGGGACGCGCTCAGCCGCCCAGCGCCCCGAACGCCCCGTGCGCCAGGCGGCGCAGCAGGGACTCCGTGGTGTCGCGGCCGGGGAGGCCCGAGCCCAGGTGGGGGGTGGAGTTGAGGAGGCCGAAGACCGCGTGGACGGCGGCGCGGGCCGAGGACTCGGGGGTGGCGGGGTGCAGGTCGCGGACCGCGGTGACCCACAGTTCCACGTACTCGCGCTGGAGGCGGCGCACCCGGCGCCGGTCCGCGTCGCGCAGGCGGTCCAGTTCGCGGTCGTGGAGGGTGATCAGGGGGCGGTCGTCGAGGGCGAAGTCGATGTGGCCGTCGACGAGCGCGGCCAGGAGGGCCGCCGGGTCGTCCGGGGCTGCGGCGACCCGGGCCCGGCCCCCCTCCAGCAGCCGCTCGCTGATCCCCACCAGCAGCTCCGCGAGCATCGCGTCCTTGCCGGGGAAGTGCCGGTAGAGGCCCGGGCCGCTGATGCCCACCGCGGCGCCTATCTCGTCGACGCCGACCCCGTGGAAGCCGCGCTCGGCGAAGAGGCGCGCGGCTTCCTTGAGGATCTGTTCGCGGCGGGTGGGGGCCGCGACCCGGGACGTTCCGCCGGGGGCGGCTTGGGTGCTCATGGCAGCATTCTAGACCGGTGCGTTAGCGCTCGTTAACTTGTGCGGCGTCCCGCCGGGGGCGGCCCGCGAGGGTGATCACCCGCAGCAGCCACTCCACCGGCCCGTGCCGGTGGCGCCGCATCAGCGGACCGCTGACGGCGAGCTGGACCCCGTACAGGACGAGGGCCATCAGTACCGGGACGGCGACGCCCAGCTTCCCGTACAGCCCGAAGCCGTAGCCCGTGAAGACCAGGGCCATGACCAGGGACTGGGTGAGGTAGTTGGTCAGGGACATGCGGCCCGCGGGGGCGAGGACGGCGACGACGCGGCGGCCGGGGCGGGTGCGGAAGAAGAGGAGCATTCCGGCGAGGTAGGCGGCGGTGAGCGCCGGGGCGGTCAGCGCGCCCAGCGCCGAGCCGAGCATCGACCAGCGCTCGGGGCCGAGTTCGAGGGTCGCGGCGAGTGCGGCGGCGGGCAGGCCGACGGCGAGTCCGATGCGTACGGTACGGAGCAGCTTGGCCCCATCCGTACGGTCGAACCAGCCGGAGCGCCCCGCCGCCAGCCCGAACAGGAACGCGGGGACGATCGTTCCCGCGCCGAGCACGGCCGCGAGGACGACGAAGGGCAGCTGGTCGAGGTTGGCGCCGACGACGTCGGCGAAGGAGCCCCGGTAGGCGGCGGTGAGCGCGGCGGAGTCGGCGTCCGCCTCGGCGAGGTCGGCGGCGGTCGCCGGGACGAGCACCGCCAGCGCGGAGAGCAGGAGCAGCAGGGCGCCGAAGGACCCCCACACCCAGTACGCGGCGGTGCGCGCGCCGCGCGGGGAGGCGTTGCGGGCGGCGAGCAGGATCAGGCCGAGGAGGGCGTACGAGGTGAGGATGTCGCCGCTGAAGAGCAGGACGGCGTGCAGCAGGCCGAGGACAAGGAGCCCGGCGGTGCGACGGAGGGTGCGGGGGACGACGCGGGCCCCGGCGCGCTCGGCGGAGGCCATCTGGACGGTGAAGCTGTACCCGAAGAGAAAGGCGAACAACAAATAGAACTTCCCCTGCACGAGGAACGCCACGAGCCACCCGACGACGGCGTCCACCCCGCCCAGGCCCCCCTCACCGCCACCGCCCTGGGTGACCACCCCCGCCCCACTCCCGAGGTCGGCCGCACCGCTCATCAGGAACACGTTGACCAGCAGGATCCCGAGCAGCGCGAACCCGCGCAGGGCGTCGATCTCGACGATGCGGCGGGGGGCGGGCAGGGGCGGCAACGGCTCCCGGACCGGCGGACGCACGGGCCAGGGGCCGACCCCCGGGGGCGGCGGGGGCCAGTGGGTGGCCCCGGGCGGCGGGGGCCAGTAGGTGCCCCCGGGGGCCACCGGCTGCGGAGTGGGCCCGAACTCGCCCACAGGCGGGGTCACCCCGGCGGCCTCGGGGTGCGGCGGTCTCTGGGCGGGGGCCGGGGTGCCGGCCGGTATCCCCGTCGGGTCGTGGCTGCTCATGCGCCGAATGATCCCCGATCGCGCCGGGCCCGCACGAATTCCGGAGCCGGGGCCATCAGGGGCGTGGGGCCGCACCCGATCTGCGGCCCCGCCGCGCAGGGCTGTGCTGCACGTGCGGCTCCACCGCGCCGGGCGCCCCTTCAGGGGCGCGGGGCTGTGCCGCACGTGCGGCTCCGCCGCGCCGGGCGCCCCTTCAGGGGCGCGGGGAACTGCGCGACCAGCCACCCACCCACCCACCCGCACGGGAACCCTTATGCAGCCGCGCGGCGAGCGCTTTAGGGAAAGGGGCGGGTCCGGGGCCTCTCTGCCTGAGCCGGGCG
>NZ_JBIUXN010000046.1:0-10491 GCF_044744005.1 Streptomyces sp. NPDC087440 | reverse complement strand
GCCCCCCGGGGGCGGGACGGGCGGGCAAGGGGGCGGCCCCTCCCGCTCCCGGCCCACCCGGGTGCCGCCCCTGGCCCAGCCCCCGTGCCGGACGCCCGTCCAAAGAGGCCCCGCCCCGCCCCGGCACCGGGCACACCCCCGACCGGGCCCCGCCCATCCCCGTACCCCCGCCCCCAGACCTAGTCCCTCCGACCTCCCCCTCTCACCCCCACGCCCGATCCACCCCCCACCCCCCACCGGTACGGTGACGGACATGACCCCCGGCCGCCCCCACCTGCCCCCCGGCGGCCTGACCGCCGTCAGCTCCGCCCTCCTCGCCATGAGCCGCCACCTCGAAGTCCGCGACGTCCTCAAGACGATCGTGGCCTCCGCCCGCGACCTCCTGGACGCCGAGTACGCGGCCCTCGGCGTCCCCGACGACCACGGCGGCTTCGCCCAGTTCGTCGTCGACGGCGTCAGCGAAGAGCAGTGGAAGGCGATCGGCCCGCTGCCCCGCCAGCACGGCATCCTCGCCGCGATGCTGCACGGCAACGAGACCGAGCGCCTCGCCGACGTCCGCAAGGACCCCCGCTTCGAGGGCTGGCCGGACGCCCACCCCGACATGTCCGACTTCCTCGGGCTCCCCATCCGCGACGGCGACGAGGTCATCGGCGCCCTCTTCCTCGCCAACAAGCGCTGCCCCAAGCCCGACGGCGGCTGCGGCTTCACCGCCGCCGACGAGGACCTCCTCACGATCCTGGCCCAGCACGCCGCCATCGCCCTCACCAACGCCCGCCTCTACGAGCGCAGCCGCGAGCTGACCATCGCCGAGGAACGCTCCCGCCTCGCCCACGAACTCCACGACGCGGTCAGCCAGAAGCTCTTCTCCCTGCGCCTCACCGCCCAGGCCGCCGCCGCCCTCGTCGACCGCGACCCCGCCCGCGCCAAGGACGAGCTGCACCAGGTCGCCGCCCTCGCCGCCGAAGCCGCCGACGAACTGCGCGCCGCCGTCGTCGAGCTGCGCCCCGCCGGCCTCGACGAGGACGGCCTGGTCGCCACCCTGCGCAACCAGGTCCAGGTCATGGACCGCGCCCACACCGCCCACGTCGTCTTCGACAGCTGCGGCGTGCGCGCCCTGCCCGCCGCCCAGGAGGAGGCCATGCTCCGCGTCGCCCAGGAGGCCCTGCACAACGCCCTGCGCCACTCCGGCGCGGACCGCGTGGACGTCGTACTCGAAAAGCCGCGGGACGACCGCGCCCGCCTCAGCGTCACCGACGACGGCTGCGGCTTCGACCCCGCCGGAGTCCGCCGGGCCGGCCGCCACCTCGGCCTCGTCTCGATGCGCGACCGCGCGAGCGGTGTCGGCGGCACCCTGACCGTGCACTCGGAGCCCGGCAAGGGCACCACGATCACCCTGGAGGTCCCCGGTGCCTGAGCCCGGCCACAGCACCCCGTCCGCGACAAAACCGAAGATCCGCGTCCTGCTCGTCGACGACCACCAGGTCGTACGCCGCGGCCTGCGCACCTTCCTCGAAATCCAGGACGACATAGAGGTCGTGGGCGAGGCGGGCGACGGCGCCGAGGGCGTCGCCCAGGCCGAGTCCCTGCGCCCCGACGTCGTCCTGATGGACATCAAGATGCCGGGCACCGACGGCATCGAGGCCCTGCGCAGGCTCCGCGAACTCGCCAACCCCGCCAAGGTCCTGATCGTCACCAGCTTCACCGAGCAGCGCACGGTCGTCCCCGCCCTGCGCGCGGGAGCCTCCGGTTACGTCTACAAGGACGTCGACCCGGACGCCCTCGCCGGAGCCATCCGCTCCGTGCACGCCGGACACGTCCTCCTCCAGCCCGAGGTCGCCGGAGCCCTCCTCGCCCAGGACGACCCGCACAGCGGCCAGGGCCGCAGCACCTCCCTCACCGAGCGCGAGCGGGAAGTCCTCTCCCTCATCGCCGACGGCCGCTCCAACCGGGAGATCGCCCGCGCCCTCGTCCTCTCCGAGAAGACCGTCAAGACCCATGTTTCGAACATCCTGATGAAACTGGACCTCGCCGACCGCACCCAGGCCGCGCTCTACGCGGTCAGGCACGGTCTGACCGACTGACCGCACGTCATCCGGACCGTCTTCCTCCGGTACGAGATTCATACCGTCGTGTGTAAGTCATCCGTACGGCGCAACCTGATCGCCGCGGAGGCGTTCTCCATGGCGTGCTGCGGCGGCTGGCCGCAGCCACCGCTAGGAGGAACCTGAAGTGAAGAACCTGAAGAAGGCTGCCGCCGTCACCCTGGTCGCCGGTGGGCTCGTCGCCGCCGGTGCGGGTGCTGCCTCCGCGACCGGTCCGGGCCACGGCCACGGCCACCCCGGGGCCGTTGCCGAGGGCAAGGCCGTCCAGTCCCCGGGCGTGGGCTCGGGCAACCTGGTCCAGGTCCCCGTCGACGTTCCCGTGAACGTGGTCGGCAACACCGTCACCGTCATCGGCGGTCTCAACCCCGCGTTCGGGAACCTCGGCGTCAACCACTGATCGACCGGGCCCGCACAGAGGCCCGTCGTGAAGGGGAAAACGGCCCTCGGCACACACCGGGGGCCGTTCCGCGCCCCGCCCTGCGGAGTAGTCAGCCCGCGGGGCCCCTTGCTTCGAAAGTGAGCATCCGCGCCGACAGCCGTGTCGTTCCGTCGATTGGCGCGTTCTCCATTCAGCGGTCCCGGGGTTGGGATCGCCCCGTATACATCCCTAAGGATTACTTTTCATGAACACTGCCAAGAAGGCCGCTGTCGTCCTCGCCGTCGCAGGAATCGCCGCGGGTGCCTCCGCCGGTGCGGCGTTCGCCGACGCCGACGCCAACGGCAAGGCCGAGCGCTCCCCGGGCGTCGGCTCTGGCAACCAGGTCCAGGTTCCGGTGCACGTCCCGGTGAACGTCGTGGGCAACACGGTCAACGTCATCGGCCTGCTGAACCCCGCGTTCGGCAACGACGGCGTCAACTCCTGACGCCAGTCCTGTTCGAGAGCCCCGCGGTCCTGACCGCGGGGCTCTCGCCGTTCCCGGCCCGCGCGCAGCGCACCGGGCCATCAGGCGGTGCGTTCCACGACGGCCCCGTACGCCGCCACCATCGCCCGCCGCGCCACCCGCTCCACCGGCCGCAACGCCTCCCCGCGCGCCCACATCTCCGACGCGCTCACCGCACCCCCGTGCCCGTTCCCGTACGCCAGCGACACCACGAGCCCCACCCGCCGCGCCATCTCCAGCACCCGCACCGCCCGCGCCGGATACCCGGGCGCCAGCACCTCCGCCGAAGCCTCCGACCGTGCCCGGTACGCGTCGATCGCCGCCTCGGCCACCGGCCCGGACCCGGCCACGTCCAGCTTCGCCAGCACCGCCGTCGCGTCCCGCAGCGCCTCCGCCAGCTCCCGCTCCGCCTCCCCGAGCGACGGCACGTCGGCCGGCGGCGCGTCCCGTACCGCCGAACACACCCAGGTCACCTCGACCCGTACGTCCCCCCGGGGTCCGATCTCCTCGATCTCCGGTACGAGTCCCAGCGCGGCCCCCGTGCAGACCACCGCCTCCTCGGCCTCCAGCGCCCGCGCGTTGAACTCCGGCGGACCGCTCAGCCCCAGCGGATGGCCCGGCGCGGGCAGCGCGACCCGGAAGCCCGTCGCCCCGAGCGCCCGCAGCCGCCCCAGCGCGAGCGTGAGCCCGACCGGTCCGTCCTCGCCCGGCACGCCGGTCACCCGGTGCACCGTGTCGTCGCCGACGATGGCCGTCGCCGCGTCGTCCGGTGAGACAAATCCCCCGAGCAGGGCATTTCCCCAAGCCGCCAGCATTCCTGAACGTGGTTCCGTGAGCATGCGCCCCAGCCTAGATTCCGGGCCGCACCCATCCCAAGGGCCGGACTGTCCGAGCGGTGGCGTAGGTTTTCCTTGGGCGCTGTGCCCACAGGCACACGCGACATTTCGATACTGCATGGGGAGACAACGCGCTCATGAGCGATGTACTGGAGCTGGTGGACGTATCCGTGGTCCGCGACGGACGGGCTCTGGTGGACGACGTCTCCTGGTCGGTGAAGGAAGGCGAACGCTGGGTCATCCTCGGCCCCAACGGCGCCGGCAAGACCACGCTGCTGAACATCGCCTCCAGCTATCTCTTCCCCTCCTCCGGCTCCGCCGCCATCCTCGGCGAGACCCTCGGCCGGGTGGACGTCTTCGACCTCCGCCCCCGCATCGGCATGGCCGGCATCGCCATGGCCGAGAAGATGCCCAAGCGGCAGACCGTCCTGGAGACCGTCCTCACCGCTGCCTACGGCATGACCGCCACCTGGCACGAGGACTACGACGAGGTCGACGAGCAGCGCGCCCGCGCCTTCCTCGACCGCCTCGGCATGAGCGAGTACCTGGACCGCAAGTTCGGCACCCTCTCCGAGGGCGAGCGCAAGCGCACCCTGATCGCCCGCGCCATGATGACCGACCCCGAGCTCCTCCTCCTGGACGAGCCCGCCGCCGGTCTCGACCTCGGCGGCCGCGAGGACCTGGTCCGCCGCCTGGGCCGCCTGGCCAAGGACCCGTACGCCCCCTCGATGATCATGGTCACGCACCACGTCGAGGAGATCCCGCCGGGCTTCACCCACGTCCTCATGATCCGCCAGGGCAAGGTCCTCGCCGCCGGCCCCGTCGAGACCGAGCTGACCTCCCGCAACCTCTCGCTGTGCTTCGGCCTGCCGCTCGTCGTCGAGCACCGCGGCGACCGCTACACCGCCCAGGGCCTCCCGATGGGCTAAGTCCTGTCGTACGTACCGCACTTGAGCCGGTACGTGAATCCCGTGCGCCCTGTCCGCGCCGACCACCCGCCCCTACCATGACCGTTGTGAACATGGACGCATGGCTCTGGTGGCTGATCGGCGCGGCGGTGCTCGGCATCGCCCTCGTCGTCACGACGATGCCCGAACTGGGAATGCTGGCCGCCGGCGCGCTCGCGGGCGCACTCACCTCCTACCTGGGCGGCGGACTCGTCACCCAGGTCCTGGTGTTCGCGGCCGTGTCGGTCGTCCTGATCGCGGTGGTACGCCCGATCGCCACCCGGCGCCGAAGTCAACGCCCCCAACTGGCAAGCGGAATCGACGCGTTGCGGGGCCGCCAGGCAATCGTCGTGGAGCGCGTCTCCAGTGCCGAGGGCGGCCGGATCAAACTCGCGGGCGAGATCTGGTCGGCCCGCGCCCTGGACGCCGGACAGAGCTTCGAGCCCGGCCAGCAGGTCGACGTCGTCGAGATCGACGGAGCGACGGCCGTGGTCATGTGAACGTCCGTGAGGTAGACGGAACACCCTGCACGGCGTACCGCCATCTGGAAAACTCGATCATCGCGGAACCGGCCGACCGGCCCGTCCGCGCAGCGTCGAGCAACACGAAGGGCACGGGGAAGCGATGTCATCGATCATCATCGTCCTGATCATTCTGGTGGTGCTGGTCTTCATCGCCCTGATCAAGACGATCCAGGTCATCCCACAGGCCAGCGCCGCCATCGTCGAGCGCTTCGGCCGCTACACGCGCACGCTCAACGCGGGCCTGAACATCGTCGTCCCGTTCATCGACTCGATCCGCAACCGGATCGACCTCCGCGAACAGGTCGTCCCGTTCCCGCCCCAGCCGGTGATCACCCAGGACAACCTGGTCGTCAACATCGACACCGTCATCTACTACCAGGTGACCGACGCCCGCGCCGCGACCTACGAGGTCGCCAGCTACATCCAGGCCATCGAGCAGCTCACCGTCACCACGCTCCGCAACATCATCGGCGGCATGGACCTGGAGCGGACCCTGACCTCCCGCGAGGAGATCAACGCGGCCCTGCGCGGCGTCCTCGACGAGGCCACCGGCAAGTGGGGCATCCGCGTCAACCGCGTCGAGCTCAAGGCGATCGAGCCGCCGACCTCCATTCAGGACTCGATGGAGAAGCAGATGCGCGCCGACCGCGACAAGCGCGCCGCGATCCTCACCGCCGAGGGCATCCGGCAGTCCCAGATCCTCACCGCCGAGGGCGAGAAGCAGTCCGCGATCCTGCGCGCCGAAGGTGAGGCCAAGGCCGCCGCCCTGCGCGCCGAGGGCGAGGCCCAGGCCATCCGTACGGTCTTCGAGTCCATCCACGCGGGCGACGCCGACCAGAAGCTGCTCGCCTACCAGTACCTCCAGATGCTCCCGAAGATCGCCGAGGGCGACGCCAACAAGCTCTGGATCGTCCCCAGCGAAATCGGCGACGCGCTCAAGGGCCTCTCCGGAGCGATGGGCAACTTCGGCCCCCTTGGCGGGAATTCGGGCGGTTCCGGCAGCACCAAGGAACGCCGCGAACAGCCCCCCATCGACTGACCCGCCACCCCTCTCGTGCATGATCGCTGCATACGGCAGCGATCAGCACTCTGCACTCAGCACGAGGGGTACGAAACCGCATGACGATCTGGGAGATGCTCGCCGTCTTCGCCGCAGGCATCGGCGCGGGCACCATCAACACCATCGTCGGCTCCGGCACCCTGATCACCTTCCCGGTGCTCCTGGCCACCGGCCTGCCGCCCGTCGTCGCGAACGTCTCCAACACGCTCGGCCTGGTCCCCGGCTCCATCAGCGGCGCCATCGGCTACCGCAAGGAACTGCGCGGCCAGCGCCGACGCATCATCCGCCTCGGCCTGACGGCCCTGCTCGGCGGCCTGATCGGCGCGATCCTCCTCCTCGCGCTCCCCTCCTCCGCCTTCGACACGATCGTCCCGGTCCTGATCGGCCTGGCCCTGATCCTGGTCGTCCTCCAGCCCAAGCTGTCCGCCGCCCTCAAGCGCCGCCGCGAACTCAGCGGCGACCCGGAATCCGGCCCCCACCCCGACGGCGGCCCGGCCCTCCTCGTCGGCCTGCTCCTCGCCAGCGCGTACGGCGGCTACTTCGGCGCCGCCCAGGGAGTCCTCTACCTCTCCCTCATGGGCCTGCTCCTCAACGACTCCCTCCAGCGCATCAACGGCGTCAAGAACATCCTGGGCGCCGTCGTCAACGGAGTCGCCGCGGTCTTCTTCCTCTTCGTCGCCGAATTCGACTGGACCGCCGTACTCCTCATCGCCGTCGGCTCCGCCCTCGGCGGCCAGATCGGCGCCAAGGTCGGCCGCCGCCTCCCGCCGACCGTCCTGCGCGGCGTGATCGTCGCCGTCGGCATCGTCGCGATCGTCCAGCTCCTGCTCGCCTGACCCTGGGAGGAGCACGTACGCGAAGAAGCCCGCCTCCACCACGAGACGGGCTCCCTCTCCCTACGACCGCACTCCTCAGGCCGCGGACTCCGCCAGCCAGTCCGGCAGCGAATCCCACTCCGCCCCCCTCAGCGACAGCAACATCGCGTCGGCGGGCGTCGGGACGAACGGCTCGAACAGCAACGGCATCCCCGCCTTCTCCGGCGTACGGTCCGCCTTGCGGTGGTTGTCCTCGGCGCACGAGGCCACCGTGTTCAACCAGGTGTCACCACCACCGCGCGACCGAGGCACCACGTGGTCCACGGTCGTCGCCCGCTTCCCGCAGTACGCGCACCTGTGTTGGTCCCGTATCAACACACCCCGCCTCGACCACGGAGCTTGTCTTCGGAACGGCACCCGTACGTACCGGCTCAGCCGGATCACCATCGGCACCGGAAGATCGACAGCGGCGGCGCGCATGCGCAGCCCGGGATGCGACTTCTCGACCACGGCCTTGTCCGTCAGGACAAGCACCACCGCACGGTTCAAAGTCACCGTCGACAGTGGCTCGAAGCTCGCGTTCAAAACCAGCGTGTCACGCATCCCGCCCACCCTCCGTGTGCCGGCCCACCCCGTGGCGGGCTTGGATCAACTCTGGCGGGACACGCCCCAATGGACAACGCATTAACGGCGTCCCCGGCGGAGGGCGCGCACACCCCCCAAACAAAAACTGCCCGTTCCCGATCTCTTTCAAGACCGGGAACGGGCAAATACCCCGTGAATCTTTCGGACTACGGCTCAGCCTTCGGCCGGAGCCTCGTACTCCGCTACGAGCTGTGCCCGCCCGAGCGTGTGGAACCGCAGGTTGAACCCCACAGCAGCAGGCGGAGTGTCCGCGCCGACACCCAGCGCGGCAAGGCTCTCCACATCCACCGCGTACACGGTGAACACGTATCGGTGGCGCTCGCCCGCCGGGGGAGCGGCCCCACCGAAGTCCTTCGACCCGTAGTCGTTACGAGCCTGTACGGCGCCCTCCGGCAGCCCCTCGAACTTCCCCGACCCGGCACCGGCCACCAGCTCGGTCACCGACGCCGGAATGTCGAAGACCGTCCAGTGCCAGAACCCGCTGCCTGTCGGCGCGTCCGGGTCGAAGCAGGTCACCGCGAAGCTCTTGGTCTCCGCGGGGAACCCCTCCCACCGCAGCTGCGGCGAGGTGTTCCCGTCCGCGTACACCTGGGCGCCCTTCAGCTCCGCACCCTCGGCGACGTCCTCGCTCACCACACGGAACGAAGCCACCGGCGGATGGAAGTCGTGCGGCAGCGGCGCCCTCTTGCCCTCGGTCACGTCAACACCTTCCTACTCGCTCAACACTCACGCGGAACCCTTCCGACCCTAGAGCCAGTTCCGCTGCCCACCGACCTGGGCCAGCCACTGGTTGAGGTACGCCGCCCAGTCCGTCCCCTGGAAGTCGTGCAGCCCCACCTGGAACGCCCGGTAGGAGTCGCTGCTCTCGCTGAACATGCCGCCCTTGCGGTCCATCTCCAGGATCACGTCCATCTCCCGGTCGTCCGCGATGAACGTCAGCTCGACCTGGTTGAGCCCCCGGTACTGCTGCGGCGGGAAGAACTCGATCTCCTGGTAGAACGGCAGCCGCTGCCGCGTCCCCCGGATGTGCCCGCGCTCCATGTCGGCACTCTTGAACCGGAACCCCAGCTGGATGAAGGCGTCCAGAATCGCCTGCTGCGCCGGCAGCGGGTGCACGTTGATCGGGTCCAGATCGCCGGAGTCGACGGCCCGCGCGATCTCCAACTCCGTCGTCACACCGATGTCCATCCCGCGCAGCTGCTGCCCGGCAATGCTGGTGACCGGCGTCTCCCAGGGAATGTCCAGACCGAACGGCACCACGTGCACCGCCCCGGCCTGCACCTGGAAGGCCCCGCCGAGCTTGACCTTGGTGAACTCGATGTCCTGCTTGACCTCCTGGTCACCACCCTCGACCTCGACGCGCGCCTGGAGCCCGACCGACAGCCCCTCGATCTGCTGGTCCACGGACCCGCCCTGAATCCGCACCTCGCCCTGCACGACTCCACCGGGCACGACGTTCGCCTCGGTGAGCTCCGTCTCCACGGACGCCCCACCCGCACCCAGGCTCGCCAGCAGCTTCTTGAATCCCATGCTCTCCCCTTAACTCTTCCGGCCTTGACCAGTACAAACGCTCGACACAGGCGCCCGGTTCCGCGCCTACCCGCACAACGACCGACGGCAACCCGGGTTCCACTACCCTCGGCAGGCATGATCGTGCCGGAACCGGACCGTACGCCGCTCACCCGCTCCTTCTTCGACCGCCCCGTCCTGGCCGTCGCCCCCGACCTGCTGGGCCGCACCCTGGTCCGCCGCACCGACGAAGGCCCCATCGAACTCCGCATCACCGAGGTGGAGGCCTACGACGGCGAACACGACCCGGGCTCGCACGCCTACCGCGGCCGCACCGCCCGCAACGCCTCGATGTTCGGCCCACCCGGCCACGCGTACGTCTACTTCATCTACGGCATGTGGTTCAGCCTCAACCTGGTCTGCGGCCCCGAGGACGAAGCAAGCGGTGTCCTCCTCCGCGCCGGCGAGATCACCAAGGGCGCCGACCTCGTCCGCAAACGACGGCTTTCAGCCCGAAACGACAACGAACTGGCCAAAGGCCCCGCCCGCCTGGCCACCGGTCTCGACATCACCCGCGCCCTCGACGGCACCGACCTCTGTACGGCCCCGGACTCACCCCTGTCCGTCCTGCAGGGCACCCCACCCCCACCTGACCAGCACCAGAACGGCCCCCGCACCGGAGTGGGGGGAGACGGAGCGGCCCACCCCTGGCGCTTCTGGATCTCCGACGACCCGACGGTCAGCCCGTACCGCGCCCACAAGCCACGCCGCCGAGCAACTTGACTCGACCCGGCCGCGCGCCTAACGTAGCCCGAGCCGCTTGAAACGGGCACTGCTGTCGGAACGGTCCATCGGACCCGACCAAGCAGCCCGGAGCGGCCAACCACTACCTACGACTTCCCCTAACGGGTTCGAATTTCGGCATGCCCGAATTCCGATCCCAACGGCCCGATTATGAGCCGCAAGGGAAAGCAGCTAAAGTAGTGAACACGCCGAAAGGCAAAGGCCCTCCAACGGCCACCGGAAACAAAATCCAAACCGGAAACGGCGCGGAAATGATCTGGTAAGGTTGGAAACACACCGAACGAAAACGTCCGGAGGAAAGCCCGCGAGGGTGAGTACAAAGGAAGCGTCCGTTCCTTGAGAACTCAACAGCGTGCCAAAAGTCAACG
>NZ_JBIUXN010000045.1:0-11717 GCF_044744005.1 Streptomyces sp. NPDC087440 | reverse complement strand
CGCCCGGCTCAGGCAGAGAGGCCCCGGACCCGCCCCTTTCCCTAAAGCGCTCGCCGCGCGGCTGCATAAGGGTTCCCGTGCGGGTGGGTGGGTGGCTGGGCGCGCAGTTCCCCGCGCCCCTGAAGGGCGCGTCCGCGCGGTGGAGCCGCATGTGCAGCACAGTCCCGCGCCCCTGACGGGGCGCCCAGCGCGGTGGAGCCGCACGTGCAGCACTGCCCCGTGCCCCCGGCGGGGTGCCCCGCACCCCCTTTGCCCCCCAACTCCCCCTTTGCCCGCGTGCATTGGCCCTCGCCACCGCCCCCCGCACCCCCACCCCCACGCCCCAGTCGTGGCAGCATGGTCCCCACGCGCGCAATGCGCGGCACGGTGCACGCACCGGGGTGGCCGACCAGCACCGCGAGCCCCCCGACCGGCAGGTCCCCGAGGTCCCGGCCCCCGACCTCGCCGGACGGACCTGCACCCCCGCCGCGCACCGCGAGCAAAGTTGTCCACAGCCTGTGGAGGCGGCGATGCGTTGGTTGGTGGGATGGAGCAGCGTCGCCGCGAGCTTCGGCACGGTCGGAGCCGTCGGCGCACCCGGCACCGAGCACGAGGGCGACACCGTGCAGCCCGTCGGCGCCCAGCTCCTGTGGGGCGACCCCGACCCCCTGTGGGCCGTCGGCGACTGGCGCCCCGACGAGGTCCGTACCGTATCCATCGACGGCTTCACCCGCCTCGCCGTCCTCGGCTGCTGCGGCGCCACCGACGAGGAACTCCGGGTCGGCCTCTTCGCGGCGCGCGGCGGCGCACTGAGGCACCTGACCGCCTGGCCCGGCTCCTACACCGCCGTCGTGCAGACCGGCAGACGCGTCACCGTCGCCGGTGACCTGGCCGGAGCCCGCCCGGTCTTCTACACGCCCTGGGCCAATGGCACCGCGTACGCCACCGCCGCGCTCCCCCTCGCCGACCTCATCGAGGCCCAGCTCGACATCGGCCACCTCGCCGCCCTCCTCGCCTGCCCCGACGTCCCCGAGGCACTGCGCGACGGCACCCCGTACGCCGGCGTGAAGCGCATACCGCCCGGTCACGCGCTCGTCCTGCGCGAGGGCTCGCGCGAGATCACCGGGTACGAGCCGGTCGCCTCCCTCGCCGTCGCAGCCCCCCAACTCGACCCGGAGCGCGCCGTGGACGGCGTACGGGACGCGCTCGTCGAAGCGGTACGGGCCCGCCTCACGGCTCCTCGCCACGCACCCGAGACGCCCCTCCCGGACCCCGGTCCGGTCCCCGGCATGGGCCCCGCCGAGCGCCGCGCCCGCCGCCGGGGCGTCCCTGTACCCGGTATCGGCTCCGACCTCTCGGGCGGCAGCGCCTCCGCCACCCTCGCCCTCCTCGCCGCAGGGCTGCCCGGCCTTCCGGGCACGGTCCTGGGCCACGGCACCGGCGCGGGCGAACGCCTGCTCGCCGTCACCTTCAACGACCTGGCCGCCGGTGCCCGCGCCCGCGAGAGGGACCTCACCCCGGAGTTGGAGCGCGCGGGCGCGATCGCCGCCAACCCGCGCCTGCACCACATCGTCGTCCCCGGCGCCGAAGAGGCCCTGCCGTACGCCGACTTGGAGTCCGGTCCGCTCACCGACGAACCCGGCCCCTCCCTCGTCACCGCCGAACGCGCCCGCCTGCGCCTCCAGTCGGGCAGCGCCGACCACCTCGTCGGCAACGGCGCCCGCCAGGTCCTGGACGCGCACCCGGCCCGCCTCGCCGACCTCCTCATCGACCGCAGGCGCCGCCACATCCTGCGCCCGGCCACCGCCCTGGCCAAGGCCGAAGGCACCTCGCCGACCTCCCTCCTGGTGCCCCTCACGGTCTACCGCGCGGCCCGCCGGCTCGCTCGTACGCCGTACCGCTCGGGCATCGAGGAGGCCGCCGTCCGCCTCACCCACCGGGATGTTGCGGAGACCTCCACGGGCGCGCTCGACGCCTCCCTGGAAGCCCTGACCTGGTCCCGTCCGGGCCCGGCGGCCCGCTGGCTCACCGGCGAGGCGCTCGCCGAAGTATCGATCCGCCTCCAGGAGTCGGCGCTGCGCCCGGCCTCCTCCCAGCGCCCCGGCGAGGCCCGCGCCCGCGCGGCCCTGGCCCGTCACGCCTACGACCACCGCGTCTTCGAACAGGCCGCCGAGGTCCGCAGCCAGCGCCTGCACGCCCCCTTCCTCGACAACCAGGTCGTACGGGCCTGCCGCGCCCTCCCCGAGACCCTCCGCGTCCAGCCGGGCGCTCGCGCTGCGATCCTCCGCGCCGTCCTCTCCGGTGCGGGCATCCACGACCTCCCGGCGGGCTGGGGCGCCGCCACGGCCCACACGACCTCCACCGCGACCGCCCAGGCAGGCATCCGCGCAGCGCTCGACACCCTGCTCAACCTCTTCGACGCGCCCCTCCTGGCGGACGCGGGCCTGATCGAGGCGCGTGTCGTCCGCAAGGCCCTGCGCGCGGCGGCCGAGGGCGAACCCGTCCCCCTCGACGGCCTCGCCGACCTGACCTCCACCGAACTCTGGCTCCGCCGCCTCATCTCCCGCCGGGGCACCTGCTGGACGGGCTCCGCCGCCCCCCGCCAACGCGCGGTCGCCGCGGGCGTCCCCCACCGCCGCAGCCTCTAGCCGTCCCCCGAGGGGGCACCCCGCAAGCCCTCAGGCCGGAGCCCTCTCACCCGCACCCGATCCTCGACCCCGCCCAGTCCGCGAAGGCCGCGTCCGACGCGCCCCCACCCACCGACTCCGTCACCAGCCGCAAGGTCTTCCGCCCCGCGATCCCGACATGCACCGGCACCGCCGCGTCCCCGCCCCGCAGCACCGGCGAACGCCACAGCAGCACCCCGTCCCCGTACACCGAGAACCGGACCGCCCCGCTGCCCATCGTCATGTCGTCGACCCCGACCCGTGCGTCGTACGTCGAGCACGTCCGGTTCAGGTCGATCACCACCGACGACGTCGCGGGCACCGAAATGCCGTCGCCCTGCGGCACCCCGCCGATCGACATCCCCGACCGCTGCCACACCGCACTGCTCTCCCCGATCCGCACCTCGGGCTCGGTGTGGTCGCCCATCGGCGAGTACGCCAGCTCCGCGACGGGATACCCCTGCGGCGGCTTCGGCACGGGCTTCGGCTTCGGCGGCTTCACCGGCGGCTTGGGAGCCGGTGGCTTCGGCGGCTTCGGCCTGGGCTTCGCCCGCGTCGGCACGGGCTTCGGCTTCGGCGTGGGCGCGGGCGGCTTCGACGCGGGCGGCTCAGGCGCGGGTGCCTTCGGTGCGGGCGGCTTCGGCGAGGGGGACGGCGGCGGGGGAGGCGGAGTCGGCGTGACCGGCTTCACCACCGGCGGCTTCGCATCCACCCGGGGCGGAATCGGGGCGTCGTCCCCGGCGAACGCGAACACCAGCCCCGCCGTCACCGCGACGGCCACCGCCGCACCGATCCCGACCTTCGCCGGAGCCCCGAGCCCCTCGGCCGCAGCCCCACCCCCGGCCGCCCCACCCGAGCCACTCGCACCTGCACCAGCCGCACCAGCGCCACCCGCACCGGAAGCCGCACCCGCAGCTCCGGCCCCGGCGGCGACCCCCGCCCCACCAGCCACGATCCCCGCAGCCTTGACCGAATACCCCGCAGCCACCCACCCGATGACCGCCACCGGCAGCAGCGCCGGGATCCCGGCATTCACGTCACTCAGCTCACCGGCCGCCACCCGGCACTTCGCGCACTCCTCCAAGTGCTTGCGCAGCCCCCGCTCGGCCCGCATCCGCAACCCGCCCCGCGCGTACGCGCCCAGCCGGTCCGCGTACTGCGCGCAGTCCCCGCCCGCCGTCAACGCGGAGCTGACGTGCGCCTGCAAGTACGCCTGCTTCAGCCCCTCCCGCGCCCGCGACGCCAGCACGGCCGTCGCGTTCGCCGTCAGCCCGAACAGCGGAGCCACGTCACTCGGCGACTCCTCCTCGACCGTGGTGTGCCACAGCACCGCCTGCCACCGCTCGGGCAGCGACCGGAAGGCCTGCATGGCGAGCGTCTGCTCCGCCTCGTGCATCGCGCGCACGTCCGCGCCCAGGTCCAGCGTGTCGTTGTCCCGCGCCTCCGAGGCCCGCGCCGCCTGGTCGGCGAACACCGCGAAGTCGTCGATCAGTTGCTCGCGCCGCGCCGTCTTGGTCCAGGCCGCGGCCACCCGCCGCACCGTCGTCATCAGGTACGCGCGTACGGCGTGCTCCGGACCGGCCCCGCCCCGTACCGCCTGCAAGGTCCGTGCGAACACCTCGGCGGTCAGGTCGTCGGCCGTGTGGGCGTCCCGGCAGCAGGTGCGGGCGTACCGGCGCACCGCCTCCGAGTGCCGCCGGAAGAGCTCCTCGTACGCACCGTCGTCCCCGGCCCGCATCCGCTCGATCAAGTCGGCGTCGGAGGTGCCCGGTTCGCCCCGCGAGGTCCCGCCGCCGCGCTGCTGCGGCACGCTCGTCGGGTCGGATCCGCGCTCGGCGGTCGGCGCGGGAGTGGCGCCGAGCGGACCGCCCTGGCTGGGGACCTGCCGCGAGGGCAGTCCCGTACCGGAGTCCTCGACGGGACCGGTGCCCCCGGCGTCCTCGCCGTCCCCGAGGGACTCGTCCCGCTCCTCAACACCCATGGCGGAAGCCCCCGTACGCACCCATCGACCGCAACACCGGCCAAGAGTCCCACAGGGCGAAGCGCCGAAAGCCGATCAAGCCCGCCAACCACCCGTCCGGGGACATTTCCCGAAACAGAGCGCTAGTCCTCACCCTTTCGGGGAGGCGTCGGCGGGCTTGCGATACGACCGGTACGACAAACCCTCGGCAGGGAGGGGTCTTTCAGCGGGCGCAGGTCAGGAGGACGGCCGCGACCGCAGCCCCTCCAGCAGGATGTCCAGCAGCCGCGACGAGGCCGCCTGCTGCTGCGCCGCGTCCGGCAGCGAAGGAGCCGCCGTGGCGATCACCAGCAGCACGTCCGCCACGGTCACGTCGACCCGCAGCTCGCCCGCCGCCCGCGCCCGGTCCACCAGCTGGCCCACGACCTCCAGGAGCGTCGCCGCCCCCGCGTCGTCCAGGTCGCCCTGGGCGGGCCCGCCCACCGAACCGTCCTGCTCCACCAGCCGCAGGTCGGGAGCGTCCCCGGCCTGCCGCTGCTGCGGCACCCGGGCGGTGTCGCGCACGGCATCGCGCACCGAGGCGTCCGGCTCCGCGTCGTGCACCCCGACCCGCAGCACCTGCGGAGGCAGCAGCCTGCCCGCACCCGACGCCACCGACGTCCGCAGGAAGCGCGACAGCGCCGACCACGGCTCGTCCTCCTGCCCGAGCGCCGTGCGCGCCTGCTCGGTCAGCCGGGAGGTCTCCTCCTCGGCTATCCGCCGCACCAGTACGTCCTTGCTCGGGAAGCGCCGGTAGACCGTGCCCACCCCGACCCGTGCCCGGCGCGCGACGTCCTCCATCGGCGCCCCGTAACCGAGCTCGCCGAACACCTCGCGGGCGGCCCGCAGTACGTGTTCCAGATTGCGCTGTGCGTCCACGCGGAGCGGCGCGGACCGGGGCGCCACGGCGGAACCGCCCGCACCCACCCGTCCGTTGCCCTCCGCCACGGCGGCCGTCGAGGCGGCCGCGGACGCGGCCGATCCTGACGACGGCACGGCAGCCTGCCAATGTGAATCCTGAATGTGCATCAGCGTTCCCCCGGTAATGATGTCTCCCCCCGGAGACACTCCCCGCCCTGACTGCCGGAGTTCACGGGTCACACGAGCAACCACCCCGCCACCCCGACGAGATACGAACATAGTTGAGCGCGGGGCGATTCAGAAGGGGGTTGTTCCGCACGGTGTGCCCCCCGAACGGAGCAGTTGCCCGGCTCTTCCCGTCCCCGGGCCACCCCGAATCCCCCATGTCACGCTCTGACCAGCGCATACATCGCGGCTGTCCGCACACAACATCAACTTGCGCGCGCCGGAAGAAGACTGGCGTCCCGTCACACAATGCGTCGGCCCTGTGGACAAAGACCCGCGCCCGTTGCCTCATGGGACGGTGACAAATCCAGTGCGCATTCTCGTGGTAGGCGGCGGATACGTCGGCATGTACACCGCGCTGCACCTCCAGCGGAAGCTGAAACGGCAGCTCGCGGAGGGTGGCGCGGAGATCACCGTGGTCACGCCGGACCCCTACATGACGTACCAGCCCTTCCTCCCGGAAGCCGCCGCCGGATCGATCTCCCCGCGCCACGTCGTCGTACCGCTGCGCCGCGTGCTGCCGCACTGCCGCATCGTCGTCGGCGAGGTGGGCGCCATCGACCACGCCAAGCGCACCGCCACCGTCACCACCCTCGCCACCGCCGAAGAGGGCACCGGGCCCCGGCAGATGACGTACGACGAACTCGTCCTCGCCCCGGGCTCCGTCTCCCGCACCCTCCCGGTCCCCGGCCTCGCCGACCACGGCATCGGCTTCAAGACCGTCGAGGAGGCCATCGGGCTGCGCAACCACGTCATCGAGCAGATGGACATCGCCTCCTCCACCCGCGACCCCGGGGTCCGCGACGCCGCCCTCACCTTCGTCTTCGTCGGCGGCGGCTACGCGGGCGTGGAGGCACTCGGCGAGCTGGAGGACATGGCCCGCTACGCCTCCCGCTACTACCACAACATCAAGCCCGCGGACCTGAAGTGGATCCTGGTCGAGGCCAGCGACAAGATCCTCCCCGAGGTCGGCGAGAAGATGGGCAAGTACGCCGTACGGGAGCTGCGCGGCCGGGGCATCGACGTCCGCCTGAACACCCGCCTGACCTCGATCGAGAACCGCGTCGCCGTCCTCGACGACGGCGCCCGCTTCCCCACCCGCACCCTCGTGTGGACCGCCGGCGTCAAACCCCACCCGATCCTCGCCGCCAGCAGCCTCCCCCTCGACGAGAGGGGCCGCCTGCGCTGCACCGCCCAGCTCGCCGTCGACGGCGCGCCGCATGCGTGGGCCGCCGGGGACGCCGCCGCCGTACCCGACCTCACCTCGCCCGAGAAGGGCAAGGAGTGCGCGCCCAACGCCCAGCACGCCGTCCGCCAGGCCAAGGTCCTCGCCGAGAACATCGTGGCCTCCCTGGAGCAGCGCCCCCTGACCGACTACCGCCACAAGCACGTCGGCTCGGTCGCCTCGCTCGGCCTGCACAAGGGAGTCGCGTACGTCTACGGCCGCCGCCTCAAGGGCCTCCCCGCCTGGGCCATGCACCGCGCCTACCACCTCAGCCGCGTCCCCACGTTCAACCGCAAGGCCCGGGTGTTCGCCGAATGGACGCTCTCCGGCCTCTTCAAACGTGAGATCGTCTCGCTCGGCTCACTGGAACACCCGCGCGCCGAATTCGAACTCGCGGCGGGCGGCGAACCTCCCAAGCCCCGCTGACGTCCTCTCAATTACCGGCTGTCAGTGCGGTCCGTCACACTGGGCGTGTGACGATAGGTTGACCCGCGCCTGCACACAGTGATCACGCACGCCGCCCCGTGCGCGGTCGCCGCCCGCACGGCCGTCGCACCAGGCGGCCGTACGGGAAGGGCCTGCGCGGACCGGCCTGCCGCGCACTGCCCACCGCAGCACCGCAGCACCCCGGGCGACCCCCGGGACCAAGCCGACCTGCACCACCTCTCCGATCACGAGGCAAGTAGTTCAGTGAACTTCACCCGCTGGAGCGCCCGGTTCCCCGGAACACAGCGCCGCGCGGCAGCCCGGTCCGACCGCGGGTCCGTGCCGGCCGCCCGCGGCGAGACCGGGCCGCACCCCGATCTGGCCGCGGCACCGGCCGACGACACCGCACCGGCCGCCGAGGCCCCGCGCCCGCCCACCCTCGACGACCTCTCCCTGCGCGAGATCGTCGGCCAACTCCCGGCCCTGGTCGCCCTGGTCTACGGCCCCGAACACCGCCTCGCGTACGTCAACGACGCGTACACCTCGGTGTTCGGCGACCGCACCCCCGGCGTCCCCGCCGCCACCGAGCTGCCCGAACTGGAGGAGCTGGGCCTGCTCCCGCTGATGGACCAGGTCCTGCGCAGCGGCACGCCCCGTACGGTCAAGTCCCGTCGTACGGCCAAGGGCGGCTCGTACACGATCACCTGCACGCCCCTCGACATCCCCGACGGCGGCGGCGTCCTCGTCTTCGCCGCCGACGTCACCGACCACGCGGACGCCGCCGAACGCCTGCGCGCCGCCGAACGCCGCCAGCGCGAAACGGCCGTCACCCTCCAGCGCTCCCTGCTCCCGCAGGAACTGGAACAGCCCGACGACCTGCGCCTGGCCGCCACCTACCAGCCCGGCGGCAAGGACGCGGCCGTCGGCGGCGACTGGTACGACGTGATCACCCTCGGCGCGGGCCGCACGGCCCTGGTCATCGGCGACGTCATGGGCAGGGGAGTGCGCGCGGCGGCGGTGATGGGCCAGCTCCGCACGGCCGTCCGCGCCTACGCCCGTCTCGACCTCCCGCCGCACGAGGTCCTGCAACTCCTCGACGGCCTCGCCGCCGAGATCGACGCCAGCCAGATCGCCACCTGCGTCTACGCCGTCCACGACCCCAACGAGGGCCGCCTGGTCTACGCCTCCGCCGGCCACCTCCCGATCCTCGTCCGCGAGGAGGACGGCACGGTCAACCGCGCCGAGGACCACACGGGCCCGCCGCTCGGCACAGGCGGCTGGATGCACACCTCGGGCACGATCGCCCTCCCGCCCGGCTCCACCGCCGTCCTCTATACGGACGGCCTGGTGGAACGCCGCCGCGAGGACATCGACGAGGGCGTGGCGGCTCTCGAACGCGCCCTCTCCGGCGCGACCGGCACTCCCCAGGTGGTCTGCGACCGCCTGATGCGCGCCCTCGGGATCACCACCGACCACGACGACGACGTCGCCGTCCTGGTCGTCCAGCACCCCGCCCGCCAGGGCCACGACGCCGAGCTCTTCCACAACGCGGCGCTCGAACTCCTCGGCGGCATCGAAGCGGCCCCCCGCGCCCGCGCCTTCGCCACCGGAGTCCTCTCCTCCTGGCGCTTCCCCGTGGAGCTGAGCGACCTCGGCGTCCTCGCCGCCAGCGAACTCGTCGCCAACTCCCTCCAGCACGGCACCCCGCCCATGCGCCTGCGCCTGCGCCGCACGGACCGCCGCCTGATCATCGAAGTGACGGACGGAGACGACCACCTGCCCCGCCGCCGCCGGGCCGACCCCGCAGACGAAGCAGGACGAGGCATCTCGATCGTCGCAACGATCGCCTCGTCCTGGGGTTCGCGCCGCACACCGGGCGGCGGAAAAGCGGTGTGGTGCGAGTTCGCACTACCGGATTGAGGGGTTACGCAGCGGCCTTCACGGCACTCTCGCCCTCGGGCACGTGCTTGGCGACCACGATCGACTTCACCGGGATCGGCAGGTCCTGCGCGGGCGTGAGCTGCTTGCCCATGCGCAGCGCGAGCACGCTGATGCCGAGCGAGAACAGAATGAAGGTCACGATGTACGGCATGTGGAGCGACGCCCCCATGGGCCCGCCCACGGCCGGTCCGACCGCCAGCGCGAGCTGCTTGACCAGCGCGAAGGCCGAGTTGTACGTCCCCACCATCGACTCCGGGGCCAGATCGGCCACCAGCGGCGCGACGGTCGGCGACAGCATCGCCTCACCGAGCCCGAAGAGCGCGTACGTCGAGATAAAGGCCGCGGTCGCCATCGCCTGACTGCCGTGCCCGAGCCCCGCGTACCCGGCCGCGATCCACGCCACGGTCCAGATGAGCCCGACCAGCGCGATCATCCGCGACCGCTTCCGGCGCTCGACGAACTTCAGCACCAGGAACTGCGCGACCACGATCATCGCCGTGTTGGCGGCGAGCGCGATGCCGAGCGTCGACGGGTCGATCCCGGCCGCCTCGGTCCCGTACGCGGCGAGCCCCGACTCGAACTGCCCGTAACAGGCGAAGAAGATCACGAAGCCGAGCAGACACAGCTGGAGCATCGCCTTGTGCTGGGCCATCGTCTTGATGCCCGCGAAGAACCCCTGGCTGGCGGCGGCGCCCTCGACCAGCGGAATGTGCGGCATCCGCACGGTCATCGCGATCCCGGCGAGCACCAGGAACATCACCGCTTCGATGCCGAAGAGCAGGGTGAAGGAGGTCGGGTCGTTCTTGTCGACGATCTGACCGCCGATGAGCCCGCCGATACCCAGGCCGAGGTTCGCCAGGAAGAACTGCATGGCGAAGGCACGCGTCCGGGTCTCCGGCGTGGAGCAGCGCACGATCATCGTCGCCAGCGCGGGCTGCATGACCGCCGTACCGACACCGAGGACCGCCGCCGACGCGACGGTCGTCCACAGGCTGGCCGCACTGCCGAGCGCGACCGCGCCCACCGCGGCCGACAGCGCGGCCCCGATCAGCACGGGCACCGGCCCGCGCCGGTCGATGAGCGCCCCGACAAAGGGGAGCGCCACCAGCGCGGCCATGGCGAAGGCGCCAAGGACGATGCCCGCCGAGGTCGGTCCCAGATCCCGCACCTGAGCCACGTACACGTACAGATACGGAACCGTGAATCCCAGCCCGAACGCACTCAGCGCGTTGCCTGCCTGAATCCGCCGCATCGCCGAGCCCATCGCCTTGGTCATACTCACCTCAACCCTGAAGACCTGAAGTCCAAAGACTTCAACAGTAAAGTTAGAACCTCAACAATACACAGAGAAGGACTTAACTGCCAACGCGCCCCATGCCATACTTCGCGGATGCCAGACACGCCAGAGTCGCCCGGCCCTCATGAGCCGAGCCTCGACGAGCAGATCGCCGCATACCAACGCGAATTCCGCGACCTCGACCCCCAGGTGGAGAAGGTCGTCTCGGCCCTCGGCCGTCTGAACCGCCGGATGAACGTGGCGTACGGCCGCCAGGTCGCCGCGCTGGGCATCAGCAACGCGGAGTGGGAAGTCCTGAAGACCCTCGTGGTCTCCGGCACCCCCTACCGGCTGGGCCCCGGCGAACTCGCCAAGCGCCTCGGCCTCACCCCGGCCGCGATGACCCACCGCATCGACCGGATGGCGGGCGAGGGCCTGGTCACCCGCGACCGCGACGAGAACAACCGCGTCCGCGTCATCGTCGAGCTGACGGACGAGGGCCGTACGAAGTGGCTGGAGGCCATGCAGATGGCGTCCTCCTTCGAGGAGGACCTCCTCCAGGACCTCGCCCCGGAGGAGCGGGTCGGCCTGGGCGAGATGCTGACCCGTCTTCTCCGTCGCGTCGAGGACGCCCAGCCGGACGCCGGCGGCCGCCTCACCGACCTGGACTGACTCCCCTCTTACGGGGCGCTCCGCGCACCGTTTCCGACGCGCGTTCGGGGGCAGGGTGGGGAGGTTGACACCCTCCACCCTGATCCGTAAGGTTCTCCGAGTTGCCGCAGCCGTAACGGTTCTGCGGCATCACCTCCGCCGCGAAAGCGGCAAACAAACTCCGCACGATCTCCCACCAGGGTCAATTTCGGCATGCCGAATTCCGACACTGGGAGCCGATTTCGGTTCACCGGGAAAATCCACTAGAGTTTGAGACGTCGGAACGGCCCAACAGCCGCAAAGACAACCCAAGTTCGACTGGGAATCAGGCCCGAAAGGATCTGATAGAGTCGGAACCGCCGGAAAGGGAAAGCGCGAAAGCGAAGAACCTGGAAAGCACCGAGGAAATCGGCACTGGAAACAGTCTGATAGAGTCGGAAACGCAAGAACAAAGCAAAACAAGAAACA
>NZ_JBIUXN010000044.1:0-12278 GCF_044744005.1 Streptomyces sp. NPDC087440 | reverse complement strand
GCGCGCGGTCTGCTCCGCAGACACGACGCGGAGCCGCTACGCGGCTCTTCCCTCGGCCGCTCCGCGGCCGAGGGTGCCGGTCCACTCCGTGGCCCAGCACTTCCGGGATCGCTCCGCGCCCCCGGAAGTCCAGCGCTCCGCGCTGGCAACTCGCCTGCTCCGCAGTCGAGTTGGGCCCGCTACGGCGCACGGGGTGTCTCACTCGGGGCCCTTGGGGTGGCCCTCCTGCTGCCTACGGGACCTACGGCTAGCGAAGATCCCTGCAACACCTGCCATGGCGATCACCACGGTAAGCGCTACGTCCCCAGCGGAATCGCCATCGGCTATCCGCCACCCCAGAACGGTGGCAATGATCAGTAAGCCTGCCCACTGCAGCCTCCGCCCCCACGCCACTCGCCTCTTACCTGCCGGCAGTCCATCCCGTCCGCTCATGTTCACGCCTCCTGTGCAAGGCTGGTGCCCTCTTATCCCCCGGGAACTCTCCGCAGACACGACGCGGAGCCGCTACGCGGCTCTTTCCCGTATCGCTCTGCGATACGGGCTGCCGGTCCCCTCCGTGGCCCAGTAGCACCGTCGCACGGCTTCGCCGTACGACGGGTCGGCGCGCTGCGCCGACAGGCCTGATCGCTCCGCGATCTGACGAACACTTCCTGTGTCTTCTTTCAATCTCTGTGCGTCATCCTTTTGGGTCCGCTACCTTAGACCCATAGCACAGACCACCATCCATTCTGGCAACTCACCAATAAACTCCTTCCCGACTGAAAATGAGGATCTCCATGGGTGCTCTAGTGATGCTAAATTTCCTGCTCTTCCTCTACGTCGTAGTGATGGGTTTGTTCTGCATTCTGGTTGCCTCTAAGACCTCTCACAGAATGGGATGGGCTATGGCCGCTGCGCTCATACTTTTACCCATAGCGATATACGCCACGATATACATTCACTAAAGACCCGGAAGGAATCACCTCATGCCGAGGGACGGGCTTCGCCCTCATCAGGTTGAGGCGGTCGACGCCGTCCTCCGCCACCTCCAGCTCCCGGCCGACTCCCCGGCCCCAGCGGAGGGTTTGCGGTGCCAGGTGATCGCAGCGACAGCGTCGGGAAAGACACGGATCGCTGCGGTGACCGCACAGCGACTCAACGCGCGGCGGGTGTTGGTGCTGGTACCGACGACGGATCTACTGGCGCAGATGGCAGCTGAGTGGCGTCGGGCCGGGCGTGCTGGGGCGATGGTCGGTGCGTGTGAGACGAAGGTCGCGGCGTCCAGCGGGATGCCGTGCACGACCGATGCGGCGGAGCTCTTGTACTGGGTGCAGGACGAGGACCTGGTGACGGTCTTCTCGACCTACGCGACCGCGACGACCGCCGTTCAGCTGGCGCATGAGATCGGCCTGGAGCCGTTTGACCTGATGGTCGTGGACGAAGCCCACCGCACCTCGGGGGATGCTGAGAAGGCGTGGGCGGGTGTGCACGACCAAGCGAAGATCCCGGCCGTGCGCAGGCTGTACATGACGGCGACGGCCAGGATCTGGGAAACCGCCGAGGACGCGCGCCGGGGCGGGCGGGAGGCGCCGCGGCTGGTCGCGAGCATGGATCCGGACTCCCCCGTATTCGGCCCTGTGGCGTGGAAGTTGACGCTCGCGCAGGCCATTTCGCGCGGTTTGATTGCCCCTTATCAGGTGGTGTGTGTAGATATTTCCGATCCGGACTTGCATGCTGCGCAGGCCGGCGGAGACCGGGGGTCGAACGTCGTACGCGGGGCCCGCCTCGCGGCGCTCCAGGCCGGGCTGCTGACGGCTGCTGCGGACGAGAATCTGCGGAAGTGCCTGACGTTCCACTCCCGGATCAGTGAGGCCGAGGCCATGGCCGAAGGGCTGCCTGGCGTTGCGGCGCGGCTGTATGCGCAGGACCCGAAGCGGTATCACCCGGCGGAGCGGGTGTGGGCGTCCTGGCTGTACGGCGAGCACAAGCCGGTCTACCGCAAGGAGCAGCTGGAGGAGTTCGCGTCGCACGTGATCGAGGTCCCGGACAGGAAAGGCGGCACGGTTGCCTATCCGGCGAAGTTCAAGATGATCGCGTCCGTTCGCGTACTCGGCGAAGGCGTCGACACGAAAGACTGTGACTCCGTCGCCTTTTGCGACGCACGCGGGTCGATGGTCGACATCGTGCAAATGGTCGGCAGGGCCCTCCGTATGCAGCCCGGTGACGGGAAGATCGCCAGTCTGATCGTTCCCGTTTTCCTCGCGCCGGGGGAAAGTCCGGACGAAATGCTGACGTCTCCGGGGGCTGAGACCCTCGCGAAGGTCCTCGGAGCACTGCGGGCCCACGACACCGAGGTGATCGAAGCCATCGCCGACTCCCGCCCACGCACGGGGAGTTGGATGGGCGACGACGTCGACGAGGACCGTGATGCGGAGGGCCAGGAGCAGCAGGGTGAGGCGCAGGGTCCGAGCATGCCCGCGCGGGAACTGCTGAAGTTCTCCACGCCGCGGGACCCGGCGGAGGTGGCCCGGTTCGTGGCGCTGCGGGTGCTGCACCCGGAGACCGACTACTGGCGGTCCGGGCTCGCGGCCGCGGCCCGGTACGCGAGGGAGGTCGCGAAGAACAGGGAGCTGAAGGTCCCCTACGACTACGTCACCCCGGCGGACTGGACGCCGGATGGGTTCCCGTTGGGGACCTGGCTGAAGAAGCAGCGCCAGGACTACCGGGCCGGAGACCTGGTGGTGGAGCGGGTGCGGGAACTGGAGAAGCTCGGGGTCATCTGGTCGCACCAGGACCATGCCTTCGAGGAAGGGCTTGCCGCCGCCCGCCGCTGGGCTGGCGAGCACGGGCACTTCCTGCCGCCGGCCACTGCGGTGTGGGACGGGTATCCGGTCGGTGTGTGGGCGAAGAACCAGCGCACGTCGGCCCGGCTCGCGGACGCCCGCCTCCAGGAGCTGGAGGGACAGGGGGTTGAGGTCTCCGGCGAGGAAGCGGCAGGTGGGCTGTCCTGGACACGGCGGGAGGCTCTGGACGAGATCGACCCAGGGTGGTGCCCGGCATGGGACGCGGGCTGGCAGCGCTGCCTGAGGCTGGCGCAGCAGCACCTGGCCAACGGCGGCGGTATGCCGATGACCGCCGGAGAGGTCGTCGTCCAGGGCGAGGACCTCGGACGGTGGGTGCAGGGCTGCCGGTTCGGATGGGACGCGCTGCAACCGGCGCAGCAGTGGCTCCTAGAGAACGCCCTTGGGCTCGAACCGGCACAGGAGTCGGAGCGTCCGGTCAAGCGCACGCAGGACGACAAGTGGAAACTCAACCTCACGGCGGTCCGGGCGTTCCATGCCCGTGAGGGACACCTTCGGGTGCCCCGTAAGCATGAGGAGCCCCTCGGTTCCGGGAAGGGTGGGAACGGCGCTCAGGCGGGCTCCGGGGGCGTCGTGAAGCTGGGTGTGTGGATCTCCAACGTACGGAAGCGGGCCGACAAGCTGAGCGAGGAGCGCCGGGCGGAGCTCGACGCACTCGGCATGGAGTGGACCGTGGGCACCACCAGGAGCAGCGCGATGTGACCGTGCGCAGCGCGGTCGTTGAGAGGGACGGGGCCTCACTCCACCGCGAGGGTCTCGGTTCACCCGGGGCTCTCAATGCGGCGCGCCCTCCGGCCGCGACAGACATCGCCTTGCCGCCTCCCCTGCCGGTGCGGCGCCGTCAAAGACCCACCGCGTGCCCGGCGTACGACCCGCGCTGCGACGAGCAGGGGCAGACCGGCAAAATGGGCTCTATGGAAGAGATTGACCCGCTCAGCAACCCTATTCGCAGTAACGACGACGAAGAGCTGTGCCGTGTTTGTGGCTACGCCGGAGGCCCGTTTTTCGAAGGCACCTGGCCGAGCTCTGCGATCTGCAGTTGCTGCGGCTGGGACGCGCAGACGCAGCCAGCCGGAATCGAAGGGACTCGTGAGCTCCGCGGGTACTGGATCGGGCACGGGGCCCGCTGGCGCTCCCCTTCGGACAAGCCGAAGGACTGGGACCTCTACACACAGATCCAGGCCATCCCTGAGCTCTGGCGTTGACCGGAAAGCCACTACCCGGCGCCGGTGCCCGGAACAACTCTGCCGACGTACGAACGGCGGCAGTCGGCATGGCTGCGAGGGGGCGGCTCGTTCAGCAGCCGGAAGCGAGCAGACGTCATCCAGGCCGACGACGGCACGCTCCAGTGCGGGCCGTACTCCGCCAGACCTCCACCGTGACCCCGCCCCACCCACCGGCACCCGGCAACGCCCCCGCCCCTGCCTACACGTGCGACAGCCGCTTCACCTGGAATACGACAGCACGCTCCACCAACCCGACGACACCCGCACCCTCAACAACACCGCCCACCAAGGCCCGACAGCAGGGCAACCACCCGACGCCCACACAGTGAAAGAGACACGACGCGCATCAACATGAGCTCGCCGAGGCGCGGGCTGATCACGGGGCACTGGTCGGCTCAGTACCGGCAAGGTGGTCTGGTTCGAGCTGAGGCTCTCTTCCCGCGCCGACGCGGAAAGCCCTTCGGCACAGGCGCGCCATGGACTGCACAGTAGAGGCGGTAGGCAGCGAGGGATGCTCTTTGAGGATCCGTTCAGGTGACCGCCCCCTCTGCGCGAGTCAAGGACTCCACGGCTCCTGCGGGGTCTTGCACCAGATGTACTGGCGGTCGGGTTCGACGGTCATGCCGAAGTCCCACAGGGACGGCGCCCCGCGGTCCTGCCAGTGCTGCTGCCCCCGGCTGATCTCGGCCATCAGAGAGCGGGGGCCGCCCTGTTCAGCGACGGCGTGACCGTCGGGCCGGGTGGAGGCGGTGGCCCAGGAAGTGTGGCCGTCGTGGGCCTGTGCGGTGACCTGGCCGTCGGAGGTGAGGGTGGTGGTGATGCGGATGTCGGGGTGGGTGACGCGCAGGCTGAAGACGAGGCTCGCGTCCCGCAACGCGTGCACGCCAGCTCCGGGAACGGTGGACGTGGTAGCCGCGGGGACGGTGGTGTGGAGGTCGTGGAAGTCGTGGCCCTGGTCGGTGCCGCGGCGGGGCATGAACGTGGCGAGCCCCTGGACCCAGCCCGTCGCCGAGCGGCAGTCGTCGGCGACGGTCAGGGCGACGTGGCCCAAGCGCCCCCAGGGGGTGACGATGCGGGCACCGAGGGCGCACTGCTCCACCCATGCCCAGGGCACCGTCTCGACCGCGTAGGTGGAGATCACCCGGTCGAACGGCCGGCGGCCGGGGGCGCCGAGGTCTCCGTCCCCGGTGAGTGCCGTGACGTCGTAGCCGTGCTCGGTGAGCCGGTGGTGGGCGGCGGTCGCCAGGCCGGGGTCCGTCTCCACGCTCACCACTCTGCCGGGGCCTGTCCGGTGGGCGAGCAGGGCTGCGTTCCAGCCGTAGCCGGTGCCCAGTTCCAGGATGTGGTGGCCGGGCTCGGGCATGAGGGAGTCGAGCATGTCGATGACGATCGAGGGCGCGGACAGGCTGGATGTGGGCAGCCCGTCGGTGATCTGCGTTAATGTCGGCTCGTCGGGGCCTGCGTAGACCAAGGTGGCCCACCGGTCCGGGTCTTGGGTGCGGTCGACGGGATCGTGGTGGTGGCCGTCCCACTCCCACAGCCGGTCCGGCGCGAAGAGGTGACGCGGAGCATCCTTAAGGACGGCTTCGCGCAGCCATGGGGAGTCGGCGGGCCAGCCCTGTACGTCGAGTGCATCGGCCAGGGCGCGGTACCGGTCGCCGAGGAGCATGAGAATTGTTCCTACTTCCTGCGGGTGCCGGACGGCGGTGGCGGGTCCGGTGCTTTCCCGTCCGCGTTCCCGGGCGGAGGCTTGCCTCTTCCGGGATCCGGATCCGGTTTACGGTGTTCCCCCACGGTGGCCTCCCTCGCTGACGGGCATGCCCTTCCCTGCACATGATGCGCACGCATCGAGTGGCTGTACCAGTGCGCCTCGCGGGGCTTGCACAGGGGAAGTACAGGGTGTTCTGGGTTTTCTCCCCGGTGAGCGCGGCAGGGCACCTTCGTGCGGGTGGCGGTGGAAGGAGGCCGGCACCCACTGCCGCGCAGCCCCGCCCAACACTCACCGGGAGAGTTCCCATGTCTTCGCTGCGGCGCTGTTGCGGGAGCCGTTTCCGCAGCAGCGCGTGCCGCTGGAGGAGTGTCCCCTGACGGACCCGGTCTCTCTGTACCCGACGGCGAGCTGGCACGTACCCGCCCGGATCCCCCTCGCCCTGCTGGGTTGCGATTCCTGGAGCCGGACGGCCTGCCCGGGCACCAGAGTGTCGGCCACGCTCCACCGGTTGGTCCTCGACGCACTCGGCGCCGCCGCCATGCAGCAGTGCCTCTAGCCGGTACGCAGGGAGGTGGTGAGGGCTGTGAAGAAGGCGTCGACGGCACCGCGGTCGTAGCCCGTCTGGCGATGTCCGGCCGTGCTGAAGGCAACGGCGTCGATCTGGGCTGGGGCGATGGCCGGTCCGTCGCCCAGGAGGCTCGCCCGGATGCGTGCCAGGAAGACGTCAACTTCCTGGCGGTCGTATCCCGGTTGCAGACGTGACTGCGGGAACTGGACGCTGCCAAGCTCCTGGGCGAGCTGTTCTCGCAGGGACGGCGGACTCGCGGGGGCGGTGTTCAAGCGCTGCGGAGCTGTTTGCGCGGGCGGGGGTGCGGGCCGTGCCGTGGGCCTGGGGGCACGCCCCGGTGCGGGCCTGGTAACCGGAGGTGTCAGGCCGGGCAGGTTCGGTGAGGCAGGCGGAGTGGTGCGGGAAGCAGGAGGGAGGGAGGCGGGGGACGGGAGCGGACGGGAGCGGCGGCGGGCGGCCGAGCGTATCCTCCATGCCGCGTCGGCCACCGGACCGACGGCCAGGGCGAGCGCCCCGGCACCTGCGAGCGCTCCGCCCACGCGCAGGAGCCAGAACGACGCCTGCCCCGCCTCCTCCTGCTTGTCCTCGTACCCGTCGTAGGAACCGCTGCCCACGCAGGCATCGCCCGGCTTCATGCTCTCGCCGCCGCAACGGGGAGACTCCGCGTCGGAGGCGGCACAGCCGCCTGCGAGAAGGAGAAGCAACCCCAGAAGCAGACCCGCGACTCCCAGGCCTCTCCTGGTTTCGCCGCCACTGCTGTAGCGAGTCATGTCCGCCCCCGGAAGATTGAGTTCGTGATCAGTGTTCCCGGGGCATGGTAGGGGGTCGCTCTCCCCGACGGTATGACCATGCGTCTCCTCAATTCGGGTGTTTCCAGGAAGACATGATTGAGCATCATTTCTTTTCGACCGACGAAGTCCTGACGGTCGCGAAGCGGTGGGCTGCCGAACACGGGCACTTCCTCCCGCCCGCCACAGCGACCTGGGACGGCTACCCCATCGGGACCTGGGCCAAGAATCTACGGACGACCGCCCGGCTCGCGGACGCCCGCGCGGAGCAGTTGGAGGCTGAACTCCCCGACGGTGCCGCGACCGGGGGTTGTCGCAGGCACGGCGAAACGCCCTCGACGAGATCGATCCGGGGTGGTCGCCGACATGGGATGCCGGTTGGCAGCGCTGCTTCCGGCTCGTGCAGAACCACCTGGAGCGCGGCGGCAGCATGCCGATGGAGGCCGGTGAAGTCATCGTCCAGGGCGAGGGCCTCGGACGGTGGGTGCAGGGCTGCCGGTTCGGGTGGTACGCGCTGCTGCCCGCGCAGCAGTGGCTCCTGGAGAACGCCCTCGGGCTCGAACCGGCACAGGAGTCGGAGCGTCCGGTGAAGCGCACCCAGGACGACAAGTGGATGCTCAACCTCGCGGCGGCGAAGGCGTTCCATGCCCGTGAGGGGCACCTTCAGGTACCAAGGAAGCATGAGGAGCCCATGGAGCCACACGGCAGGTCGGGAGGCGCTCAGAGCGGCGCTGACAGCCTGGAGATGGTGGACGTGAAGCTGGGGATGGTCCTGGACAACATCCGCAAACGCGCCGACAAACTCAGCGACGAACGCCGGGCCGAGCTGGACGCGCTGGGGATGCGATGGACGACGGCGAAGAAAGCGGCGGCGCGATGAGCACGGATGCGTACACCAGCAGACCGGTGGAGCGGGCGCCCGTCCCACTGGAAATGAGCGGGTGTGTAGAGCGCCTTCTCACCCGCGTGGGCGGTTCTTCCAGTCCTGCGAAGCCTGATCCCACTGACGTCGAAGCAAGCTGAGACTGACCACCCCAGACGCGGGTGCACCAGCAACCACGACAGCCATCCACCACGGCATATTGCCCCTCCACAGCAAGACGACCGCTGCGGCCACCCACACGCCCAAGGCAATGAGCGCGTACTTCGTCACCGGCCTCATGCCGACCAGCTACCCCCCGCCACCACCCCGACACGACCAAGCAAAACCGGAATGGCTGCCGACCGGGCGTCCACCTCCCGCTGGTCCCCTGGCTGATCTCTGTCGTCAGGGAGCGGGGCCGCCCTCTGGGCGAGACGCTGGGGAGTTCTCGATCATTGCCCGAGGGCGGACGCCCGAACCCAAGGATTCAGCCCCTGGGGCGTATCTGGTTGGGCAGGGAGTGGGTGGCTGGGCCAGGGCATGTCCCGGTGGTCGCTGTGAAATGCGCGACCTGGGTGAACGGCTACCGGCTGTACGACGGCAGCACTCTCCGTGGCCCGGCCGGAGCCGACTTCCGCAACGGCTACGTGTTCTTGCTGCCGGACGCGGTGTGCTGGGCTGTGTCGGGGGCGTCTCGCGTAGGTGCGAGGGGCGGAGCGTGCCGGTGGAGCAGGCCGATGGTGAGGGCCGCAACCGCGGATACGGCTCCGCCCAGGCCGAGTGCGGCCCGGGGACCGGCTGTCTGGGCGAGCCATCCGATGCCCGGGGCGATCAGGGGGGTGGTGCCGAGGGAGGCAAGGAGATACAGGCTCATGACCCGCCCTCGTATGTCGGGGCTGACTTCGAGCTGGAGCTGGGCCTTGGCCGCGGTGAGGAAGACCAGCAGTGTGGTCCCTGTCGGTACGAGCAGAGCCAGGAAGGTGATGTGGTCGGGCATCAGGCAGCATGCGGCCTCCAGCACTCCGAAGGCGAGTGCGGCGATGGCCAGTTGGCGTCCCGTCATCCGTTGGCGGCGTCCGGCCAGTAGCGCGCCGATCACCGAGCCGGCGGCCAGGGCGGTGTTGCCGAGCCCGAAGAAGGCCGCTGGGGCCTGGTAGACCTGGGTGATCATCAGAGTGGTGGTGATCTGGAAGTTCATGCCGAACGCGGCGACGATCGCGACGAGGGTGAGAGTGAGCGAGAGGTCGCGGTGGTCTCGGACGTAGCGCAGTCCTGCCCGTACCTGTCGCTTGGCCGGGGGGACCGGCGGGGCCGGGCGGATGGCTCGGCGGTCCATGCGCAGCAGGCAGACGACCACGGTCAGGCAGGAGAAGGCGTTGGCGAGGAAGGCGGGGCCGGGGCCGAACAGGACGATGAGGGGGCCGGTCAGTGCTGGTCCTGCCATGCGGGCGAGGTTGAGGACCGCGCTGTTGAAGGCGAGGGCGCTGAGGAGGTACTCGGGTGCGACGGAGTCCGCGATGAACGCCTGCAGGGCCGGTTTCTCGACGACCGTGGTGAGCCCGAGCGCCAGGGCCAGGGCGTAGAGGGTGCTCAGCCGGGCGGTTCCGGTCATGACGAGCACGGCGGGGATCAGGGCGAGGGCTGCCATGACCGCCTCGGACACGAGCAGGATCTGGCGCCTAGAGTGCCGGTCCACGAGGACGCCGCCGTAGGGGCCGAGCAGCAGGAGGGGGAGGAACTGCAGGGCCGTCATGATGCCCAGGACGGTCCCGTCGCCGTGCGACAGTTCCAGGGCCAGCCAGTCCTGGGCCACCTTCTGTATCCACGTCCCGGTGTTGGAGGCCGTCTGGCCGAGGGCGAAGAGCCGGAAGTTGGGGCTGCGCAGCAGCGGCCATCGGCGGGTGGGGCGCTGGGGCATGTGCACGGCCGGCTCTACTCGCCCTGTCGAGGGCCGGACCGTGTGGTGTGTTCCGCGGAGGTGAGTCGGGTCCGGCAGGCGGCCACGACCGCGGCGGTGATGTCCTCCCGCTCCTTGCGCCAGCCGACGTTGGCGTTGACCTCGCAGATCGTGAACGTGCCGTCCGGGGCGAACAGCAGGTCGACGCCCGCGACGCCGAGGCCCAGGGCGTCGGCGGCCCGGACCGCGAGGTCCTCGCCGTGGCGGTAACGACCCGTGCAGGGTGTGGCGGTCCCGCCCAGCGCGAGGTTGGAACGGAACTCCCCGCCGACGGCGGTGCGTACTTGTGCCCCGGCCGCGCGGCCGTCGACGACCACCACCCGCAGGTCCCTGCCGTGGGAGGACTCGACGTATTCCTGGAACAGGTACGGCGCCTCCTGGCCGAGGCAGCCCTGAACGCCGTGCAGCATCGCGGTGTCCGGTGCCAGGAACACCTGCTCCCCGCGGTGCCCCCGCACTGCTTTCACCACGCACGGCTGCGGTACCCCCGCACCGATCGCGCCGTCCAGCGGCGCGTCGGCGTAGGTACGGGTGTCGGGCACCGGAAGCCCCGCGAGTGCGAGCTGCTGCAGCTGCCAGAACTTGTTCAGGCACGCCAGCATCGCATCGGCCGGGTTCAGCAAGGCGGTGCCCATCGCCTCAAGATGCCGCAGCAGGGTGATCTCCCGGTCCGCACTCGCCACCGGAGTCCACACCCGGCCGTACGCGAGCCTGGGCGCGGCCAGCTCGCACCCGGTCAGGTCGTGCAGCGTCAGTCTGCCGCCCCGTACCCCCAGCAGCAGTTCGTCGCTGCGCACCACCGCGAACCGGTCGCCGAACTCCTCGGTCAGGGCCTTCGCGAGGCGACCGGTGATCGGCCGCTCCGTCAGACCGGAGCCCAGCACCAGCCACACGTCAGCTGTGCCGTCCAGCCCCCGACGCCCTTCGTCTCCCTCGGCCACCGCCACCCGGACTCCTCTCGATCACAGGGCTGACGGACAACCCGCCGACCCGACCACCCATCGTTCAACGCACCAACGAACCGGATGAAACGCCCAAGCCGTCGCGCTGATGGACCCCGCATCCTTACGTCACGGCCGACACGGGAGACTGTTTCAGCGCCTTGCCGCGCACGACGGCGGCCTCACTTTTCCTTGGCGCTGACCGTTCCGCCGGGGCCGGGGCCGGGGCCGGGAGGGGAGCAGCCAGCCACCTCCCCGAGCAGGGAAGGCCCCATGGCGAGGCGAGCGGTCAGCCGCGCCTTCGCCTCCGGCCACTGGTCGCTGAGCATCGCGTAGTAGACGTTGTCGCGCCAACTGCCGTCGGGGCGACGCATCTCACGGCGGAAGACTCCCTCACGGACAGCTCCCAGACGCCTGATGGCCTGGCGTGAACGGGTGTTCATGCGGTCGGTGCGCCAGGACACCCGTCCCATGCCGAGCTCTTCGAAGGCGTGGGTGAGCAGCAAGAGTTTGGACTCGGTGTTGACCGCGGAACGCCAGACGGCGCGGCCGTACCACGTCCAGCCGATCTCCAGGCGCGCGTCGCGGGTGCTGAAGAATCCGTAACTGGTCCAGCCGACGGTACGCCCGGTGGAGGACTGGACCACGGCGAAGGGCACCCGGAGTCCGGCCCGGCAGTCCGCGAGCAGCCCCTCCAGCAGGCCTCCCATCTCCTCCTCGGTGTGCGGAGTGGGGACCGACATCCAGCGCCACAGCTCGTCGTCGCCACCACCGGCGGCGTAGAGGTCTGGCAGGTGGGCCGGCGTCAGCGGCTCCAGACGGACATGACATCCGACGAGAGTGATGGGAGAAGGGGTCTTCGCGACCGGGGGCTGCAGCACCATGGCTCAGATGCGTCTTTTCACGATGAGGGTCGACTGGGCTCCCACCGACTTCCCGTGCACAGTCCTACGGAACTCCTTGGATGCCTATTGCATCCATTTGGCCGGTGTCACTCAGGCGCGTTTCCGGGGCGCATCCGTGAGGGGGGGATGGAGAACGCCCTCGGTCTCGAACCGGCCGACGAGGACGAGCGGCCCGTAAAGCTGACGCAGGACGACAAGTGGAGGCTCAACCTCGCGGCGGCGAAAGCGTTCCACGCCCGCGAGGGGCACCTTCAGGTGCCGCGGAAGCACGTGGAGTCTGTGGAGCCACACGGCGGGTCGGGAGGTGCTCAGAGCGGCTCTGACGTCCTTGGAGTGGTGGACGTGAAGCTGGGGATGGTCTTGGACAACGTCCGTAGGCGTGCTGAGAAGCCGTTGTCGTACCGAATGTGATCGTTGAGTTCCCGCTGGTCAGGCATGGTCTCGCTGTCGTCTGTGCAGGGTCGGGACGATCGGTTGGTC
>NZ_JBIUXN010000043.1:0-18984 GCF_044744005.1 Streptomyces sp. NPDC087440 | reverse complement strand
GGGGGCGCGCCGCCCCCCCCCCCCCCCCGCCCCCCCCCGCCCCGCCCCCCCGCCCCCCCCCCCCCCCCCCCCCCCCCCCCCCCCCCCCCCCCCCCCCCCCCCCCCCCCCCCCCCCCCCCCCCCCACGAACGGGCCGTCGTGTACGCGGCACCCCTGCTGCTCGTCAAGGAGGACCTCGGGCTCACCCTGGCCGCGCTCGGCGGGTACCTGGTGTGGCGCGGGCGGCGCACGCTCGGGTTCGCCGCGCTGCTGGGCGGGGTCCTCGGCACCCTCGTCATCACCAAGCTGGTGCTGCCCGCGCTGAACTCCTCGGGAACGTACGCCTACGGGGAGTACGTCTCCGAAGGCGGCCGGGGATCCCTGCTCATGACCCTCCTCGCCGCCCCGCTCGACGCCCTGCGCCCCGAGGTCAAGGCCGTCACCCTGGTCCTCGTCCTCGCGCCGACCGCCCTGCTGGCGCTCCGGTCGCCGATCGCCCTGCTCGCGCTGCCCACCCTGGGCTGGCGGCTGCTGTCGCAGCACCCGTACCACTGGGAGACCGCGTTCCACTACAGCGCGGTCCTCATGCCGATCGTGTTCGCCGCCGCGATCGACGCCCTCACGCCCTACGGCCGGTTCGGCCCGTTCTCCCCGAGCGGCGCCAAGGACAACCCCCTCGCCGCCCGCCACCTGCGCGCCTCGCTCGCCACCGTCCTCGCCGTCACCCTCGTCCTGCTCCCCTCCTTCCCCTTCGGCCTGGTCCTGCGCAAGGACACCTGGCGCACCCCCGACCACGTCCGGGCCGCCCGCGCGCTGCTCGACCGCATCCCCGACGGGGCCACCGTCGCCGCCTCCAACCGGCTCGTCCCGCAGCTCGTCTCCCGGACGACCGTCGTCCTCTTCCCCGGCTATCCGATCCCCGGGCGGCTGTACGACACCGAGGGCACGCCCCCGCCGCCCACGAGCGAGTGGATCCTGCACGACAGCCGCCCTCATCCGGCCTGGCCGCTGCCCGACGGGCACTGGCCGTACCCGCTCCACCGCCAGCAGCAGGAGCTGGCACGGGCACAGAAGACGTACGGATACCGGGTCGTCGCCACGGCCGACGGGCTCACCCTCCTGCACCGGGAGGGGCCCCTCGCACGGGGCGCCGCAGAAACGTCAATCCGGTGAACTGGGCGACACCCCCGACGGGGGAAACCCGAAGGGCCCGTTTCCGCCCCTGAAAGTGCCTCCGATGCCATACGCCGCAAGGGATTCACCACCTTGCACCGTGCACAGTGTCGACTTCGGAGAGTAATTGATTCGCGTCCTGGTGGGCAGCATCACTTACGAAGGGTTATGGTGGAAACCCCCCCTCGGGCCGGTCCGTATCCCCCCCACGGACCGGCCCGTTTTTTGTCTCCGTGACCTCAGGGGTCGCGTCAGCCCCGTCCGGCCCAGATGTTCGTGCCGGGGGTCGAGACCGCGAAGGAGTCGATCTCCTTCAGCTCCGCGTCGGTCAGCTTCGGAGCCCCGAGCGCCGCCACGTTCTCCTCCAGCTGCTGCACGCTGGACGCCCCGATGAGCGCCGACGTCATCCGCTCGTCCCGCAGCACCCACGACAGCGCGAGCTGCGCCAGCGACTGACCGCGCCGGGACGCGATGTCGTTCAGCCCGTTGAGCCGGCGCACGACCTCGTCGCTCAGCAGGTCGGGGTCGAGCGACTTGCCCTGGGTGGCGCGCGAACCCTCCGGGATGCCCTTGAGGTACTTGTTCGTCAGCAGGCCCTGGGCGAGCGGCACGAAGGAGATGCAGCCCATGCCCGCCTCCTCCAGGGTGTCGAGCAGGCCGTCGTCCTCCGTCCAGCGGTTGATCATCGAGTACGACGGCTGGTGGATGAGCGGGCGCACGCCCATCTCCCGCAGCAGGCGCGCCGCTTCGGCGGTCTGCTCGCTGTTGTACGAGGAGACGCCGACGTACAGCGCCTTGCCCTGCTGGACGGCGGACGCCAGCGCGCCCATCGTCTCCTCCAGCGGGGTGTCCGGGTCGAAGCGGTGCGAGTAGAAGATGTCGACGTAGTCCAGGCCCATCCGGTTCAGGGACGCGTCCAGCGACGACAGCAGGTACTTGCGCGAGCCCCACTCGCCGTACGGGCCGGGGTGCATCCCGTAGCCCGCCTTCGTGGAGACGATCAGCTCGTCGCGGTACGGGGCGAAGTCCTGCGCGAAGATCTTGCCGAAGTTGGACTCGGCGGAGCCGGGCGGCGGACCGTAGTTGTTCGCCAGGTCGAAGTGGGTCACCCCGAGGTCGAAGGCGCGGCGCAGGATCGCGCGCTGCGAGTCGAGGGAGCGGTCGTCGCCGAAGTTGTGCCACAGCCCGAGGGAGACGGCCGGGAGCTTCAGGCCGCTGCGGCCCGAGCGGCGGTACTCCATCGTGTCGTAACGGTCGTCGGACGCGCGGTAATGCAGGGAATCGTCAGTCACGGTTCCCCTCCCTATCACGGACCTACTTGTGACAGACCGGGTTGGGACGGTGTGGTGCGTGCGCAGTAGTGTGACCCGCTCGGGGCCACGGCAGACCGCAGACTTCCGGGCCCCGGGGAACACGAGAGGGTGGAACCGCTGTGAACCTGCGCGACCTGGTGTATCGGCTCTACGCACGCCGGGTGGAAGGCCGCCTCGACCACGCCCAGGTGCCCAAGCACATCGGCGTCATCCTCGACGGCAACAGACGCTGGGCGAAGGCGGCGGGCGGTACCACCGAGCAGGGCCACAAGGCCGGCGCCAGCAAGATCCAGGAACTGCTGGGCTGGTGCGCGGAGACCGACGTCGAGGTCGTCACGCTCTGGATGCTGTCGACGGAGAACCTGGACCGCCCCGAGGCCGAGCTGACGCCGCTGCTGTCCATCATCGAGGGCGCCGTGCGCGACCTCGCCGCCGACGGGCGCTGGCGCGTCCACCACGTCGGCACGATGGACATCCTCCCCGCCCGAACGCAGGGTGTCCTGAAGGAGGCCGAGCAGTCGACGTCGGGCAACAAGGGAATACTGGTCAACGTCGCCGTCGGCTACGGCGGGCGCCAGGAGATCGCCGACGCGGTCCGCTCGCTGCTCCTCGAACACGCCGAGAAGGGCACCTCCTTCGAGGAGCTCGCGGAGATCGTCGACGTCGAGCACATCTCCGAGCACCTCTACACGCGCGGCCAGCCCGACCCGGATCTGGTCATCCGCACCAGTGGTGAGCAGCGGTTGTCCGGATTCATGCTGTGGCAGAGCGCCCACTCGGAGTACTACTTCTGCGAAGTCTTCTGGCCCGCCTTCCGCAAGGTCGACTTCCTGCGCGCCCTGCGCGACTACGCGGCCAGGCACCGGCGTTACGGTTCCTGACCGCACCCCGTACCCCCTCCTCGTACCGAATACGCGTCATTCGTCCTGGCCATGACCAGGTATGGCGGCGCGTGTTCGAGGGAATACCCCTTCCAGGTCGGCGTCCGGACCACGGGCGCCGAATCTTGAAGTGGGCGACTGGATGTCGCCCGCCCGGGAGGCCCTTTGCACCAGGACGCTCGCGCCCCAAGAAGCGCAGGCGACGTGGAGGGCCGGTTCTCGGCCCGCGCACCGTGGCCGAGTCCGGTCCCTCCGCCCGCGACGTCGTCGCACCCCAACCTCAGTACGAGGGGGTACGTCCTTCCGTGGTGAACAGCTCTAAGCGCCGCCTTCCCGACAGGCGCACCTACGTTCTCGACACCAGCGTCCTGCTGGCCGACCCCAGCTCCATGACCCGGTTCGAGGAGCACGAAGTCGTGCTGCCGATCGTGGTCATCACCGAACTGGAGGCCAAGCGGCACCATCCGGAACTCGGTTACTTCGCCCGGCAGGCCCTGCGCATGCTGGACGAGTACCGCATCCGGCACGGTCGCCTCGACGCCCCGATCCCGATCGGGGACCTCGGCGGGACGGTGCGGGTCGAACTCAACCACTCCGATCCCGGCGTTCTGCCCGCCGGTTACCGGTTGGGGGACAACGACTCACGGATTCTCGCCGTCGCACGCAATCTCCAGGCCGAGGGGTACGACGTCACGGTCGTCTCCAAGGACCTGCCGCTGCGCATCAAGGCCTCCTCGGTGGGCCTCCTCGCGGAGGAGTACCGCGCCGAACTGGCCATCACCGACTCCGGCTGGACCGGAATGTCCGAACTGACCCTGGAGGCCGATCAGGTCGACCTGCTCTTCACCGAGGAGCGGGTGTACGTCCCCGAGGCCGCCGACCTGCCCGTGCACACCGGGCTCGTGCTCCAGTCGGAGCGCGGCAAGGCGCTGGGCCGCGTCACGGCGGACGGCAACGTCCGTCTCGTACGCGGAGACAGGGGAGCGTTCGGCATCCACGGCCGCAGCGCGGAGCAGCGGATCGCGCTGGACCTGCTGCTGGACCCCGAGGTCGGCATCGTGTCGCTCGGCGGGCGGGCCGGCACCGGCAAGTCCGCGCTGGCGCTGTGCGCGGGCCTGGAGGCCGTACTGGAGCGCCAGGAGCACAAGAAGGTGATGGTCTTCCGGCCGCTGTACGCGGTCGGCGGGCAGGAGCTGGGATACCTCCCCGGCTCCGAGTCCGAGAAGATGTCGCCGTGGGCGCAGGCCGTCTTCGACACCCTCTCCGCGGTCGCGGGCAAGGAGGTCATCGAGGAGGTGCTCGGGCGCGGGATGCTGGAGGTCCTGCCGCTCACCCACATCCGGGGCCGCTCGCTGCACGACGCGTTCGTGATCGTGGACGAGGCCCAGTCCCTGGAGCGGAACGTCCTGCTGACGGTGCTGTCCCGGATCGGGGCGAATTCACGGGTGGTGCTCACCCATGACGTCGCCCAGCGGGACAACCTGAGGGTCGGCCGGTACGACGGAGTGGTCGCCGTCGTCGAGAAGCTGAAGGGCCATCCGCTCTTCGCGCACGTCACGCTCACCCGCTCCGAGCGCTCGCAGATCGCGGCGCTGGTGACCGAAATGCTGGAGGACGGTCAGATCTGACCCAAGTGTCCCTCTGCACAGGTGAGTTGGCGCCGCCCGGCGGGCCCCGCGGAAAGCGGGTGATCCTAGCCGGGCGGCGCTGTGCCGCGCCGGGGGTTCCACAAATCCCCTGCCCCGAAACCAGTGTGACCTTTCACACGTACTGAAGAATTGATTGTCCGCCTGATCTTCCGGCAGAGTCTTGCTTCCGTCAGGCCCCGCATACGGCACAGCCGCACCTCCAGAGGTGCAACACCACACAAATCAACAGACTTCGCCGTATGCCGCCCGAGTAACACGGAGCACTCCCCAGGGAGTTGCCCACCGGGTCCGTACCTCCCGTGACACAGCACGTAGGGAGGACAGCGCCAGGGGTGCGATTGCGTCCGCGAGGGTCACCGGCCGGACGCTGCTGGAAGGAAACCGTGTGAGCCGGATTTCGGTTCGGGGATTCGCAGTGGCCTCCGCCACCGCGGTCACCACAGTCGGCGCCGTCGTGGGCGTCGCATCGGGCGACCCGCAGTCGTCGAGCGACAACAACTTCGAGGCAGCCGCCGCCGACACGACTCTCCTCGCGGACATCCCCGTCGGCCAGCAGGCGCAGGTGGCCTCCGCCGCCGTCGCGCAGCAGGCGGACGTGCAGGCCGCCGCCGCCGACGAAGCCGCCAAGACGCAGGCCGAGCAGTCCGCCCGCATCAAGGCCGCCTCCGACGCCAAGGCCAAGAAGCAGAAGGCCGACGACGCCAAGGCCGCCAAGGAGAAGGCCGAGAAGGAGGCGAAGGAGCGCGAGCAGAACGAGGACGTCGCGAGCCGTTCCGCCTCCCGCGACGCCTCCTCCTTCGAGCAGCAGTCGTCGTACTCCGTCGCCGAGGTCAAGGCCATCGCCCGGCAGATCGTGCCGGCCGGCCAGTACCAGTGCTTCAGCAACATCGTGGAGCGCGAGTCGACCTGGAACTACCAGGCGACGAACCCGTCCTCGGGCGCCTACGGTCTGGTCCAGTCGTACCCGGGCAGCAAGATGTCCTCGGTCGGCGCCGACTGGCGCACCAACCCGGCCACCCAGATCCAGTGGGGCCTGAACTACATGAACCAGCGGTACGGCAGCCCGTGCGACGCCTGGAACTTCTGGCAGGCCAACCACTCGTACTAAGAGTCGTGATCCCGGGTACACGTCGGCTCGGGCACTGAACTTCGCGGAGCCCCCCACCGTCCTACGGTGGGGGGCTTCGCACGTGTACGGTCGGGTCCGTCAACTCCGGGGGGAGTCGTGGGGGGAAGAGGAAACAACATGTCGAAGACACCAGGATGGCTCGGCGGCCTCGGAGCCAAGCTGACCCACATGGGAGAGCGCCTGGAGGAGCGACGCGCCCAGGCGCAAGCCGATCCCGACGCCGTGGCCGCTCCGGAGGTCGACGTGCCCGATCATGTTCCTCCACCCCCCGACTACGCGCCCGCGGTGGCCGCCAAGCCCGAACCCGCGGCCGCCGTGCCGTGGGGGCTGCGGGTCGCCGCCGAGGCGTCCTGGCGGCTGCTGGTGCTGGCCGCGGTCATCTGGGTGCTCGGACAGATCATCGTCCAGGTGCAGCTGGTCGCCTTCGCCTTCATGGGCTCGCTGCTGATCACCGCGCTGCTCCAGCCGACGGTCTCGCGGCTGCGGAAGATGGGCCTGCCGCGCGGGCTCGCGACCGCCCTCACCGCCATCCTCGGCTTCGTGATCATGGGGCTGATCGGCTGGTTCGTGGTCTGGCAGATCATGGACAACGCCCAGGAGCTCACGGAGAAGGTCCAGAAGGGCATCGAGGACCTCCGCCACTGGCTGCTGAACAGCCCCTTCCACGTCACCGACAAGCAGATCAACGAGATCTCCAAGAACCTCAGTGACGCGATCGGGACCAACGTCCAGGAGATCACCTCCGCCGGACTCCAGGGCGTCACGGTCATCGTCGAGCTGATGACTGGCATGCTGCTCGCGATGTTCTCCACCCTCTTCCTGCTGTACGACGGCAAGAGGGTCTGGGAGTGGACGCTCAAGCTCATCCCCGCCCAGGCGCGTCCGGGCATGGCGGGCGCGGGTCCGCGGGCCTGGCGCACGCTGACCGCCTATGTGCGGGGCACGGTGATAGTGGCCATGATCGACGCCATCTTCATCGGCCTCGGCCTCTTCTTCCTGGACGTCCCGATGGCCGTTCCGCTCGCCGTCGTGATCTTCCTCTTCGCCTTCATCCCGCTGGTCGGCGCGGTGATCTCCGGTGCGCTGGCGTGCGTCGTCGCGCTCGTCGTGCAGGGCCCCTTCGTCGCCCTGATGGCGCTGATCGTGGTGCTGGCCGTGCAGCAGATCGAGGGCCATGTGCTCCAGCCGTTCATCCTGGGCCGCGCGGTGCGGGTGCATCCGCTGGCCGTGGTCCTCTCCGTCGCCGCCGGCGGCCTGATGGCCGGGATCGGCGGTGCGGTGGTGGCGGTGCCGCTGGTGGCGGTGCTCAACACGGCGGTTGGCTACCTGCGCGCCTACTCCCAGGAGAACGCGCTGCGGGCCGCCCCCAAGCCGCACGGGGCCACGGCGCACGCGGTGGCACCGACTCCGGCGCCGGGCGGCGAACCGCCGCTGTCGGAATCCGGGTCGACCGAGGACCGTACGTACGAGAAGGGCAACGGAAACCCCGCGTGATATCCGAGCCGGAGCTGGTCGGCGGACCGGAGGAGGGGCCGCGCCCCGAACTGCTGGACGCCGACGAGGGCCCCACCCTCGGCGAGCGGGTCCGGGCACTGGCCCGGCTGCCGTGGGTGTGGGCGGTCGGCGGGGCCGTCGTCGCGTCGGCGCTGTGGGCGGGCGGGCTGTACGCGTTCCGGGACCAGGGGCCCGACCAGCGCGGTTACCGGATCTCGGCGGAGACCTGCGACAGGGTGCCGCTGAGCGCGATCAGCGGGAAGCTGGGCGAGAGGGACCGCGCCACGGACGCCTTCGACCGGTCCGACGACCCGGCCTTCCGCAGGACCGAGTGCCACATGGGCCTGAAGTCGAGCGGGGCGCGCACCGCGGGCAGGGTGACGACGTACGCGGCCGAGCTGCTGGTCGAGGAACACCTGAAGACCGATCCGGGACCGGAACTGGGGGCCCGGCTCACCTCGGGCCGGTACGGCCTCGACGACCCCGTGGTGTCCCCGGTGGCCGGGCTGGGCGACCGGGCCTTCCTCGTGCGGGCCCCGGAGCACGGCTACGTCGAGGCGGACGTGCGCCTGGTGGTCCAGGACGGGGGCGTGGTCCTCACGCTGTCGGTCACCGGGAACGTCGACCTCAACAGCGACTCACCGGACCCGGTGGACCCGAAGGAGCTCAACCCGGACTACACGGGGGTGCCGAAGCTGATGGAGAGTGACATGCGGGAGCTGATGGCGGTGCTCAAGAAGTAGCGGTACGCGTGAAGGGGCCCACCGGCAGCGATGCCGGTGGGCCCCTTCACGTAACGCGTACTACTCGGCGAGCACGGCCTCGGAGTCGAGGGTGACGCCGACCGCCTGGATGACCGCGGCGATCTTCACGGCCTCCTGGATGGTCTCGCGGGAGACGTCCGCCTTGCGCAGGACCTGCTCGTGCGAGTCCAGGCACTGGCCGCAGCCGTTGATCGCGGAGACCGCGAGGGACCACAGCTCGAAGTCGACCTTCTCGACACCCGGGTTGCCGATGACGTTCATCCGCAGGCCCGCGCGCAGCGTCCCGTACTCCGGGTCGGAGAGCAGGTGGCGCGTGCGATAGAAGACGTTGTTCATCGCCATGATCGCGGCGGCGGACTTGGCCGCCGTGTACGCCTCGGCGGAGAGGTTCGCCTTCGCCTCGGGCTCCAGCTCGCGCAGCACCTTCGGCGAGCGCGAGGCGATCGCGCAGGCCAGCACGGTGCCCCACAGCTGCTGCTGCGGGAGGTCGCTGTTGCCGATGACCGAGCCCAGGTTCAGGCGCAGGTCCTTGGCGTAGTCCGGGACGGCGGACTTCAGTTCGTCGAGTGCCATGTCAGAAAAATCCGTTCAGTGGTCCGTACGGTCGGGCTGTCGATCGGGGTTCTTACTCGCCCGAGAGCAGCGCGACCGGGTCCAGGGTGTTCTCGCCCTTGGTCCAGTTGCACGGGCACAGCTCGTCCGTCTGGAGCGCGTCGAGGACCCGGAGGACCTCCTTCGGGTTACGGCCCACGGAACCGGCGGTCACCATCGTGAACTGGATCTCGTTGTTCGGGTCGACGATGAAGACGGCGCGCTGCGCGAAGCCGTCCTCGCCCTCGATGCCGAGGTCACGCATGAGCTCGTGCTTCGAGTCGGCCAGCATCGGGAAAGGCAGGTCGGTCAGGTCCGGGTGGTCCTTGCGCCAGGCGTGGTGCACGAACTCGGAGTCGCCGGAGAAGCCGAGGATCTGGGCGTCGCGGTCCGCGAACTCCTCGTTCAGCTTGCCGAACGCGGCGATCTCGGTCGGGCAGACGAAGGTGAAGTCCTTGGGCCACGCGAAGACGACGCGCCACTTGCCCTCGTAGGACTTGTGGTTGATCTGCTCGAACTCCTTGCCGGACTCCAGGGAGACACAGGCGGTGAGGTCGTACGTGGGGAACTGGTCACCAACAGTGAGCACGCGCGCTCCTTGCTACATCGGGAAAGTCCCTTTTCAGGGGTTTCCTGTGGGGGTGGACGGATCCCCAGAGTGACACAAGAGGTATTGATAGCGGAAATAGCTAGACTTGCTCGTACCGATCGGAGGTGGCTATCAGTGGCCGTAGTAAATAGGGGCAAGCAGCCCAGCCTGGCCCAGCTCCGTGCCTTCGTGGCGGTCGCCGAGCATCTGCACTTCCGTGACGCGGCGGGCGCGCTCGGCATGAGCCAGCCCGCGCTGTCCGGCGCGGTCTCGTCCCTGGAGGAGGCCCTCGGGGTCCAACTCGTCGAGCGTACGACCCGCAAGGTGCTGCTCTCGGCGGCGGGGGAGCGGCTGGCGGTGCGGGCCCGGGTGGTGCTGGAGGCGGTGGGCGAGCTCCTTGAGGAGGCGGAGGCGGTACGGGCGCCCTTCACGGGAGTGCTGCGGCTCGGGGTGATCCCCACGGTCGCGCCGTACCTGCTGCCGACGGTCCTGCGCCTCGTCCACGACGCCTACCCCTCCCTGGACCTCCAGGTCCACGAGGAGCAGACCTCCTCGCTGGTGGACGGCCTCGCGGCCGGCCGCCTGGACCTGCTCCTGCTCGCGGTGCCGCTCGGGGTGCCCGGAGTGGTCGAACTCCCGCTCTTCGACGAGGACTTCGTCCTGGTCATGCCGGACGAGCACTGGCTCGCCGGGCGCGACGACATCCCCCGGGAGGCCCTGCGCGAGCTGCACCTGCTCCTCCTGGACGAGGGCCACTGCCTGCGCGACCAGGCGCTGGACGTGTGCCGGGAGGCGGGGCGGGAGGAGGGCGGCCCGGTGACGACGACCGCCGCGGGCCTCTCCACACTGGTCCAACTGGTGGCCGGGGGCCTCGGGGTGACACTGCTGCCGCGGACGGCGGTGCAGGTGGAGGCGGGCCGCAACCCGGCCCTGGTCACGGGCTACTTCGCGGACCCGGCCCCTTCGCGCCGTATCGCCCTGGCCATGCGGGCGGGGACCGCGCGGGCCGAGGAATTCGGCGAGTTCGCGGGGGCGCTGAGGGGGGCGCTGGAGGGGCTGCCGGTACGGATGGCGTAGACGCGCCGTCGAGGGCGCGGGGCTGCGCTACACGTGCGGCTCCGCCCCTCCAGGGGCGCGGGGAACTGCGCGACCAGCCACGACGCTCCCGCACGGGAACCGCGCAATGGCCGCGCGGCGAGCGCTTTAGGGAAAGGGGCGGGTCCGGGGCCTCTCTGCCTGAGCCGGGCGGGGCTGATGTGTCCGGTACGGGGGCGGGCCGGGCCCCTTTGGACGTGCGCCCGGCGCAGGTGCTGGGCCAGGGGCGGCGCCGGGGTGGGCCGGGAGCGGGAGGGGCCGCCCCCTTGCCCGCCCGTCCCGCCCCCGGGGGGCGGCCCCGCCGCCCAAGGGGGCTAGGGGGAAGCAGGGGGAGGGCGGCCCCGCCGCCTAAGGGGGCTACGGGAAGAGGCAGGAGGGCGGGCCCGCCGCCGAAAGGGGGCTGGGGGAAGAGTGGCGGAGCCCAAGGGGGGCCGGGGCGGAGCCCAAGGGGCTCGGGGTGGAGCGCGAGGGGGCGAGGGGGAGTCCCCGGCAGGAGGGGCGGTCACCCGCCCGACCGTGCCGCAGCCCCGCCCGACCGTGCCGGAGCCCCCTTACTCCGTGCGGAGCCCCTCCGGCCGCATCAGGCGCCACAGCGCCGGCATGCTCAGCAGCGTGACGAGGAGGACAACCCCCGCCCCCAGCCCCGACATCGCCCCGATGGCCCCCCAGTCGACCCCGACCCGGAACCCCGTCATCATCAGCAGCACCGCCCCCAGCCCGTACCCGACCCCGATCGCGAGCAACAGCCCGAGACCGACCGGCAGTGCCGTCTGCCACAGCACCGACCACCCCAGCGTCGAGCGCTTCGTGCCGAAGGCGACCAGTGACGCCAACAGCTTGCGCCGCTCGCGCAGTTGCTCCAGCTGGGAGACCAGCAGGCTCGCCCCGATCAGCAGCAGCACACACGTGGCACCGGCGATCACGCCGCGCCGGACCTGGAGGTAACGGTGGTCGATCTGCTGGTCGACCAGCCCCCAGGCCTGCACCATCGGGTCGGCCGCCGCCGCGGCGTTGCGCACGTGCTCGGCGACGTTCGGCACCCCGAGGTCCAGCTTCAGCCGGAAGCGGTGGTCGTACAGGGCGGCGGCCGCCGCGGGCATCGCCCCGGGCGTGACGAGGACGTCGCCGATCTCGTACCGCTGCTTCCTGGGCTTGACCGTCACGCTCGGCATGCCGCTCGGCAGTGTCCACGGCACGTCCCGCCGGGCCTCCCCGGGGTTGGCCGGGGCGAGGAAGTACGTCTTCCCGGGGGTCAAGCCCTCCAGCTTGCTGTCCCGGGCCAGGAACGCGTCCCCGTCCTTGCACGACGGCAGTTCCGCGATCGTGCGCAGCGCGGCGCAGTCGGCCACGGTCACTTCGCTGTAGTTTTCGGCCCCGGAGGGTTTGTCGCCCAGGCCGACCCTCACGTAGGCGAGCATCTCCTCGACGCCCGCGATCCCGGCGATCTCCTTCCTCAGCTCCTCGGCCCTGGGAGCTGCGGGATTGTCCCGGTGCACGACGACGGACATGGTGTTCTTGGTGTCCCCGGTGTCCGAGGTGTACGCCTGGCCCGTCCCGCTCAGCATCATCTGCAGGGCGATCGCACCGGCGACCGCCACGGCGATCCCGTTGACCGCACGTGCCGCCGTGCCGCTGCTCAACTGGAGCCTGCGTACGGCGAGTTGCCAGGACGTGGGCCCGCCGCTGAGGTTCTTCACGACGGCTTCGACGATCCACGGCAGCAAGGCCGTGACGCCGATGAGCAGCAGCGCGGTTCCGGCGATGACCTGGGGTTGGCTGAAGTTGCCCCCCGCGTCACCCCTGCCGATCTGCGGCAGCAGCAACGCCAGCCCACCCACCGGCAGCAGCACCCGCCACCACAGCCTGCGCCGCACCGGCTTGGCCGTGCGGACCACGCCCAGCGGCTCGACCACCACGTTGCGCATCGCCAGCAGCGTCACCAGGACCGCCGCCGCGGGCACCGCCAGGCAGATCAGGACCACCAGCCAGGGCGTGGGTACCAGGTCGGAGGGGAAGACGCTGATCCGCTCCAGGGTGATCAGCCCCGCCAGGGACCGGGCCGCGAAGAACAGTCCGGCGCCCACCACGAGCCCGAAGAGCGAGCCCATGAGCGCCTCGCCCGCGGCGATCCACCGGGTGGTGCGCCCGTCGGCCCCGACCAGCCGCAGTGCCGCGAGCCGGCGGTCGCGCCGCTCGCCCCCGAACCGTACGGCCGTGGCGATGAGCACGGCGACGGGGATCAGCAGTACGACGAAGGCGACCAGGACCAGCAGGGTGAGGATCGGGTCGAAGCCTTCGGGCGGGAAGCCCTGGAAGCGGTTGATCCGGGAGGCCTCGTTGCGCGAGAGGGTGTCGCTGCCCTGGTAGTAGGCGAGTTCGTTGGGTCCGGCCAGGCCCTGGTCGCCGATGACGGCGGTGACGGGCCCGTTCAGGCGCTTCTTCAGGAGGTCGCCGTCGGGGGAGTCCAGGAGTTCCTTCAGCGCGGGCGACACGGCCAGCTCGCCGGGCTTGGGCAGCGCGGTCAGACCGGGCGGCACCGGGGCCTCGGGGCCCTCGGCCCGCAGGACGCGTCCGCGTATCGACAGATCGCGGTAGTCGGACCAGGAGGTGCCGATGAGCAGGGTGTCCCGGCCGGGCTTGTCGAGGCTCTGCGCCCCGACGAACTCGCCGCGGGCGCTGTCGCGGTGGTCGCGGGCGGAGAGCGCGTGCGGGATGGCGGAGGTGACCAGGAGCAGGGTCACGCCGCAGCCGACGCCGATCGCGGTCAGGATCGTACGGATCCAGCCCTCGGGGCCGCCGTTGACGGCGAACCGGGCGCCCAGGCGCAGGTCGCTGAATGCGCTCATCCGGTGAACTCCAGGGTCAGGTCGCGGGACTTGCCGTCGCGTACGACGACCTCGCGGTCGGAGTAGGCGGCGACGCGGGCCTCGTGGGTGACCAGGACGACCGCGGCGTTGGTGGAGCGGGCGGCCTCGGTGAGGAGCTCCATGACACGTTCGCCGTTGAGGGAGTCCAGGGCGCCGGTGGGCTCGTCCGCGAAGATCACCCGGGGGCCGCCCACCAGGGCGCGGGCGACGGCGACGCGCTGGCCCTGGCCGCCGGAGACCTCGCCGGGGCGCTGGGCGGCGACGGTGTCGACCTCCAGGCGCTCCAGCCAGGACCGGGCGGTGCGCTCGGCGTCCTTGCGCTTGACGCCGTTCAGGCGCAGCGGCAGCGCGACGTTCTCCACGCAGGTGAGTTCCGGGACGAGCTGGCCGAACTGGAAGACAAAGCCGAAGTCGCTGCGGCGCAGGGCGCTGCGCTCGCGATCGGCCATGGCGGAGAGGGTGCGGTTGTCGTACGTGATGATCCCGGAGTCGGGGGTCACGATCCCGGCGAGGCAGTGCAGCAGGGTCGACTTGCCGGACCCGGAGGGGCCCATGACGGCGACGACCTCGCCGGGGTGGATGGAGAAGGACGCGTCGTCGAGCGCGGGGGTGGAGCCGTAGGTCTTGTGCAGGCCGGTGGCGGTGAGCAGGGACCCGGGCGGTGCGGCGGGCGAGGCGGATGCGGCGGGGCTCATCGGCGTACCTCCGCGGCGAGGCGTTCCAGGCGGGCGGCGGTCAGTTCCAGCCAGCGCAGGTCGGCTTCCAGGTGGAACAGGGCGTGGTCGCAGATCAGCTGGTCGGCGAGGTCGCCGCGGCGCTTGCGCTCGGTGAGGCCGCGCATCAGCCGCAGGTGCTCCGCGCGCTGCGTGTCGAGCAGCCGGTCGGCCGGGCGGCCGGTCAGCAGGGCCAGCACGACCTTCGTGTAGAGGGTCGACTGGAGGTAGGGCTCGGGCTTCTCGGGGCTCGCGAGCCACTGTTCGACGTCCGTGATCCCGGCGTCGGTGATCGCGTACGTCTTGCGGTCGGGGCCGTTGCCGGACACGGCGGCGTCGACCTCGACGAGACCGTTCTTCAGCAGGCGGGACATCGTCGCGTACACCTGCCCGTAGGCGAGGGGGCGGTCGTGCCCGAACTTCTCGTCGAAGGTGCGCTTCAGGTCGTACCCATGGCGGGGGCCGGCCTCCAGGAGGCCGAGCAGGGTGTGGCTGATGGACATGCCCAGGACTATACACACCGCGTATACGCGGTGTGTATAGCCGGGGAAAGAGAGGTGGGAGGCGGTCGGGGACCGCCTCCCACCTGCTATTTCTCTTCCGGCTCGGGCTTTTCCTTCGGAGGGCGCCCCCGGCGCGGGATCGGGCCCGTGTGCTTCGGCAGCCGTCCCGCGTCCAGGAGGGACGTGCGGAGCAGGAACTCGATCTGCGCGTTCGCGCTGCGCAGTTCGTCCGCCGCCCAGCGGGCCAGGGCGTCGTACACCTTGGGGTCCAGCCGCAGCAGCACCTGCTTGCGGGCCTCGCGCCGGGGCCCGGGCGAGGGCTCGGGCTCCTCCTCGGTCACTGGTACAGGGAGCCCGTGTTGATGACCGGCTGGGTGGCCCGGTCGCCGCAGAGCACCACCAGCAGGTTGCTCACCATGGACGCCTTGCGCTCCTCGTCCAGCTCCACGATGTCCTGCTCGGAGATCCGGGCCAGCGCCTGCTCGACCATGCCGACCGCGCCGTCCACGATCAGCTTGCGGGCGGCGACCACCGCACCCGCCTGCTGCCGCTGGAGCATCGCGGAGGCGATCTCCGGGGCGTACGCGAGGTGGGTGAAGCGGGACTCGATAATGTGCACCCCGGCCGCCTCGACGCGGGCGTGCAGCTCGACCGCCAGCTTCTCGGTGATCTCGTCGGCGTTGCCGCGCAGCGAGAGGCCCTCCTCCTCGTGGGAGTCGTACGGGTACTCGATGGCGATGTGCCGCACGGCCGCCTCGGTCTGTGTGGAGACGAACTCCAGGAAGTTGTCCACCTCGAAGGAGGCCTGCGCGGTGTCCTCGACCTTCCACACCACGACGGCGGCCAGCTCGATCGGGTTGCCGTACGCGTCGTTGACCTTCAGCACCGCGGTCTCGTGGTTGCGGACCCGGGTGGAGATCTTGTGGCGGGTGGTCAGCGGGTTCACCCAGCGCAGACCGTCCGTGCGGATGGTGCCCCGGTAGCGGCCGAAGAGCTGGACCACGCGGGCCTCGCCGGGCGCGACCATGTTCAGCCCGCTCATGGCGAGGACCGAGGCGATGAAGAGCAGGACGCCGACGATGATCAGCGCCGCCTTCGCACCGGCGCCGGCGGCGACCGCCGCGCCCAGCGCGACGAGTCCGGCGGAGGCCAGGACGCCGAGGAGGCCCAGCAGGAGCGCGAGGCCGCCCGCGATGCTGTGCGCCGCGAACTCGGTGACGCGGGGGGCGGGCATTTCGGGCAGGTCGCCGGGTGTGTTGTCGGAGGGGGTGTGGGTGGCAGTGGTCATCGCGGTCCCCGTTTCTGTGCGCGGTCGGCTCGGCACCGTACGAACGGTGTCTAGCAAAGTGATATCACTTTAACGCGTACCAGGGCCGCCGCCAAGGCGTGGGCCCGCACCGTTGTCGGCCCCGCCCCCGGCCGCTTCCGGCCGTGGCCCGGCACCGCTTCCGGCCTCAATTCGGATTCACTTCCTCAACTTCTTCCTCAGCTGGCAACCTTTGGGCACGCTTGTTCGTCGGTTCCCTAGGGGGAGGTGCTGATTGTCACGTCCATAAAAGATGCGATCGGCCCCTATTTGTCCTTTCCGGCGGTGTTAGCTTTCTGAGCTGATCCGGCGAATGTCCGGTGAGTGTGGCGAGTGACGACTGAGATACGGAGCGACTGACCCATGGGTCGAGCGGATGAGCGCAGGGCCCGGCAATCCGGCGGTTCCCGCCGGGCGCGGGGCGCTCCCGGGAAGAAGGGCATACGCCGCTTCTTCACCTGGAAGAAGATGCTGGGCACGTTCTTCGGGCTCTGCCTGTTGGGCATGGGAGCCTTCATCGCCCTGTACATGGCGATCGACATTCCGGCGGGCAACGCCTCGGCGATGCGGCAGAGCAACGTCTACAAGTACAGCGACGGCACGATCCTCGCCCGCACCGGCAACGCGGGCGACTACGCCCGCGAGAACGTCTCCCTGGACAACATCCCGAAGAAGGTCCAGCGGACCTTCGTCGCCGCCGAGAACATGTCGTTCTACGACGACCACGGCATCGACTTCAGGGGCACCGCCCGCGGTCTGCTCAACACCTTCTCCGGCAAGGGCAAGCAGGGTGGTTCGACCATCACCCAGCAGTACGTCAAGAACTACTACCTCACGCCCGAGCAGACGGTCACCCGCAAGCTCAAGGAACTGGTCATCTCCCTGAAGGTGGACCAGAAGTACGACAAGGACTTCATCCTCCTCGGGTACATCAACACCAGTTACTACGGGCGCGGGGCCGCCGGAATCCAGGCCGCCGCCCAGGCGTACTACCGCAAGGACGCCTCCAAGCTCACCGTCGAGGAGGGCGCCTACCTGGCCGCCCTGCTCCAGGCGCCCAGCAGCTACGACGTCCTCAACGCGACCCCGACGAACAAGAAGCTCGTCATGGACCGCTGGAACTACGTCCTGGACAACATGGTCAAGATGGGCGAGCTCCCGCAGGCCGACCGGGCGAAGATGACGTTCCCGATGCCCAAGCCCGTCCAGCCCAACCGGGGCATGAAGGGCCAGACCGGCTACCTGGTCGAGGCGGCCGAGCAGCAGCTCAAGGTGCGCGAGAAGCTCAGCGACGAGGAACTCGCCGCCGGCGGCTGGACGATCACGCTCAACATCGACAAGAAGCGCCAGAAGGACCTGGAGAAGGCGGTCGACCGCCAGCTGGAGTCCAAGCTGGACCGCAAGAGCAAGAAGAAGGTCGACCGCAACGTCCAGGCGGGCGCGACCTCCATCAACCCGAAGACCGGCGCGGTGGTCGCCCTCTACGGCGGCGCGGACTACCTCAAGCACCAGATCAGCAATGCCACCCGCGTCGACTACCAGCCCGCTTCGACCTTCAAGCCCGCCGTGTTCGCGGCCGCGCTGGAGAACGGGTCGGAGACGCAGGACGGCGAGAAGATCACCGCCAACACGATCTACAGCGGCAAGAGCCGCCGCCCGGTCGTCGGCGAGGGGGGCGGCGGGTACAACCCGCAGAACGAGGACGACGAGTCGTACGGCGACATCGACGTCCAGGAGGCCACCGACAAGTCGGTCAACTCCGTCTTCGCGCAGATGATCGTGGACGTCGGCGCGGACCGCGTCAAGGACACCGCGATCAGGCTGGGCATGAAGGACCGCGGCGACTTCGGCGCCAGCCCCGCCATGGCGCTGGGCACCATGAGGGCCAACACCATGGACATGGCGTCGATGTACGCCTCGCTGGCGGCCCACGGCAAGAAGGTCACCGCGTCCATCGTCAAGACGGCCGAGCACAAGGACCGCGAGACCATCACCCCGAGCGGCTTCGCGGACGGCGAGGGCATCAGCCGCCAGTCCGCCGACACGGTGACCTCCGTCCTGGAGCACGTCGTCCAGGAGGGCACCGGCAAGGCCGTCAGGAGCGGCGACTACCACGCGGCGGGCAAGACCGGTACCTCCGAGAACAACCGCAGCGCCTGGTTCGCGGGCTACACCCCGGAGCTGGCCACCGCGGTCGGCATCTTCGGCGAGAACGCCGACAAGCCCGGCCAGACCACCCTCACCGGCGCCGCGGGCGGCGGCCGGATGAACGGCTCCAGCTTCCCGGCACGGATCTGGGCGGACTACACCCTCGACGCGCTCAACGGCGGCTCGGACACCAAGTTCGACCTGGAGATCAAGGAGGGTGCGGGCTGGGAGCCGCCGCCCCCGCCGCCGCCGAAGGAGACCAAGCCGCCGGAGACCAAGGCCCCGGAGAAGCCCGAGGAGCCCAAGGACCCGGAGCACACCCCCGACCCCGGCCAGAACCAGGGTCAGGACCAGGGGCAGGCCAACCAGGGGCAGAACCAGGGCGGCGACAACCAGGGCCAGGACCAGGGTGGTCAGAACCAGGGTCAGGACCAGGGCCAGGCCAACCAGGGGCAGAACCAGGGCGGCGACAACCAGGGCCAGAACCAGGGCGGCAACAACCAGGGCCAGGCCAACGGCGGAGGCGACAACCAGGGCCAGACCGGCGGCGGAGGCGACCACCAGGGCCAGACCCAGGGCGGCAACAACCAGGGTCAGGCCAACGGGGGCGACGACGGCCAATGGGGCTAGCCCCCTTCCCGGTCCCTTCCGGCCCGTGAACGGCGGCGGGCCCCCCCCCCCTCCCCCCGGGGGGGGGGCCCCCCCCCCCGCGCCGCCGCCCCCCCCCCGCCGGAGCGGGGGAGCCCGCCCCAAACCCCCAGGGCGCCCCCCGCCCCCCCCCCCCCGCCCG
>NZ_JBIUXN010000042.1:0-24292 GCF_044744005.1 Streptomyces sp. NPDC087440 | reverse complement strand
GCCGCGTCCGCCTTCGCCTGCGCGGCCCGCAGCATCCGCTCGAACGTGCCGTCCTTCGCCCACCGGCGGAAACGGGTGTGGAGCGTGGCCCACGGTCCGTACCGCTCGGGCACGTCCCGCCAGGCCGTCCCGGTACGGAACTTCCAGACGATCCCGTTCAGGACCCTCCGGTCGTCCAGCCGCTTGCGCCCCCGCAAGGACACGGGCAGCAGCGGCCGGACGAACTCCCACTCGGCATCGGACAGTTCATGGCGGCGTATCACCCGACCATGATCCACCACTCAAGATCACCATTTGACGACAGGGCCTAGGCCAACGTCCGCAGCAAGGGACACCGACGCGGCCAAGGCAGGAGCCTCATCCCCCCCGCTGCGCCCCGCATCCGGCCACCGCCCGCCACCCGAAGCTCTGCGACGCATCAACGCCACACGGCGAAACAGCGCCACGGCAGAGTCCGCCGACCGCATCGAGGACGCCGCCGTGACGGACCAGGATCGCTCTCAGGCCAGCAGACTGCCCGCGCCGGGCACCACGGGCGGCAGGCCCAGCGCGGTCAGGATGCCGTGCGCCGTAGCCGTCGCCGCGGTGATGACGGGCAGCCCGGCCTCTTCCTGCACCCTCTGCACGGCCGCCAGCGACGGCATCTGCACGCACGCCGAGAGCACCAGCGCGTCCGCGTCGCGCAGGTCCAGCTTCCGCCAGTGCGTGTGCAGGTCGGCGGGGTCGAGCCGGGCGACCGCCAGGTTGTCCGGCACCTCCAGGCTGAGCGCGTCCGTCACCTCGATGCCCGCGTCCTCGATGTAGTCCACCACCAACTCGGTCAGGGGCTTGAGGTACGGGGTGACGACGGCGACCCTGCGCGCGCCGAGGGCCTTGATGCCGTCGAGCAGCGCGCCCGCGCTGGACACCACCGGCGCCTCGGCCCCTTCGCCACGCAACACATCGGCGATCTCCGCCTCCGCCGCGCAGTGGTGCCCGGGCCCCTGCGCCATGAGCGCCACCAGACAGGCGGAGGCGACCACGTCGGGGCGCGCGTCGGCGAGTTCGAGAGCCGCCCGCTCGGTCTGCGCGTTCATCTCCTTCAACTGCTCGGGGGTGACGTGCCGCATCCGCATCCGGCTGCTGTGGAAGACGAAGCGGTCCTGCGGGTGCTCGGCCTCCCGGGCCCGCAGCATGCGCGGGAGTTCCGTCTCCATCGTCAGGTTCGAACTGGGCACGATCATGCCGATGTGGTGGTCGGTGGTACCGGTGGTGGTCATCGTCGTCTCCCGCGGGTCGTCGGTCATGTCCGGTCAGGGGCACAGGGGTTGGTCGTACGGCGTGCGGTGACGGCGTACGAGACCGTGCTCCGGGACGGACGGCGGCGACGGCCCTCGCGAGCAGCGCGACGAAGCCCGACAGAGGGGACGCGGTGAACACGCAGGGCGCCTGAGACACCCGGAATGTCCGGAACGCTAGGCGTCCTGCGCGAGCCCCTCCCAGTGCGTGGCCATCGAGGTGAGCAGGCGCAGCACCTCGGCGCGCTGCTCCGGCTCGAAGGGGCCGAGCAGCCGCGCGTCCAGTTCCCGTGCACGGTGGTTCGCCTCACGGAGGGCCTTCTCGCCCTCGGCCGTGAGGTACAGCAACTTGCGGCGCCCGTCGTCGAGCGCCGTCCTGCGGTCCAGCAGCCCCCGCTTCTCCAGCCGGCGGCACACGTCCGCCATCGTCGAGGTGTCCAGTGCCACCGCCGACGCCATCGAGCGCTGGTCGTGTCCGGGGGAGGCGTGCACCACCGTCAGCACCGCGAACTGCGGCCCGGTCAGGGTCGGATCGACCGAGCGCGCCCACACCGCGAGGTAGGCCTGGTACAACCGTCGTACCTGGTAGCCGGGTGCGTCGGTGAGAACGGGCGGGGGCTGCGGGGCGTCCGCAGGAGGCGTGCGTGTCGACATGCGCCCACTCAATCACGGCCCGCGATCACTCGGGTCGGCGAGTACCGAACACGGAACCCGGCGCAGCGCCCGGCGCAGTGCGCGCAGACCGCCGCTCGGGTTGTCCCAGAAGATCATATGGCCGCAGTCCGGGACCTGTTCGAGCCGCGCGGACGGGAGCGCGGCCGCGGCCTCCGCCGCCCCGGCCGCGGTGACCACCGGGCTCTGCGCCCCGTACAACAGCGTCACCGGGCACGGCACCCGGGGCCACCAGTCGAAGAAGTCCTCGTGCTCGAAACCGTGGTGGCTCGCGGCGACCGCCCCGCCGTCGCAGCTCGCCAGCCAGCGGGCGCGCGCCTCCTGCTCCTCGCGCGGCCAGCGCGGCCACCAGCGGGCCACCTCGTCGCCGTCCGTCCCCCGCACGGCCTCGGCCAACTGCTCCTGGAAGACGGCGAGCGAGGTCGGGTACGGGCCGCGGCCGGGTCCGCTCAGCGGCGGATCGGCGAGGACCGCACCGCGCACCGCCACCCTGCCGCGAACGGCCACGGCCGCCGCGATCCGGGCACCCATGGAGTGGCCGAAGAGCAGGGGGCGCTCCAGGCCCAGTTCCCGTACGACGGCCTCCGCGTCCTCGGCGTACTCCGTCAGCGTGTGGCCCGTGCCGGTGTCCGAGAGGCCGCGGCCGCGCACGTCCAGGACCAACGGGCGTACCAGGTCGCTGAGTTCGCGGGCGACGAAGTCCAGGGTGGCGGCGGGGCTGGTGATGCCGGGCAGGACCAGCAGGGGCGTGCCGGGGCCGCCGTAGTCGAGCACGTGGAGCCTGCTGCGGCCGGACGTGACCCAGCGCCCGACGGCGGGCAGCCGGTCAAGATCGGCCCAGGCGGCCGGTGTGATCTGTCGGGTGAGCACCCGTTCCTCCCAAGTAGCCGAGCGCGTCGGCCTGTTCGATGACGTCGCCGTACTTGGCCTGAATGTCGAAGAGGTTCGCCTCGTGCGGTCCTGCCGCCCGGTCGCCCGCGCAGGCGCGTGGCACGAGCACCGGGAAGCCGCACTGGACGGCGTCCACGACGCTCGCCCGTACGCAGCCGCTGGTGGTCGCCCCGCAGATGACGGCGGTGTCGCAGCCGAGGGAGACCAGGGTGGCCGCGAGCCCGGTGCCGAAGAAGGCCGAGGGCCCCTTCTTCACCACGAGGAGGTCCTCCGGGCGGCGCGGCAGCCGGGGATCGAGCGCCACCGCGTCGCTGCCCGCGACCAGGGCCCGCATCCCCGGGGCCTTGTCCAGCCAGGCGACGGACGCACCCGCCGCCTCCGCCGGGTCGTAGGCGATCGCGGTGAAGATCACCGGCGTGTGCGAGGTGCGGGCCGCCCCGATCAGCTCGGCCGTCGCGGCGACCACGTCGGACAGGTCGCTGCCGGAGGGGAAGGCGGGCTCGGTGAACCCCCGGGTGAGGTCGACGACGATCAGGGCGGGCCTGCCGCCCCGGCGCACGGGCGCGCCGAACCCGGCCCGGGCGTAGGTCAGTTCGGTGTCCGTGTCGTACGTCAGGGGTGGGTACGTCATCGGGCGCACCGCCGCTCCCGGGAGGCGAGCCTGCCGAGCAGCCAGCCCTCGAAGACGCCGAACGCGAAGGCGGCGGCGAGCGGGGTGTACCGCCCGGCCTTCGCCAGCGCGGGCCCGGCGATCAGCGCCAGCCCGTCCAGCTCGGAGGCGGCGGCCGGGGCGGAGGACGAGGCGACGGGGGTGGCGGCCGGGGTGAAGGGGGCGGCAGCGGCAGTGACCCCGGGAGCCGTGACGGTCGGGGAAGCGGGCCCCGGGCCAGGTGTCGCCGCCGCCCCCGGGCCCGCCCGCTCCGCGTCCAGCAGGCTGCCCAGGTTCTGCGCGAACTGGTGCAGGATGCGCTCGGAGACCGTACCGATGGCCCCCTTGCCGAACTGTGCGATCTTCCCCCGGATCACCAGGTCGGTGGTCAGCCTCAGCACCGCGCCCTCGGCGGCCTCCGCCACCTCCAGGCTCACTTCCGCCTCGGCGTCACCGGTGCCGTGGGTGTCCGTGCCACGGGCCTGGACGCGCAGCGTCAGCCGGTCCGCGTCCACGTCGAGGAAGCGGACGCTGCCGAAGTACGCGGCGGTGATCGGCCCGACCTTCACCGTGACCCGGCCGCGCCAGGCGTCGCCGTCCCGGCCGTCCAGAGCGGCACCCGGCATGCAGGAAGCGACCCGTTGGACGTCGTTGACCAGCGCGAAGAGCTCCGGGGGAGTGGCCTTCACCGGAACCGTGTGGGTCAGCAGCATCAGATCTCCTCGCGAACAGGAACGGGCGGAGCAGGGCGAGCGACGCGCCCCGACCGGACGCGGCGGCGGGCGGCGCACGTGTCGATCGCGTCGACGATGGTCTGGTAGCCGGTGCACCGGCAGAGGTTGGCGGCCACCACCTCGCGGATCTCCTCACGAGAGGCCTGCGGCCGCTCGGCGAGGAAGCCCTCCGCGAGCATCAGGAATCCGGGGGTGCAGAACCCGCACTGGAGTCCGTGGCACTCCGAGAACGCCGCCTGGAGGTCGCTGAGCCCACCGGGCCCGCTCTCGACCCCTGTCCCGTTTTCGGCCTCTGCCGATGCCCCGGACCCGTCCGCCAGGGACTCGACCGTACGGACCTCCGTCCCCTCCGCCTGCACCGCGAACATCAGACAGGCCCGCACCGGCGCACCGTCCACCAGGACCGTGCAGGCCCCGCACACCCCGTGCTCGCAGCCCACGTGGGTGCCGGTGAGCCGCAGGTCGTGGCGGAGCACGTCGACGAACGTGCGGCGGGGTTCGGTGAGCAGGTCGTGGGTCTCTCCGTTCACGGTGAGGGCGATCAGTTGGCGCTGTTCGGTCATGAGGCGTGCTCCAGGTGGGTCTCGGCGGACGTGTCGGTGGAGGAGGACGTGGGGTGCAGGGCCCGGTGGACGGTCTCCGGGGTGATGGGCGTGTCATTGAGCTCGACGAGCGAACCGGCCGTGCACAGCGCGTCGTTGACCGCGTTCAGCACGGCCGCGGGCGCGCCGATCGTGCCGCCCTCGCCCGCACCCTTCGCGCCCGTCTCGGTGAAGGCGGAAGGGGTCTCCAGGTGGAGGACTGTGACCTCGGGGATCTCCTGCGCGGTGGGCACCTTGTAGTCCATGAAGCTCGCCGCCGACGGCTCGCCCTGGGCGTCGTACGTCACCTGCTCGAAGAGCGCGCCCGCGATGCCCTGGGCGATGCCGCCCCGGCACTGCCCCTCGACCACCTGCGGGTTGACCGCGACACCGCAGTCCTCGACGCACACGTACCGCAGGATGCGCACCTGCCCGGTCCCCGGATCCAGCTCGACGACCACGCCGTGCGTGGCGTTCGAGAACGTGCCGTCGCCCAGCACGTCGAAGGAGGCGGAAGCGGTCAGCCCCGGCTCGATGCCCTTGGGCAGCAGGTGGGCCTGGAGGTAGGCGACGCGGGCCAGTTGGGGGTACGTCATGACCTCGCCGGAGCCGCGCCGGCGGACCGCGCCCGCCGTGCGCTCGACCTCGCCGGGCTCCGTCCCCCAGAGCGCGGCGGCGAGTTCGCTCAGCCTGTCGCCGAGCTTGCGCGCGGCGAGGCGGACCGCGCTCCCGCCGATGGCGATGGACCGGCTGGCGAAGGTGCCGAAGCCGTACGCGATGCGGTCGGTGTCCCCCTGATGGAGCCTCACCTTCCCGATCTCCAGGCCGAGTTCGTCGGCGACGATCTGCGCCATCGTCGTCTCGTGGCTCTGCCCGTGGCTCATGGTGCCGGTGGTGAACGTCACCGCGCCCGTGGGGTCCATCCGGATCTCGGCGAGGTCGAAGCCGGGGACGATCTCCATCTTGCGCGCGGCGAAGGCGGCCGAGCCGTACCCGGTGCGCTCGCTGAAGCAGGCGTACCCGATCCCGACCGGCCGCCCGCCGGAGCCCGAGCTCTCCCTGCGCTCGTACCAGCCCTCCTCCTTCAGCACCTTCTCGCACAGGTCCAGCGACTCGCGGTAGGAACCGGGGTCGTACGTGATGTTGTTGACGCCCCGGTAGGGGAACTCGGTGATGAGATTGCGCCGCCTGATCTCCACCGGTTCCAGGGCCAGTTCGTACGCCGCCCGCTCGAAGAGGCGCTCCATCACCATGACGTACTGCGGACGGCTCACCCCCCGGTACGGCGCGGACGGCGCCTTGTTGGTGGCGATCGCCCGTCCGCGCACCCGGTAGGCCGGCACCCGGTAGACGCCCGGCATCTCGGCGGAGGCCATCAGGGGCTCGATGCCGGCCGTGAACGGGAAGCAGGAGTACGCGCCCATGTCGCACACCACGTCCGCGTCGAGCCCCAGGATCGTGCCGTCCTCGCTGAAGGCGGCACGCACGTCGTAGTGCTGCTCGCGGGCGAGGAAGGACGCGGTCAGGGCGTCCTTGCGGTCCTCCGTCCACTTCACCGGGCGGTCCAGGCGCAGCGCCGCCGCGGCGACCGCGATCTCCTCGCGCCCGACCACGCACTTGAGCCCGAACCCGCCGCCCATGTCGGGCACGATCACCCGCACGGCCCGCTCGTCCAGCCCCAGACAGTCCGCGGCGACCGTGCGCACCAGGTGCGGCACCTGGGTGGAGGTGTGCAGCACCAACTGCCCCTCCCGCTCGTCCCAGTCGGCGAGCGCGCCCCGGGTCTCCAGCGGGAGGGCGTTCTGCCGCCCCGTCCTGGACTCCACCCGCACGACGCACGGCGCCTCGTCGAAGACGTCGATGCCCTCGGTGGCGAAGAGCGAGACGTCGACGAGCGTGTTGCGGGGAGCGCCGTCGTGCACGAGGGGCGCGCCGTCGGCGAGGGCCTGCTGCTCGCCGACGACCGGAGTGCGGACGTCGTACGTGACCCGGGCGGCCTCCACGCCGTCCTCGGCGGCGTACGGATCGCGGGCGACGACGACCGCGAGCGGCTCCCCCGCGAACCGGACCCGGTCCCGGGCGAGCACCGGCATAGCCGTCGGCACGAACTCCTCGGCCGGTCGCTCCAACAGGGCGGTGATGTCGGCCAGTTGGAGGTCGTCGGCAGTGAAGGCGGCGATCACGCCGGGCACGTCGCGGACGGCGGCGAGGTCGAGTGAGGTGACGGCGGCCGAGGCGACGGTGCTGCGCACGAACTGGGCGTGCAGCACGCCCGGCACCTGGATGTCGTCGACGAAACGCCCGCGCCCGGTGAGGAGCCGGGGGTCCTCGCGGCGGCGCACGGAGGTGCCGACGAGCGGTTCGTGCGGTGCCGTGGGCGGGGAGGGGGAGTGCGGATGCTGTGGGGGTGCGTCGGCTGCGGAGGGCTCGGACGCACGTTCCGCGCCTGCCGTGCGTGCGCGATCCCGGGCCCGGTCTGTCGCCGCGTGCTCGTGCTCGTGCTCGTGCTCGCGCGGCTCGTCCGCCGTGTGCTGGCGGTGCTGACCTTCGCGCGGCTCGTCCGCCGTGTGCTGGCGGTGCTCGCCTTCGCGCGATCCGCCTGCTGCGTGTGTCGTACTCATGGGGTCATCGCCTCCTCACAGGCGCGTCGCACCAGGGTGCGGGTCAGGTCGCGGCGGTAGGAGGCGCTGACGCCCGCCTCGTCGGGTGGGTCGATCGCCGCGGCGGCGGCCTCGGCGGCCCGCTCGAAGACCCCGGGGCCGCCCCCGGCCAGCACCGCCTCGGCCTCCGGCACCCGCACCGGCAGCGGAGCCACGCCGCCCAGGGCGACCCGGCCCCCCACGACCCCGGCCGGGCCGCCCGCATCGAGGTCGAGGTCGAGCGACACGGCGGCGGCCACGATCGCGAAGTCACCCTGCCGTTGGGCGAACTCGGTCACGGCGGCGTGGGGCGCGGGGTGCGGGAAGAACACCTCCGTGATCACCTCGTCGTACGCCAACGCGGTCGTGTAGTACCCCTGGAAGAAGTCGCGGGCGGCGATCTCCCGTCGCCCGCCGGACCCCACCGCGACGATGCGCGCGTCGAGGAGCACCGCGAGCAGGCACCACTCCGCGGTGGCGTCGGCGTGCGCGATGCTGCCGCCGACGGTGCCGCGCGTACGGATCGGCAGGTGCCCGATCCACCGCACGGCCCGGCGCAGTACGTCGAAGTCAGCGCCGAGACCGGTGGCGGTCTCCACGTCGTGGTGCGTGGTGAGGGCCCCGATGCGCAGGCCGCCCGCGTCCGTACGCAGGCCCTTGAGGCCGGGCAGCCGCCCGATGTCGATCAGCTGCCGGGGCCTGGCCAGCCGGAAGTTCATCATGGCCACCAGGCTCTGCCCGCCCGCGATGAGCTTCGCGTCCTCGCCGAACTCGGCCAGGAGCCGGACGGCACCGGCGGTGTCCCGGGCCCGGTGGTACCCGAAGGCGGCGGGCTTCACGGAGCGACCGCCTTCTGCGGCGCGGCCGGAGCCGAAACCGGAGCCGTATCGGTCGCACCCGTGCCCGTACCCGCGCCGGATCCCGTCCCCGCGTCGAGCGCACGCCCCTGGGTCTCCGGGGCCGCCACCGCCATCCACCCCATGGCGAGCAGCAGCACGATGCCCAGCACGCCGAACGTCCAGGGCAGCCCGAGCAGCGGCCACATCACCGAGCCGAAGAGCAGCGGCGCGAACCCGGTCAGCGAGCGGCTCACCGAGGACGCCCAGCCGAAGCCGCTGGCGCGCAGGGCGGTCGGGTAGACCTCGGAGGCGTACGCGTACAGGGCGGGGATGGCCAGCTGGATCAGGAAGCCGAAGACGGCGATCGCGATCAGCGGAGCGGTCTCCTGATGCCGTACGAGCGCGAAGACCACCAGCGCCGCCGCGGCGGCCGGCGCGGAGATCCCGATCAGCCACTTGCGGCCGACGGCGTCCACGAGGGCGGTCGAGACGACGACGCCCAGGATGCCGACCCCGGCCATCAGGGTGGTACCGGTGAAGGCGGCGGTGTCGCCCTGCCCCTCGGCCTTGAGGATGGAGGGCATCCAGCTCAGTGCCGCGTAGTACACGAGCATGATGGTGGCGAACATCAGCCAGACCGCCGAGGTGATGCGGGGGCTGAACGCCCAGATCAGCCGCAGCTGTTCGGCCGCGGCCGCCAGCCCCTTCGTCCGAGGCCCCTCCTCCGGACGGGCGACGGCGTACGGCTCGACGGGTGCGCCGGTACGGGCGACGAGGTCGTCGATGACGGCCCGAGCCTCGGCCTCGCGGCCCTTCTCGGAGAGGTACACCGGCGACTCGGGCACGCCGCGCCGCACCCAGAACAGCAGCAGCGCGGGCAGCGTCATGGTGAAGAGCATCCAGCGCCAGTTCCCGCCGAGCGGCAGCATGGCCGTCGAGACGACGCCGCACAGGGTCACCCCGATCGGCCACCACAGGTCGAGCGCGGTGAGGATGCGCCCCCGGTACTTGCGCGGCGAGAACTCGCTGACCAGCGCGTAGTCGACGGGGATGCAGCCGCCGAGCCCCACCCCCGCGAGGAAGCGCAGTGCCAGGAACACCCAGTAGGCGGGCGAGAGCGCGCCCAGCACGGAGAACACGGCGAAGATCAGCAGGGTGACGCTGAAGGCCTTCTTGCGGCCGATCCGGTCGGCCACCGACCCCCAGGCGACCGCGCCGACGGCCATGCCGACGAGGTTGGCGGTGGCGACCAGGCCGCGCTGGCCGAGGGTGAGGTCGAACTCCTTGCCCACCAGCGGCATCAGGAAGCCGTTGAGGGCGATGTCGTACGCGTCGAAGAGGTAGCCGAGGCCGCCGATGATGAAGATCTTTCCTTGGACGCCCCATTTCCATGGGAGTTCCTGGACGATCGAGTCGCCTGTCTTCACGGTCGCTCCATTGAGGGAGAGGGAGTCTTGCCGAGGATTCGCAGAGCGCGGCGGGTGCGGGTGCGGTGGGCTTGGGGGGCCGGGAGATCTGAAGGGATCCAGTGGGGTACTGCTGGGAGCTGTGGGCGGGCTCAGGCGAAGCGGTACGAGAAGGCGCCCTCGTCCGGGTCGTTCAGCGGGGTGCCCCGCCACAGCCAGTCGTACGACAGCCCCGACTCCCCCTCGAAGCGCCGCAGGCTCTCGTCCCGCGCGCGCTGCTCGGGCCCGTCGGGCAGGTGGTAGAAGGTCTTGTTCCGCAGCGACGCCTCCTGGACCAGGCCCGCGTGCTTGGCGCGCCGGTCCGCGTACCGGTGCAGGGCCGACCCGGCGCGGTCCACGGTCACCGCGCCCAACTCCTCGGCCAGCACGGCCGCGTCCTCCATCGCCTGGGAGGCGCCCTGCGCCTGGTAGGGCAGCATGGCGTGGCAGGCGTCCCCGAGCAGGGCGACCCGGCCGCGGGTCCACACGGGATCACGGCGGCGGTGGTACAGGGCGAAGCAGGACACGTCCTCCTCCTTCGCCTTGGAGAACATCGCGGGCACCCGGTCGTCCCAACCGGGGAACGCGTCGACCAGCTCCTCCGCGCTGGAGCGCACGGACCACTTCTCGGCGACCTCGTCGGTGCACGGCACGCAGGCCACGACGTTGAGATGGGCGCCGCCGCGGATCATGTAGTGCACCAGGTGCCGGTCGGGGCCGTACCAGATGGTCGACTGGTAGCGGTCCACCAGCCAGCGCGTCGCCGGGTCGGCCGCGATCAACTCACCCGGTATCAGCGCCCGGAAGGCCATCTCGCCGGAGAACTCCAAGGTGTCCGGCATCCCCAGCAGATCCCGCACCCGCGAACGGACGCCGTCCGCGCCGACCAGCACGTCCCCGGCGTACCGCCGCCCGTCCGCGGTGACGGCGACCGGCCGATCGGGGTCGCCGAGGTCGACTTCGGCCACCTCGCTGCCGGTGTGCACGGTGACGGCGGGACCGGGCCCGGCCGGGTCGGTGCAGGCGTCGAGGATCACCCGGTGCAGGTCGGCGCGGTGGTAGTGCCAGTACGGCGCGTTGTACGTGTCCTTGCAGTGCTGGCCCAGCGGGGTGAGGGCGATGACCCGCCCGTCCTGCCAGCGCCTGCGCACCTGGTCGAGGGGTTCGGTGCGGATGGCCTCCAGCCGTCCGCGCAGGCCGAGGCCGAGCAGGATGCGGCTGGCGTTGGGAGCGGTCTGGATGCCCGCGCCGATCTCGCCGAGTCGGGGCGCCTGTTCCAGGACGGTGACCTGGATGCCGCGGTGGCGCAGGGCGAGCGCGGCGGTGAGCCCGCCGAGCCCGCCGCCCACGACGACGACGTCGTACGTGTGCCTGTGGGGGTACGAGGACGGGTGCGCGTCCGAGGGGGAGGCGGCCGGGACCTGGACCGGGGGAGCGGCGGGCGCGTGCTCGGGCACGGCTTCGGGCTCGGGCTCGGGTTCTGGGGAGCGGAACGGGGACTTGGCGGACGCCACGGTGCCTCCTGGGGCGGGCGGTGCGGAACGCATCACGTCGAACGGGGGTGCTGTGCAGGGGAGTTCAGGCCTCTTGGTGGAGCTCGACGAGGCGTCCCGCACGCACCACGTCGGTGCCGTCGACGGAGACGGTGCAGCCGCGCATGGCGATGTCGAGGTGGGCGTAGGACTCGCGCCCCAGCACCGGATGCGGGCCGGTCGACCAGAGGAAGTTCCCGGCGAAGGCGCGGGCGTCCATGCCCATCAGGTCGCCCTTGCCGTACATCGCGGTGGCGAACCAGTCGGCACTGCGCATCAGTCCCCAGCCCAGGTGGGAGAGGCTGCGCGCCCACTCGTCGGCCGCGTCGTCGAAGAAGGTGTCGAGCAGGTGGGCATCCGCGCCGCCGGTGACCTTCTCGATGTGCCCGCCCGCGACGTGGAGGGTGACGGGCTCGCGGACGTACTCCTTGAAGGGCAGCAGGATGTCGCCCTCGGCGAGCACGATCACGCCGTCGGAGATCTCCGGCCAGCACAGCACCATCGTGCTCGGCCAGTGGTCCCAGCGCCCCGGGTCGTCGGCGAACCCGCACTGGAACTCCGGCCGGGAACCCGCCAGTTGGACGGTGAGGTCGGTGCCCGCCGCCGAGGTCACGCGCATCTGCGAAGCCCGGTCCAGGAGTGCGACCCCGCTGAGCACGTCCGCCTTGTCGGACGCCGAGGGGAGGTTGCGGGCGAGGACGTCGGGGGCGTCGCAGACAAACAGGATGCGGGTGCCGGCGCCCAGGATCTCCTGCTGGACCGGCGCGTGGATGAAGCCCTCCTGGGTGAGGTCGACGACCAGGTCGGCGGACTTCAACAGGTCTTGCGCGGTGGTGTCCTCCAGCACGGAGACCAGCCCGGGACCGGCCCCGGTGTGGGTGCTGGGGAGCGGTGCGGGGCTGCCGCCGGGGACGGTGGCGGCGATGACGTGGGCGCCGCACGCCTTGGCCGCACCGAACGCGGCGGCGACGTAGTCGCCCCGACTGGCGGGCTCGGCGAGGACGACGACGTGTTCGCCTTCGCGCAGTTTGCAGAGCTTGAGTTCGCGGGTGAAGAGATCGAGCAGATCGACGGAAGAGAGGTCGAACACGCTGTTCCTCCTGGGGAGTCGGCGGGCGTGATGGCACGTGTCACTCGGGTGGTGGCAGGCAGGGGTGCACAACTGGCCGGACGAGGCGCGAGGGGCCGCGGGGGAGCGGGTGAGGACGGCGGGGCGGGCGTGCTGACAGGCGCTGAGCAGGTGCAACAACCGCTCGTGGGCGACCCGTTGGAGATAATCCGAACACGTACTATCTCGGTCTGGCAACCCCTCGGCGCGGACCGGTCCCCGAACTCGCGGCCCTCCCGGCCGGGTCCGACGGTCTTTGACCCGCCTTGACCTCGGGGTTGTCCCCAAGTGGGGCCCGGTTGTTCGGTGTTACGCGCTTGTAAATACTCCCAGGGCCTTGCGGGGGTGCTGCGGAGGCGACACAGTACGTGCTCGGACTAACCGGCGGGCCGCTCGGCGGCGGCCCTCCCCGGCGCGTCAACCGTGCTGTCCCGTGCTGCGCTCTCGCGCACCATTCGCGCCCCTGTCCGTGCATCCGCCGACCACGCCGACTCCTCGGCCGCGTCCGCCTCCGCGTCACCCCGCCCGGCTTCCCCCGAAGGGAGTTCAGCATGTACAAGCGCCTCGCGACTGCCCTGCGTACCCCCGGCTCCTCCCGCACGCCCCGCCCGCGCCCTCACTCCGCGCACACCCCCGGTCGCCGACCCCGTCTCAGACGTCTGCGCACGCCCCCACCCGCTTCCGCCCGCACCGCCTCCCGCCCCGCCCTCGTCCTCGTCCTCCTCCTCGCGCTCGTGACCGGCCCCGGCCTCCTCCTGCCGACCAGCACCACCGAGGCGAGCGCCGCGCCGGCGGTCCACCTCCCCCGTACGAGCTGCTCCTCGCTCGCCGAACGGGACTTCGGCACCGTCGCGACGCGGATCGCGTCGGCCAGGGAAGTCACCGTTGCCGGGGTCGCCAACTGCCAGGTGGACGGCACGGTCGCGCCCCGCGTCGGGTTCCGGCTGAACCTCCCCCTCACCACCTGGCAGGGCCGCTACCTGCAACAGGGCTGCGGCGGCTACTGCGGCCAGAAACCCGACCCCGGCCCCTCGCCCTCCTGCGACCTCCAGCCGGGCGGCGACTTCGCCACCGCCGCATCCGACTCCGGCCACACCGCCCCCAGCGCCCTCGACGGAAGCTGGGGAACCGATCCGCAGGCCCGCGTCGACTTCGCGGAACGCGGCCCGCACGTCGTCGCCGTCGCGGCCAAGGCCGTCATGCGCGCCTTCTACGGCACCGGCCCCCGCCACTCGTACTTCAACGGCTGTTCCACGGGCGGCCGGATGGCCCTCATGGAGGCCCAGCGGCACCCCACCGACTTCGACGGCATCGTCGCGGGCGCACCGGCGAACCTCGCGGCACCGCTGGAGGGCGAGTTCGAGACGTGGATCGCGCGGGTGAACCAGGACTCCACCCACTCCGACATCCTCACCGCCGACCGGCTGCCCGCTCTCCACCGGGCGGTCGTCGCCGCCTGTGACCGACGCGACGGCCTCACCGACGGCCAGATCGACGACCCCCGCCGCTGCGACTTCGACCCCGGCACCCTGCGCTGCCGACCGCAGCAGGACGGCGGAACGGGCTGCCTCACCGCCGCCCAGGTCACCGCAGCCCGCAAGCTCTACCAGGGCCCGGCCGACCCGCGGGGCCGCCGGCTCTACCCCGGTGGGATGCCCTACGGCTCCGAACTCGCCTGGCCCGGCTGGGCGGTGAAGGGAACGTCACCCACGACCGCCTCCCAGGCCCTGTCCGACGGCTGGCTCCAACACCTCGGGTTCCCCCTCGGGGCACCCGCGTCCTCCTTCGCCTCCTGGAAGTTCACGGTGCACGGCTTCGACCGGCTGCGCACCATGGGCGAGCTGTACAACGCCACCGACCCCGACCTCGGCGCATTCCGGGCGCGCGGCGGCAAGCTGATCCTGTGGCACGGCTGGGCGGACTCCGCGATCCCGCCGCTCGGCACGGTCGCGTACTACGACGCCGTGCAGCGCACGACGGGCGGCCGTACGGCGACGGGCCGCTTCGCCCGGCTGTTCATGATGCCCACCGTCTACCACTGCTCCGGCGGCTACGGCCCGAGCAGCTTCGACACCCTCAACCCGATCGTCCACTGGGTCGAGCGCGGCACCGCCCCCGAACGCATCGTCGCCACCCAGCGCGACAGCACCGGAAACACCGTCCGCACCAGACCGGTCTTCCCCTACCCGGCACGGGCCGTCCACCGGGGCACCGGCAGCATCGACGAGGCGGCCAGCTTCACACCGGTCACCCCGCCGCCCGCGGCACCGGTCGACTGGGTCGGCAAGGACCTCTTCGCCCCCGCTGGTCCGCCCCGCCGCTAGCACGGCGGAACGCGGTGCGGCCGGTCGGTGCGCCGCCGCCACGTGCAGCGGACCGTGCCGCGCCAGCCACACCGCGCCCGACGGCCCCTGCCGCTCCGGTGGAGACTGGCCGGAACCCCGCTCACCTCCCGTAACGCCAGCACCACGAACAGGACCCCGGGCCACCCCTGCTTGAGCGCGCCGAACGCGGCCGTCCGATGAAGCCGACACCGATCGGCAGGAAGGCGGCCACCGCAGCACGCGATGAGCGGCAGCGGGAGCCGACCACGTGACGTCAGGTCTCAGGGCACGAGGGGCTCCGCCCATGCGGTGAGCGCGAAGACCGGGTAGGACGCTCGCTGACGCCCGAGTCAACGCCCTGCGCCCGTGCGACGGCCTGGACGGCAGCGAGGGCCGGTGAAAACCAGAAGAGGGCCGCTTCCCCGGCACCCGCGGCACGACCGCCCTCCGCGGAGCGGTGACCACCGGTACCGCAGGCTATTCGCCGGACCGACGCCCGGTTCGCGCGCTACGGTACGGACAACCGTGCCCTCCCGAAGCGGCCGGGGTGAGGAGATGACCTGTGCCACCAGTGTGGGACCCGGCGGAAGCTCCGGTCGGCAACGTGGGCGGTGCGCTCCTGATGGTGGACGCGCGGATGAAGGAAATCCACGAGTCCGGGCTCCAGGACGACGACGAAGCCGCATGCCAGGAGCTGAACAGGCTTTTTGTCGCGTCGGCGGATGCCGACGGGCTGCAGGAACTGCTCGACGGCACCTGCACCTTGCTCTACATGTTCATGCAGTGGCTGCGCCGCACGCATGAACAGGGCGACAAGGACGTCATCGCCTACGTCGTGCCCCACTTGGTAGCCACGTTGCGCATGATGCCCAAGAGCGTCCGGCCGCAGACCATCCCCACCATGGCCGCACTGGTCATCGCAGCAGGCACCGAGTTGAGCCCGAACGGATGGCGCAGCCAGTACGGAGACTGGACTCCGGAGGAGATGAACGCCCTCGAAGCGACGGTGTTCCTGATCGCCGAACACATCAACCGCATCGCCGACGACCACGGCTTCGCGGTCCGCCTGATCGCCGAGCCCCTGACCCGGGCCGAGTACGGCGAGGACTGAGCCGGGCAGTGCGGCCGCCGGAACGCTTGTCCGGCGGCTACGAGCGGGACCCGGGGCCATCGGGCGAGGTCGGCGAGGCAGGCCACGCCCGCCCGACCTCCCGCCCCCCCGCAGCTCAGAGCGCGATCGGCCGGTACTTCAGAGCCTCGTCGACAATCTGCTCCGCAGACGCATCCTTCAGGGCGTCCGAGGGGTGGAAGATCAGGTCGCTCACCCGGGGATGCAACACGTTCACCTCCAGGAGCCGCAGATAGAAGTCGCTGTCCGGCGAATCCATCAGAATCCTGCGAACAATCTCCACGAGCTCGTCCCGGGAGATGTCCGCGACCACGGGGTGAGCCGGCCAGGCCGCCTCCCTTGCGAACTCCTCCAGGCTCCTGCTGCCGTGGTAGGCGGCGAAGTCGAGAGCCTCGTAATCGTGCCCGGTCATCGCGTTGAAGGCCGCGATCGCCTCGCCCGCCGCCTCCCGGCGGGGCGCCAGCAGACCAGCGATGTGCTCGATCTTCGAACACAGCTCGTCCAGCCGTTGTCGACTCACGGGCGGGGGCAACAACTCCGGTCTCAGGTCCACAACCCGATTATGTCCCTCGGTGCCGACAGCCCCCGGTCGGCGCCTGGAGCGCTGCCGGTTCTCACCAACGTCTCAGGACACGTCGATCAAGAGCTGGTGTTCGTTTTCCCTGCTCGGCCCATGGGTGGATGCGCGGTTGGTCCGTTGTGCTCGCGTCCCCGGACCAGCCACGCAACCAACCACGCCTGGAAATGCAGAAGTCCCGGAGGGAGGGTGCGGCTCGTTCTCGGGGAAGAGCTGAGCTGCAAGAACGGTGGCGACCGGTCAGGCGGTACTCAGAGGGTTCGGCAGAGGAGTGAGCAACAGCTTCTCCCTGCACGAAGTGATCCTGGTCTGCGCCCAGTCCTGGAGAGCCGTCGTGTCCTGCGCAAGGGCGGAAACGATCGGGGCGGTTTGTTGTGCTTCGGTGATCCAGTCCACGAAGGGGTCTTCACGCTGTACTCGGGTGAGGCGCTGACGGGCGATTTCAGGCTGTCCCGTCAGTGCGGCGGCCACGCCGGCGTTGAAATCCTCCCAGAGGTGGCCGGTCCTGCTGGGGCGTGCGATCAACGTGGTGGCGACGCTGTTGAGGTCCGCCAAGCGGATCCTGAAGTCCTCGATCCGTTGCTCGGCTTCCTGGGCAAGTATGGCCGCGACGGGGGTGAACTGCCTTTCGTTACGGAAGTCTTCTGTCGTTCGTACGTGCTCGTGGAAGTCGAAGGCCAGGTGGGCGAAGTCCTGCCACAGCCACATGGCGCCCACGGTAAGCCCGCTTCCCTGGCTCCAGCGCGGCGAGGGGAACTCGACGATGGTGATCCACCATCCGTGATCGTCGATCCAGATACGGGACCTCCCCTGCTGGCGCAGGCCCAGCGGGCGCAGCCGTTCCCGGGCTGCTGCGGTGATCAGTCTGGACGCGGGAGAGATGGCTGCCATGGAGGACATTGTGGCCAGGGCCTGACCGCAGTGTTCGGGTAGGGGGCATGGTTGGTGTCGTTGGCCGAGGAATGGAAGCCCGGGAGGCGGCAGCCGCTGGGGAAGCGCTCAGCCCGTCCGGCCCTCTGCCCGTCGGTACTGCCCCGGCGGCACCCCGTACTCGCGCTTGAACGCCTTGGCGAACGCGAACTCCGATGTGTAGCCGCTGAGTTCGGCCACCGAGTGCAGCGGAATCTGCGTGTCGCGGAGCAGGCGGCCCGCGCCGGTCATCCGCCACCACGTGAGGTACGCCAGCGGCGGCCGCCCCACGAGTGAGGTGAAGCGGCGTGCGAGCGCGGCCCGCGACAGGCCCGCCCGCGCGCCGAGCTCCTCGACCGTCCAGGGGTGCGCGGGGCTCCCGTGGATCGCCTCCAGGGCCGCCGTCACGGCCGGGTCGCGCAGCGCGTCGGCCCAACGCGTCTGCCCGGCAAGCTCCTTCGGCGCGTCCTCCAGCCACCACGCCCGCAGGAGGTAGACCAACAGGGTGTCCAGCAGCGCGGGCACCACGGAACCGGTGCCGGGCAGTGGCTCCGCGAGCTCGGCGCCCAGCAGGTCCACCGCCGCACGCAGACGCGGAAGCGTGCCGACACGAGCGGGCACGTGTACGAGGGGCGGCAGGTCGGTGAGGAGAGGATGTGCCCGGAACCTGCTCAACTGGTAGGCACCGCAGAGAAGTTGGGTCTGGTCGTCGGACGCGGGGCCGGGTGCGGGCAGGGCCGGCCAGGAGCCGTCGGGTTCCAGCTCGGCGTCCAGCAGCGGGGTGTCCGGGTGATCGGCCAGGCCGTGACCGTAACCGTGTGCCAGGAAGACGACGTCGCCGGGACCGAGCCGGACGGGCGGTGCCACCCCGGGCCGCAGCAGCCACGCCGAACCCCGCAGCACCACGTGGAACCCGGCGCCGTCGGAGGCGGGAAACCGTATGCCCCACGGGGCGGACTTGACCGTCAGGCTGGAATGAGGGCGCCCCGTCTTCATGGCGGCGAGCGCGTCGCTGAGTACGTCCATGGACCGCACCGTACTCCCGCCGGACACGCCCGTACCCAGCATGGGAAGACGATCGGACAGAAACGGGAGCGGGATGAGCATGGATCGTCTCGCAGGGCCCGCCTACGGTCGACGCCATGACAACTCGCCGCACCACACCGACAGTTCTCTTCCACGAGCTCGGCGGCCCCGACGTCCTCAAGGTCGAGGACGTCGCGCTGCCCGCCCCGGGCCCCGGCGACGTCCTCTTCCGCGTGGAGGCGATCGGGCTCAACCGCGCCGAGGCCCTGTTCCGGGCGGGCGCCTACTACTACCCGCCGACCCTGCCCGGTTCCCGGCTCGGCTACGAGGCGGCGGGTGTCGTCGAGGAAGTCGGCGAAGACGTACAGGACTTCGTGCCCGGCGATGCGGTGATGGCGGCCGCCAACTTCGACTTCGGTGCACAGGGGGTCTACGCCGAACGGGTCGTGCTGCCGCAGGAGTCGGTCGTGCGCAGGCCCGAAGGGGCGGACGCGGTGGAGTCGGCGGCGGCCTGGCTGACGTACTCGACCGCGTACGGCGGCCTGGTGGAGACCGCCCGGCTCGCGCCGGGCGACCACGTCCTCGTCACGGCGGGCGCCAGCGGGGTGGGCACGGCGGCGATCCAGGTCGCGCGCCGGATCGGCGCGATCCCCATCGTCACCACGCGCAACGAGTCCAAGCACAACCGGCTCCTCGACCTGGGCGCCGCCCACGTGCTCACGGTCACGGACCCGGCCGGCACCGCAGCCGAGGTCAGGCGCGTCACCGGCGGCAGGGGCGCCGACGTCGCCTTCGACGGCATCGGCGGTCCCGGCTTCGCCGCGCTCGGCGACGCGCTCGCACCGGACGGAACGGCGGTCCTGTACGGCTTCCTCGATCCCCGCCCCGCCACCCTCTCCATGAACTGGCCGCTCACGGTCCACACGTACAACAACGGCGCACTCGCCGCCACCGCCGACTTCCGCCGCCGCGCCTCCGCGTTCATCGGCACGGGCCTGCGCGACGGAACGCTGGCCCCCGTGATCGCGGAGACCTTCGACGGCCTGGCGAGCACGGCGGACGCGCACCGGCTGATGGAGTCGGGGGCGTTCACGGGGAAGATCGTGGTGCGCGTGCGTTCGTGAACGCCTGGAGCACTCCCGTGCGGCCTCAGCCCCCGGCCAGCAGCACCGGCAGCTTGCGCATGTCGTCAAAGACGACCGTGTCCGGGCCCTGAAGCCACTGCGCCGGAGTCAGCCCGCCCGCGTAGCCCAGCGAACGCATCCCGGGCGGCGCGGGCCGCCCGCACCCCGTACATGCTGTCCTCGACCACCACGCACGCGGCCGGTTCGACACCCGACCGCCGGGCCGCGTGCAGGAAGAGATCGGGGGCGGGCTTGCCCCGGGCGACCTCGGTGGCGCTGAAGATACGGCCCTCGAAGTACGGGTGGATGCCGGTACGGCCGAGGGTGTGGCGCATCTTCTCGTGACTGCCGCTCGACGCCACGCACACGGGCATGTCACGGGCGCGCAGGACGTCGAGGGCTTCGAGAACGCCGTCGACCGGGGTGAGCTCGGCGTCGACGGCCTCCCGGTGCAGCTGGTCGAAACGGGCTCCCCACGCCTCGGCGGTCCCCGGCCCCACACGGGCGGTGATGAGTTCCCCGATGGAGGCGCTCGACCGGCCGACGAACTGTTCCATCACCTGGGCCTCGGTGAGCGGCCAGCCCAGCTCGGCGCCGAGGGCGACGTGGATGCGGACGGCGATGCGTTCGCTGTCGACGAGGACGCCGTCACAGTCGAAGATGACGAGCCCGATCGGCCCGGTCGAAGTGATCATCAGATCAGAATAGGCGGCTGCTTCGAAGGCCGTCCGGCGGCCGTCCGGCGGCCGACCGCCGGGCCCGGTCCGCCGGCATCCCGCTGCGGAGCGCCTCGGTGAACCCGGCGAACGCCGGGGTCGGACTCGGCGGCACGGGCCGGCCGTCGACGGTGGACAGAGGCTCCCAACAGCACTCCGTACGCGGGTCGTTGACGACGTCGGGACGCTCCGGCAGTCCTACGCGCCGGACTCCCGCCCTCGACCAGCACGAGCACCCCACCCGCCACCCCCGCCAACACCCCTCACCAGCCCGGATTCCTTGGAGTGCTGGCTGACACACCAACAACAGGCCGGCGGCGCGACGAGCTCGCGCCGCCCAGCGCTGCGGCGATGGTCAGGGGATGAGCAGCACCTTCCCGGCGGTCTTGCGGGCCTGCAGGTCCTCGTGGGCCTGCCGCGCGTCGGCCAGCTGGTAGGTGGCGCCGATCCGTACCTTGAGCGAGCCGTCGGCCATCGCTGCAAAGAGCTCGCCGATCCGCCACTCCAGCTCGGCGCGGGTCTGGACGTAGTCGTCACTGTTCGGGCGGGTCAGATACACCGAACCGGCCTTGTTCAGCAGTTGCGGGTCGATCGGCGGCACGGGGCCGCTTGCGGCGCCGAACAGCGCCAGCATGCCCCGCTTGCGCAGGCTTGCCAGGCTTCCGTCCACAGTGGACTTGCCGACCCCGTCGTAGACGACGTGAACGCCCTCACCGTCGGTGAGCTTACGGGTGGCATCGGCGAAATCCACCTGGTCGTAACGGATCACCTCGTCGGCCCCGGCCTCGCGGGCCAGCGCCTCCTTCTCGGCGGTCGACACCGTGCCGATCACCCGCGCTCCCCGTGCCTTGGCCAACTGGATCAGCAGCAACCCGACCCCGCCGGCCGCCGCGTGCACCAGGATCGTTTCGCCCTCCTTGACCGGATAGGTCGATGTGACCAGGTAATGCGCGGTGATCCCCTGCAACGGCACAGCAGCGGCCATCTGGTCGGTCACGCCGTCCGGTACGTGCACCGCCGCATCGGCCGGCACCAGCGCCCGCTGCGCGTAGCCGCCCGGCACGCCCTGCCAGGCCACCCGGTCTCCCTCGGCGAAACCGCGCACGTCCTGGCCGACCGCGACGACCGTCCCGGCGCCCTCCAGGCCAAGGGTGTAGGGCAGCGGTACCGGGTAAAGCCCAGCCCGTTGGTAGGTGTCGATGTAGTTCACACCCGCAGCCGCCACGTCGACCAGGAGCTCGCCCGGGCCCGGTGCGCCGATCTCCACCTCCGCGACCTCGAGCACCTCCGGGCCTCCGGTCCGCCGAACCTGCACTGCTGTGGGCATGGGTCCTCCTCGATTCGGGCCACGTTCTCGGCCGCTCCGACTGTAGCTGCCGCAACGTTTTTGCAGCTGACCGGAGGTGGGTGTGTGATCGGGTGAGGTACAGGGCCCGAGCCGGCATGGAGCTGTGGGGACACGCTGCGGGGACCCGAAGAAGCCCAAGGGCAACCAGCTCGCGGCCGCGAGGAAGCTGGTCAACCAGCTGGCCGCCGCGGAACGGGCGGTGTGCGAGCACGCGTTCGCGCATCTTCAGAATTCGGCCCTGGCCTCGTGGGTGCCCCACACCGTGCGCAGGGTGTCGCAGATCTCGCCGACGGTGGCGTGCGCGCGGAGGGCTTCCTTCATGGGTGGGAGAACGTTTGTTGTGCCGGCCGCGGCCTTCGCCAGACGGGCGAGGGCACCGGTGACCTCATGCTGATCGCGAAAGCGGCGTACGTCGCGCAGCCGGGCGGTCTGCCGGTGCTCGGTGGCGGGGTCGACGCGCAGGGGAGCGTACGGGGCCTCGGTGGCCTGCCGGTAGCGGTTGACTCCGACGACGACGCGCTCGCCGCTCTCGGTTTCCTGGGTGATGCGGTACGCGCATCGCTCGATCTCGTTCTTCTGGTAGCCGCACTCGATGGCCCGGACGGCGCCGCCGAGGCTGTGGATGGTGGTCATGAGGGTGCGGGCCGCGGCCTCGATGTCGTCGGTCATGCGCTCGATGGCGTAGGAACCGGCGAAGGGGTCCGTGGTCGCGGTGATGTCTGTTTCGTGGGCGAGGACCTGCTGGGTGCGCAGAGCGAGGCGGGCGCTCTTCTCGGTGGGCAGGGCGAGTGCTTCGTCGAAGGAGTTGGTGTGCAGGGACTGGGTGCCGCCGAGGACCGCCGCCAGCGCCTGTACGGTCACCCGGACCATGTTCAACTCGGGCTGTTGTGCGGTGAGTTGCACTCCCGCCGTCTGGGTGTGGAAGCGGAGCATCAGGGACTTCGGGTTGCGTGCCTGGAAGTCGTCGCGCATCAGCTGGGCCCAGATGCGCCGGGCGGCACGGAACTTGGCGACCTCTTCGAGCAGGGTGCTGCGGGCGACGAAGAAGAAGGAGAGGCGCGGGGCGAAGTCGTCGATGTCCATTCCGGTGGCGAGTGCGGTGCGGACGTAGGCGAGGGCGTTGCTGAGGGTGAAGGCGATCTCCTGGGCGGGCGAGGCCCCCGCTTCTGCCATGTGGTAGCCGGAGACGGAGATGGTGTTCCAGCGGGGCAGTTCGCTCCGGCAGTACTGGAAGATGTCCGCGGTCAGACGGAGGGAGTGGTGCGGCGGGAAGATGTAGGTCCCGCGGGCGATGTACTCCTTGAGCACGTCGTTCTGAATGGTTCCGGTGAGCTTGTGGGAGGCAATTCCCCGCTCCTCCGCGACGAGTTGGTACATCAGCAGCAGAAGTGCCGCCGGTGCGTTGATGGTCATCGAGGTGGAGACGCGGTCGAGGGGGATGTCGTCGAACAGCGTCCTCATGTCGTCGAGGGAGTCGACGGCGACGCCCACCTTGCCCACCTCGCCTGCGGCGAGGGGCGCGTCGGAGTCGTATCCCATCTGGGTGGGCAGGTCGAAGGCGACGGAGAGCCCCGTGGTGCCGTTGGCGATGAGCTGGCGATAGCGGGCGTTGGACTCGGCGGCGGTGCCGAACCCGGCGTACTGACGCATCGTCCAGGGGCGGCCGGTGTACATCGTGCGGTGGATGCCACGGGTGTACGGGTAGGCGCCGGGGTCGCCGAGCCGGTCGGCGGGGTTCCAGTCGTCCGCGAGGCCGGCGGGACCGTAGAGCGGAGCGATGGGGAGCCCGGACTGGGTGAGCCGGGGCGGTGGTGCGGGGCGGGTGCCGTCCGGATCGGGTGTCGCGGGGCTGTCGGGGGAGACGGGGTCGGTCATGTTCGGATCCGTGGGGGGTACGGCGAGCAGGGGGCGGCGCCGCTCTCGGACACGGGGATGTCGAGGGCGGTGGCGTCGACGCTGTCGGCGGCGGCCGGAATCCGCGGGAGCGCGGGGCGGCCGGGGGCGGTGCCGTCGAAGCGGCCGTCTCGGGCGAGGTGACGGGAGCCGACCGCGGCGTGAGTGCGGGCCGTGGTCGGTGCAGGTGCTCCGGCTCTGGGGAGGGACGGGGAGCAGTCCGGGCGGCTGCGGGCCGAGCGGGCGTTCGAGGAGAGACTGGGGGCAGGGGGACCGGCGGCGATGGTTTCCCTCGCGGGAGGTGAGGGGGCCGTCGGCGGAGCATCCCGGCGGTGCGGCCCGCGCAAGGGGGTGCGCGGAGTGAGGGCCCGGCCGTGGGCCGGACAGTGGTTTTCCGCGGCAGCGTCGGCCGTGTAGGGGGTCGGCCCGCCCGGCGGGGCGGGGCGGGGGCGTCGGGTTCTCCCGGTGGAACTGCTCGGCTTGGGCACTGCTGCCTTCCTTCCGTCCTGGGGCCAGTCCTCTGCCCTGGCCCGGCCGACGAGGACTGGCGGCCATGAGCCACGCCACCTCCTGGTCGGTGTGGCGGCGGGTGTTCCGGTGGTACGGCCTTCGGTGCGGCTGGGGCCGACCGGGCGCACGGCATCCACCAGCAGCGCGAGATCACGCCATGCGTCAGATCAGCCCCTGTGCCTGCATCGCGTCCGCGACCAGCTCGAAGCCCGCGATATTCGCGCCGACCACGTAGTTGCCCGGCACCCCGTAGCGCTCCGCCGTGGTGAAGCACGCCTCGTGGATGTGCCGCATGATCTCCTCCAGCCGCTCCTCGGTGTGGGCGAAGGTCCACGAGTCGCGCGAGGCGTTCTGCTGCATCTCCAGCGC
>NZ_JBIUXN010000041.1:0-24723 GCF_044744005.1 Streptomyces sp. NPDC087440 | reverse complement strand
CCGTCGGTGAGTGGGTGGGGTGTCGGCTCGTGGTGGCGGGAGCGTGCGTCTGATGGCTGCCGGTGGGGGTGCGCCGACCTCAATGGGGCTGCTGGCCTGGGCTTCGCGGGTGCGGGCCGCCGTAGGGCTGGTGCTCAAGCTGGTGGCTGATGTGGGTGGGTGGATTCCAGGGAGGTGGCCGTGCTGGGACATATACGTTGGACGCACATAAGGCCATCCAGTCCCCGGAATCCAGGCCCCCGCCGCGCCTGATATCCCGGAGGGGAGGACGCTCGCCGAAAGCAGGACAGACGGGCGGTGGGTGATGTGGGTGGGTGCTTGGGTGTGCGGCTGACGTGGGCGGGCTGGTGTGCAGGTGCGTATGCGAGGGGGAGGCGTCGGCGCCTGCCGGACCTCTGGCGCTGGCATGGGTAGGTGCGGAGGCGGCCTTGCGGTGTGGGGTGGCGGGGGTGTGTTCCAGAAGTGGGACACCTGGGTGCGGAAGTGTCCTACTCCAGAGGCACCCCCACCGCACGGATGAAAGCGGGACTGGCTCGCGAGGGGGTTCGGAGGGGTGTGCGGCAGAAGTGGGACACCCGTGCGTAGATCTGCCACTTCTGAGATACCTCCACGCTCTCTCCGGTGCGTGGACGAATGCGGGGACCAACTCGCGAACGAGCTCACGGGGGTGCGTGCCAAAAAGTGGGACACTTCCGCGCAGTTTTGTCCCACTTTTCGGATACCTTCGCGCCACCTCGGCCGTGCGGGCGGCAGCGGATATCGATTCGCGAGTGGACTCGTGGGGGCGGGTGCCAAGGGTGGGACATTCGGGCGCGGAAGTGTCCCATTTGGCTGCGTAGGTCACAAGCAGGAACGGTTGTCGCTGCGTTCCGAGAACGACCAGGAGCCGACAGCCCTGAAGATGTTGGCGAGAAGTAGGAACAGGGGGGAGCCCCTGTCTTGCGGTCTGGGGTTCGGGTTCCCGAAGCGCCGGAGATCGTCCCTGAGCTTGTCGTTTGACGTCCAACGTCCAGGCCTCTCAAACGCGCCTGGCGGCTTCGTGGCTTGCCGGATATAGAGACGACCTTCGCAAGTACATATGAAGGCGTGATGATGTCGACCATGGCTATTGATTCAGTGGTCGTGCGACAGCGTGTCGAGGATCTGGATGCGGCTGTGCCCTTCTACGAGAAGTTGACCGGAAGCACCGCATCGCGGTTCGCCTTTGCTGGGGTCACCCTGGCAAGCGTCGGTCCCTTCCTCCTGTTCGCCGGACCTGACGAGGCGGTGCAGCGAGTCGCGGGGGTGGCGGCGACTCTCACCGTCGCCGACTTGGACGCCGCGGTCGAAGAGGCAGAGGCGGGGGGAGCCGAAATCGTGATGCCTATTCAGACCACCCCGAACGGCCACCGCGCGGTGCTGCGGCATCCGTACGGCGGGGTCTTCGAGTACGTCGGCCCCTGACCCTGTTGTTCAGGCAAGTTCAGTGACTGCTGGTCCGCCTCGGCTCACCTGGCCGCCTGCTCGGCGCGGGCACGGGTGGTGGCGAGGCGGTAGGAGTCGGTGCCGGTTTCGATGATGTTGCCGCCGAAGGTGAGGCGGTCGACGATGGCCGCGCAGAGCCGGGGGTCCGTGAACGTCTTGGTCCAGCCGGAGAACGACTCGTTCGAGGCAATGGCGACGCTGTTCTTCTCCTCGCGTTCGGCCAGGACCTGGAAGAGGAGTTCGACGCCGCGGCGGTCGAGTTCCATGTAGCCGAGTTCATCAATCTATGCCGATATCCGCATAGGTCGACCTATGCCGACAATCCGACGGCGAGGGTTGCATCCTCGCCTGTCTGGTCTGCGTTTGAGACGTCGAGATGGAAGGGCGATCCGTTGGCGAGAGGCGTCCATCCCTGCGCGAGGGCGGTCCGGATGGCCTGGGCGGCGTCAGCGGGAACGACCGGCCTGGTCGTCAGACCGAACCAGTTCTCGGGGTGGTGCCAGCCGGTCTCGACGACCAGAACGGTTCCCGGGACGGTGGCGTCCTCGACCGCGAACGTCAGCGGCCCCCAGCCGTTTGACTGGCAGTAGGTCGGCTTGTGGCGGACGCGCCAGCGGTAGGTGACGCCGTCCACGACGATGAGCCGGGAACCCTTCTTGACCAGCGCCACCGTCTGTTCCTTCGACTGCCCGTAGTGTCGCTCCGACATTCCCAGCCTGCCCTCGGGGAAGCAAACCATTTGAGTTTCCTCGGCATAGTCACAAGCGGTCGAGGAAGGCCAAGGCCTCGTCGGTGGGCCGGTAGCGGCCCGGCCGGGTGGTGACGGGCGCAGTCAGCGCGAGCGCCTTCTCCTTGATGGTCATCTCGGCGTGGACGTAGGCGTCGGTGGAGCGGACGCCGGCGTGGCCGAGCCAGAGCGCGATGACCGTGGTGTCGACGCCGGCATGCAGCAGCGACATCGCGCAACTGTGCCGCAGGACGTGCGGGTGAATGCTCTTGTCCAGGAGGGATGGGCAGGCTCGCGCGGCAGCCTGTGCGTGGATGCTTAGGCGCTGTGCAACGGCGTCGCGGCTGAGGCGCCGCCCGGCCCGGGTGCAGAACGGAGGGTCGCCGCGACGTCCGACGCGCTCGTTCAGCCAGGAGCCGAGCACCCGCCTTCCGACGCGAACTCCCGAACGGCATCGCCACCCCCTCGCGGGAGCACCCCTTCCCCCTCACTCGCGAAGCTGCCCGGCACCGAAACTAGGTAGAGCCCAGAACAGCCGAAACCCCATGAAGGAGCGGAACAACACACATGGCATCGGCATAGTCGCGGTCTCGGCATAGGTCGATGCAGAGGAGGTCGACGCGGCCGTAGCGGGCGACGGTCTTCGTCAGCTGCTTCTCGTCGGCGGCTTCGACCAGCTCGTTGACCAGCTTGGTGGCCAGGACGTACTTGACCCGGTAGCCGGCCATCGCGGCCTCGGTGCCGAGTGCGATCAGCAGGTGGGACTTGCCGGTGCCGGAGTCGCCGATCGGGCAGAGGGGCAGGCCCTTCTTGATCCATTCGCACTTGACGAGGGTGTGGATCATGGCCGCGTCGAGGTTGGGGTTGGCGTCGAAGTCGAACTTGCGAAGCGATTTGTCGCTGAGCAACAGACGTTCTCGGAAATCGCCCCAAAAGCCACCCACTTCTGAGATACCTCCCCGCCACCTCTCCGCCGCCTTCCCGCCTCATCGCCCACCGCCCGCCCGCCGGTTCCGGTTTCAGTGAACACCCCTCTTCCTCCGGGGTGTTAGGTGTGCCGCGTGCCGCGTGCCGCGTGCCGCGTGCCGCGTGCGGTGTGCGGTGTGCGGTGTGCGGTGTGTGGTGTGTGGTGTGTGGTGAGTTGGGGGCCGGGATCCCGGGGATGGGATGGCGTTATGTGCGTCGAACGTATATGTCCCAGCACGGCTACTTCCCTGGAATCCACCCACGCACATCAGCCACCAGCTTGAGCACCAGCCCTACGGCGGCCCGCACCCGCAAAGCCCAGGCCGGCAGCCCCATTGAGGTCGGCGCACCCCCACCGGCCGCAACTACTCCCACGCTCCCGCCACCACGAGCCGACACCCCACCCACTCACCGACGGACGACGAGCAACCCGGGCTGATTTCCGGAGCCCCTACCCACACACCCGCACCCGGCAGCGGCGGGCGGCCACTTCCCGGACCTTCTCCGGGGCCATTTTTCGGCCGTCCTCCGCACAACGAAACCTGCGCTGGAGGGGAGTCTGTCAAGGGTGGAGCGCATGCGACATCGGCGAAGCCGACGCGACGTAGGAGCGCCCTTGACGGGCTCCCCGGAAGCGCCACACTCCGGTCCAGAGGACGGCCCCACCAACACCCGATCCGGGCCCGCTCCAACACCGCCCCCACCCCGGCCGCTCAGCGAGGCAGCGTCACCCAGGACTTGATGCCCCGGTGGGGCGGTACCGCTTCGTCGACGCCCCACTCGCCGCCCCAGTCCTCCACCGCCTCGTCGAGGAGCCACAGGGCTCGCCGCCGACGTACGAAACACAGGGACGTGGCGTCCGGGTCCGCGTGGGGCGGGTGCTGGTCCCAGACGATCAGGCGGAGCGTGCCGCGGTGGTGCCGCAGGGACACGTACAGATCCGCGTCCGAGGTCAACTTGCCCGCCACCGCGATGAGTTCGGTGACGACCAGGGCGAGGACCGGAGCGTACCGGTCGAGGTGATGGGCATGCAGGGCACCGGTCAGGGCGCGCCGGACGATGCCCGCGCTGCGGGGTTCGCCGGGGACGGTCAGGCTCACGGCGAGGTTGTCGGCTTCGTCGTAGCCGGTTCGGGCGGCGGGGGAGGGGTCAGGGTGATCGGCGATCGGACAGAGGGCGTGGGTGGGGATGGCGGTCTGCTGCATGGCTGAACTCCTTCGTTCAGTACGGCTGTTGACCCCGTGCGCGACTCGCTGCGCGTGTGAGTGGTGGCCTGTCTCCCTGACGCGAGCCCGTCCCCTCCCAGGGAAGGAGGCCGCGGGCAGGCTCACGCGATGCGCTTCAACTCGGTTGCGTAGTCGGTGCGTTACCGAAAGTAGAGCACAGTTGGCACATGTGCCGCATTCGAACGGGGGCAATTGCCGTTTCGAGTGGACTCGCGAGTCTGTCCGGCGGCACACTGATCGCCACAGTCGGCCCGGAAAGAGGCAGCATGCCAACGCGACCCACACCGTCTCAGCGGCAGCGACGCTTGGGCGCCGAGCTGCGCAAGATGCGCACCGCCGCCGGTGCCACGACCGATTACGCGGCCGGCTTGCTGGGCCTCGACCGGACGAAGATCTCCAACATGGAGTCAGGGGTGCGCCCGATCGCCCCCGAGCGTGTGCGCACACTGGCCAGCAACTACGAGTGCGACGACGCCGGGTATGTGGACGCACTGGCGGCGATGGCCGGTCGCCGGGAGCGAGGCTGGTGGGACAAGTACCGGGGCGAGCTGCCCCAGGGCCTGCTGGATATCGCCGAGTTGGAGTGGTACGCGCAGGCGCTGAGCACCGTGCAGACCGTGCACGTACCGGGCCTGCTGCACACCGAGGACTACGCCCGATCCGTCTTCGACTCCGTACTGCCAACGCTGCCGCGCCTGGAGGTCGAACTGCGCGTCGCGCACCGGAGGCTGCGGCAGCAGGTGCTCACGCGGGAAGACTCGTTGACGTACATCGGTTACGTCCATGAGGCAGCCCTGCGGATGCTGTTCGGCGGCCGGGAGGTGATGCGGGCGCAATTGCTTCGCTTGTGCGAGGCCACTGAGCAGGACAACATCACCCTGCGGGTGCTGCCCAACGAGGCAGGAGCCTTCCCGGGCGCGGGGCATGCGCTGCTGTACGCGCACGGCGTGGTGCCCCAACTGGACACCGTGCAGCTCGACTCGGCGCACGGTCCCGAGTTCATGCACTCGGAGGCACAGCTCCGCAAGTACCAGTCGCACTTGGACTGGATGGACAGGACGGCCCTGAGCGCAGGGCCGTCGCGGGACTTCATCCGCGCGATCGCGCACAAGCTCTGAGGAGAGCGGCACACATGACGGACATCCAGTGGGAAGAGGCCTTCTGCGGCGAGGGCAACAACTGCTTCCGCATAGGCACGGACGACGCGGGCAACGGCTACATCGCCGTGGCGGGCGCCGAGGACACCCCCCTCACCGACACCCGCGAAGCCCTCCGCACCCTCATCCTCGACATCAAGGCGGGCAAGGCCGACCACCTCCTCTGACCCGCCCGCAGGGCAGGGGAACGGCAGGGGAACCGGACGGCCCCCCGGCGCAGCTCTCCCGCCCCGCTCACTCAGGCCGTGGTGTCCGCCGCACCTGGCGGCTTGGGTACGACGCCGGGCAGCGGGGCGAACGACCACTCCCCGTCCTCCCGGACCAGTACCTCGGACACGTCCACGGGGGTCGACCCGGGATCACGCGTTCCTCGGAACCTCACGTTCCACGCCCCGGCGAACTCGGAGGCCTTCGTCCACTTCACCGCCCACCCCTGCCCGCCGAACTCGGCGACGCGGGCCTTCGCGTCCTTGTCGCCGCTGGGGTGCGAGGAGAGGTGACGTACGAGACCCGGCTCGTCGGACGCATTGAGCAGTTGGACGTACGTCGCCAGGAAGGGATCGAGCCCCTCGGTGGACGTCGGATCGTCCTCGGCGCAGGACGTGAGGAGCAGCAGTGCCGCAGTCGCGGCACCGGCCGCGGCCCACCGCACGCGGCGCCGACGGGGACGCAAAGGTACGAAGGGACCGGAGGTTCGACGCGACAAAGCTGGCCACCGCCTCGTGAGGTTGTGTGTTTGCTGTGCGGAGCGAACGGGGCCCGGAGTCCACGTCGACCGCACGACCGCGACGGCCATCATGACCCGCCGCCGCCGTACGGAACAGAGGGCACCGGACACCGCGGCCGCGCGGCGTGCCTCAACGGTTGCGGCCGCTTCGGATACCGCAGATCAGGCCCACGTACGCGACGCGGGCGATTTCGGCAAGCAGCAGGTCGGAGCGGGTTTCGCCTTCGCCGCATGGTCCGGAGGCATCGCGTCCTACGCGGCCGACACCATCACCTCTGACGCCCAGGGCCGCAAGCTGGTCCACAGCTTCGCCGCCGTCTACCAGGGCGCGGGCTGAAGGCACCGTGCGGTGCGGTGCCGGGCCTGCATCGCACCGCACCGCACCGCACCGTGCCGGATCGTGTTCAGCGCTGCGTGATCGGTCGCATCGCGATGCCCTCCGACAGGGACCACTCCGTCACCCGCTGGCCGTCGTCGCCGTAGAGCACCTTCACCCCGGCCGGGAGCGGCACCCGCTTGGCCTCGCCGATGTTCGTCAGCTTCTTGCGGCCCTGGAGGGTCACGTCGATCACTGTGATCTCGTACTCGTCCATGCCGCCGCCCGCCACCAGCACGCCCGCGTACGCCTTCTCGTTCGGTGCGAGCACGGTCGGCTCGTTGATCTCGGCGCCTTCGAGCAGCCGCGCCGGGGCGCCGGCGTCGGGGCCGAGCTGGGTGATCGGGTAGTGGTACAGGGTGCACGTCTTCGCGCCGGTGTTGAGCGCGGTCAGCTTCAAGTGGCGTACGGGAGCGCCCTTGGCGTCCTCGTTGGTGGCCGTGATGTCGACGGCCTCGGGCGCGCAGGGGGCCGCCGCGGCCTGGCCGGAGCCCTTGCCGCCGTCGCCGTTCTTTCCGCTGTCGCCCTGGGTCTGCGCGGGCTTCGGCTCGGCGGGGCCGGGGGCGCTGGGGGTGGTCGGGGCGGTGGTGGCCTGGGGGGCCGCGCTGGAGGAGCCGGAGGAGCTGGTGGAGGTGCCGAGCTGGCAGGCGGTCGCGCCCAGGAGGGCGGCGGTCGTCGCGAGGGTTGCGACGCAGGTCTTCCAACTCCGGCGGGCGGTAAGGGCGGTGGGCTTGGTGGTGTTCATGTGAGTCCCCGTGGAAAGCCGATTTCGGCTGGTTCGTCATGCAATGGCAAGCAGAGTTTGCCTCCGGGGTGCGAAGTCACGCGCACCGCCGGGGATCTGTTACCCAGTGGTTACGTACGGTGATATCCGTGCGGGGTGCAGCCCGGGCACGCCGGACAACGACGGTAGGAGTGCGGGGCGGACGCGTCGTCCCCCGCCCGGTTGACCTTCGCCTGCACCGCACGCGGTAGGCCCGGTGACGTACAACTTCCGCGGTAGCCGGCCGCGTTAGAGGGGCGGGGGTTTGCCGCGCCTGCTTCTGCGTGCCGCGCGGGCGTTGCCCGCGGCCTTCTTGGCGAGGCCGATCAGCAGGGCCAGGGCGGTCAGCGCGCCCAGGACGAGGAGGGGCGGCAGGCCTTCGTCGGGGAGTGACGCGCCCCGGACGCGGGCGACGGCGGGGTTGGCGGAGGCCACCTCCAGGGGGACGCGGGCGCCCGGGGTGGGGGTCCCGGCGAGGCGGTCCAGGCTCAGGGTGGTGGAGCGGTAGGTGCGGCCGCGGAGGGAGTAGGTGACCGTGTAGTCGGTGGTCTTGTCGCGGTGGGTGGTGGCGGAGGTGATCCGCCCCTCGACGCGGACCGGCGCGTCGTCGATCAACTCCCCGTACGCCCACTGCCTCCCCGCGGCCGACAGGCAGCCCACGGCGACGAGCAGCGTCAGCACGGCACCGACCAGAGCGGGGCTGAGCGTGCGGCGCGGACGGCGGCCGGACATGGTGGGGACGGTAGTCCGCGGGACGGGGTCCGGCTACAGGGCAGGGGCGTCGCTCACCCGGCGAGGCGGAACTCGGCCAGCGCCTGCGTGATTTGGCGGCTGGTCTGGGCGGCCACCCGGGGATGGGTGGCGGCGTAGTGCGTGTACGCGTTCAGGCCCGTGGCCAGGGCCCAGCCCATGCCCCGCAGCCAGGTCGCGTCGTCGGGGGCCAGGGCCGTGCGGAACGCGGCGCGCGCTGCGGGGTCCAGCAGGGTGTACGCCACCATCAGGTCGACCGACGGGTCGCCGACGCCGAGGCCGCCGAAGTCGATGACGGCGGTGAGGCGGCCGTCCGCGTCGGCGAGGAGGTTGCCGGTGTGGAAGTCGCCGTGCAGCCAGCGGGAGTGGGCGGGGTCGTGGGGTGCGTGGAGCGCCGCGTCCCACAGGGCGGTCATCGCCGGGGCGTCGAAGACGTGCGCGGTGGCGGCGATGGCCGTGCGGGTGCCGGGGTCGTAGGAGCGGAGGTCGGGCCCGGCGGGCAGGCCCGGCGAGGCGGGGTCGAAGGACTGGAGGGCGTGCAGGAACTCCGCCAACTGGGTGGGAGTGTCCGGGTGTTGGGCCTCCGGGGTCGGGGTGCTGCCGTCCAGCCACCGGGCGACGGACCAGTGGTACGAGTAGGAGCCGTCGGGCTCGCCCAGGGCGAGCGGGACGGGGACGGCGAGGGGGAGGCTCGGGGCGATCCGGGGCAGCCAGCGGTGCTCCTTGACGGCCTGGCCCGCGGCCCAGTCGCCCCGGGGCAGGCGCAGGGCCATGTCGTCACCGAGGCGGTGGATGACGTGGTCGGACCCGGCGGGGTCGAGGAGGCGCAGGGGGAGGTCGGCCCAATCGGGGAACTGCTGCTTGAGCAGGGTGCGGGCGAGGTCCTGGTCGATCAGGGGGGATTCCTTCAAGGGGTTTCCTTCCGGGAGGCGAGGTCATCCCAGCACCGGTCCCACCCGGGTGTCGACCGGGTTTCCGCCCTGTGGCCGTAGCCCGAGTGCCCCGGCGGCCCGTGCACTTCCGGGCGCTCTGTGTCCCCGAACCTGCGTCCCCGAACCTGCGTCCCCGAGCCGCCTCGGCGCCCCGGAGCCTCCGGCATCCCCAGCCCCCGGGCATCCTCGGCGCCCCGGGCATGCCCCGCACCCCGCAACCCCGCACCCGTACGCATCCGTGCCCATGACGGGCCCGCTACGCCCCCTTGAGCGCCCGCTCGATGCGCGTCGCCTGGTCGGAGGCGAACTTCGACAGGCCGTCGGCGTCCTTGCTGCGGTACTCCTGCGAGACGGCCACCACCACCGACCCCACCCGGAAGTGGATGACGCGCAGTGCGCTGTCGGCGTCCTCGCCGGACTTCACGTAGGCGGACGTGTTGCCGACGGCCGGGCCCTTCTCCGCGGTGGCGTCGGAGGCCAGCTTGGTCTCCGCCTTGTAGCCGGCCTCGGCGGCGCTCTTGCTGCCGTAGGCCTTGACGCTCGTGCCGACCAGGGCGCCGGACGCGTCCGTGTAGTTGCCCACGCCCTCGTAGGAGAGGCCGTCGCACGGGCCGTCGCAGGAGGCGGCCTGCGCCTTGATGCCCCCGTTGTCGCCCTGCGCGTCCTCCTTCCAGCCCTTCGGCAGGTCCGCCGCCCGCAGCAGCGCCCCGTCCAGCGTCTTCGCGTCCTTGAAGGGGTCCGCGGGGTCGGTCAGCCCGGCCTGCGCGGACCCGCCGCCCTTCCCGTCCTCCGTCCCGCCGCCGGAGTCCCCGCCGCCGCACGCCGACACCGTCAGCAGCAGGACGGCCGAAGCCGCCCCCACCCAGATCCTCCGGGACCTCATCACACGTACCTCTTCATCTCTTCACGCCATGCGTTTACCGGCAACCTACACACCGCGCTTCGTATCATCGGCCCATGTCCACAGATCCCGCTCGCCGCCCGCTCCGTGCCTCCGACGCCGACCGCGAGGCGGTGGTGGAGCAGCTGAGGGAGGCCGCCGCCGAGGGGCGGCTCGACATGGAGGAACTGGACGAGCGGCTCGGGCTCGCCCTCTCCGCCAAGACCGTCGCCGAACTCCCGCCGCTGATCGAGGACTTGGTGCCGGAGGAGGAGGTGGTGGGTGCCGGGGAGCCGCTGGTGATCAAGGGTGGGATGAACGGGCAGTCCCGTGCCGGGGCCTGGAAGGTGCCGACGCGCATCGTCGTCGAGGGCGGCATGGGCGGCGTGAAACTCGACTTCACCCGCACCGGCGTCCGGCACAGGGTGATCGACGTGGAGGTGAACGCGGGCGCGGGCGGCGTCGTCGTGATCGTGCCCGAGGGGTGGGGGGTGGACCTCGACAGCGTCCACGGCGGCATGGGCGGCGCCTGGAACAAGACCAAGGGTGAACGCCTGCCCGGCACGCCCCTCGTCCGGGTCACCGGCAGCGGCGGCATGGGCGGCGTGTACGTCCGCAATCCGGGGCGGATGCAGCGCCGCAAGCTGCGGCGCGAGCTGGAGGGGTGACCCGCTCGCCGGAGGGAGGTCCCGGTTCCGGAAACCGCTGGGGCCGCGTCGGCGTCCCGAAAGGTGTCCGGGCATTCTCAGGGGTTCCGTTTCCGGGTTACCTTCGCCTTGGGCCAACGATGTTGCCGTACGCGAACGGCCGTCACTCGGGGGAGGTGATCAGCGTTGGGTCCGCACACCGGTCAGGTCCGGGTGCTGTCGCCGGACGGCGTACTCGCCGGAGCCGGGGTCCTGGTGGCCCTGGACGGCTCTCCGTCCCTGCACGTCATCACCTGCGCCCATGTCGTCGACGACGTGGGCGGGTTGAGTAGGTTCCGTACGGTCGACGGGGCCGCCGCGGGCACCGCGAGCGTCCTGGTCGACCTGCCCGGACGCGGGTGGTCCGCGAAGGCGGTGGTGGTGGAGGGGAGTCGGGCGGACAGCCCGCTGCTCGACGTCGCCGCGCCCGGCCACCGCGCCGAGGAGTGCGGCGATTTTGTCGCCCTCGCCCTCGTACCCGGCTCGCCCCCGCTGCCCGAGGGCTGCCGGCCGCTGCCCCTCGCCCCCTGCGGTGAGCCCGTCGAGCAGCCCGTGCTCGTCCTCGGGTACCCCGAAGGGCTCTCCGACGGCATCGTCACCGCCGGGCGGCTGATCGGCGTCGGCGGCGCCTGCCCGCTGTGGGTGCAGCTGGAAGGGGTTCAGTCCACCGGGGCACCCTTCGAACGCGGGTTCAGCGGGGCCGCCGTGTGGGATCCGGACAAGGGCCGGGTCGTGGGCATGGTGACCGCCGCGCACGCCCGGCCCGAGACCAAGGTGGCCTGGATGCTGCCCGTGGAGGCGGCGATACGGTTCTGGGCCCCGCTGGGCGGGGCGGTGCGCACCCCGGAGCCCCGGGCCTGCGAACCGCCGCCCGTGGAGGCCCAGTTGGGGCTGGCGGACGCCCTGCTGGAGATACCGCAGATCGAGTACGACTCCGGGAAGGCCCTGCGCATGGCGTTACCCCGGGCCGTGCGCCGGAACGTACGCGACCACGCCTACCCCCGCCACCAGGTGCAGGCCCTCATCGCCGCCTGCCTCGACCACCGCGACGGCTGCCCCGCGCTGCGTGCCGCCGTCGCCGAACTGGGCGGCGACACCGCCTCGACCCGCGAGGCCCTCGGCGTCCTGGACCGGCTGTGCTGCGGAGGCGGCGCATGACCGCCCCGGAGACCAGCCCGGGCCCGCCGCCCGGCCGCCCGCCGGGACCGCCTCCAGGGCCGCCCCCCGGCCCGCCGCCGGGCCCGCCCCCGGTTCCGCCGCCCGCCCTGCCGCCCGAGACCGTGGCGTTCCCGGCGGCCGCCCTCGCGGCCCTCCCGCCGCGCTATCTCGTCGACGCCTTCACCGAGGTCGACTGCCTCCAGGACCCGGCCACCCTGCGCGAACTCGTCCAGCGCTTCGGCGTCGCCTCACGCACCCTGCTCGACCGCACCGGCAGCGTCTCCCGCCGGGCCCTGGTCGTCCAGCTGATGGACGAACTCCGGGACGGCCCCGAGGGGTTGACGCCCATGGTCGAGAGCCTGGAGGTGCGGGACGGGGCCACGGCCGCCATCCGCAGGCTCAAGGTCGCCGTCGCGGCCTGGCAGGTGCCGCTGCTCGACGACACCGAGCAGTGGGAGGCACTGTTCCGCCTGCTGGAGGACGTCCGGATACCGGACCTGCCGAGGAAGTACGTCACCTTCCTCCAGTCCCTGGGGCGGGTCGAGGGGCCCGGCGACTGCACCGAACCCTGGGCGGTCTTCCTGCACGCCGCCACCCTCAACTCCCGCCCGGGCGACCCGCTTCCGTGCTTCCAGGTGCTGCGCAGCCTGCTGGCCCTGGGAGCCACCGGGGCCGAGACCCAGCACGCCATCGTCGCCTGGGCGCAGGCCAACGACCCGTCGCTGCGGCAGGGCGTCGTACCGTACGACAACGGTGAACGCGAGGACCCCCATCAGCTTCCCGAGGCGAAGGCCGCCGACGGCGACCACCGCGCCTGGCGGCCCGAGGACTACCTCATCATCCGGCTCACCCCCCTGCTCGACGCGGGACCCGAGGGCGACGCCCTGCTGTCCCACTGGTGGCGGGTGCAGAGCGGGGAGCAACTGCGCGGCGCCGACCGCAGGATAGGAATCCGGCAGGCGGAGCAGGAGGTGCGCAGGCTCGTGAAGGAGGCCGAGAGCGACTGGGCATATTCCATTCGCACCGACCTGGCCCTGGAGTTTTTGCTTCCGCGCCCCTGGCTGGACCTCCACGTGGAACGCTGGAGCAAGGAGGCCTTCCAAGGGGTGGAAGGACTGCTGGGGGAGGACCATCACGTGGTGCTGCGCAGCCTGGACCGCATCAACCGCCGCGACCTGCACAGCCGTTGGTGGCGAAGATGGGACGCCTTCGTACGCGGCCGGGCCGGACGCGTGCACTGGTTCCCCGAGGACGGCAGGGCCCACCTGCTGTCCGACCCGCCGCCCGCGATCGCGGTGCTCAGCGCGCCCCCGGGCGGCGGCCGAAGCACACGGGGAGAGCACACGGCGCTCGACGAGCTCTGGGAGGCGCTGAGGGTCGGGGTTCCGGTGGTGCTCTGGGACCGCAGGGAAGCACGGGACCCCGCCTTCCGGGCCGCCCTCAACAGGTTGCTGACCGAACACGACCCGCGCGAACTACCCGACGTCGTACGGGGATTGCGGACTGCGGTCGGCTCATCCGATGCTGAAGAGTATTTCTCTGTCGGCCGCCATGTCGCTTTGTTGTGGGACGATCCGGACCGGATGCCCGTCGCGCACACGGGCTCCGTTGCGGTCCCTCCCCCCACATCTGGAGAGGAGAGGCTGTGACGTTCCCTGCCGGCGCTGCGGCGTCCGCTTCCGACAACGGCCACGCGGGAGCCGCCAGGCCCCGCTGGTGGATCTACCGGGGTACGGGCGAACCGCTGAAGGACACCACCCTCAGCGACCTGCTGCCGCCCGCCCCGCCGTGGCGCACCTTCACCGGCGCCCCGGCGGTCGGCCCGCCCCCCGCGGACGAGGAGGAGACCGTACGCAGGCTCGGCGGCAGCCCGCCCGCCCGCACCCTCACCGACTTCGCGCGCCGCGAGGCGGAGATGGTGAACGCCGCACTGCTCCTGCGCCGCCCGCTGCTGGTCGTGGGCCGCCCCGGGACGGGCAAGTCCAGCCTCGCCTACCGGGTGAGCCGCGAGCTGCGCCTGGGACGCGTGCTGCGCTGGCACATCAGCAGTCGTACGACCCTCCAGAGGGGTCTGTACGAGTACGACGCCATCGGCCGCGTCCAGGACAGCGCCGCCCTGCGCGCGGTGACGGCAGACGCCGCAGGCGCCGCGGACCCCGGGGGCAAGACCGCGGCGCAGCCCGCCGACGTGGGCGACTACATCCAGCTCGGGCCGCTGGGCACCGCGCTCCTGCCGCACGAACAACCGCGCGTCCTGCTCATAGACGAGCTGGACAAGAGCGACCTGGACCTCGCGAACGACCTGCTCAGCGTCTTCGAGGAGGGCTCCTACCCGATCCCCGAACTGCTGCGCGCCCGGCGTCGGCAGCCGTCGGTGAAGGTGCTCACCGACGACCCCGAGGGCGAGGCGGTCATCACGGGCGGACGGGTCGTCTGCCGGGCGTTCCCGTTCGTGGTGATGACCTCCAACAGCGAACGCGAGTTCCCGCCCGCCTTCCTGCGGCGCTGTCTCGTGCTGCGCATGCCCGAACCGGAGGAGCAGGACCTCGCGCAGATGCTCGCCGCACACTTCGGCGAGGACACCGTGGAGCGGCTCGGCGGTCCGCTCATCGCGCGCTTCCTGGAGCGCAGCCGCGAGCACGGCGGCCTCTCCATCGACCAGCTCCTCAACTCCCTCTACATCGCCACCTCGCACGGCGCGGAGGAGCGTCCCGGCGACCTGCTCGCCCTCGCCGAGAGCGTCTGGCACCGGCTCGACGGCTCGGCCCCCGCCCTCGGCGGCAGCCCCGGACGGGGGGATTCCGGGTGACTGGTGGCGACGCACCGCGTTCCGGCCCCTCGTGGCCGGAGCTCCTCGACGCCCTCTACCTGGCCGCCTGCCAGGACAACGCCGCGCCCTACCGGCAGTGGCGGCCGGACCGTCCCGTCCCGCCGCCGCCGCCGTCACCGCCGCGCCGCCCCGGCGCACCGTCGTCGCCGGAAACCGGTGCCTCGGGAGGCCCGGAGGGGCGTACGGAGAAGGAGGAGCCCGCGCGCACTCCCGGCGTGCGCGAGGGCGATGAGCGGGAGGGGGCCGAGGGGGAGGGTGCCGACGGGGAGGGCGACGCGCGCGGCGCCGAGGCCGAGGACGCCCCCCGGCCGGACCTCGTCGAGGACGACCTCGTCACGGACGGCGTCACCGGGGCGGCCGTCGCGTACGCCCTCGACGGCGCCCCCGGACTGGGCCGCCCCGCGGGCCCGCGGGACCCGCGCACCGTGCCCGAGCCCGTCGTGCGGTACCCCCCGTGGGGCGTCCTGCGCCCCGACGGCGGCGAGCCCGCCGCCACCACGACCGTCGCCGCGCCCCTGCCCGAGGCCCTCGCGCTGGCCCGCGCCCTGCGCCCGTTACGCCTGCGCGCCGAGGTCCCCGACGCCCGGGAGCTGGACGAGGAGGCCACCGCCGAGCGTGCCGCCCAGGAGGAGCTGTGGGTGCCGGTGTGCCGTCCGGTGCACGAACGCCGGCTGCGGCTGCTGCTCCTGGTCGACGGCCACTTCTCGATGTCCCTGTGGCAGGACACCGTACGCGGGCTGCGCAGCCTCCTGGAGCAGACCGCCGCCTTCCGCTCCCTCACCGTGGCCCCCGTCGACCTCACCGGCGCCGGACCGGCCGCCCACGGCGGAGCCGCGTCCCCGGGCCCCGACAGCCTGGTGCTCGTCGTCACCGACGGGGTCGGCGAGGCCTGGCGCAACGGCGGCGCGGCCGCCTTCCTGTGCTCCCTCGCGCACACCTCGCCGACCGCCGTGCTGAGCCTGATGCCCCAGGAGCTGTGGGAATTCACGCTGCCCAGCGCGGTACGCGCCCGCCTCGACGTGCCCGAGGCAGCCGTCCCCAACCGCCGCCTGCGGCTGCGCGGCCCCGCCCTCCCGGCGGGCGAACTCGGCGACCCGGTCCGGCTGCGCCCCCAGGGCCGCCCGCCCGTCCCCGTACCGCTGCTGGAACTGACCCCGGGCTCCCTCGGCCGGTGGGCCCGCCTGGTCGCCTCCCCCGGGGGACAGTTCGACGCGGCCGTCCTGCTCACCGGGGCGCACGGCGACCTGGGCGCGCGCCACCACCCCGAGCCGGAGCCTTACGGGGGGCGCACGCGGCACGAGGTCGCCGACGGCGTGCGCGACCCGCTTCCGGAACTGCCCCCGGGGCGCACCCGCCAGGAACGCGCCCGCGAAGTGGTCCGTGCTTTCAAGGCGAAGGCGTCCCCCCTGGCCTATGCCCTCGCCAAGCGGCTGGCGGCGGCGCCGTTGAACCTTCCGGTGATGCGGCTCATCCAGCACTCGCTGCCCGGCGCCAAGGACTGGAACCTCGGCGAGATCATGCTGTTCGGCCTGCTCCGCCGCACGGGACACGGCCACGACGCCGAGGACACGGAGTCGGTCTTCTACGACTTTCCCGAGGGCGTCCGCGAGGAGCTGCTCGGGCTCGGGACCCGTTCCGAGACCATGATCGTGCTGCGCCAGGTGGCGGGAGCGCTGGGCCCGCGCCTGGCCTCCGCGGTCGACGGCGGCGAAGCGGCGGTGGCCTGGGAGCACGATGCGGCCGACCCGCCCGTCAACGACCGTACCCGCCCCTTCGTGCGGCCCCTGCACACGGCGCTCGCCGCCGTGTCGGGCCCCTATCTGGCCCGGGCCTCCCGGCTCGGCCAGCTGCTGGGAGTGGGGTCCCGCGGCGTCGGCCCACCCCCCGAGACCGTCCCGGAGGATCGACGCGCCGATCCAAGGACTACCGTGCGTGTCGGATCGACTACGCTTGAGCACCCGTCACCCGTACCGAACCCGGGGCCTCCCCAACAGGCGACATCCCCCATCGGAGCCACAGGAGGATCCGTGTCCACCGCGCAGACAAGCACCCCCTTCACGCCCCCGCCGGTCGCCAGGCCGGCTCGGCTGTGGGGCAACGTGCCGCAGCGGAATCGGAACTTCACTGGGCGCGAGGACCTGCTCGCCCGCCTCAGCCAGCGGCTCACCACCGGCGGCACCTCCGGCGTCACCGCCGTCCTTCCCGAGGCCCTGCACGGCATGGGCGGTGTGGGCAAGTCCCAGATCGCCATCGAGTACGTCTACCGCAACAGCCGGAACTACCAGCTCGTCTGGTGGGTGCCCTCCGAACAGACGAGCCTCATCGTGCAGTCCCTGATCGAGCTGGGCGAGCAGATGGGGCTGCGGGTCGGCACCGAGCGCAGTGCCGTGCCGGCCGTCCTGGAGGCGCTGCGCGTCGGCGCACCGTATGCGAACTGGCTCTTGGTCTTCGACAATGCGGAGGACCCGCACGAGGTCCGCAAGTTCTTCCCGAACGATGGCCCGGGACGGGTGATGGTCACGTCCCGAAACTCCCAATGGTCGAGTCTGGCCAGTTCACTAGAGGTCGATGTGTTTGCACGCGAGGAGAGCGTCGCCCTGATCAGGCGACGCAGCCAGCAGATTCCCGACGAAGCCGCCGACCGTCTGGCGGAATCGCTCGGTGACCTTCCCCTGGCCGTCGAGCAGGCTGCCGTATGGCTCGCCGAGACGGGGATGCCGGTCAACCAGTACCTGGACCTCTTCGAGACCAAGTACGCGGAACTCCTCCAGACCTCGCCCCCACCGGACTACGAGCTCCCGGTCGCCGCCGCCTGGAACGTCTCCCTGGACCGCCTGCGCGAGAACCACCCGGCCGCCCTCCAGCTCCTCCAGGTGTGCGCCTTCTTCGCACCCGAGCCCATCGACTGGGACCTGTTCTCCGCGGTACGGGGCGTCGCCGCGCCCACCGCCCTGCGGGCCACCCTCGACGACCCCATCAAGCTGGGCCGCGCGGTCCGCGAGATCGGCCGCTACGCACTGGCCCGCATCGACCACCGCAAGTCGACCATCCAGGTCCACCGGCTGGTGCAGCGCGTCCTCATCCAGCAGATGAACGAGCAGGAACGCGCCGAAATGCGCCACTGCGCGCACGAGATCCTCGCCAACGCCGATCCCCGCAACCCGGAGCGCCCGGCGGAGTGGCCCCGTTACTCCAGCCTGCTGCCGCACGTGCGGGCCTCGAACATGATCGAGTGCGAGGACCCCTGGGCCCGCCAGCTCGTCCTGAACGAGACCCGCTTCCTGCTCGCCCGAAGCGACTACCAGGAAGCCCTGAACGTCGCCGAGCGCGCGGGCGGCATCTGGCGGCGCACCCTCGGCGACGAGCACGAGCACGTCCTGGAGATCGACCAGGTCCGCGCCCAGGTGCTGCGCTGGCACAACCGCTACGACGACGCCTTCGAGCTCCAGACCCAACTGCTGGAACGCTGCCGCCGCGTGCTGGGCGAGCGCCACCCGGCCACCCCCCGCGCGGTGAGCTTCCTCGCCGTCCTGCTGCGCGCCCGGGGCGACTTCCTGGGCGCCCGCAACCTCGACCAGCAGGCGTACGAGGCCCTGCTCAGGGAGTTCGGGCCGGACGACCCCGCCACGCTCCAGGCCGCCCACAACTACACGGTCAGCCTGCGCCTGTCGTCCGACATCAAGGACCTGGAAGAGACCTACCGGCTCGACGAGGACACCTTCCAGCGACGGGTGGAGGTCCTGGGCGAGGACCACCGGCAGACCCTGCTCAGCCTGCACTGCGTCTACGTCGACCTCCAGGAGCTGGGCCGCTACCAGGAGGCCGCCGACGGGCAGGAGCAGTTGCGCGACCGCCTGCTGGCCATGCTCGGCGAGGAACACCCGCTGACCGGCTTCGTGACCCGGGAACTGTCCATCACACGCCGCAAGCTCGGCCTCCACCAAGAGGCCTTCGACCTCTCGCAGGGTGTGCTGGACCTCAACCGCAGCCGCCCCTCCGGCGCCGACAAGCACCTCGTCGCCTGGGCCGCCCTCATCCACGCCACCGACCTCCGCCAGACCGGCGACCTGGAGGGCGCCGCCGAACTCGGGCGCGAGGCCATGGAGTTGTGCCGCGAGGCGCTGGGCCCGCACCACCCGCACACGTACGCCACAGCCACCAACCTCGCGGTCACGCTCCGCCTGCTGGACCGGGTGCCGGAGGCCCGCGAGCTCAACGAGGCGGCGGTGGAGGGCCTGAGCCAGCTCCTCACCCCCCAGCACCTGCGCACCCTCCTCGCCAAGGCCAACCTCGCCAGCGACTACGCGCACCTGGGCGACCTCGGCAGGGCCCGCGAGCTGGGCGAGGAGATCAGCCGGGACGCGGGCGTCGTCAGCGGCGAACGCCACCCCGACACCCTGGCGATCCGCCTCAACCTGTCGTACGACCTGAAGGCGACCGGCGACGCGGAGCGCGCGAAGGAGCTCTACGGCCAGACGGTCGCCCTGATGCGCGAAGTCCTGGGCCCCCGCCACCCGGCCACCGTCAACGCCACCAACGAACTACGGGCCAACTGCGACATCGACGCGCTCAGCATGTGAGTCACCGTCGCCCGCACCGGGCGGCGTGAACCACCGGGCCAGCTCCTGCGGGCCCGGTGGGTGCGCGTCGGCCCGCAGCAGGGCCGCGTGCACGGCGACGACGAGCTCGGGGCGCTCCAGCAGGGGCTCTCCGGGTTCGCCGTGGTGCGTTTCGACGGGGTGCGTATCGGTGTGGTGCGATGTGTCGTGCTGCGATGTGGCGTGGTGCGACGTGCCGTGGTGCGTCGCGTTGTGCTGTACGAGTCCCAGTCCCACCCAGTCGCTCACGTTCACCGGCGCGCTCAGCGGGTCCACCGCCTTCAGGAACAGGCCCCGCGCCTCCTCCCGGTCGCCCGCCACCAGCGCCGCGTCCGCCGGAGTCAGCTCGCCCGCGCCCCACAGGTCCGACACCCCCGCGTTCAGGTCGGCCCGCAGCCGGTCGAACGCCGCCCGGTCGGTCAGCCACAGCCGGGTCAGCCACAGCCGCGACAGCACCCGCGACTGGGTGCGCGCCGGGGTCAGGCGCACCGGTGGCAGGACGGCGGGCGGCGGCTCACCGGCCTGCCAGCGCCGGGCCAGCGCGTCGGCGTCCGTCCCCGAGACCGTCAGGTGGGTGGCCCGCCAGGTGGCGGCCAGGTCCGCCCGGCACCGGGCGGCGAGCGCGCCGGGCAGCTCCGCCACCCGCTCCGGCCACCAGCGGGCCGCCTGCGCGTCCAGCGCGGACACCAGGTGCGCGCCCGCCTCCGTGAGCCGGTCGCAACTGTGCAGGGCGGTCAGTCCCACCCTCAACTGCCAGCGGTGGTGGGCGAATTCGAAGTCCGCCCGGTCGTCGCCGGGTGTCCGCTGCCGATGCCAGAAGGCGGTGATCCCGGCCGTGGCGTGCGTGCCGTACAGGAGACCGCGCAAGGGGCGGGGGTCCCGTCGCCAGGGGGCGAAGTGCAAGGGTTCGGGGCCCGGCCGGTCCTGGTCGAGCAGGGGCGTCACGTCGTCGGCAGCGGCCAGCAGCTGGTGGTGGGCCTCGTGGATCAGGGTGGCGGCGGCCGTCGGCGCGTCCGGGGGCAGCGACATCATGACCGCCCCGAAGGTGTCCGGCACGGTCGCGCTGACGGGGTGCGCCGGGCTCGGGGCGGCGGCGGGCACCAGGCAGTGGATGGAGCCCCACACCAGGCGGCGGGACGGCGGGTGCCCCTCCGCCAGCAACTCGGCCGCCCGGCAGATGAGGTGACGCCACTGGTCGAGGGCGCTGTCGGACAGCGGGGCGGGATCGCGCAGGGCGCGGTAGTCCCGGTGCGGGCAGAGGGTGTCGAGCGTCACCGTGCCCGCCCCGCCCGGCAGTTCGACGCCGGGCAGCGGATGCCAGCCCTCGGACGGCAGGTGCAGCGCCTTCGGCAGCCGTACCGAACCGCTGTCCCCGAAGACGACCGTCTCCCGCGCCGTGCACTCCACGCCCACCACGGCCCACTCGCCGCGCGCCACCCGGCCGGTCTGCCCCAGCGACGGCAGCCAGAGTCTTCCCCGGTACGCCGGGACGCGCAGCGAACACCGCGTCCCCGAGCGGATCGCGGCCGCCGCCGCCAGTGACCCCGCGAGCCCGGCCTCGGCCCGCAGCGGCACATCCGGTCCCGGCGGTCCCGCACCGTGGCTGATCCGGCGCAGCAGTTGCAGGGCCCGGCCGCCCACCATCGGGTCGGCCAGCACGGCGTCGGCGGCAGCGGGGTGGGCGCGCTGAACGGCGCACAGCAGCTTCCAGGCGGTGCGCGGAAGGGTCGGCGGCAGGCCCGTGCGGGGCCAGTCGTTCGGCAACTGGTCCAGGGCGGGGGTGAGTTCGTACACCCCCACCAGGGCGAGCAGCGCCCGGCTGCGGCGGGCAGCCGTCAGCAGCGCCACGTCAGAGGCGTCGACCTCGCCCGTGGCGACGGCGGTCAGCGTCCGCAGCGGCAAGCGGTGGTGCTCAGTGCCGGTCAACTCTCCTTGCCGGTGCCCGGTCGCACCGGCGGCGAGCCCTGGCACGGCGGGGACACGTCGCCCGAACACAGCGGTGCCGCCGTGCGGGCGAGCTGCCTGCGCAGGGACGCGAGAGCGGTGGGGAGCCCGTCCACCCCGCTCAACTCGCCGAGGGGCACCCCCGACAGATCGAGGACCCGAGCCTGCAGAATTCCGGTGGTTCCCGCTGAAGCCGCCATGCTCCCCATGGTGACGGAACGGCACCCAGTGCGGAAGACCCCTTCCCGCCGGGGGACAGGGGCCCTTGAGCGGGTTACGGGACGATCCGGACGTGTGCGCCGGGGCGCACGCCCCAGCGCGTCAGTGCGCCCGCCTCCGCCTCCAGGACGTGCCGGGTGCGGGGGTGCGGGAGGGGCAGCCGGTTCGGCGGCAGCGTCCGGACGGCGAGGACCCTCAACTCCCGGTCCAGATAGGCGACTTCGATGGGGAAGCGCATCCGGAAGGTGTGGATGCCGGAGGCGGGGGTCAGCAGCAGCGCGCCCGCGATCCCGGTGCGTCCGAGGAGGCCCCGGGAGCGGGCGCGGGAGGAGGCGGCGATCTCCAGGGGGACACCGGCGGGGACACCCGCGGGGACGTCGGGGCCGGTGCCGCCGTCGCGGCACGGAGTGTCGAGGCACAGAGTGCCGTGGCCGTCCGCGTAACGCCGCTTCCGTCGCTGCCGTCCCATGCGCGGACTGTACGATCCCGGGCCCGCCGGTGTCAGCGAAGTGGGCCCACGGGCCCATGACCCGGGGGCGGGCCCCGCCTAGGGTGGGCGCGTGTTCGCCACCGTGATCGTGTTCGCCGCCCTCTGGGGCGCCGCAACCGGGCTGCTCCTGCCGCGGGCCGTCCACCGGCTCTCCGTCGAGCCCGAGGAGCCCTGGCGCGCGGACTGCCCCGCGGGTCACCCGTTCGCCGGAGTCGCCCGGGGGTGGGTCGGCACCGGGCGCTGCGCGCGGTGCGCCGCAGGGAGCGCCGCCGAGGGCGCGCTGCGTACCGCCGTGGGCTCCCGGACGTACACCCGGACCCTCCCGTACGTCCTCCTGGGCACCCTCGCCTGCGCCGCACTCGCCGCCGCCACCGGGCCGCGCCCCGAGCTGGGGGTCTGGCTGCTGCTGACGCCCTTCGCGCTGCTGCTGGCCGCCGTCGACCTGCGGGTGAAGCGGCTGCCCGACGTGCTCACCCTGCCGCTCGCCGCCGGGGCCGCGCTGCTGCTGGGCGTCGCGGAGCTGCTGCCCGGGGACGGCGGGTCCTGGCTCGGGGCGCTGGCGGGCGGGGCCGGGCTCGGCGGTGTGTACCTGCTGCTCCATCTGATCAACGCGCGCGGGATGGGGTACGGCGATGTGAAGCTCGCCCTGGTGCTCGGGCTCGTCCTGGGCTGGTACGGCTTCTCGGTGCTCTTCCTCGGGACCTTCGCGGGCTTCCTGTTCGGGTCGCTGTACGGACTGGGGCTGATCGTCGCCGGGCGGGGCGACCGCAAGACGGCGTTCCCGTTCGGGCCGTTCATGATCGCGGGGGCCTGGGCGGGCGTACTGGTCGGAGCGCTCGGGGCGGGCTGATCGGGCACCCCGCACGGCAGCGGAACCCGACCCCGCGCAGGGGCGGAACGGGGCCAATCGTGAGAAATTGCGAGGAGTGGCCGTGCCCGGCCGACGGCCACCCGCCCGCCCCCCCGCTACCCGAGTGGAGTGCCCATGAGTGACGAGGACGCCTCCGACCTGCTCGCCGAACTGCGCCGCCCCCGGCCCTACCCGGCCGTCTCCCTCACCCTCCCCACCCACCGCCACCGCCCGGAGAACCAGCAGGACCACATCCGGCTGCGCAACCTCCTCTCCGACGCCGAGAAGCGGCTCACCGCCGACCCGAAGGTCAGCAAGGAGCAGGCGGCCGCCGTCGTGGGCAACCTGGGCGAGGCGGTGGAGGAGCTCGACCCCGAGCACTTCCTGGAGGGCCTGGTCCTCTTCGCCTCCGTCGACGAGGCCCGTACCTACCTGGTCAGTTCGACGGTCCCGGAACGGGTCGTGTTCGGCGAGACGTACCTGACCCGCAACCTGGTCGCCGCCTCCGCCCGGCAGATCCCCTACCTCGCACTGCTCCTCAGCGTCGGCGAGGTCCGGCTCTGGCACGGCGTCGGCTACGAGCTCACCGAGATCGACCAGGAGGAGAGCGGCTTCCCCGTGATCTCCTCCGGCGTCGACCGGGACGGCCCGCCCAACCGCGAGGGCGGCCACGGCGAGGAGCAGGACTTCCGCAACATGCTCACCGAGGCCGACCGCAAGCTCACCCCGCTGCTCCAGGAGGCGGTGCTCCCGGTGGTGGTCGTCGGGCTGCGGCAGCACATCGTCACCTACCGGGAGCTGTCCCGGCACAAGGCCGTGCTGGCGGCCGACCTGGAGGTCGGCGGCCTGCTCCAGGCGACCGCCCCCGAACTGGTCGAGCAGCTGGCCCCGGCGCGGGCGGCGCTGGCCGCGATCGACACCGAGGAGGCCCTGAAGGCACTGGACGCCGCCCGCAGCGGCCGCCGGTACGCGGCCGGGGCCCAGGACTGCTGGCAGGCGGCCCGCGAGGGACGGGTGGGACACCTGGTGGTGGAGGAGTCGGTACGGGTCTCCGCCCGGGTGGAGGAGGTCGAGGGTGCACCCCGGGCCGCGCTCGTCTTCGTGGACGAGAGCGGCGAGGGCGGCGAGAGCGGTGAGGGCGTCGAGGACGACGTCGTCGACTCGCTGGCGGAGATGGTGCTCGACGCCGACGGCGACGTGACCTTCGTCCCCGACGGGACCCTCGGCGAGACCGGCGGCATCGCGGCGGCGCTGCGGTACTGAGCCCCGGCACAGGGCGTCGACGGGTGCGGCTCCACCGGGGCCGCACCCGTGATGGTTAATCTCCGCATATGAGGAATATGCGGACAATTCCTGACAGGAAGTCAGTTCAGGTCGTTCCCGTGTCCGTACGCAGACGCGTGCGCGGCGGAGCCCCCTGGGCGTGGGGTGCCGCCCTCTTCGTCCTGTACGGCACGCTCTCCGTGCAGCGGCACCGGCTCCTGCGGACCACCGGGTACGACCTCGGGATCTTCGAGCAGGCCGTCAAGGCGTACTCCCGAATGCGTCTGCCGTACGTCCCGTTGAAGGGCGAGGGCGTCAACCTGCTGGGTGACCACTTCCACCCGGTCCTCGCCCTCCTCGCACCCCTCTACCGGGTCTTCCCCGCCGCCGAGACCCTCCTGCTCGCCCAGGCCGCCCTGCTCGCGCTCGCCGTGGTGCCGCTCGCCCGGTGGGCCGGGCGGGCGCTGGGGCGGGCCGCGCTGCACACGGTGGCGATCGGGTACGGGCTGAGCTGGGGGATCGCCTCCACCGTCGCCTTCGACTTCCACGAAGTGGCCTTCGCCGTACCCCTGTTGGCGTTCTCGCTGGAGGCACTCGGGCGGGGGGGGGGGGGGGGGGGGGGCCCGAACGGGCCGGCGTGTACGCGGCACCCCGGCGGCGGGTCACGGAGGCCCACGGGCGCACCCGGGCCCCGCCCGGCGGGGACGGGGGGGGGGC
>NZ_JBIUXN010000040.1:0-35341 GCF_044744005.1 Streptomyces sp. NPDC087440 | reverse complement strand
CGTGGTGCTCTCGCTGCCGCGCTGCGTGACGTGATCACGCGCCACGAGTCGCTGCGGACCGTCTTCCCCGAAGGCGCCGACGGCACCCCGTACCAACACCTCCTGGACGCCGACGACGCGTGCCCGTCGCTGATGGCCGTCCCGGTGGCCGAGGCGGAGTTGTCCGAGGCGGTGGCCACCGAGACGTCGCGCGGTTTTGACCTGACGTCCGAACCGCCTCTGCGTGCCTGCCTGTTCGCGGTGGACGGCGCGGCACACGTCCTGGTCGTGGTGCTGCACCACATCGCTGGCGACGGCTGGTCCCTGGCGCCGCTGGCGCGTGATCTGGCCGATGCGTACGAGGTGCGGGCCGTCGGCGGTGCCCCGGAGTGGTCGCCGCTGCCGGTGCAGTACGCCGACTATGCGCTCTGGCAGCGGGAGCTGCTGGGCGACGAGTCCGACTCCGAGAGCCTGCTGAGCCAGCAGCTCGCCTACTGGAAGTCCCAACTGGACGACCTGCCCGAGCAGTTGGATCTGCCCACGGATCGGAGCAGGCCCACGGTGTCCACGTACCGGGGTGACCTCGTGGAGTTCGCTCTCGATGCGGAGCTGCACGGGCGTCTCGTCGGGTTGGCCCGGGAGTCGGGTGCGAGTGTGTTCATGGTGGTGCAGGCGGCCTTCGCCGCGCTGCTCTCGCGGCTCGGCGCGGGCCCGGACATCCCCATCGGCTCTGCGGTGGCGGGCCGCACCGACGAGGCGCTCGACGACCTGGTCGGCTTCTTCGTCAACACGCTCGTGCTGCGCACCGACCTCTCCGGCGATCCCACCTTCCGTGAACTGCTCGACCGGGTGCGCGAGACCGACCTGGCCGCCTACGCGCACCAGGACGTGCCCTTCGAGCACCTCGTCGAGGTGCTCAACCCCACTCGTTCGACCTCCCGGCACCCGTTGTTCCAGGTCATGCTGACCTTCCAGAACAACGCCCGTGCCGACATGAGGCTGTCCGATCTCACGCTGGAGCAGGAGGGCACGCCCGCCGAGACGGCGAAGTTCGACCTGTCGCTGAGCATGCACGAGGCGGAGGACGCGGACGGCAGGGCGGCCGGGCTCAACGGTGCCTTCGAGTTCGCGGTCGACCTGTTCGACCGGGAGACGGTCGAGGGGATCGCCGAGCGGTTCGGCCGACTGTTGTCGGCCGCGGTGGCGGAGCCTGACCGGCCGGTCGGTGGTCTGGAGATCCTGTCCTCTCAGGAGTACGAGGACCTGCTGACCGGCTGGCAGGGCGATCGCGAGGACGTCGTCGAGCGGACGCTCGTCGACCTCTTCGAGGAGCAGGCCGCACGGACACCGGATGCAACCGCCGTACTCTTCGAGGGAGTTGAGCTCAGCTACGCGCAGCTGAACGCGCGGGCGAACCGTCTGGCCCGGTACCTCATCGGGCGGGGCGCGGGGCCCGAGGACACGGTGGCCCTATTGCTGCCGCGCTCCGCGGACGCCGTCGTGGCGATGCTGGCGGTGCTGAAGTCGGGGGCGGCCTACCTGCCCGTCGACCCGCGGTACCCGGCCGAGCGCATCGCGCACATGCTGACGGACGCCCGGCCCGCGGTTGTCCTCACCGTCGAGGCGGAGCAGGACCGCGTGCCGCCCGCCGCGCTGGTGCTTGAGGACGTGGCGGCGGCGCTCGCTCGTGAGTCCGGGGCAGACACGCCAGGCACGTCAGATACGTCGAATGTGACGGACGCGCACCGGACCCGCCCCCTCCTGCCCGCCCACCCCGCGTACGTCATCTACACCTCGGGTTCCACGGGCCGGCCGAAGGGCGTCACAGTCACCCACGCGGCCGTCGCCGGCCATCTGTGCTGGATGGCCGGGGAGTACCCGCTGAACGGCACGGACCGCGTCCTCGTCCGGACCGCGTTCAGCTTCGACGCGGCCGTGTGGGAGACCTGGCTGCCGCTCGTGACCGGGGCCGCAGGGCACGTCGTGTCCGACGAAGTGGCCACGGACGCAAACCAGTTGGCCGATCACATCAGTGTCCACGGCATCACCGTCGCGCAGGTCGTGCCCTCCCTGCTGTCCGAACTGTGCGCCGCCGCCGTCGCGGCGGGCGGCACGTCCGCGCTGCGGCGACTGTTCGTGGGCGGCGAACCGCTGCCCGCCACCCTGGCGGAGCTCGCCCAGGAGACGTGGCACGTGCCGTGCGTCAACCTGTACGGACCCACCGAGTCCACGGTCCAGGTCGCCCACCACGAGGCGCGGCTCGGCACCCCGGGGGCCGACGGCCGCGGCGACGCGTACCTGCCGGTGGGGCGCCCCGTCCGCAACGTCCGCGCGTACGTCCTCGACGACCGGCTGCGACCGGTGCCCGTGGGCGTACCCGGCGAGCTCTACCTCGCCGGGGACCAGTTGGCGCGCGGATACGCGGGCCGCTCCGGGCTGACGGCCGAGCGGTTCGTGCCCGACCCGTACGGGCTCCCGGGAACCCGCATGTACCGCACCGGCGACCTCATGCGCCGACGGCACGCCGGCGACCTGGAGTTCCTGGGGCGCGTCGACGAGCAGGTCAAGCTGCGGGGCTTCCGCGTCGAACTCGGCGAGGTCGAGGCGGTGTTGACGGCACAGTGGCAGATCGCCCGCGCCGCCGCGCTGGTCCGCGAGGACCGGCCCGGCGACCGGCGTCTGGTCGCGTACGTCGTGCCCGCCGACGGCACCCCGCTCGACCTCGACGAACTGCGAGGCCGCCTCGCCTCCGCGTTGCCGGACTTCATGGTGCCCACCGCCCTGGTGGCCCTGGACGCCTTCCCCCTCACCCCGAACGGCAAGCTCGACCGGCGGGCGCTGCCCGCCGTCGAGGTGCAGGCCGGGACCGGGCGCGCCCCGCGCAACCCCCAGGAAGAGGCCCTGTGCGGCCTGTTCGCTGAGGTCCTCGGCGTGACCGGGGTCGGGATCGACGACGGCTTCTTCGATCTCGGCGGCCACTCACTGCTCGCCATCCGCCTGCTCACCCGCATCAGGACGGTGTTCGGTGTGCGGGTGTCGCTGCGGGCGCTGTTCGAGGCGCCCACGGTCGCGCGGCTCGTCCAGCGGTTCGACGGCGACGACATGGGCGACGGCCTGGCCGTGCTGATGCCGATGCGTGCCGATGGCAGCCGGCCGCCGCTGTTCTGCGTCCACCCCGCGAGCGGCCTGAGCTGGGCCTACGTGGGCATGCTGCAGCACCTCGGTCCCGACCGGCCGGTGTACGGACTGCAGGCGCGCGGCATCGCGGAGGAGCAGCGGCTGCCGGGCTCCCTGGAGGAGATGGCCGCGGACTACGCCGAGCAGATCCGCAAGGTCCAGCCCTCGGGGCCGTACCACCTCCTCGGCTGGTCCTTCGGGGCGCTCGCCGCGTACGCCGTCGCGACGGCGCTCCAAGAGCAGGGCGAGACCGTCGCCTACCTGGGGCTGATGGACGGCTATCCGCGTGACGACGCGTCGGAGGGACCGGATGACCTTGCCAGGACAGAGGGGACGGACGGGCTGGACGAGGTGAGCATCCTTCAGGGCCTCCTGCACGACATGGGCATCGACGACGACCTGCGTGACGACACCCTTCCCCCGCTCACCAAGGCCGCGGAGTTGCTGCGCCGCCAGGGCGGTGCGCTCGCCGGACTCGACGAGAAGACGCTCGCCCGCGTCGCGGCCGTCTGCGCCAACGGCATGCGGGTTTCCGCCCGCTACCGCCCCGCGGTCTTCCGCGGCGACATGGAGTTCTTCACGGCGGCCGAGGGCCGCTCCGACCGGCTCGACGCCCACGCCCTGTGGGGCCCGTACGTGGAGGGACACATCACCGACCACTGCGTGGACTGCACACACCTCGAAATGGTCAGGTCGGGCCCGCTCAAGGAGATCTCCGGCACGGTGGCAGCGAAGCTCGACGAACTCGCCGGAACCACGCGGCCGTCCGCCGGGAACGAGGAGAGCCGGTGACGCCCTCCACTCAGCGGCGGGAGCCGCGCGGCAGCGACGTGCCTGGTGCGTCCGGCACTCAGGACGCGCCCGAAACGACCGCAACTCTCAACACACCCGGCACTCCCACCACACCCATACGTCGCCTCCTCCACTGCTGCCGCCGCTACCCCCGCACCATCGCCCTCACCGCCGCCGCCACTGTCGCCGCAATCGTGGCCGCGGTGGCCGTGCCGCTGGTCTCCCGGGCCATCGTCGACCGGGTGATCCTCGCGGACGAACTCCCGCTGCTGCCCTGTCTGCTGGTGCTCCTGCTGGCCGGCCTCGCGCGCTTCGGCGCCGGCGCCGCCCAGCGCTGTCTGGCGGCGCGGCTGTCCTGCGACGTCCAGCACGACCTGCGGATGCGCACCTTCACCGCGCTCTCCCGCCTGGACGGAGCGGGCCAGGACGCCCTGCAGACGGGACAGGTCGTCAGCCGGTCGATCTACGACCTGTCGATGGCACAGGGGCTGCTCGCGATGCTGCCCACCATCCTCGGCAGCGTCCTGCTGCTCGTGGTGTCCCTCGCCGTCATGCTGGCGCTGTCGCCACTGCTCACCCTGGTCATGCTGCTCGTCCTGCCGCCGCTGCTCTACACGTCCTGGCACAGCAGCAGACACCTGTACCCGGCCACGCTGGAGGCCCGGCAGCGCGAGGCGGCCGTCGCCTCGGTCGTCGACGACGCGGTCGTCGGCGTCCGCGTGGTCAAGGGGTTCGGGCAGGAGGACCGCGAGCTGCGCCGACTCGGTGCCGTCGCGAACGCCCTGTTCACCGCACGACAGCGCGTCGTACGCCTCAACGCGCTCTACGGGTCGACCCTGCAGGCCCTGCCGCTCCTCGGCCAGGTCGGCATCCTGGCCACCGGCGGCTGGATGGCCTCGCGGGGCTCCATCTCCCTCGGCACGTTCGTCGCGTTCTCCACGTACGTGGCCCAGATCGTCTCGCCCCTGCGCGGCCTCGCCACCGTGGTGACGAGCCTCCACCAGGCGCGGGCCAGCGTCGTTCGGATTTTCGAACTGATCGACACCCGCCCCGGCGTCACGGACCGCCCCGACGCGCGACAGCTGCCGCCGGGCCCGCTCGGCATCGAGCTCTCCGATGTGACGTTCGGATACGAGGGAGACGAGGCTCAGCACCGAGGCGACCCAGGCGGTCTAGGCGACCAAGGTCGTCAAGGCGACCGAGGAAACGGGAACGGACACGCGTACCCACGTCCAGTCCTGAACGGGCTCTCCCTCACCGTCCGGCCGGGCGAGACGATCGCCCTGGTCGGGGCGCCCGGCTCCGGCAAGTCCACGGTCTCGCTGCTGCTGCCCCGCTTCTACGACGTGCGGGGCGGAGCCGTACGCGTCGGGGACAGGGACGTGCGGGACCTGGCCCTAGACTCGCTGCGGTCCGCCATCGGCCTGGTCCCGGAGACCAGCTTCCTGTTCTCCGGGACCGTGCGCGACAACATCGCCTACGGCTGCCCCGAGGCCAGCGAGGCCCAGATCACGGCGGCGGCCACGGCGGCCGGTGCCGACGGCTTCATCCGTGAGCTGCCCCAAGGCTACGAGACCACCGTCGGGGAACGCGGCTTCACCCTCTCCGGCGGTCAACGGCAGCGGATCGCGCTGGCCCGCGCCCTGATCACCGACCCCCGCGTCCTCGTCCTCGACGACGCCACCTCGGCCATCGACCCCCGCACCGAGGAGGCGATCCATGGCACGCTCCGGCAGGTCATGCGGGGCCGGACCACCCTGCTCGTCGCCCGGCGTCGCTCCACTCTCCAACTCGCCGACCGCATCGCCCTACTGGAGGACGGCAGGGTTACCGAGACCGGCACGCACGACGACCTCATGGCGCGCTCGGCGGTGTACCGGAACCTGTTCGCGTCCACCGCCGCCGACCCGGACACCGAGGGCGACGAACGCGGCGACGCGGCGGCCCACGCCACGCCCGCGTACGAGGAGTCTTACACGCCCGACACGGACCCAGCCCTCACCGCACGGGCCGCCCCGGAGTCGGACGCCGCTGTCCCACCGCAGCTCGCCGCTCTCGCGCCCACTGCCACCGCGCCCGCCCCGGAAGCGGAGCCCGGCTTCGGCCTGCGCGGACTGCTGCGTCCCTTCCGCCGCGCGCTCGTCCTGGGGGCAGTGTTCGTCCTGCTCGACGCCCTGTTGAGCGTGTTCGTACCACTGCTCATCCGCACGGGAGTCGACGACGGCATCCAACAGGAGGCCTCCAGCGTGGTGGTGGTGACCTCAGTGGCCGCGGTCGCCATCGTGTTCGTCGGTTGGGCGGTCAGCATGGCCCAGATCCGGACGAACGGCCTCCTCGGCGAGCGCCTGCGCTACGTGCTGCGCCTGCGCGGCTTCGCTCATCTGCAGCGCCTCGACCTCGCGTACTACGAACGCGAGCTGTCCGGTCGCATCATGACCCGGATGACCGCCGATGTGGAGTCCGTCGCGGCGTTTGCCCAGACGGGCTTCGCCACGGCGGCTGTCGGCCTGATCTCCACTCTCTCAGTGCTCACCGTGCTGCTCGTCCTCGACTGGCGGCTCGGTCTGGTGGTGTGCGCGGGGCTGCCGGCCCTCGCCGCCGCGACGGCGCTGTTCCGGTGGGCGTCCGCAGGGGCGTACGGCGCCGCCCGCGACACGTCCGGCGCGGTCAACGCGGAGTTGCAGGAGCACGTCGCGGGCCTGCGCATCGCCCAGGCGTTCCGGCAGACCGAGCGCGGCGCCGAGCGGTTCGCTGGCATGAGCGCCGCCTACCGCATGGCCCGGCTGCGCGCCCAGCGGCACGCGACGGGCTACTTCGGCTTCGTGGAGTTGCTGCCGGGCGCGACCGCCGCGTGCGTTCTGGCCTTCGGCGCGGACCGGGCTCGTGACGGCGGCCTTACCATGGGCCTGCTCGTGGTGTTCCTCCTGTACGTGGACGTCCTGTTCTCCTCCGTCCTGCAGCTCTCCCAGGTCTTCGACGGCTACCAGCAGGCATCCGTCGGACTCAGCCGCATCCTGGACCTCTTCGGCACCCCTTCCGCCACGCCCCGCGCCTCACGGCCGCTCCCCGTAGCGCAGTTGAAGGGCGCAATCGACTTCGAAAACGTACGCTTCCGCTACCCGGGCGCGACACGTGACGCAGTGGACGGGGTGCGCCTGAGCATTCCGGCCGGCCGGACGGTGGCTCTGGTCGGAGAGACCGGCGCGGGCAAGTCGACACTCGTGAAACTGGTTGGGCGGTTTTACGACGTCACTGCGGGCGCCGTACGCGTGGACGGGTATGACCTGAGAACGCTGGAACTCGCGGACTACCGGCGCCGCCTCGGCGTCGTTCCGCAGGAGACGCACCTGTCGGGTGGCACGGTTTACGACGCCATCGCGTACGGTCGCCCAGGGGCGGCCGAGAGCGAGGTTGAGGCGGCGGCACGCGCCGTCGGAGCTCACGAGCTACTCTCCCGCCTCCCTGGTGGCTACCGGCACCCTGTGGGGGAGGGCGGCCGCACCCTGTCGGCCGGCCAGCGCCAACTCATAGCCCTCGCCCGCGCCCAGCTGATCTCGCCAGACGTGCTCCTTCTCGACGAAGCCACATCGGTCCTGGACCCGGGGACCGAAGCGGCTGTCTCTGGTGCTGTAGCCCGACTGACCGAAGGTCGCACCTCTCTGATCGTCGCTCACCGACTCACCACCGCCGCCCGGGCGGACCACATAGTCGTCTTGGCGGCTGGCGCCATTGCTGAGGAGGGCACCCACGCCGACCTCCTCGCGCGCAACGGCCCTTACGCTCGTTTGTGGCGCTGTTACGGTCACGATTCAGACTCCTCCGAGAGCGTCGTAGCTGGTGGTCGTGACGGTTGTGGTGTCGGCTGAGCAGGATGCTGTGGCAGCGGACAGGATGGGCGGCGGGACCACAGATCTGATGCCTAAAGGGTGTTGCACAAGGTTGCATTTGGGCAGGTCAGAGTCCGTGCGGGCAGTCTTCTGGTCATGATGTGAGGGCGAGGTTGTGCATGTGGGCGACGGCCTGGACGGTGTGGGGGAGGCCGTCGCCGTGCTGCCGGCAGTCGCGGAGGATCTTGTAGTTCTTCATCCGGCCGATCACGTGCTCCACCCGGGCACGGACCTTGCGGTGGGCGGCGTTGTCCGCTTCCCCGCCCGTCAGCAGGGGGCGGCGGGGACGTTTGCGGTGGGGCACGGCCATGCCGCAGTTGAGGTAGGCGCCGTCGCCCAGGACGGTGACCCCCTGGCAGTACTCGGCCAGGCCGGAGGCCCGCCAGGCATGCGCGTCCGCGGTGGTGCCCGGTACCGGCCGGGCGGCGGCGATCACTAGTCGGGTCTCGGCGTCCACGATGACCTGCACGTTCGCGGAGAAGCGGTAGTTGCGCGAGGAGGAGCCGATGCGCCGGTCGCGGACCGGGAGCAGGGTGCCGTCCACGATCCACAGCCGGTCCGCCGCATCGGCCGGCCGGGATGCCGGCTCCAGCGCGAGCAGCGGGCCGAGCCGTTGGATCACCCGGCACACGGTCGAGGACGAGATTCCGAAGAGCGGGGCGAGCTGCCGCATGGTCAGGTTCGTGCGGTAGTACACGGCCACCACCAGGACCCGCTCGGCCAGCGGAAGGCTCCACGGACGACCCCGGAGCGTGCCGTTCCCGCCCCGGTCACGGACCGCCCTCAGCAGTCGCTCGAACTGCTCCAACCTCAGTCCGGTGAACGTCTCCACCCACAACGCCTCAACTCTCAACACCCCTGCCATACACGGGAGATGCCCAGTTCACAGCCTTGTGCAACGCCCTTCAGGGAAGGGCCGTCGTAGTAGCCGGGCCGGGCAAGCAGCACCGAGCTGAAGTAGTAGCCCTGCTCGTCCTCTGGTTCATCGTCGGCTTCGAAAGGGCGCCAGAAGCTGAGCAACAGGTCTCGCGCGACGAAGGACGCGGGATCGTCGTCGTCGGGTTCGATAGCGGTGTTCTCGGCCATGCGGTTCACGACCTCACGGGCCGGCAGGCCGAAGACGTCGATACCGCGGAAGAGCACGACGTCCGAAGAGGTTGACGGACGTCCCAACTCAACGGATTCCAGACACTCGCGCATGCACCCGATGCTGATCATCAGGCCGCTCGGCCGGAAGATGTGCTGCCCCGCCCGATCGGCCGCGGCGAGCTCGCTCATGTCACGCAGGGACTCCAGCGCGCTGTTCGCGGCCTCGCGCGACATGCCGATCTGCAGAGAACCGATGCCTATCGGTGGGACCAACTCGAAGTTCATGCGCGCATGCTGTCACGGCGAGCCTTCAAGATCTTCCCTCAGGAAGAGCTACACCCATGCGCTTTACCGTCCGGGGGGACACCCCGAAGCGGTCGGCGAGTTCACGGGCCGTCACGGTACGCCGCTCGCGGTGGGGTTCGAGCGTCACAGCGTTCCCCTCATGTAGTCGCGCATTGCTGTGGTCCGCTCATTCCGGCGTGCAGCGCGCGCTGTCCCCGACGCCTTCCCGCCCTTCTTGCCGCGGGCGGACTGGATGGCCACGAAGGTGGCTTTGTACACCGCTGCGCCGTCCTTCCACATGCGCGACCGCGTCGTGATCCACCGGTGGATGCTGTTCGCGATGGCACGTGCCTCGCTGGTCGGCAGCGGCTCCGTGAACTCCGCGTTCCGCCGGTGGACTTCCTCGTGGATGGCGGCGCGCAGGGTGTCGGGGCTGCCGAAGTGGTCGCGGACTTCGCGGTACGCCCAGGTCCGGGCTGTCTCGAAGACCGAGCAGTTTCGGCCCAGACCTGTGATGTTGGTACGGAACCGCTTGGTCTCCCGCCAGCGCGCCGGCGGCATGTGACCGCCCAGCGCCTCCTCCAGCCCTCCGAGCGTGTGGAGGACGCCGTGGAGCCACTCGGTTCTCCAGTCCGTGTGCAGCGGGTTTTTCGTCATTAGCCCCGAGTAGGCCGCGTCCCCGTCCAGGGCCCGTCGCAGTCCCTCGGTAACGGCGGCGTAGGCCAGCGGTTTGCGCCGGGCGTACTCGGTCCGCGTCACCGCCTCCGCAAGTGCCCACACCGCATGCGCATGCCCATTCACCGGGTTCTCCACCACTGCGTTCGGCAGAGGATGCGAGTCCACCGACGACACCGCCCGTAGCACCGCATCGGAGTGGTCCACATCCACGACGAGCAGATTGCTTACCGCCGACGGGTTCACCTCCACGTACCGGCGCGTCATCGCCACCGGGCGCCGCTCCCGCCTGATCCCCTCGTGCAGCCAGTTCGTCGCATACGGCCGCAACGGCAGCCACAACTCGTCCCACTGCACCCCGGGCAACTCCACGTCCATATGCTGATCATCTCCGGCCGATCAAGCGCAAAGTGCCAGACACGCCGAAATCTTTAAAGGGGGTCACGAAGCCAAGTCAGATGGTTCGGTGACAGCAGCTCTCCTTGCAGACCCTGAACCTTGGATACGGCGCGGATCTTTAAAGAGGGACACGAAGCCAAGTCCGATGGTTCCCTGCCCGCGCCGTCCCACCGCTACCACTCCCCCCGCTCCCTCCAGGGAAGTTCAAGTGAGTCACGAAGACCAAGTCAGCTGACTGCTGCTCCCGTGCCCGTCCCACCCAGGAGCCGCCACACCCCGCCTTGCAGGGCGGGGAACTTTAAGGTCGGACAGAAACCAAGTCAGATGGTTCCCTCCCCGGGCTCCTGCACCGGTGGTTCGGGTCTTTGCCCTCACCTCTGATGACGGCACCCGATTCACCTGTTTCGCCCCGGCAACGCCCCCAGGTGCGGGACTGTCGTCCTACCGCTCCGCCAGCGCCGCTCGACGACGAGGACGGGGCCATTGTCAGCGGTCGCAGGAAGGGAGCGAGTGGTGGAAGACGAGACGTGGACCTACGAGCTGTACGGCAAGTCCCACGAAGGGCGGGTTAGCGTCCTCCTGGAGGACGGCGAGACCCCGAAGCCGGTGTACGTCACCTCCATGTCCGGCGGTGACGCACGACGTGTCACGCACTGGGCAGTGTACGACGGCGCGAAGTTCCACGGGCCCAAGGCGGCGGCCCTGCGCGCCACGTGTTCCTGCGGCTGGGAAGGCGAGACGCACACCCTCGACTGGGAGGGGTTCGGGGACAAACCGTTCTACGAGGCAGGCAGCAGCATCGCCGACAAGTGCGAGCTGGAGTGGGATCAGCACACCTCGCAGGTAGGGACGACGACCGCTCCCTTGCCCACAGCCATCACCGAGCGGCTGGAAGAGCTCGAACGAGAAGTGGAGAAGCTGGTCAGGGAGTCTCCGGTAGCCGGGCTGAAAGCCGTCCACGTACTGCAAGTTCGTGCCGCGGCACTGGGACACAATGCTGCCCGCGCCGCGGCTTCGCAGCCCGTGGAGGACGTGGCCGCGGGGCTCGGCATGAACGGCAAGGAAACCAAAGCGCTGATGGCCCGCCTCGGCGGCTGGAGCCTCTACCGCTGACGACGCCTGCCAGCAGGGGCACACCCCGGGGATCCCAGGCCCTACGCGCACGCCAGTGCGATGCCACGACATCCGAGCCCACGGCATCAAACTGCAGTGCGTGTAGACCCTGGGAAGCGCGCCGCCGACTCCGTCCAGGGGAAGTTCCGTTCGGATGGGGACGACCACGAAGCGGCGGGGCCGGACAGGATCTCCATGTCCGGCCCCGCCGCTCGTTCCCGGCCGGTCATCGGCTGAGGCGGATACGGGGCCCCATACATACTCGAGGTCGTCCAGCAGGACGGGCTCCTCTTCCTCGTCCCACCGGCCGCGCAGCGCGAACGGGTTGTTCTCCATGTGCTCCAGGATGACCAGGGTCTCGGGTTGCCCGATCAGCGCGTACCGGCCGTGCGAGGCGGGTGTGTTGCCCGGCCCGTACGCCCGCAGCATCTCGTCCAGACGGGCGCGGTGCTCCACCACGAACGCCTTCAGGCGCTCGATGTCCCCTCGCGTTCCTCGGCGCGCACCGCGCTCCGAGCGGCGTCCAGGAACTCGCCGTCCGGCCAGTGACGCTTCCCCGGCGCGGCCAGGGCCCACGGGAAGCGCTCCGCCGCCGGACGTCCTGAGTGGCGGATCACCCGCGCGGGAGCAGGTAGGCGAGTATTGCGACAAGAGCCGCAACTGTGGTCGCAGCCGCACCAATTGCAGTCCACGAGCGCGTACCTACATTCGCACGCCTCGGCGCTCGCCGCCGTGTTGGTGCAGTCCGTACGCTCAGGTGCCACCAAGCCAGCAGGCACAGACTCGCGAAGAAGAAGAGTGCGGTGATCACCACCACCAACACCACCAGGTGGGGGAGCGACTGGTCGGATGGGAGAGCAAGGCTCCTTGAGTTCATGCACCGAGGGTCACAGGCGATCAACTTGCAGCCATGACCCGGTAGGTTCACCCGAATGCAACACTTAGGGGATGAGTCGCGGTCTCGGCAGGGTGCAGCGGGAGATTCTGGATGACTTGGGTAAGGCAGTGGCCGAACACCCCGCGGGCAGAACGTGGGTGCGACTACAAGACCTGGCGAAGGCCACTCACATAACGCCAGACGGTGAGATCTACACAGATCGCGCCCGATACGAATCCACCCGCCGTGCAGTCAGCCGCTTGCGCGAGCAGCGTTATGTTCAAACAGGTCTCATAAATGGAGCGACGGTCGTCCGCCCTCGCGGAGCTTCCCCGCCCCTGCGGCTGACCGATCAGGAGCAGCAAGACTTCACTCAACGGCTCAAAAATCTAGCGGAGTTGACCAACGTGGAGTTCCGTGAAATGGGGGTCAGGGCTCGTATCACCGTGACGGAGGTTTTCACCGAGCATCTGCTTGTTGGTTTGAATGGACGTCCTATCAGCAAGCTCTCGTATGACCCCCAATCCGAAGAACCCGACGACCCAGACCAGTAGCTTCTCCGGCGTGGCCAGGGCCCACGGGCTGCGCTCCGCCGCCGCCAGGACGTCCGTCACCTCCAACACCACGGCCGGGCGGGTTCTTCCGCTGGCGCTTCCTCCGGGGCCGGGGAGATCTGCCGCTGAAGGTGGGCGAGGAGCAGTGCGCTGGAGGCGGCGAGGCCGCGCCCCGTGGTGGCGGTGGAGTCGGCGATGCGCAGCAGGTAGCTGGCGACGTTACGGACTCCGGCGAACCAGCCGTCCTCGAAGTGCTGCTCGGACCCGTGCGGAGGGCTGCTCTCGGAGATCCAGGTGTGGGCGCCGGCCACCGCCCCGGCCTCCACCTTCGACACGATGTCGTCCGCCTGCTCGTTCGTGAGCCCGGCGGCCGCCAGGGCCTGGAAGACGGTGAACCGCGCGTCGACCGCCTTGTCCTGGTGCTGGCCGATGCGGGCCAGCTCCTGGCCGTACACGTCCGCGTCCTGCTGTCCGGTGCTCATGCCGCCCACTCCAGTCCGAGTTCGGCGAGCGCGGCGAGCTTGTCGGCGGTCAGCCGGTCCCGGCGGCTCTTGCTGTTGGACAGGAATACCCCGAGCTTCACCTCCGACCCGTCCGGCAACGCCTCTACGTGGGCCCTGGGGACCGTCACGGAGCCCTCACGGGCCTTGTACTGCGCCAGGGCCGCCACACCCTTCTCGAAGGCGCTCATGGCCTTCTTGGCGGCCTTCGGGGGCTCCGCCTTCTCCGGGGGCAGCGGCACGACGCCGACCGCCTCCAGGAGCGCGCGCTGCCCGTCCATCAGCCCCTCCCAGACGGTGTGCTGACGCTGCTTCACCAGCCACTTCCCGATGTCCATGCCGTGAACGGTGAAGCCCGGCAGGACCTCGGACTGGTCGTCCTCATCCGACAGGAGCTCCCGCAGCGCGGCGTAGTGCCGCTGCCACTCCGCCGGCCACGCCGGATTCCAGTGCTCGTCCACGGCCTCCAGCGCGCTCTTCCACTCGGGGTGACCCTCCAGCGCGTCTGGTGGAAGGCGAGCGCGATCCTCACCTCCGGTGTCGCCGCCGACGTCATCACCTCCCTCCTCGAGTACGCCCGTGCCGCAGCCGCGGCGATCCGGGCCCGGGCCGCCGCCGTGGTCGACGTCGCCCTGGCGGCCGTCGACGTCGCCGCGACCGTGTTCGTGATGAACGACGGCGGCCGCTTCCACCGCCGCCACCTACTCGCCGAAGCCCGCCGCCACCTCGCCCTCGTCCTGCGCGGCCGCCGCCGCGCCCCCGGCCTGGACGACCAAATCGTGGCCGCCGCCATCTCCACCCACTGCCTGGACATCAGCGAGCCGACGACCGTACGCGGCCTGGAGGCCGGCTACCGCCTCTACACCGCCCGCTGGGCGCTGTCCGACCTCCCCGCCACGCGCCGCCCACTCACCGTGGCCACCGATCCGGACCGGCAGCCCCCGGCCGGTCCCGGCGAGCCGGCTGCACCCCGGCTCCCGGGCTCGGAGGCGGGGGAGTGGGAGATCCCCCGCCTCCCGTTGCAGTACGAGCGGGCCGTCCTCGCCGGTGCGGTGGTGCGGGAGAAGCTGCGCACCGCAACCACCACTGCTGTGCGGGGCCGGGCGTACGACGTCGCCCGGCATCAGCAAGCGGCGATGCCCGAGCAACTGCTTGCGCCAGCGGCCGCCGACCGCGAGCACGACGACCAGGACCGGGACGCCGGACACCATGAGGCGATCGACCTGACGGCGCTGCGAGCTCTGAGGCAATCCCGCACCGACGTAGAAGCCCTCGACCTCACGGCCGACCGACTGCGCCACCTCCAGGACGCGTTCACCAGGGCAGCCGACGACTCCCGCGCCCGCACGGACTCCTACGCCGAAGAGGACGATGCCAACGGAGTGGCTCCGGTGCGCCAAGACGACCACCAGGCGCACCGCCTGCAGGAACCCGGAATGCACTGCGGCCGGGATGCCGGCCACTGAGCGCATCCGATGTCGGTCGTACGATGTAGCAGTGCCCACCCGCGATGTTGAGCATCCACTTCAGAGAGTGGAGTCCACCCGCCGAGAGTGGGAAGCCCATGCAAGATGCCCTCGGCCAGCCGTAGCAGAAGGAATGTCCGCACCCACTCTGCCTGGGTCGACCCGACCAGGGCCGAAGCGCCCCCGTCATGGCCTTTGACCGCGAGAAGGTATTCGAAGGCGGGCTCCATCTCGTAGGAGTCAGTCAGCGTCAGCGGGGCGTAGGGCTGGCCCCAGGCCCAAGACACCGGCCGCATTTCCAGTGCGGATCCCGATGGTCCGCTTAAGCCCATCACACCTCAACTTCCCTCAGACCGTTGCGCGTTGCACCTTTCGCAGCTACAAAGAGCACGCACATTCGTTGGCGAAATAGAGGATGGGACAAAGAGTGAAGACTGGCATGAAGAAACGAGTCGCAGCCGTGATGGGCTCCCTCGCGGTGGTGGTGGGAGCGGGAGTGGGCCTGGCACCAACCGCAAGTGCGTGGGATAGCAACACTCACGTCAACAGTTGCGGCCCTCTCCGCACCGAGAACTGCGGGCACGGTGGCGTCGGTGACAACAACCGGCGGGTCTTCGCCTACGACCAGCGGTCCGATGGCGCTGGCTTCCGGACTCTCTACGTGCTGGTCGACGGAACGCAGGGTCAGGTGGCAGACCCCGACGGTAACGGAGGCAACTCCGGCCAGCTTTGGACACCCGCGGCCGTCAAGTCTTACCAAGTGTGCTCTATCCAGGCGGAAAGCGCTGTCTGGTGGCGTTGCAGCAGTTGGATCAACGTCCTTTAGGCGACCCACGCCACGCGGAAGCACCCAGGCCCAGGACAGGCTTGGGGCTGGGGAAGCGGTGGGAGTACCTGTTACGGCAGGGGCATTTCGGAGCGCAACTAGCACCAGGGGCGTGGTGTTCACCAACGATGTTCGGTATGCGCCTCCGCGAGTGGACGCGACCGGCCGTGAGTGGAGCACACCGCGTCGGAGTGCACGACACCGTGGGGACGATGTTGCGCATCCATCCAGTGAGTACTCGCCGTGGTTCCCCTTGGCCAGGGCCTGTGTCAAGGGGAACCACGCCGCACCGAGCGCGCTCAATGCAGACAGGGATGGACGTCGGTGCACACCGGAACTACGCGGTGAGGGTGCCCCCTTTCCAAGCGCCGCCACGGGCAGGGTGACAGCCGTCATCGCGCTGTTGCCGGGTGCGAAGGGGCTGCCTCCCGTTCTTGTGAACATCGACTTCGTGCCTCGGCTGGTGCCTTCCGAGTGTGACGAGCGGACTTCACGACGCGTGAACAAAGCCACCCAACTCACGGGACACTGGGGCCTCGCACACACGGAAGGGGACGCCAGTGGATCCTGCGGTTCGAGCGACGTGGCACGCCTGGTGTCGGCGTACACATGAACGCGGCTCTGGCAAGATTTTCGTAGGTGGAGATCATCTCGGTGGCATGGTCGGCCGGTCCACGAAGCGGCGGCGGAGATGGGCGATCAGGACGACGCGGTGCCTGAGGAGGGAGACGCCAGCTCGGCCCGCCATGATCCGTTTCTGCAGCTTGACGTCGGTGATATGGCCCTCGTTGACCTGGGAGTTGTAGGCGGTGGTGATGCCCTGGGTGACTGCAGCTCGGTCTTCGCGCAGGGCTCTGGCAAGGCCGGTCAGCGGTGCGAGTCCGGTGTTCGCGAGGTCGTCCAGCCACTCGGGCAGGGATGTCGCGTCGCGGTGGTCGAGCATGGCGGCGAATCGGCGGACCAGGTCGTTGGCGGTCCTGAGTTCAGGGCAGTGGTCGAGAAGGCGGGGCAGGCGGTCGTTGATGTGCGGGTTGCGCCGGTGGGGGTGGGTCGTGATCCATCGGGCGGCTTCGCGGGGTGAGGGCGGCCGCTCGCGGGGCTCGTCGATGGGCAGACCCCTCCTGAGCGGTGCAACGGCCATTTTCACGCGCTGGTAGTGGCCGAGGTAGCCCTTGATCTGCAGTTCTTCGTGCAGGACCTTCGCGCTGTGCTGCCCCTCGTCCCAGCGTTGCTGCAGGTAGTCGAGGTAGGGATCCAGGGTGGAGGCCTTGCGCGGAAGGCGTCGCACGACCTCCTGCCAAGCTTGGGCTCGGGCGTACTTGCTGACGGTGCGGCGGTTCAGGCCGAGCTCCCGGGCAACGGAGCTGTGGCTCCGACCGGAGCGGGTCAAAGGCTGAACGGCTTCGAAGAGCCTTCGGGCATGGCGCTCGGCTCGCGTGTCCGCGGTGGTGTTCTCAAGGGGTTTCTCAACCGACGCGATACTGGCATCACTGATCGGAGGAAGTGCTGCGGGCAGGCAGCCGCGGTGGGTGGAGGCGATGTCCTGAACTCGGCGGGAGAGTCCTTGCCAGAGGTGAAAGCGGTCGCTGACCTGCACGGCATCCGGGGCACCGGTGGTGATGCCCTGCCGGTAGGCGAGGGAACCTACGCGGCAGGCGACCTCAACTCCTGGGTGTTCGCGAAGCCAGCGGCCGAGCCGTTCCGCGTCGCGTCCTTCCCAGAGCGTCAGCGGGAGCCGGGTGGTGGCGTCGACCAGGAGAGTTCCGTAGGTGTCGCCGTAGAGCGCGAAGTCGTCCACCCTCAGCACCCGGGGCGTGACCAGCGCAGGCAACGGTACCCGCATAAGCTGGGACAGAACGGCGACCCTCGACAACCTGACGTTCAAGATCCGAAGAATCCGGGAACCACCCCGGGCGGCCAGCACCACCCCGACGTCCTCCACCAGGTCTTGCAGTCGTGGTGTCCGCCGCTGGTAGCGCACGGTCAACCCCGTCACTTGTTCCGCGAAGGTCACCTTCGTACACATCGTGTTCTCGCAGTACAGACGGCGGACGGACAGGTCGATGAGGAGAGGTTTGCCCGCGAGCGTGACGTCAGAAAGACGGCGTGAATATCGGCTGTGGCACCACGTACTGAGCTTTCCGCATCCCGTACACCCCGCCGGGACAGCGGATCTCGTGCGGGCACGGACCGCCACCACTGCATCTGAGACCTCGACCGAGACCACAAGCACTGCAGACAACTGCGGTAACAGACTGACCAGTTCAACAGAGCACAGTCACAGGCTGCCCGCCCCGCAGACCGAACGACCCTGCTGACCAGATGATCTCCGCCTGCGAAAATCTTGCCAGAGCCACGTTCACGTGTACGCCGACAAACGGCGATGAAGGTGGCGGAACACGGGTTCGCCACGGGGTACGACCTGCATGCGAAGCACGGTGTGCCCCGTGCCGACGTCGCCTCCATGATCGAGCAGATGCAAGCGATCGGGATAGTTGGTGCCGCCGGCGTCGGTGGAATCCACAAGGTCTTGGTGAACTCCACCGAAGGCAGGCCACCGCCTCAACTCCCGCGCAGCGGCGCGAGGCCGATCAGCTGCTCAAGATCGCTGAGAATTCGGAGAAGACAGCAGAGAAGCCGTCGAAGGGGCCCACCACGTCGACAGCGTCGACTGAACCACAGGCAGACGAAGCCCTGGTGAACGCCTTCATCGCGGCGCTGCAAGTGCAGGCCCACGCACGGGGGTGCCCAGATACCGGCGGACATGGTGGACGGTGCGTTCAAGGCTGGACGAGAGGCCGTTGCGGTTGCACCGCCTCGATCGCCGTCGACCCGCAAGCCGACGCCCGATGTGCGGGGCAGTATCCCCGAGCGGCGGGTCGCGCAGCGCAGGGAAGCGGAGAGTGCCGCGCAAGGGCCGTCCTTGGATGGGGCGGTGCCCGACGCTGAAGTCGTCGAAGGGGGCCACCGGACAGCCGGTGGCCCCCTTCGACGCGTTGTTCCGCCGACGGGAGCCCTGTGTAACAGCAAGGTATTTTTTTCGCATTTTATCAACGTTGTTGAATAACGCTGTTGACCGCCGAGTTGGCGTTGAAGGACGCCAACTCCGCAGCGCTGGTAGCGATTTGACTGCAGTACGAGGTGCGTGTGATGCGGGAGCTGAGGGGGTGCCGCAGGTTGATCTAGTCGAATGACTGCGCGAGATGCATTTGTAACAATGCAGTTCGCAAGGTTATGTCCGTTTGGTCTGCTTGTAGCGATGCTTTAATAATCTTGCTTCCGGGGGTGATGGAGGCGGATGTGTCGACTCGTGACCTGGGTCGCTGCACTCATAGATGCACCATCAGGAGAAGCAAGAGTGAGATTTACGCGCGACGTGCTAGCCAAGGTTGCCAGCTTCCGCCTGGCCGTTGTTGAAACCCTCGCGACGGAACGGGCCATGCTCGCCGAGTAGATCCAGCTTCGCTGGGCCTCGGCGTGAGCCTTCGTGTCACGAGCGGTTGGCAGTTGGCGAAAGCTCCGCATAGCCGTGCCTTCGTCCCCAAGGTGAACCCGCGTGGCATGCGGGGCGACTGGCAGCGAACCCCCACCTGGAGTGCGGGCGGAGCGAAAGCATCCCCTTACTTACGCAGTATGGCAGCAGGTCCTCCGTAGCCCGATGGGCGCTGTGCTGTTGTCGAATACGACAGTAGGCGTGAGGCAAGAAGCGTCATGCGTCGATATTTGCGCATTGGCTTGAAAGGCAAGGTAGGCAATGAACACACGCACTCCTGTGCTGCGTCGGGGTATCGGCTCCGTGGTTGTACTGGTCGGCGCCATGCTGGTGGCCGGCTGTTCGCAGGGCGGCAACGGCGGCCTGGGGGCTGACAGCCCGAAGGGGGCGGCGCCCACGGACAGCACGGAAGGCGGTAAGTGGCCGGCCGCCCAGGCGCAAAGCGGCCTGGCAAAAGGCCTGAGCCTTCCACTGCAGCCCTACTTGGTGTCCTACTCGCAGAAAGTTACCGTCCAGCGTGCGCAGTTGGCGGTGCAGCGTTCGTGCATGAAGCGCCTCGGGTTCTCTTACAATCCTCCTGAGCCCGGCCACTTCCCGCCGCCGAGCGCTGACGACGCAAACATGCCCCGTCGCTACGGCCTGAGCGACTTGGACGAAGCGCGTGAACGTGCATACCGGCTGCCGGAGACGGGTGAACCTCCCGCAGACGAGGTCGTATCAGAAGCAGCCAATGCTGCTCTTATGGGCCGTTCCAGCAGCGGAGGTCAGTCCGCTTCGGGTGGTGTCCCTGCGGGCGGTTGTGTGGGGGAGTCCGAGCGGCGCATCGGAGCCCTTGATGGTTCGTTGGCCGGCCGTCTCAACAATGAGAGCTTCGAGGCCTCCAAGGCCGACCCCAAGGTGCGTGCCGCTGTTCAGAGTTGGTCCACCTGTATGCGGGGCAAGGGATATACCGTCTCCACTCCGCTCGACGCAGCCAAGCTCGTTCGCGTCAAGGGAGAACCTCCGCTGAACCCGTCGAAGCGTGAGATCAACGTTGCCACCGCTGACGTCGAATGCAAGAAGTCCACGAACCTCGTGGATTCCTGGTTCAAGGCAGAGTCTGCCATCCAGGAAGAGCTGATAGAGAAGAACCAGCTCGCGCTGCAAGAGGACAAGGGTGCCACCGAAGCAGCGGTCAAGAAGGCAGCAACTTCCTCTTCCTGAATCCAGGATGAGCCGTACAACACAAGGAGATATCCAGTGAAGAATATTGCACGCATTACGGTAACTGCCGCGCTGACCGTGAGCGCAGGGATGTTGGCCGTCGCACCATCTCATGCTGTGCCGACCACCTACAAGGGTAAGGAATGCAGTGTTAGTAACGAGAGTTGCTTCGCGCTGATGTTCAACTCCAAGGGTAAGAACCTCTGGGAGTCAAGCTGCTTCCTCTCCAACAAGAGCATCTCGAATCTGGCCGGTTACTTTCCCACTCCGACTCAGCGCATCGAGTATGTCTTCCGCAATACGCAGAACCCCATGAACGTCAATGCAGGCAATGCCTACTGCCGTGGTGATGGCGACGGCATCGCCGCGAAGAACAATGCTGCGGCTGGCGCCAACGGGGAAGGGGGCGCCACCAATACGGTGTACTTCGGGTCGGGTTACTCCGGTGCGGCGCAGAGCTTCAGCCCTCGTTCGGTTGCCAACTTGAACTCCCAGCTGAAGAACGAAAACGCTGCGGTCAAGCGCACTTCCTGACCGAATAGCTCTGCCACAGGGGCTTGTGGCCCTGCTCGATGATCAGTAGATCGGGAATGCAACCAGTGACACAGGAATCAACGCAGCGGGCCCGTAGGGCACACCGCAGTCGGCCTACGCGCCTCACGCGCCGTCGCCGAGTGGCTGTCATCACCGCCGCCAGTGCGGTGGCTATCGCTGTCGGCGGAGTGGCAGCGTCGCAGTGGATTCAGTCCCCTGCGCAGGCTGCCGCCGATGCCCGCCCGCCTGCGCCGAGCACGGTCACTGCCCCTGTGGTCAGGCAGGTCCTTCGCTCCACCACGGTGGTGCGAGGAACCTTCTCCAACGGACGCGCCGTCACGGCCCATCCCACTGCGGTCGCAGCGACAGCTGCCTCCGATCCGGACAGCGCCCTGATCATCACCGGGGTCTTCACCAAGCCGGGAAGGAAGGCCGCAGCCGGGCGCGCCCTGGTCGAATACTCCGGGCGCCCCGTCTTCGCGCTGCCCGGCGTGCTCCCCGCCTACCGTGACCTTCACTTCGGTGACAGCGGTAAGGACGTCGCCCAGCTGCAGAAGGCGCTGCGCTCGCTCGGGCACAGTACAGCGGGGGACCCGTCAGGAAAGTTCAAAACCGGAACGGCCAGTGCGCTGGGGCGCATGTACAAGGCCATGGGCTATGTTGCCCCGCTCTCAGGTCCAGCTGACTCCAATTCCGCGGCTCCGGCTGAGCAGAAGGCATCATCAGGATCCGGCTCGGGCACCGCCAAGACCGGTGCGAGCGAAGGTCCGCCCCGAACATCCGGGGCCGGTCAAGACCGGTCTTCAGCTGAAGGAGCGGATTCTGCCCGCTATCCGATGTTGCCCCGGTCTGAAGTCCTCTTCGTCGCTACTCTGCCTGCGCGAGTCGCCTCTGTTCCTCTGCAGATCGGCGACACGATCTCCGGCCCCGTGCTGACCCTGGCTCGCAGTGAGCTCACGCTCACGGGAAAGCTGGACCCGGCACAGGCAGATCTCGTTCAACCGGGGATGGCGGTCAGCATTCTGGCCGAGAGCACGGGGGCAGAGCAGCAGGCCACCGTCGCGTCTGTCGGTCCGCTGAAGACTCCCGACGCGAAGTCGGGAGACTCGGAGAAGTCGGCTGCTCCCGAGGACACCACGCCCTATCTACCGTTGGTGATCAAACCTGCACGTCCTTGGGACTCCAAGCTCGTCGGGCAGGACGTACGTATCACCATCAGCGCCGCTGCGACCGAAGAACCCGTGCTTACTCTGCCCGTATCCGCTCTGTCTGCCGGAGCTGACACGAAGACAACTGTCACTGTGGCTGATCCCGGTGGAAGCCGCCGGACCGTCACGGTCAAGGCCGGGGCCTCCGCAGACGGAATCGTTGCCGTGACCCCTGTGAACGGCCGTCTGAACGAGGGCGACAAAGTCGTGGTCAGCCAGTGATCAGCCGCCTGCGCACGCGCCGCCTGCGGCGCAACGCCCCAACTTCCGAGAGCACGCCCAGTAAATGGGCGGTGGAACTCTCGGGCTGCGCACGCACCTACCCCGGCGTGCCCCCGGTTGAGGCACTGCGACCCGCGAATCTGTCTGTGGCCCATGGCGATTACATTGCCGTGGTGGGACCTTCCGGATCGGGTAAGTCCACGCTGCTCAACCTTCTTGGCCTCCTGGACCGCCCCACCGCGGGCACCTACCAACTCGCCGGCCACAACACCGCGGACTTGAGCGAGCGCGAACGTACCGCGATCCGCGGACACCGCATCGGCTTCGTCTTCCAGTCCTTCCACCTCCTGCCGCACCGCACCGCCCTGGAGAACGTCGCACTCGCGCAGCTCTACGTCACGCCACGCAGAGCCGCGCGCAGCGCCGCCGCCTCGGCGGCCCTCCAGCAAGTGAGCCTGACCCATCGACAGCATGCGCTGCCCACCGTCCTGTCCGGCGGTGAACGCCAACGCGTGGCCATCGCCCGAGCGCTCGTCAACACTCCTGACCTTCTCCTGTGCGACGAGCCGACCGGCAACCTCGACTCGACCAATGCCGCCTCGGTCATGGATCTCCTCGAAGAGCTCAACGCCACGGGCGTCACCGTCATCGTGATCACACACGATCCCGCCGTCGCGGCCCGAGCCCACCGCAGCGTCACGATCCTCGACGGCCATCTCACCGAGGTCACTGCCCCATGACTCGCCCCACCTCATACACCACCCGTCTCACACTTCGGGACGTCGTCTCCGAGGCACTCGCCGGCCTCGTGCAACGCCCTGGCCGGTCGGTCCTCACCATGCTCGGCACCATCCTCGGAGTGAGCTCCTTCGTCGCGGTCCTGGGCCTGACGACCACGGCAACCAGCCAGATCGGCAAGTCCTTCAATGTGCTGCAGGACACCACCGTCACGGTCGAAGACACCATCAGCGCTGCCGAGCGACCTCTGTCGCAGCAGGATCAGACCTCATTTCCCGCAGACAGCGACGCCCGTCTCGAACGCCTCAACGGCGTTGCCGCAGGCGGTGTGTGGTGGCCCCTACCGCTGCGCAACCCGCGCATCGCCAACCAGCCCACAGCCGCTGCCTCCGACAGCCAGACCACCCTGGGCCTGTACGCCGCAAGCCCCGGAGCACTCCGCGCCGCGCAGCCCCATCTCACCAGCGGCACCCTCTACAACGACGCCCACCAACGCCGTAAAGACCGCGTCTGCCTTCTCGGCAGCGCAGCGGCACACCAACTTGGCATCACCCGAGCAGACACACGAGCCGCAGTCTTCATCAACGACACCGCCTACACCGTGATCGGCGTCATCGACGACTCTGAACGCCTCCCCCAAACCCTCCTCGGCATCACCATCCCGACAAGCACCGCCCTCACCAACTACGGGCCTCCCCAGGACACACCAGCCCAAGCACTCATCCACACGAACCCCGGCGCCGCACAACTCATCGCACAACAGGCACCCCTGTCCCTGCGACCCGACAACCCCACACACCTCAAGGCCGTACCCCCACCCGACCCCCGCAGCCTGCGCGACCAAGTCGACACCGACCTGTCCGGCCTGTTCCTGCTCCTGGCCGCCATCTGCCTGGCAGTCGGCGCCTTCGGCATCGCCAACACCACCCTGGTCGCCGTACTCGAACGCACCAGCGAAATCGGCCTCCGCCGAGCCCTGGGCGCCCGACCACGACACATCACCATCCAGTTCCTCACCGAGTCCACCGCCCTGGGAACCCTAGGCGGCCTCGTGGGCACCGCACTGGGCATCGCCGCTGTGCTCGCCACCGCGATCTTCCGCGAGTGGACAGCGGTCGTGGAGCCCTACACCGTCCTGCCAGCGCCCCTCATCGGCACACTCGTCGGCTTCCTCGCTGGCCTCTATCCCGCTTGGCGCGCTGCACGTATTGAGCCTCTGGAAGCGCTACGTCGATGACGGAGGCTGGCCTGCTCGCAGACCAAAGCCGAGGCCAGCAGGTGAGGCTGCAGACAAGGGAGACGAAGGCATCGTGGAGTGCGGCGCGGCTTTCCCTTACGTACCGCCCCGTCTAGGACATTCCACGATCGGCGTCCCGGTTCCCAGACAGCGAGATCATGCGCGCCCGAAACCTTGGAGGACGAGCGCAGGCTGCTGTGTGCCCTTCAGCCCTCTGAAGGTTGGCACGAGTAGCACCGTCGTCCTACCTACCCCCCTCAACACAGCGGACCTGCTTGTTGCTGGGGCTTATTAAGACCTGGCCGCCCGCCTCGGGTGCATAGGGCTGCACATACCGGTTGCAGCCGTCGCCAGAACGAGAAGAGGAAAAGAGTGAAGAGACCCACAAGGCGCCTGCGTGCGCCTGTCATCGTTGTTGCGGCAGCAGCGTTGACGATACCTACCAGTCTCCCGGCCGGGGCAGATGAACGTGTTCCGCCGAAGAATGCTGCTAACGGCTGGGATAACCAGACGGTGACTAACTCTGTCATGCCATCCGCTATCCCAGCCGCAGAACGTGCCGCGAAACTCGGAGCACAATACGCACAGTCCAAAGATACCGCATTCGCCACCAGCGGAGACGGAACCGGCTTTCACCTGCTCCTCGCCAACGAGGCCAACGGCTACCAGTGGAAAACAGCCGCCACCCTGCGCGAAGACGGTTTCGACGCCGACTCCTGGATCGGTAACGCTTGCCTGACAGCCTCCGGTAAGTACGCCGCCGTTGCCTATGCCCCCCGTACCTTCACCAACAAGCCCGAACTGATGGTGCGCGGCGCCTTTACCGCCCTCGTGGACCTAGCCTCCGGTAAGGTCACCAAACTGCCGCAGACCGCTTCCTTGGCCTACTTCAGCCCTGGATGCGGCAATGGTGACGAGGCGATATTCACCCAGCTCTCTCACGACGGCGACAAGAGACAGCAGAGCCGACTGGTCACCGCAGACGCAAAAACCGGCCAGCTCACCGCCCCAATAACCGTTCCCGGACAGGTAACTTCGGCCGTCCCGACGAAGAGCGGCATCATCGCCGCCCATGGCAACAGGCTCGTACGACTCAACGGCACCAGGGAGACCGAACTTCTACGTACACGTACCGTGCCGTTCCAGCTCACCGTCGATGCCGATGGCGGAGTTACATACATCGAGCGGGAGAAGGAGAACAAAGAGACGGACGAACCTCGGAGCTGGGCCAGGCACCTGACGTCCGCGAAAGTGGCCGGAGGCAGAACACAGACGGACACAGTCGCTTCCGGGAAGCTCGGAGAATGGGACCTGGCTAGCACGCCATCGGGCCGTGTGTTCATTACTGGAAAGGCCGTCAGCGAGGGCAAACTCCCTGCCCGGATAGCGAACCCGGGCGGTCTGACTGAGGGCGTTCGCATGTCCAGCCTGGGACACGCCGCAGTGTCGGCCGCATGGGCAGACGGCAAGACGAGCATGCTGACACCAAAGGGCACCGACCCCACCCGGCCAGCACGCGCACACCTCAAAGTTCTGGCTACGAACTCGTCAGTCGCCCTGGATGTAACCCCCCGGGCAGAAGGCAAGAATGCGGAGACGGGCACCCACCCTTCACCGGCCCTTGGAGTCGCTTCTAAGGGAAAATCCGCTGAGAAGAGCGGAGATGGTCGCACGCCGCAGTCCGTGGAGAGACTCGGACGAGCGGCATCGCCCACCGGCCCGAGCGAGGACGCTGACGAGCGGTATTGTGCTGTCGCACGCAACGACCCCAAGAAGCAGGCTTTCCAGCCCACCCCGCGCCAAATCGAATGGGCAGTGGACCAAGCCGTAATCGGCAATCTGACCTTCAACCGGCCAGCCAACTGGAAGAACACCGGGATGGACGGCTATAGCCCTAACGGCCTGTTCCCACCAATCACTCTCGCGGGCGACCCCAATGCCACTCTCGACAATGAGGACCCCAAGGAAACTGACCGTTGGCACATTCCTTCGCAGGTGATGCTCGGCGTCACCGCGCAGGAGACCAACATGTGGCAGGCCACCCGGTACGCCGTGCCGGGTGTCACTGCCAACAGCCTGGTTGGTAACTTCTACGGCACCAAATACGCCGCGGACGGTGCCCAGGCCGACCCCTGGCGGATCAATTTCTCCGATGCTGACTGCGGCTACGGCATCACCCAGGCCACCGACGGCATGCGCTTGGCTGGCAAGACCAAAAAGGGTGAGACGGCCCTGCCGCCCGACACCCAGGAAGCTGTCGCTCTGGACTACGCGGCCAACATCGCCTACGGGGCACAGATACTCTCCCGTAAGTGGGACGAAACCTACTACGCTGGAATGAAAGTCAACGGCGGGCATCCGCAATGGATCGAGAACTGGTTCTTTGCTCTGTGGGCCTACAATTCCGGCTTCTATTCCGCCGCTGACTCCGCCGGGCACAAAGGCCTGGGCTGGACCAACAACCCGGCGAATCCACTGTGGAAGGCTAACCGTACGCCTTTCCTGGAGAACGCCGGCGGAGGGGACGATTACAGTCACGCTGCGCATCCACAGGACTGGCCCTACCAAGAAAAGGTACTGGGTTGGGCAGCGCGCCCCATCTCTGCCATGTCCGCTCCGGGAAGTTTCGGTCCTGGCTACCTAGCCGCTTGGTGGAACGGCGATAACAAGCGCACCGCAGTCAAGCCACCCATAGACCTGTTCTGTGACAGCAGCAACAACTGCGACCCTTCCAAGATCAGTAACAGTGATTCCAACGACCCCGGACAGGGAGCTTGCAAGCTCGACGCCGGCACCAGCGACAGCAACCCCCACTGGCTGCACTGCTGGTGGGACAAGCCAGCCCAGTGGAAGGACTGCGAGAAGCTCGCCGAATGCGGCCACCAGGTCCACCGCTTCAACACGAGCTACCCGGAACAGCCCGACGCCAACTCCTACCCCCCGCGCTGCTCTAGCGGTCTGCCTGCCAATGCTCTGATCGTGGATGACCTTCCGAACGGCGCTACGCCCACCGGATCGGCCTCAAGAGGCTGCGGGCCCGCGAAGTCTGACGGCACCTTCAACCTCACCTACCAGCCATCGGTGGTCACCGACGCGAAAACCGGGCAGAACATCACCACCTACCCGGGCAAGATTGATACCCACCAGATCGGTGCCGCCTATGGAAACCACTTCTGGTTCACTCACACCCGCTCGCCGGAGCCCTCCCCGCAGGGCGACCGGATGAAGGTCACCGGCACTTGGTCCTTGGGCCGAAAGCTCACAGAGCATGATGGCCAGGCCAAGGTGTACGTGTTCGTCCCCGATCACGGGGCACAAACCGGCGCTGCCCGCTACAAGATCACAACTAGCAATGGCGTCACCGAGAAGGTGATCTCGCAGAAGGACAACCAGTCCAACAAATGGGTCGACTTGGGCGCCTACTCGTTCGGCGAAGTAACACCTAAGGTCACCCTGGACAATTTCAACGGTGGCAACGGGAGCGCGGACATCGCGTTCGACGCAGTCGCGTTCGTCCCAGGGGACTACTGGGGGCTCCCCACCGACCTGGCATTCTCCGACCCTACCGATGAAAGCGGTCCCGACCCCGAGTTCCCCCAGATGCCACAGATAATATCGGGGCATTTGTTCTGGAAAAAGCCGGTTGCACCTCGCTTGCGAAGCAAGGCCGTTGGTCCGGTTATGAAGGGTGGAGTTGCACCTGCCGCGGCGCCAGCCTTGGCAGCCGCTGATGAGGCAGGGACGGTATCCTGCGCGCTCACCAAAGAGACATTCACCTATGATCGCACCAGCGCGTGCATCGTAAGTACTATCAGTGCCTCCGGAGTCGACCAGAACAAGAAGCCCGTGTCGATAGATTTTAATTATCGACAGGAGCTCAAAACGAGTCGAGATTCCAAAAAGGTTACGCAGAAGGTCGACATCAGCGTAGACAAGGCCTCGCCGAACGTTACCAATGCGACGATAAATGTCGACTTCCATTGCAGAATAGGTCTCTGCAAGAGTGACCCTGCAGTATGGAGTGGCTCGAAGACCTTCACCGGAGCTAGCGACCTGCACCACCTGACTGCCACTCAAACTACGGAGTGGACTGGCACGGGCAAAAGTAATATGCAGCTCTCATGGAGCGCCCTTGCCAGCATCAATGGCATGGTGGCGCCGGACCCGCTCACTGCAGGCGAGGACGAACTAGAAATCCGCTGTGATGACCAGTTCAAAAATAAGCCTGCAGGGTGCGTCTTCCCGCGCTGGGTACCCACTTACACGTTCAGTGAATCCAAGTATCCTGCTGCTGCCGCCCATATTTGGATGCTTCAGCACAAGCTCCCTTCCCATTTTGGACTGAAAGGCCAAGGGAGCCCGCTGAATTTCCTGGCAAACGATACACCTCAAAAGAGTAACCCGAAGAAGATGCAGAAGGATTTCAACCGCGACACCGTTTGTCCCGATGGTTGGGCCAAGAAGTTCTCTCCGACGCTCGTCAAGCCGGGCGACATACCGAATTGTGACGAATTTACCTTCGCCGCTACTTACCAGAGCGGAGGAATGCAGACAAATGATGGTGGCAAGAACCCCAAGCCGGTCACGTCAGGGGACGAATGCATCAGCACCGTAACCATGAAGGACCCGGACGGAAAGTGGCGCCTGCACCCGGCACCGGGTGAAAAGGTGCCGACCTGGACTGAGACGTGTGGCCGGTCGTCTATGTCCGGCAGGCATAACCAAGGTTCCATGAACCGCTTCGGAACCTTTATGTACTCAAACCGTCTTCTTGATGGAGACCAATACTGGCTCGACGTAGCCAAGCCGCAGTAGTACAAGCCGAATAGGGCCCAAGGTGCAGATTGACACCTTGGGCCCTGCTCATTTTCTTAATATCAGTCCCAGATAAGACTACCGCCCTGGATGCGCCCAAAAGGGTGCTGCATCTCCGAGGTAATCTGTTCCATGAGAGTGATCGTATCGCTGAAAAGAGCGAACAGAGATTCATGAGTTCCGAAGGAAGGCCAATCTCCGTCTCCGAATGAGCCGATCTGTCCGCTACACACATCCAGGAACTTACCGTAACAAGCGTCATCGTCCGAAACGATAGGAATCCATTGCTCATGCCAGAAGGGAAAGTCCGGATCGTCGGACGGGTCATCCCGCTCTATATCCATTTTGAACTCGTATATGCGCTCGATGGCAGCAAGCCCTAGCAGGTTGCGGTTTCCTGCCATCACCCCCTTTGTCACGTCAACCGAATCATCGCCTGTCCCGGAGAGCAAAAGCCATCTCTGAAGCTCGTCCGGGAAGACAAGACCCATCCGTTCCTCGGCTGCGGAAATCGATGTCTGGGTCGCAGGGGCGAGAACGGCAGACGCTGTACGTGGCGCATTTTCTCCCAACCAACCCACCAGTCGTTGCCACACAACCTGCACATCTCCCATGGATTTTCCTCTCCTTAACTTGCACCCTTCGGCGCAGCTTACGACATCTTCTCCCCCTGGCCGCGTCGAGGAGACTCTTACGGAATGAGAGGAGTTGGCTCTGAGTGGCCCCCTTGGCAGAGAGCGACTCTGTCGGGGATCTTGGGTGAGTGCGTCATTTCCCTTGGCGCCACCAGTGTGGGCGTGGGGGGTTGCGGAGCTCGAGGTATTGCTGAAAGGCCGTCGGGCGGCGGGGTCTGTGCGTCGCGTCCGGGGGATCCTGCCCGACGAGGCGTTCGATGTTCACGGCGATCGCGGTCAGCACATGTTGAACATGTGTCTTGGGCATTCCGTGGTATCAGCCGTGGCGTGCTCGGTGGCCGAGTGCCAGTTCGGCGATGGTGCCCTCGGCTCCGGAGCGGAGTGCGTAGAGCTTGTGCCAGGCGGGGTCGTGCTGGTCGGCGCGGTTGCGGGCCTGGAGTTCGTGCAGGTATCTGGGGAGGAAGTAGACCGTGCGGGGCCCTTGGCCGCGGGTACATGAGGAACGGGTTGGGCAGGGGCCGCACTGGCGGGGGCGGAAGTGGGCGGCGATGTATGGGGTTGTGGGCGGGGGCCCGGACCCAGCTCGTGGTGGTCTGACCGCTTGGGCAGGTCACCTGCTGGCTGGCGAAGTCAACGGTGAAATCGTCGCGGGCGAAGCCGGTTTGCTCCTTGTGCTGCCACTGCCCGCTGGCCTTGACCGGCCCGATGAGGCTGACACCGTACTCGCGGTCAGCTGCTTCGAGGAGGGCGACGGAGAGATAGCCACCGTCCATGAGGTGCTCGGCGGGCAGCAGACGTCGTTTCTTGAGGCGGGTGTGGATGCCGGGCACGGCCTCGGTGTCCCGCGTCGGCACCGTGGTGGCGACGTCGGTGATCACACTCGGGGTGTCGGAGTCGCAGGTCTCCATCACATGCAGTAGATATCCGCTCCAGCGGGTGCTCCCGCGCAGCCCGAAGCGAGTGTCCAAGTCGTAAGGCGAGCGGATCATCCATCTGCCCGGCGGAAGGCCGACCTTGCTGTTGCGGGGACGCGGTCGGCCGTGCTCGTCGGTCGTGAACTGCTGGACCAGAATCTGTCGCAGTGCCTGAAGTGCGCGACCACGGACGCGGTCCGGCGCCCGGGTGACCAGGACGTGGGCATCGGCGCCGGCCTGACTGAGCCGGGCGACGGGGTGGTTGGGCTGGGAACACAGTCGCGCCGGTCGGCCGTAACGATTGGCCCACTCTTGGGTGACCAGGTCATCGAGTAACTCGGGGGATTCTTTGGCCAGGTGTTCCAGCGCGGCCCTGACCGCCTCAAGGACCAGCTCCAGGCGGGTCAGCTCGCGAGCGGCGGCCAGGACGTGGGTGGAGTCGGTGCGCTATTTGCCCCGCTGCTTGACCAGTCCGGCCGCCGCAAGCCGTGCCACGGCCAGGTCGAGCAGCTGGTCGGCGCGATCCTGCTGGGCGAGCCGGTCGCGGAAGTCGCCCAGCACACTGTGGTGGAAACCGGGATGGGTCCGGCTCGTTTCGAGTGACTGGCTGACCTGCGCGTGGGTGTGAGCGGGCTGGTGATGGGTGCTGATCGCTTCTACCTTCTGGGTAAGGGGGTGGGGTGATGGTGTCCTTGCTCGAAGAGTTGTCGCGGCGCGAGGCGGCGATCCGTGAGCGGGTGGCCGAACTGCGGCTTCGGGTATCGCAATTGGGCGAACAGCTGGAAGCGTTCGAGGAGATGCTCGCGCAGGTGGAGATCGCCCGGATGGTGGTGCGCGAGGTCCTCGACGACGCGGCTGCTGATCAGCCGGTGCCGCGCAAGGAGTCGGAACCGCCGGAGGCCGGATCGGGGTCGCCGATCGGGGTGGTGACGGTGCCGCAGTGGGAGCCGGGAATGGAGGTGTCGGTGCTGTCGGCGGGTTATCGGGATGTCGTGGGCGTGCTACAGGCTGCGGGGCGGCCGATGCGGTCGAAGGCGGTGTCGGTGGCGATCGGGTGGGGCGAGGGGGCCTCGAAGGTGGAGTCGGTGCGGGCGAAGCTGAAGCGCCTGGCGAGGCGGGGCTGGCTCACCGAGGACAGCCCGGGCCTGTTCCAGCTGATCGAACACACCGAGGACCTCGGGCCGTTCAGTCCCGGCTCTGGCGACTGAGGGCCCTTCTTCCTACGTTCGTAGGTGCCAACCAAAATGTCCGTAGGAAGAAGAACCTCGTGGAACGGTATGACATGCCGTCGAGCTCTGACTGCTTTGAGGCGGCAACGAATTTGTTCGGGGCGCTCGTGACGGATCTGGCCTCGCCCGAGGCGGGCGGGCTCGCCCATCACGAGGTGGAGGACCTTCTCGAAGAGCGGGGCCGTGACCTGCTGCGACAGCTCTTCCAGGATCATCTGGACCTGAGGGAGAAGCGTGAGCAGGAAGCGGTGGAACAGCGGCGGCCCCGTGTGTTCGGCGCTGATGGTCTGCTCCGGCCACGTCTGGAGAGGGGGCATGGGCGGTTGCTGGCCACGGTGTTCGGCACGGTGACGGTCTCCCGGTGCGCCTGGCGGCACCTGGAAGCGTCGAACGTACACCCGGCGGATGAGGTGCTGTCGCTGCCGCGGGGCCGGCATTCCCACGGCTTGGCCCACCTCACCGTCCGGGCGGCCATCCGCATGTCCTATGACGCGGCCCACGAGACGATCGTGCGCCGCTGCGGCCGCGTGCTCGGCAAGCGCCGGCTCGCCGGTCTGCTTGTGGAGGCAGCCCGTGACATCGACGGCTTCTACGAGGCCAGGGTCTTCGAACCGTGCACCGCGTCCACGGTGTTGGTGCTGTCCGCGGACGGCAAGGGCATCGTCATGAGGCCCGAGGCCCTGCGCGAAGTCACCCGCCAGGCCGCCGCGAAGCGGCAGCACACCTTCCGCACCCGGCTGGCAGCCGGGGAGAAGAGCGGCAGAAAACGCATGGCCACGCTCGGTGCGGTCTATGACACTGAGCCCGCACCCCGTCGCCCGCACGACGTGATCACTCCACCCGGCGGCTTCGCGGACGGGCATGTCCGCAGGCCCGGCCCCGTCGCCCGCAGCAAATGGCTGGTGGGCTCGGTCGAGCAAGACGCCGAGCACGTCATCGCGCAGGTCTTCGACCACGCACAGGCTCGCGACCCCGACCACCGCCGCACCTGGGTCGTTCTGGTCGACGGCGCCCGCCACCAACTCGACCTCGTCCAGGCCGAAGCCCGCCTGCACGGTATCGACGTGCACATCGTCATCGACATCATCCACGTTCTTGAAAAGGCATGGTCCGCTGCCTGGTGTTTCCACCGCCCCGGCGACAAGACCGTCGAGGACTGGGTCGCCACCCACGCTCTCGCCATCCTGAACGGCGATGCCGAAGAGGTCGCCAACGACCTTCAGGCCCAGGCAGATCAGGCGGGGTTGACCAGCGAACAGCGTCATGGTGTCGATACGTGCGTCCGCTACCTGCGCGGCAACATCGACTTCCTGCACTACGACCAGGCCCTCGCGGCCGGCTGGCCCATAGCCACCGGGATCATCGAGGGCACCGCACGTCATCTGATCGCCGACAGACTCGATATCGGCGGCGCCCGCTGGGGCCCGGCCGGCGCCGAAGCCGTCCTCAAACTCCGTGCCCCCACGGCCAACGGCGACCTCGAAGCCTACTGGCGACACCACATCGCCGCAGAACACCGCCGCCTCTACCCGTCTGACCAGGATCAATACGGACTCATCGCCTGACGGCGATCTCACTCAGAACGAGCCGCACCCAACCGCCTTCGCGTTGCCCCTACTTTGCCCGACGGTACCGGCAGCCGCCAGAGTGCGAGTTAGGGGCGCAGTGGGATGACGTCGCAGGGTCGTGGTGGGCGGCCTTGGCGGGGCGGACGTACACGCGGTCAGGGGATGGTGGTGTCTTTGTTCTACGAACCCATCCTTGAACCCGCGCGATGTTACGACGGCAGGTGGGGGTCCCTGAGTTGAACGTATGCGTGCAGGCTGGGGCGGGTGTCGGGCAGGCCGCCAGCGCGCAGACAGCTTTCGACCGGGGTTTGGTACTCGTCCCAGGGGCCGCGTGCGGCCACGCACCGCAGGATGTGCTGGGTGCTCTCGCCGAGGTCGGTGAAGAGGGGTGTTCCGGGCAGTCCTTCATCAGGGAGGGCGTTCTGGAGTGCGGCGGTGACGGCCTTGGCGGCGATGGCGCTGTTCGCGCTGAGGGCATCCATGATCATGGGCAGGACAGGGCGGGGAGCGTGGGCGGCGAGAGGGGCGAGGGCGCGGGCGGCGTACCCGCCAAGGTCCCCGTCGTTGAAGACGGCTTCGGGCATATGTGACACGGTCGGGGGCGTGGTGATCGCCTGTGTTAGCTCCTCGATCACCAGAGTCACGATTTCCTCGTTGCCGGCACCGGGACGGGAGCCGGTGGTCAGCAGGCGGGCGAGCGCGGTGGCAGCCCCCCACCGCACCAGCGGCTCCGGCGCGGCGAGGTAGGGCCGCACGTGGGGAACCAGGGAGCGGTCGCCGACCAGCCCCGCGGCCACCAACATCGTGGCTGTGGCCTGGGCGTGGGACTCACGGTCGAGCTGTGCCAGGATCTCGGGGACCGTGCGCGTGCCTTCCTCGGGAAACCAGGCAAGGAGGTAGGCGGTGCGGACACGGATGTCGGGGTCCGGGTCGTCCAGGAGCGGGCAGAGGCCGGACAGTTCTGCGCGGACAGCGTCGTACGACGGCAGCGTGCTCGCAGCATCGTCGGGCGTTGCACCTTCCAGACACCAGTCTCGCGCTTCTTCGTAGGAGCGGCGCCGGTCGGGATCGGTTTCGGTGTAAAGCTGTTCCTGGTACCAAGCTGCCATCTTCTCCGGCGTGTGCTCGGCCGCCGCAGCGCGCCAGGTCGCGGTGTCGATGCCTGCGGGCAGGGAGTACTGGTCGTGCCAGTCGATCGCCAGCCGGGTCAGCATCGTCAGTGCGGTCGGGCGCGCGTGGGCGGGCCCAGCTATCGCGATCCGGGCGAAGAACGGCACGGCCGCGGCCGATGAGGTGTAACGGGAGCCCTGGTGGAAGATCGTGTTGAAGAGGTCCAGCCAGGCATTCTTGCGCGCGTCCTCGTCATCTCCGCACACCAGACGCAGCCGGTCGGGGACGTCGTGGGCACTGCCGTATGCGTGGTGAAGTCGTTCCCAGTCGATAGCGTCCAGCCCGGCCAACAGCTTGTGGTCATGTTCCTTGATCATGAACGAAGGCTGTCACGTCCCACTGACATCCCCGTCGTACGAGGTGCTGCACCAGTTCGAAGCCCGCGGCTACCCAGCTCACCCTTCACACGGCATGGACACCTGGAGCCGGCCGCGGTCGCGCTGCGTCCGGATGGACTGCGGGCCGGGCGAGGCGACGCCTCATGAGTGTGATGGCGGCGAGAGTGAGCACGCCATCGGCTGCATCGACTTCCTGCAGCCGACCAGCAACAGTCCCCGCAGATACAAGGCACCCTTCTCGCGCTGATCCCGCCGCACCAACGGTGCGAGCACCTCGGACGCGAACTCCTCCACCCAACCCGTACCGCCGCAAGCTCCCCAGCCCTCAGAAGCCGTCTTCCTATCGACCATGAGCACGATGTGATCGAAAAGGGGGATGGAGGCGGGTGAACTTGGCCGTGGCGTGCATGAAGGCAGG
>NZ_JBIUXN010000039.1:14627-45252 GCF_044744005.1 Streptomyces sp. NPDC087440 | reverse complement strand
TGTCGGCGTACTCGCGTATGTGCAGAGGCTGGTACGGATGAACGTGCAGAGCAAGTAGCCGTCGGCTGGTGTCCATTGCCGTGCGAGATGATGTAGCGGTGGATCTTCGCTATTTCAATCAGACCGGCTGGACTGCCATCTTCAGTGGCACCGAAACCATGATCGGCCGCATGGTGCGGGTCGAGGCATGGGACCCGGCGACGGGGACGGCCCTTGTTGTCGATCCCAAGCGCGGCGCCATGCGTCCCGTAACGGACTACGAGGATTTTTCCCACCTTGAGAAGGCCGACCAGGTCGTAGCCGCAGTGCCTGGTGGCGGGTGGCGGGCCCACTGGAAGGACGAGGGGCCGGGAAAGACCCCGCTGACCGAACTCGTGCTCGCGTGGCTGATCACCTCGCAGGGACGGGCAACGGCCATCACGATGGACGCTCACGGGCACGTTGACGATGCCGATAGCGCCGACGCTTTCATCCCGCCGGGCGAGGAACTGGGGCAGGGTTGAGCCTCGGGATCAGGCGACTTCTGTCTCTCGCTCGATGGCTTTGAGGCGGTTCTTGAGGCGGTAGCTGGGGCCGTTGATCGGGACGACTTCGCAGTGGTGCAGGAGGCGGTCGAGGATCGCGGTGGCGAGAACCTCGTCGCCGAAGACCTGGCCCCATTCGCTGAAGGTCTTGTTCGACGTGAGGATGATCGAGCCCTTCTCATAGCGCTTGGAGATCACCTGGAAGACCAGGTTCGCCTCGGCGCGTTCGAGAGGTTGGTAGCCGACCTCGTCGACTACGAGGACGCTCGGCCGCAGGTAGGAGCCGAGTTTGCTGGTCAGCCGGCCTGCCGCTTCGGCGGCTTTGAGGTTGCGGACCATGTCGTCGAGGCTGGTGAAGTAGATCGAGTAGCCGGCCCGGCAGGCCGCGACGGCTAGCGCGATCGCGATGTGGGTCTTGCCGACGCCGGGCGGCCCGAGCAGGGCGGCGTTGGCCTTGGCCTCGACGAAGGACAGGGTGGCGAGGTCTTTGACCTTGCGCGGGTCGAGGTCAGGCTGGAATGAAAAGTCATACTCATCGAGTGTTTTGTGGTGCGGGAGCCGGGAGAGCCGCAGGCCCTGGCGGAAGCGGCGGTCGTCGCGGACGGCGAGTTCCTCGGAAAGGACCAGGTCGAGGAAGTCGAGGTAGCCGAGCTTCCCCTCGTCCGCCCGCCGGTTGAACTCGTTGATGGTTTCCGCCAGATGGGGCAGGCCGAGCTTCGCGGCCGTGGTGCGGATGCGGTTGCCGGTCAGCTCGCTCACGATGATTCCTTCGTAGTGCGGTGGGTGGTGAAGGGGCGGGTGCCGGTCAGTTCGTCATAGACCGACAGCGGTCGGCGGCCGACCTCGACCTGGGTGGCGGCAGCACGGTTCAGCAGGGCTTGCAGCGGTCCGGCCTCCTCGCCCAGCGGACGTTCATGACGTGGCCGGGGCGGAACGTCGCCGGTGGTGGTCCGGCGTCCCTTGCCGGTGGACAAACCGTCCCAGTGCTGTTCCTCGACGACGCGCATCCCGCGGCCCACCGCCCGCGGGTGCATGGCCAGTAGCGTCTCGCCGCTGGCATTGGGGACGGTGGAGTGCAGCATGACCTGGGACTTCGTAGCCCTGATTTCGACGAGTTGGCGAGGGCGGACCTTCCGGGCGGGCACTGAGTAGAGGTTGCCGCCGAAGGCGATCAGGCAGTCCTTGCCGACCGGCCGCAGGTGTCGTTCAGCCACCAGATACGGGGTTGGCGGCAGTGGCTTAAGGGCTGCGTGGTCCCGGGCGGCACGATGCCCGATCACTTCCCGGTGGGTCTTGTGGATCTGAGCTCGTCGCTGCGGGACCCAAGCGGAGAACGCTGCGTCCAGTTCCTCCACCGAGGAAAAGGCCCGCCCGGACAGGACGTGATCACGCACGATCAGCACCTGGCGTTCGACCCGGCCTTTTCCCTGGGGCCGGTAGGCGGCCAGCACATCGATGTCGAAGTCGTAGTGCCCCGCGAATCCGACCGCTTCGGGATGCAGCGGCACCGCCTCACCTGGGGCGACATGCCGCCGGACGACGGTCTTGGTGCGGTCGTAGACGATCGTCATCGGCACCCCGTTGAAGTGCGCGAATGCCCGCCGGTGGCAGTCGAAGAAGGTCTGCAGGTCCAGGCTGGTGGTGAAGCAGCAGAACGGGTCGCGTGAGTAGGACAGCACCATGTGAAACGAGTAGACCTTCGGAATGCCCAGGTGGGCGAGGATCTTTCCCTCATCGCCCCAGTCCACTTGAGCCTGGGCCCCCGGGACCACCTCGAACCGGCGGTGCATCCCCGCCAACTCCCGTGGGGTGATGCCCAGTTCCTCCGCGACCCTCGGGCGGGCCTCCTGAACGTAGAGCTTGACCCGCTGGTAGTTCCCGGTGAACCCGTATTCCTTGGCCAGCCGCTCGTGAATCACCGCGGCTTTCATCAGGACCTCGGCCCGCAGCATCGCGTCGATCAGCGGAGCGACCTCGTCGACCACCCGCTTGCGTGGTCGACCAGTCGCCGCCCGACGCGGCGGCGCAGATGACCCGTCGACCGACAGGTACTTACTGACCGTCCGCCAGTTCAGCCCGGTCTCCTTGGCGACCTCCGACAGGCTCATCGCTCCGGACTCCACCAGACCGCGAAAGCGCCGGAGTTCCAGCCAGCGCTGCGGATCCAGGACCATGGCCCACCCCTCTCTGCAACCTTGAACTACAGGCAGCAGCGTGCCGGGGACCAGCACTCAGCACATCAAGAACTCTGCACGTTCATTCGTACGCGGCTCTGCGCGTTCATGTGTACGCCGACAACCCGTCGAGCAGGAAGCCCTGCGCACCCTCCTCGCCGGTGACTACCACCGCTACGCGCAGGCCTTCCTGCTGCCCGCCGAGTGCCGCGACGCCATCGAGGACACCTTCGCCGTCCTGTGGCTGTCCTTCGAGGACGCCCTCGCCAGCCCCGACATCCGCCACTACGCCTGGGACATCCTGCGCAGCACGGTCATGGCCAAGACCACCTACCGCGACGGGCGCCCCGCACTCGAAGCAGCCGTCTTCGACACCGTCGCCGCCCAGGACCCCCACACCAGCCCCGGCGACCAGGCCGCCCACGTCGCGAGGAACCTCGAACTGTTCACCGCGATCAGCAAACTCCCCGACATCCAGCTCGACGTCATGGTGCTGCGCCACCTCTGCGGCTTCACCCCCGAGCGGACCTCCGAACTCCTCGGCGTCCCCCTGGCCGCCGCCCTGTCCACCGAGAGACACGCCAGACGCTCTCTGGAATGCGCCCTCATCCTGCCGCCCGAGACCGGAGGCCCCACCCCATGACCACGCTCGACACCCTCCTCGCCCACGCCCTCCTCGCCCCCGAGCGCACCGTGCCCCGCGACATCGTCCCCACCACCCCACCCACCACCCCCCAGCGCCCGCCGGCCCCGGTCGTCACCCAGGTCGCCCCCAACACCGACGCCGCCGACGACCTGCGCGCCCTGTGCGAAACCCTCGTCACCCACACCCCCGCCCAGGCCGTCACCGCGTTCGTCACCGACCAGGTCCCCGAACCCCGCAGCGCCCTCATCCTGGCCTGCGTGCTCCAGCTCACCGACACCGACGAAGGTGCCCGCTTCTGGTGGCAGTACGCCGCCGGCGCCGGACAGCCCGCGGCCGCCTACTGCCTCTACCTCCACCACCTCGCCCTCGGCGAGAACGACGCCGCCCACTGGTGGCACCGCCAGACCAATGACGTCCACCCCACCCAGCAGACCCAGACCACCATCCACCACAAGAAGAACAAACCCACCGTCCTGCACCACGACGACCAGGCCACCACCACCACCCTGCTACGCGTGCTGCGCACCCTCGCCCGCCACGTCACCCGCCCCCGCTCCGCAGCCGTCAGCAACCTCATGGACTACATGCCCATCGCCGTCGCCGTCGGCTACCTCCGCGCCCCCGACATCGACCTCCCCCTGCCCGGACCCGGCTTCGCCCACCACATCAAGGCCCTCCTGGACGCCGCGGCCCAACGCCCCGACCACACCAGCGACCTCCCCGCCCGCCCCCACACCCCACCCCAAAACACCCACCCACCCCAGAACCACAGAGTCGGAGAAACCGCCAGCCGCTGACCCCCCCAGAGGGCACCCGGCCCAGGACACCCCGCCCGCACGGCCAGCGCAGCCCCCGGTGCTGCCCGCCGTGCGGGCAGCACCGCAACGCCCCCTGGCGGCCTACCCCTGGTGCGTGTCCGGCTTCCTGCCGCTCCGGGCTGCCCCTCATGACGCCACTCCATCGAGGGGATTGGGCATTCCTGAAGAGTGACTGCATGTCCGGGGCATGGCGGTCAGGGGGAGCGGGCGCTACGGGTGGGGGTTATGACGACACTTCGCCTGATGCGCGCCGCGGTGACGACCATCGCCGCCGCCCTCCCGCTGCTGCTGACCGCCCCCACCGCCCACGCCACCGTGCAGAGCCGCGCCGCTCAGGTGGCGGAGATCGCCTGCCCGGACGGCTACGTCTGCATCTACCCCGAGATCAGCTTCGGCGGACAGCCGTGGGTGAAGCGGGCGGTGGACGGCAGCGTGAAGGACCTGCCCTCCTCGATCCGCGACCGGGGCAGCTCGATCCGGAACAACTCCGACCGCACCGCCCGCGTCTACGAAAAGCGCAACCACTCAGGTCGCTGGGTCTGCGTGACCCGCAGCGGAGGGTCGATCCACGATCTGCGCAGTTACGACCTGAATGACCAGACCCGCTCATTGAAGATCAACGACAACGACTGCGGCTGACCGGAGACACCACGGGCCGGGGCGCCCGGTCCTGCACCCTGTGCCCCGGGACCCGGCCTTGCAGCAGTCGTGGGCGCAGAGAGCTCCGGGCGGCGATAGTCGTAGCCGGTCCGGCGGTGAGTTCGGCTACGCCGCCGGATCTGGCTCGTTGGGGACACGGGGCCGGCGGGGGATGGCGTTGCACGAGCCGGGGTGTTGGGTGATCAACGGGGAGACACCCGGGGCTGCTCGACACAGGCAGGCGCGGGAGCTGCGGGTTGCCACCGACCGAGGAACCCTCGGCACCCCGCCGACCGACTCCCTTCCAAAACTACCGCGACCAGCGCGAGCTGCTCCGCCGGAAGTGCTGGCGAACCCTGGGCACGTGATCACGACGGGTTCAAGACCTCCCCGACGGATCCAGCCTCTCAGTCAGGCATGTGGTTGTCACCGTGGGGCCAGGTCTCCCACACCAGGTCAAGGCGGCGGTACGCATCGTCGAACCACGTATCAACCAGAGGGACCGTGACCGTCACCGTCGTCAGAGACATGGACTGGTCCTTGATGGTCACGTGGCACCGGTCATCGTGTTCATCGAGGTCGATAAGGAGCCACGGAGCGCTTGCCCCATCGCGCCAGGCGATGTTCCGTCCCGTATCGAGAGAGTCCAGCGCCTGCTGCCACTCCCGCAGATCCTCGGGAGAGATCCAGGTCTTGAGGGTGCCGCGGACGAAGGGCGTGTAGACCAGGAACTCCGCGGCCAGGGCACAGGCCCCGGCAGGATGTGCCCGCCGTGCGCTTCCCAGAACCCGGAGGATCACGCTATTGCCCTCGCCCTCCAGACGGATGAGGTCGACCGGAACCCCAGCCATCACCGATTCAAGCAAGTCGCTCATGCCACGGGACACTAGCCGTCGGCACGGACACCAGAACGGGGAACAGGACACGCGTAAGGCGCACGACCGTGCCCACAGGATGTTCGGCGAAGGCGCGGGTCTCGGCTTCCGCCTCCCGCCGTCAGATGCCGACCGTACGGGTCAGCGTCCCGACTCGGGGTTCGTGCCCGGCGTGAACGCTACGGCCCCGGGGGCGTAGTTCTTGGCGAAGGCGCGGACGACCTGGGTACCGAGCACCCCGAGGTCGGCGTAGCCGATCGGGCCGTCCCAGTCCTTCGTGTCGACGTACGTACGGCAGGAGGGGCAGGCGTAGAAGCGGTCGCCGGAGGACCAGTCGTAGAGCGGGGTGGGGACCAGGTGTTCGATGATGGTGTGGTAGGAGATGGCATCGGGCCTTGAGCAGAAGCGGAAGCGTGCCTCTGCAAGCAGCTGTGCCGCAACTACCGGGACGCGCGTGCACGTTGACGTCACTGGTGGCGGTGTGGGTGAGGGGCCCTGCGCGGAGCAGGTACTCGAAGTCGAGCCCATCATCTGTGATCTTCCACTGTATTGACGCAAGAGACAGTGTTCTACTGCAATACACTGAGGCCGGGTTCGTCGAGAGGATGGCGTGATGCTGCCGACCGTTGTACTGGAGCAGCGCGAGGAGACTGCGGGGACTGTCTTGTCCCGCATCGAGGCAGGCACGGTTCTGGGAGTGGCAGCCAATACCGTCGGTAAGCTCCTTGCCAGCGGGTTCCTCCCCGACCTGGCCGAGTACCGGGTGGCTGCCCTGGCGGGGAGTCGGCACGTCAGGGTGCAGGAGGGCAGATTGCCCGTGCTGCGCACGGCCGCTGCTACCGCTCCGTACGACGCGGGCGACGGGCGGGACTTCATCGGGGACGCAGTCTTCCTAACCGACGATCAGTTCCTCCAGGCGTCGCGACAGTGGTGGCGGTGCGATCCGGACGTCATTGTGCAGGCAGGTGTCCTGCCGGTCGCGGTGGCCGGGTGGGTCACCGGCGTCCTGGATGTTCACGCACACGAGGCGGCCACCGTCCGACGGCCGCACGAAGTGCGTCACTCCTTTACGGCCTCCGTCGCGGGCAGGGTGGGAACACTCGACGACCCGTCCACCTACCGGATCTTGGCCACGGACGAGACCATGGCGAGCCTCACTCGCCAGCTCCTGGGCTCTCGCGTGCAGTCGGCCGTCTCCGGAGGCCCCATTGCCTACCTCAGACCAACACCCGCGTGACCATTACCCCCACATGGCCCCTGACGCCGAGGAGATCCCACCATGGGAGCCGAGAAGAAGCCGCTGAAACCCCTTGGGCAGTTCGTGCTGTTCATCGTCCTCATCATGGTGTTCATCGTGCTTGGCTCGCTGCTCATCAAGGAGATGAGCCCGATCGCCCATATGCTCATCGGCCTACGCTGAACTGACTACACCCCCCAGGCAACTCAGGGGGCGCCTACTCCTATGGAGACCCGTCATGCCCGACAAGACACCACCCCGAGGCTGGTCCGGCAGGGCCTGGCGCTTCTGGCAGGGGCTGCGCGGCAACACCTGCTGGTACGTCGTCTGCTGGCCCCACGGAAAATACGAGAACGCGGTCGTGCTGCGCCGCACCCAGTACCGGAGCCAGGGCACGCACTGGGTGGAGAACTACAGCGGCCGCTTCCCCAGTCCGATCGTGGTCACCCCTCACGACCTGTCACCGCAGTACGCAGCCCAGACGCCGCTGTACCCCTACCCGGACCTGCCCGGCAAGGCTGCCGAGGAGCCCCAACACCTGTAGGTGGTTCCAGCTCGACTTGTCGTCTGACGTGCCAGCGCCCTTGCGGAGACCCCCACGTCAGAATTCGCACTGGGTGCCGGGAACGGGTGGTGCTGCGTCTTCAGAGGGGGAGGTGCCAGGTGGGCCCGGTGGGGGAGCCGATCCATACGGTCTGCTCGGTGGGAGTGGCGGTCATGCCGAATTCGGTGAGGTGGGGTGCTCCGGCTTTCTGCCAGGCGGTGAGTGCGTCTTCGACCTGGTCCCAGAGGCGGAGGGGGCCGTGCTGGTGGACGGTCCAGGCGGGGCCGTCGGGTTCGGTCCAGGCGTGGGAGCCGGTGGCGACGTCGCGCAGGATGATGCCGGTGCTGGTGGTCATCAACTGGGCTGAGGGTGCGCCGAGTTGGGCGACGAAGCGTCCTGCCCATGTTTCGGTGAGGGCGGGGTCGGTGTGGGTGGGGCGGGTGGTGCCGTCGAGGGGGTAGAAGACGGGCGTGGGAGGGCGTTCGTGGGGGCGGGCGAGCGTGTAGGAGATGGTGTCGTCCTCGAACCGGCCGTGGGCGGTGCCGTCGTCGTCGAGGGTGAGGCGGATGAGGCCGGAGGCGAGCATCCATCCGGAGATCGTGGTGGTGATGGTGCCGCCGTCGTTGAGCTGGAAGAACCAGGATGGCGGCAGGGTGCGCACCGCGCAGGTTGTGATGACCGCGTCGTAGTCGGCGTGCTCCCTGTATCCCTGGAGGCCGTCGCCGGTGGCGAGGGCGGGGGTGTACCCGGCGGCGTGCAGGTGGGTTACGGCGCTGGCGGCGAGGGTGGGGTCGTACTCGATGCTGACGACGTTCTGTGCGCCGAGCTGGTGGCAGAGGACGGCGGTGGAGTACCCGGTGCCGGTGCCCACCTCCAGGACCTTTTGACCCGGCCGCAGCGCGGCGACGTCGGCGGTCCGCGCCACCAGTGAGGGCAGCGTCGCCGAGGACGTCGGACTTCCCGCGAGAGGACCGGTGGCGTCGGCGGCGTCCTGCCCGTCGACCTGGGTCACCCACGTCCGGTCCTCGTAGACCATCCGCAGCCACTCCTGTTCGCCGACCTCCTCCCGGTGCACGGGTTCCCACCCGGTTGCGGTGGGCCGGAAGGCGTGCGCGCCGAGGAACACCTCACGCGGTACGGCCGCGACGGCATCCCGCCACCCGGGAGCAAGGCTGGGATGTGCGGCGGCGACCTGTTCGGCGAGCGTGCGGCGAAGCGCGGCGGGGTCAGCAGCGGGCAGCACGACGGTAGTCGTACGACGCCGTCCCGGTGCTGCGCCCTGCGCCCCGCGGCCTGGCCTCGCAGCATCCGGTGCCACCGGAGGTGCCGGACGGCACAGCCGCCTCCGGTCCGGCGGAGGCGGCGGGGTGGATCGCGGAGCTGGTGCGGCGGCCGCCGCACCTGGCGTCGCTGGGCACGCGCGGCGGGCGGGGGACGCGGTTGCACGTGCCGGGGTGCTGGGTGATCAGCAGGGAGACGACCGGGGTCGTCATCGACACCGGGCAGGCGCTCGACCTGCTGCGGGTGGACCCGGTGGCGTCGGCCTGCGACGTGTGCGCCCGCGACCTCGCGGGGGGTGCGGTGTCCTCGTCGGGGTGATCTAGGCTGCTGTGCCATAACTCCGCTCCAGGTGTAGGGAGTTGGGTTGTCATGAAACGAATGTTGATCTCTGGGGTTGTTGTACTTGCGGCGATCGGAGTTGCCGCGCCGTCGGCTCCCGCGTTCTCCTCGTCAGCGGTTCAGGCTGAAGAGTTCAACCGGTGTGGGTATTACGTACAGGCCAAGGCCCTTCATATCCGTTCGGGCCCCGGCACGAAGTACACCTCGCTCGGGCTGCTCCGCTTCGATGATCTGGTGGTTCCCAGCAAGCAGGCCAACGGTTGGTTCTTTGTGCAGCCCTATCGTGACCATACCCGGGAGCTCCGGCAGGGTTGGGTGCCCAAAAAGTACCTGCGCACCGCTCAGTGCATGAACCCTTTGAGCTGACGGGGTTGAGGTGGAGCCCACCGCTTTGAGCGGTGGGCTCCACCTGTCTCAACCGTCCGTGGGGACCGCGGCGCGGTACGCGTCGTGGTGGTGGTGTCAGCTCAGCGGGGGCGGTCGGTCAGGAGGTCGAGGAGGGGAGTGTCGGGGTGGTGGAGGTCCAGGGCTGCCCAGTACAGGGTGACCAGGCGGGCCAGCATGACCCGTTCCTCTCGTGAGGGCGCGTTGCGGGGCAGGTCGTAGGCCAGCGCGGCGCGCACGTTCAGGAGGTCGGCGGTGCTGCCGGAGGCGGGTGCGGTGAGCGCTTCGGCTACGGACGTCAACTCGTCGGCGCCCTCGGCGATTTCCCGGTGCAGCCATGCGTTGGCGTTGCGGTAGGCCCGGGTCGTGCTGTCGTGGAAGGGCGGGAGGCGGAGGGCGGAGGCCGGGGCGTCGGTGAGGCTCTGCGCCCATCCCTGGGCGAGGTGGGTCCAGTAGCTGTCCGGCACGGGGCGGGCGTCGGTGAGGGCCAGGGCGACGCCGTCGGGCACGGTGCCCCAGCGGTCGGTGTGCTGGTCGCGTGTCGCCTTGCGGAGGAGTTGGCGGACTTCCGTGGGCAGGTGAAGACGTCGGCCGACGGCGGACGGGGTGAGGGCGCCCGGTGCCGGGCGGCCGGGGTGGGGCAGGATGCGCCGCCATCCCGCCCGCTGAATCCATCCGTCGTCGGTGGCAATGCTCTGGAGGGACGGGGTGTGGGGCGGGTGCGGGGCGGGGGTGGGGCGCAGGGTGTGCAGGGCCAGGAAGTGGCCGGTGTGGGCGGCGAGCCGTGCGAGGTCCGCCGTGGCCGGCCCCTGGGGGCCGGTGCCCCACAGGTCGAGGTCGAGGAAGGGCGGCACAGTGCTGCTGGGCGGCATGGGTTCTCCCGGTGAGGGCGGTGGGTGGCCACTCTGAGGGGTGGCATCCCCGCGTCGGCGGGGAGCAGGCGGCCGCCCGTGGGGAGGCCGTTTCCAGCGTAGGGAGCCGGGCGGGCGTCCGGGTTTCAGAAACTGGGCCGTCTGATGGCAGCCGCCGACCAAATGAAGGACATTCTGACCCGTACCGCGCCCTGACCGACGGTGACGGGACGGCTTCTTCTCAGGCGAGGTCGCTGCGGTGGCCCCGGCCGGGGCGCCTGGCGGCATGGGCCTGGACGTCGGCGGTGGGGTAGCGGGCGGCCCTGGGGCCGCCCGGCCCCTCCGAGGAGATGCCCCACCGCTGCATCTGCTTGCTGACGGACCCGGGGGCGATGCCGAGGTACTCGGCGACCTCGTCGCGGGACATGGTGGTGGGCAGTGCGGGGGCGTCGTGCTCGCCGAGCAGTTCGGCGAGGCGGGTGTGCGCCTGCCGTTCCGCCGCGGCTGCGGCCTCGGCTGCGGCGCGGGCGGCCCGTGCGCTGTTCACGGCCTGCTCGTACGCCAGGCGGTGGTCGGCCACGGCACTCGACCAGTCGTCCAGCAGGGGCTCGACCGCCGCCCACAGCCGGGGCCACGAGGACACCTGCTCGGGGGTCAGCTCCGCGACGGGCTGACGGCCCGCGACACGGACCCGGAACACGCCGAGCGGCTGCGGCAGGGCGAAGTTCACCCGCGAGACGCCGACGGCTTCCAGAGTGACGCCGCCGCGCCGCCAGAGGCCCGGGGCACCGGCGGGAGCCTCGGCCCAGGAGCGTGAGACCTCGGTCCGGAACTGGTCGAGGGGGCCGGGCTCCTCGGGCAGGCTGGGCAGCTCGTGCCGGGCGACCATGTCCCAGAACTCTTCCGCGGGCACGTCGTCCACCGTGGTCGCCCCCGTACCGCGCAGGTCGTCCGCCATGGCGTCGATGTCGTACTCGCCGGGCGTGTTCTCCAGGGCCCGCTGGATGCTCGCGTACAGATCAGACATGTCCCGCTCCTTGCGTCGGTGAGGAGGCTGATGGCCCGTCACCAACCTTGCCCTATGTAGGGCAAGGTTGTAAAGAGGTGCAGGATACTTGGGTCTGAGGTGCGCTCTCCGCGCCCGGACACGGCTGTGCCCGCCCCGGAAATGTCCGGGGCGGGCACAGCGCTCGGGTGGTGTGTCAGCGGGCGAGGGTGACCCGTACTGGAGGGTTGGAGCAGGTGACGCCGATCTGGGCGAGGGCGTTGGCCTCGGCGGGGTCGACGGTGAGTCCCCAGCGCAGCTTGGTCGCCACCCAGTTGGTCAGGTAGGCGCAGTGCGCGGCCTCGGGCGGCGGCATCCAGGTGGTGGGGTCCTTGTCGCCCTTGGGGCAGCAGCGGCCGGCCCGGCCCTTGACCCGGCGCCGTGCAGGCGACGTATGGCCTTGAGGGTGCTGCGACCGGCCGGGGCAGCGACCAGCGCGTCCGACTCGCCCAAGCAGGGACAGGAACGGGCGCACGGTGTTGCAGCACAAGGCCAGCGTCTCCCCCATCGCCGCCACGGCCGAACCGTCGTCCTCGGACTCGACGCCTTCAGATCCTGCGTCCGGGGCGTCACTGCTTCGCACGGTACGAGGCGCGACGGCCCGAAGGCAGCCGAACGATCCGCGTCCCCCACGGGAGCGAATTCCGGCTCGCGCACGCGAGCGCAGAAGGGGTGTATCGCCTTAACTCTCCCTGAAGCATGGGGTATTGACAGATTTCAGAATGTAACTGCACTTTTCATGCACCGCCCGATCGGGCGGGCCGAACGGAAGGACGAACCGATGACCACGACCACGAGCACGACGGACGCAGCCCCCCTGGCGGGCACGCAGGAGACCGGCTCCAGGGTGCGGGAGTGGCAGGTGCCGGAGGCCCTAGGGGCGCGCCGGATCGCGGATCTCCTGGTGGAGCACACGGAGGAGCCGGTGACCGCTGCCGATGTCGCGGTGCTGGTGGAGCGGGAGCACCTGGCGGAAGTCGGCAGCTACAAGGGGTGGCCGATGTACTCGACCGGGGTCGCGCTCGCCCTGGACGTGGCCGTGGTGCGCGCGGTGGTGGCGGATCGGGTGGCGTGGGAGGAGGTGAGCCTGCCGCGCGACGCGGCGGCGGAGCGGATCGGCTGGCACTGGGGCGATCTGGCCCGGATGGGCGAGGAGGGGCGGATCACCACCGGGCGCGGTGACCGCTACCTGATCGCCGATCTCGACCGGCTTGCCGAGGAGGCGGACGGCGAGCAGTACGTCACCGCGCAGGCCGCCGCCCGCGACGTCCTGGAGATCCGGCCGACGGACTGGAAGTACGTGGAGGCGGCGGGGTGGATCACCCCGGCGGAGACCTACGAGAAAGCGGTCGGCCGCACCCGGACGGTCACGGTGTGCCTGTACCGGCTCGGCGAGGTCCGCGACCTGCTGGACATGCCCGGCGTCGACTGGGAGGCCGCCCGCGGCCTGCCCAGGAGGGCCCCGTCCCCGCTGCGCGAGTACGCCCGCCTCGCCCCCACCCGGGCCGCCGCCGTGAAGGGGTTCGCGCAGCGTCTCGCGGACCGCCACCAGGTGACGGTGTGGGCCTGGTCCAGCCCGTACTCCGGAGGCTGGGAACTCGACTGGCAGCGCACGAACGGCAGGCCGACGGCGGCGCAGGTGGGCGCCGAACTCGCCGCCGATCCGGAGGCGGGCACGTACGCCCAGGAGATCACCCTGTGCCCCGTCTGGGGGCGGATCACCCGCCGGGCCCGGGAGCTGCTGGAGCCCGGCGCGGCCGTCGTCCTGGACACCGAGACCACCGATCTGTACGGGCAGACCGTCGAGATCGCGGTCATCGACGCGGCCACCGGCACGCCCCTGCTGGACACCCTCGTGAGGCCCACCGTGCCCATCGAGCCGGGCGCGTACTGGGTGCACGGCATCGCGGACGCCGACGTCGCCGACGCCTGCCCCTTCGAGAAGATCCTCCCGAAGCTGCGGAAGGTCACCCGTGACCGCGTCATCTGCGCCTACAACGCCGACTTCGACCGCACCGTCGTCCTCGGGGACGTCCGCCGGGCGAAGCGCAAGCCGATGCACCTGGAGACGGGCTCCTGGTGGTGTCTGATGGACGCGTACGCGAAGTGGCTCGGCTCAGACCGCTGGCTGCGGCTCGGCGGAAGCCACCGCGCGGCGGGCGACTGCCAGGCCGCCCGCGACGTGCTCCTCACCCTGGCGGAAGGGCGCGGCGCCGTCTTCACCCCCCGGGACCCTGCCTGCCCACCCGCAGGGGCCCGGGGGCGGGGGGAGGCCGCCGGGACGCCACAGGGGGAGGTGCCCGAGCGGTGATCCACTTGCCCATATCGTGCACATGTTCGATTCTGGGGAGGATCGGCCCACCGGGCGGCGGCACCGGGCCGACGCCGCGCCTGCGTCGTCGGCCCGCCCCGTGCTGCCGCTGCTGGAGGTGGTCCTGCCCGGTCAGGCCGGGGTGGTGCGGGCCCGGCTGATCCGGTGGCGGCAGACCGACGGCGGCCGGTGGGTGGCCCGCGTCGCGCTGGACGTCTGGGGCAGCACTGTCCGCACCGGCCGCGACGACATCGAGGTCCAGGCCGCCGGAATGGATGTCCCCGGCCCCCGGGTGCGTCCGGGGGCCGGGGTGGATCGCGGAGCTGGTGCGGCGGCCGCCGCACCTGGCGTCGCTGGGCACGCGCGGCGGGCGGGGAATGCGCCTGCACGTGCCGGGGCGCTGGGTGATCGGCAGGGAGACGACCGGGGCCGTCATCGACACCGGGCAGGCGCTCGACCTGCTGCGGGTGGACCCGGTGGCGTCGGCCTGCGAGGTGTGTGCCGGGGCGCTCGGCGGGGCGGTGCGGTGTCCTCGTCGGGGTGATCATGAGGGGATACCCGTAACGTGCCCGTCGGACGGGGGAGTTGGAGGGCTATGCGACGAATGATCATGTGTGGAATGGCGGCTGTCGCCGCTCTCCTGCCTGCCGTGTCGGCGGACGCTGCGGCGCCCGCGGCTGTGTCCCCCCAAATGATCGATCTCAGGGTCCCCGGGGGAAGTGCCGAACTGAACGTGACGAAGGAAGGGAGAGGCTTCCGGGTGCGCGGGGCGATCTACAAGGACGGGCTCTACTGTCTGCGGCTGGATGCGGTGAACCCGCATCTGGGGCTGCCGTTCGGCGGGGCGAGCGAGCTCAAGCGGGCCTGCGCGCACGGGACGACGACGCTGTCACGGTGGACGGAACGCGAAGCGGTGGTGCTGTGGGAGGACGTGCCGCATGCTCCGGACGACGACAGCGGGTACGTCCGGCTGACGGGACGGGGGTAAGGGGCATGCGACGACTGATCATCAGTGGCCTGGTGGCGCTGGCTGTGCTGGCCCCGCTGTCGGCGAACGCAGGTACCCGGGCGGCCGGGCCACAGCGCCTCGACCTGGACTCAGGTGCGGCAGGGGCCAGTGTGAACGTCACGCGGGAGCGGGGCGGCTTCCGCCTGAAGGGCGAGGTGCGCAAGGGTCGGTCTTCGGGCTGCTCGGTACTGGAGGCGGTCACCACGCGGATGGGGAGCACCACCCTGGGCGGCGGCAGCGAGATCGCACGTGTCTGCGAGGAGGGGGGACACCGCCAGTTCAACCGGTGGACCAAGCGGCCCGGTATCCGCGTCTACACCACGGGCGCGTCGCTGGACTGGACCCCTGTCGTCCCGCTGACGGGCAAAGAGGCCGACAGCGCGTCGGTCTGACGGGTGCGGTCTCCGCACCCCAGGCACGGCTGTGCCCGCCACGGAAGGGTCCGGGGCGGGCACAGCAGGGGGCCCGTCAGCGGGCGAGGGTGACCTTGACTGGGGGGTTGGAACAGGTGACGCCGATCTGGGCGAGGGCGTTGGCCTCGGCGGGGTCGACGGTGAGTCCCCAGCGCAGTTTGGTCGCCGCCCAGTTGGTCAGGTAGGCGCAGTGCGCGGCCTCGGACGGCGGCATCCAGGTGGTGGGGTCCTTGTCGCCCTTGGCCCGGTTCGTCGTCGCGGACACGGCGATCAGGGAGCGGTCGTCGCCGAGGTCGTTGGCGTATGCCTGGCGCTGCTCGGCGGTCCAGGCGGAGGCTCCGGAGTCCCAGGCCTCGGCGAGGGGCACGGTGTGGTCGATGTCGATCTTGCCCGCGTCGCCGACGTAGGTGTTGTCGTACAGCGACCACCACTCACCCCCGACCAACTTGCACTTCGCGCCCTTCTCCGGCGGCACGAACGCCTCGGCAAGCAACACCTCCGACCGGGTGTTGCAGCCGTTCTTGTCGACGTCCACCCAGTGCTTGAACTTCGTCCGCTCGTACCCGGTGCGGTCCTCGGCCGCCACGGGCAGAGCCTTCAGGACGTCCTGCACCGGCATCACCAGAATGTCGCCGGGGGCGCCGTGCGGGTTCGCGGCGGGCCCGGCGGCGGCCTGGGCGCCGGGAGTCAGGAGTGCCGCCAGTGCGGCCGTCGCTGCCGCCAGGGTTGTCAGTGTGCGTACGCGCATTGCGTCCCGCCCCTCTCGAAGATCACAACATGTGTGCTCTTCGTAACGGGCCGCGCCGCCCCAAGTCGCTTGCACGATAGGGGAGTTCACCCGGGCGGGGAGAAATCATGATGATCAGTCCGGCGTGAAGGGGTCGGTTGCGGCCGGAGCCCCCGGACGCGTTGCGCCGGAGGTGCGCGCGCTGTCCACCTCGGCACGTAGCGACTCGTTGGGATGATCCGCCGCCGCAGACCGTGACGCCGTCTTCCGCTGTGGGTTGGCCAGGGCCAAGCACCCGTTCGGCCCCGAGGAGCCCACCTCCCATGCGCCTGCGTACCCGCCGCCGTCCTTCTCCTGGCGGCGGCTGCACCCGCCGTCGCGACCCGACCCCCTCGACCGCCAGGAGGCGGCGGCGTCCCTCTCCCCGCCCGTTGCCGTACGGGTGTCGGACAGGTACACGCGCGAGGCTGCGGACCTGCCGCGCCGCCCGCCGCGAAGTCGGAGGCGTCGACCACTGGCCCCGCCATGTGATCCAGTGGTGGGAAGCGGCCCGCCTTGGGGACGCGGGCAAGCGGGCCAACGGAGGTCGGCCGCGCGGGACCGGGGACCTCCTGCCGCGCGAGGAGATCCGCCTGCGCGCCGCCATCCGCGCGCTCGCCGCACGGCGCGCCGACGCCGTCGCCGCGCTCCTCGACGCCGACCCGGACACCACCGCGGCCGACGTCTCGGCGCAGCTCGGCTACCCGACCCGCACCGCCCGTACTGCCCTCACCGCCGCCCGGAGCCGGAGCGGCGCCCGTGAGCGCTGAGACGGTCACGTACTGGGCATGGGAGGTGAGGTACTCCGCTGAGCTGGTGTATGCCGGTGTGTCAGAGTCCAGGGGCGTCGCTCGGGACGTCCTGCCGGATGCGCTATTGCCCGGGGTCCTGGAGGACTTGGGTCGTCGCGAACCCCGCCTGCGCGGGTGTGATCCGCAGGGCTGGTCGGCACGGGAGCTGAGTGAAGCGCAGTTCCGGGAGCGGCAGGCGGAGATCGTGCGCGAGATGGTCGACGCCCCGCCGCCAGGCCCGATGGTGCCGCGTACCGCGCTGGTGGGGCTCCTGCTGGGGGTCTGCCTCCTCATTCTGGCCGGGACCCTGCCGAACGGACCTGTGCTCACCGGGTTGCTGCTCACCGGTGGAGTCCTGTCCTGGATTACCGGCGGGGTGTCCCTGGTCATGTCGGGGGCGCTTCACTCCCTCATGAACGGCAGCGGGCACCACCGGGGAGACCGGTGTCCGCCTCACGAGCAGGACCGTTAGACGGCCCCGGAGGTCGGGCGAAGCGGGGTGCAGCAAGGCGCTTGGGTGCGCGCTCTGCTCCGCTCAGGCTGGCCGCTACACGCCCTCAGGGGCTGTGCCAATACTGCCTGCCAGCGCCGCCAGGGAGGGGTGCTGATCCTTATCGGTGTCAGGGAATGGGTGCCTGCCGTTCGGGTGAGGGGTCCGGCGCTGTGTGCGGTTGCGGGTACTTCCTCGTAGTGCGCCCAGCAGGCGCGCATCGATCCGACCCGAGGAGCTTCTCGTGCATCGCACCCGTTTTCATCGCGTTCTCGCCTGCACTGTCGTCTGCGCGGGGATGTTGGCTGGCCCCGTTGCCGCAGCCGCGGCGGCCGAACCGTTCCCGTGTGCGGGTGACCTGCTGAAGGTCTACCAGGCCGAGGACGGTGTGACGGAGGCGAAGCAGCTGGCGGTCGCCGCAGCCGAAGCCCGCGACAAGGCCAACGCATACAAGGAGCCGACCCGTCAGACGGTCAGTCAGGCCGGCGGCCTCCGCCGGGTACTCATGAACGATCTCAAAAACGAAAAAGCCGTGGAGAAGCTCCAGGGTCTGGACGCGAAGATGATGGCCGAGGCCGCCAAGACCGCGAAAGTTGCGGCAGGCACAGCTGGAGAAGACGCGGCCAGGGCCTTCCTCGCGGTCGCCGACGACCTCCACAAGCTGGTCGAGAAGGCAGTTGAATCCAAGAAATTCACAGGCGACTCCCTTCGGGACCTTCTGCGCCTCGATAAGGCCTTGGGTACAGCAGCCAAGGACCTCGATGCCGCCACCAAGGAGGAACGGGCCAAGGCCACGGACACAGTGCGCAAGGCAAACGCCAAGGCCACCAAGGGCGCTCCGGCCAAGCTGGGGGAAGCCCGCAAGGAACTCATGGACTGTCTGGCCAAGTAGCCGTATGGGCCCGCTGGGCCGCCGTTGCCCGTGCTGGGGTGAAGCCCTCCCACCGAGCCCGGCCTCCGAGACCCATGGAGATATGGCACGGGTACTCAGGCGGCGGGCGTTCTCGCAGCCCTCGGCGCGGCCGTGAGGGACCACCGGCCCGTGACCTCGCGCCGGGTCACGTGAGCAGAAGCATGATGAAGGGTTCGTCGGTCAGTGTCCGGCGGGCCACCTGGGCGTGGGTCGTGCACAGCTCGGCGCGCTGCGTGTCGACCGCCTGGTAGAGCATGACGTGGGTGGCGGTCTCGTCGCAGGGCAGGCTGCCCCAGCCCAGCGGCCACGACCGGTGGCACTCGCCGCACACCTCGCGTCCGTCGTGGCCGTAAAGGACCGCCCCGTGCTCGGGGCACCCACGCCACGGCACCGCGCAGCGCCGGACAGGCCCGGCCGGTGCGGCGGACCGCCGGGCCCGCACCCGGCGAAGTGCCCGTCCAGGTCGTGCTCCTCGTTTCATGGCCGGCCTCGTTCCATGGCGTCTAGTAGTCGTCGGCGGGCATGGGCTCGCCCGCCCTGAACGCGGCACACCGGGTACAGGTGCGCTCGCGGCACGTGTCCTCCCGGGCGTTGCGCCGGTACTGGGCGCAGGACCGGGCCCGCCACGGATACGGCACCGTGTCGGCAGCCTCCTGCGCCGCCGTGCGGGCCTCGGCGAGAGCCTCGGGATTGTCGTGGTCGTCCAGGAGACGCAGCGCACGGTGCAGGGCCTGGCGGGCCCTGGTGGTGTCAGGGGTCCGGCGGGTGGGCTGGGGCACGTGAACTCGCATCCTTCGACGGGGAGTTGATGCTAGCGGTGCCGCCAGCTCTCCTCAGGGAAACGGCCTGTCGGACCACCCGGAGGTGGGACGCTGGAAGGAGTGCCCCCGGGGAAAGGCGAACCCATGGAGACTCCCCGACCGTTCACCCTCGCGCAGGTCCACGGCTGCCTGCGCGTGCTCGGCATCCCGATGTCGGAGAACGTAACCGTGCCCCGGACGGCCGGGCTGGGACTGCTGCTCTACTGCGTGGAGTCCGCGTTGCAGGACGACGCCGACCGCCTGGAGGCCGAAGAGGCCCGCGACGCCTACCTTCTGGGCATCCAGCTCTCGCTGGCCCACGTGCTGCACGAGGACGACGTCGACGCGGGCATCGCCCTGGTCTGGGCAACCCTGCTGCACGCCCGCCTCGACCGCCTCGCCGACGACTACACCGCCACCCGGGAAACGGACCCCGACACGACCGGCGCAGACGGCGCCGCAGACGTCCCGGCCCTCGTTCACCTCCTGGCCGCCGCCCGCGCCGCCCTGGCAATGACCGCCGCCCTCCCCGAGCCCGAAGACGTCCAGGCCGACCCCGCAGCGCTCAACAGCACACGGGACGCACTGCTGACCGCACGCCGGGAAACCCGGCAGGCAGCGGAACAAATCGAGCGCGCGGCCGCGGCCCTGCGCGTCCTGGGCGTCGACACAGGATGACGACCGACGCCCATTCCGCCCGAGGGCAGCGAGCATCGGGGGCTGGCCTTTCCCGCCTGCACTCCCCGCCCAGAAGCCCGTGCTACGGAGCCCCGGGCTGCCAGTGAGAAGGGAGGGCGACCATCGCGGGAACGGGGAGGCCCAGCGCGCCGAGAAGCCCGAGAGGAACCGTACCCAGCGCCCTGTCGAAGTGCACGGTGCCGCCGGAGAACCCCGCGCCGTCGAAGTCCACGGTGCTGCCAGAGAACCGCGCGCCGTCGAAGTCCACGGTGCCGCCGGAGAACCGCGCGCCGCTGAAGTGCACGGTGCCGCCGGAGAACTGCGCGCCCTCGAAGTTCACGGTGCCGCCGGAGAACTGCGCGACGGTGAAGTTCACGGTGCCGCCGGAGAACCGCGCGCCGCCGAAGTTCACGATGCCGCCGGAGAACTCCGCGCCGCCGAAGTGCACGATGCCGCTCGAGAACCGCGCGCCGGTGAAGTGCACGATGCCGCCGGAGAACTCCGCGCCGCCGAAGTTCACGATGCCGCTGGAGAACCGCGCGCCGCCGAAGTTCACGATGCCGCCGGAGAACCTCGCGCCGCCGAAGTTCACAGGGCGGTCGATGGTGACGCCGGTGAGGTCGAGGTTGTAGCCCTGCCAGGAGCGGCGGTCGTCCTCGGCGGGGAGGCGGTAGTGGTCTGCGATGAGGCGCAGGATCGTGTGCCGTACTTCGCGCAGTTCGCGGAACCGGTCCTGCTTGGCCTGGTGTGCCTCGCGCTGTTCCTCGGTGTGCGGGGTGTTGTCGGGCTGGAGGTCGGGCAGGTTACCGGGGTCGGGCGGGTAGGGCAGGCGGAGGTAGGCGCACAGGACGTCGATGCAGGTCTGGCGCAGCTCGGGGCGGGGGGCGTCGTCGGCGAGGCCGGACAGGGCGTGGATGCCGCCCAGGCGTACGGCGGGGGAGGGGGAGCCGAGTTTGTCGACGGCCTGGGAGAAGCGTTCGGTGTGCAGGCGGGTGGACTCGCGGTGTGCACCGGCTTCGTCGACGCGCTGGCGGCGGTAGGCGACGACCAGGGCGACGAGCGCACCGGCACCGGCGACCACCCCAAAGGAGAGCTTCACCAGATCGAACAGCGTCTTCGCGTCGAGCTTGGTGCCGGTGTCGAGCGTCGTGAAGTCGAGCAGCACCACCAGCGCGGTGAAGATGCCGCCCGCGACGAGCACGGCGGCGGCGAAGGCCAGGAGCAGCGTCCGGCCGACCTTCCACAACCGCAACTCCCGGTCGTCCGGGGCCGATCGAGGTTTCGGGGTGGCTGTCATGCCGGTGAAGACACGGCGCGGCTGCACATGGTTGCGCACCGGTTCGGGGCGGGCGGTACGGAGATGAAAGCGGCCGACGGGCGCCCGTACTCCTCGGCCGTGGACCGGCTCATGCAATACATCCCCACCGCGGTCGCCACCGGCTACCTCTGCCAGCCCGACATCGAACTCCCCGTCCCCGGACCCGACTTCTCCCACCGTGTCCGCACCCTGCTCGCCCAGGCCGCAGGCGAACCCGACACTCCCCCACTGCCTGCCCGCCGACCGCCGCAGCCTCTGCACCCGCCGCGACCCGGTCCCCTCCGCTACGCCCGAACGCCCCCTGCCCCACGTGCCCTGGTCGCCTCCAGCGCATACCGGCTGCTCCACTGCGTCGGCTTTCAGGGCGGCGAGGGAGCAGCAGCACGGGAAGGCGCATGGTCCGGGGAGAAGCGTGGGGCACGTACGTGGCCGGCCAGGTCGATGCGTCCTGGCCGGCCACCCATGGTGGTGCGGGGTCATGCGCGCTGGCCCTGCACCCGGGGGAGCGAGTTACACGATCTGTCGGACGTTGGCCCAGTTGAGGGTGCCGACCCTGGTGCTGGCGAGGACGTCGCTCTTGCCGGTGCCCTTGTACAGGTACATGCCGCCGTCGCTGCTGCGGACCGCCATGAGGTCGGCGATGCCGTCGCCGTTGTAGTCACCGGCGGTGATGAGGCGAGTGCCGCCCCAGGTGGTGGTGCCGTAGCCGACGGTGCTGTCGACGACGCTTCCGTCGCCGTTGCCGTTGTAGATGTGCAGGGTGTTGTCGGTGCCCCAGAGGGTGGCGAGGTCGGCGATGCCGTCACCGTCGAAGTCACCCGAGGTCAGCTTGCGCACCCGGTCCCAGCTGGTGCCGCCCATAGTGGGCCGGCCGGCCGCGATCTGGCCCTCGCCGTCGCCCTGGTAGAACCGGAGCTCGTTGGAGCCGAGGATGGCCATGAGGTCGGCGTTGCCGTCACCGTCGAAGTCACCGGCGGTGATGTGCTTCACGGGGCCCCACGTGGTGCCCCCGTAGGTGATGGGCGTCTGCGCGGCGAACTTGCCTGCGCCGTCCCCCTTGTACAGGTGCAGGGTGCCGTCGGCCCAGATCGCCACCAGGTCGGCGATGCCGTCGTTGGTGAAGTCCCCCTTCGCGAACCGGGTCAGCCCCTTCCAGGTAGTGCCGCCGATCTGCGCGATGCGGTTGCCCGACAGGCCGTTGGCCTTGTCACCCGGGTAGACCTGGAGGGTGTCGTCGCCGACGACCGCGGCCAGGTCGGCGATGCCGTCACGGGTAAGGTCGTCCTGCACCCGGAAGGTGGTCTCCTTCACCCACGCGCCGATGTCGTCGGTCCGGGAGGCAACAGCGGAGGTCCGGGTCTCGGCCTTGTCCGTGCCCAGGCAACCGCCCTGCCAGGAACGACTGTTGACACCGACGAGTTCCGGCACGCCGTCCTTCACGCGGAAGGCCGGGCCGCCCGTGTCACCCTTGCACAGCACGGACTTGCCCACGCCCTTGAGACCGAGCGCGACGCCGTCCGCGTAGTCCACGGTGAAGTCGCCGGTGTGCAGGTAGTCGGGCACCCACTCGTCAGCGGTACGGCCGAAACCGGCGGCCTTGAGGGTCTCGCCCGCCACCGGGGCGGTGGAGCTGATCTTCACGGGGGCGATGCCCTGCACCCGGTTGGAGAGCTTGGCGAGGACGACGTTGCGGTCCTCGCTCGTCTTGAGGTACACGACCTCGCGTGTCTGCACGCTGCTGCTCGCGAGGTCGGAGCCGCCGACGCGCACCGTCGTCTTGAGCGCGGGACGGCCGTTCGCGAGGCCTCCGCCCGGAGTCGTGACGAAGCAGCTGCTCGCCGTGATGACCCACTGAGGGTCGACCAGCGCGCCCGTGCAGCCCTGCTGGCCGCCGATGTCGATCTGCGCGGCGAAGGGGTAGGCCTTTGCCGCGGCAGGACTGCCCTCCAGGGCGGTTGCCGGGGTGCTGGCTACGATGCCCGCGACTGCCACGCTCGCCGTGATCCCGGCCAGCAGGCCCGTACGGCTACTCATTCTGGACACTTTCTTCCTTACGCATCTTGGTGGTCACAGCCCTGGGGCGTGACGGTGGAACTGGGCCCCGGCACATCGTTGGCACGTGTCACGAGGGCTTGGCCGTCAGCCCGACGGCCGGATTTGCGTGCCCAGTTGGGCAGGTTCGCCGAGGTGTGGCCTCGGGGCGGGGTCAGCTGGTGACGCGGAGCTCGACGAGCACGGACGGCTTGTTCCCGGTGCTGCTGTCGCCTTCGCCGACCTGCTCCCAGTCGTTCTTGGGGACGTTGACGGTGGTGGTCTCGCCCTCGGCGGTCACCTTGGCGCGCACCGAGTGCGCGTCCTTCGTGAAGATGGCGAAGACGTCCGGCAGTTCCATCGTCAGGTAGCCGCTGGCCGAGGAGGCCTTGAAGCAGAACTTGCCGTCGGCGATGTCCTTCCCGGCCTCGACGAGGATGTCGTAGGCGGTCGTGCAGTCCACCAGGGCGAGGTGGCCGTCGCCCTTCTTCAGGCTGATGCCCCGGTCGGCCAGCACCTGTGCGGCGTTGGGATAGCTGAAGTCCTCGACCGCCGGCGGCATGGGGGCCTCGGCGGCGCTGACGGGCACCTGCCGGGCCTTGGGCGCGGGGCTGGGGGCCTCCTGTGCGGCTGCGAGCGAGCTGAGTCCTATGCCGCCGATAGCACAGCTGACGAGTCCGGCAAAAAGGACTTTGCGAGCAAAAGAAATCACGGGACCTCTTCCATGGATGTGGGTCTGCAAACCGGATGGTGCCATTAAGTTTCACGTAAGTGAAGAGCGTGTAGAGTCCCACGACATTGCCGCCGTGTCGCTCTGACCTGCGGTTATGTCCGCGTGCAATGTTTCTGGAACGGTGCATTTCGCCTCGATTGGCGTTTTCTGTGAAGATCCAAAACGGACTTAATGTATCGATCCAAACGAAATCTTGCGCGTGGCCAGACACTTCGCGAGATGGGATTCCGTCGTGAGAAGAATGCGAAAATTGTGGGGACCTGGAGCCTCGTCTCCGCCTCCAGCCGACCGGACCCGCAGACGGTCACGCCTCCTGCAGAAGGCCGCCGTCGGGTCGGTCTCCGCCGCGCTCATGGCCGGTCTGCTGGGCGTCGTGCCCGCGGCGGCGGCAGAGGCCGTCGACGAGTCGCCCGTGGTCGACCGGTCCTGGGTGGTCCAGCTGTGGACCACCGGCGGTCCCGCCGTGAAGGCGGCCGCCGAAAGCGCGCTGCTGGGGTCCGACCAGGACGTCACCAAGTTCCTCGACGCCGAGCTGCAGCTTGCCCGCACCCATGACAACCGGCTTTCCGCGGTCCGTATGGCCAGCGTCGGCGGCCCCTCGATCCGTGAGGCCGCCAGGAAAGCCCTCGAAGGTGAACCCGGCTCTCTGCAGCTGTTCCTGACGGACGGCTGGAAAGCCCCCCTGGAGCAGGACCAGCGTCTGCAGGCCACCCAGGTCGCCAGCACCGGCGGTCCCCGCGTCCAGGCCCAGGCCCGCACCGCCCTGGAAGCCGGCCCCGAAGCAGTCCGCAAGTTCCTGGAAGAAGGCCAGTTCCTGGCCCAGGAAATGGACAACCGCGTACAGGTCGTCCAGATCGCCAGCCTTGGCGGCCCCGCCACCAAGGAAGCCGCCCGGGTCGCCCTGGAAGGCACCCCGCACGACGTCACCGAGTTCCTCGACGTCGGCCAGCACGTGGCCCGCGCCCGCGACCAGGAACGCATGACCATCGCGGAGTTGGTCAAGCAGGCCCAGCAGGCAGGACAGCAGGCCAAACGGGCCAGCGACCTCACCAAGGAAGCCTCCGCCAAGGCCGTCACCGCATCCGGGCTCGCCAAGCAGGCCGCCAAGACCGCTGCGGCGGAGACGGCCGCAGCGGGCAAGGACGCCCGGCGTGCCGCGAACGCGGCAAACCGGGCAGCAGAAGCCGCACGTGGTGCCGCCAGCGCCGCCCGGCAGGCCATCGGCGCCTCGAACGCCGCCAACCAGGCCGCCCGCATCGCCGCCTCCGCGGCCGCCAAGGCGGCCAGCGCTGCCGTAGGGGCCGCCGACGCCGCCACCGCGGCCAGCGAGGCAGCAGCCCGGGTATCCACCAATGCCGCCGCCACCGAAGAGGCGAAGCGCCTGGCCGCCAAGGCCCACCAGGCGGCCCAGGACGCCAAGACCGCTCAGCTGGCAGCCGGCGCAGCAGGAGAAGCTTCCCGTCAGGCCGGGACTGCCGCGCAGGCGGCGAAGGGCGCAGCCCTCGACGCCCTGGAGGCAGCCGACTCCGCCGACGAGGCCGATCGGCTCGCCGCCGCGGCCGGGGCGCAGTCGGGCAAGGCGACCAAGGCCGCGGCCGATGCTCGGCGTCATGCCAACGAGGCCAACCGTGCAGCAGACGCCTCCGCGAAGCTCGCGGAACGCTCCGCCGTCGCCGCCTTCCAGGCCCGCGATGCGGCCGGCTCGGCAGCGGAACACGCCAGCAAAGCCGCAATAGCAGCCGACGAAGCCATCGCCCATGCCGGCGAAGCCTCTACGGCGGCGGCCCAGGCCACCAAGCAGGCCGCCATCGCGAAGACCGCCGCGGCCGCAGCAGCGGCAGCCGTGACTGCGGCGAACGAGGTCTTTCAGGTGGCACGTGCCACCGAGGCCGAGGACCTGACCGCCCGCACCGCCGCAAGCGTCGCGGAGGCCGAAGAAGACAAGTCCGTCGACGATGACTTCGTCGTCACCGTCGGCTACACGCTGCGCGACTCCCAGGCCCTGGACAGCGAAGCGGACAGACTCGGAGCCGAAGCGGCCAAGCCCGGCATCGACGTCAAGGCCACCGTCCTGCAGGGACGCAAGCTCGCTCTGAAGATCCTGGCCAGCCGGGGTTCTTGGAGCAAGACTGCCGCCTCCATGGCGCTCGCTGCCACCGACGACGAGGTCCTGGAGTACCTGAAGACCGGCCGCAAGGCAGCAGCACAGGACGACATCCACCAGGCGGTGGAAGAACTCCGCATCTCCAGCCCCGACGAACCCGTCCGCGCCGCAGCAACCACCGCACTCAAGGGCACAGCGAAGGACATCGCCGAGTTCTACCTGAACGGCCAGCACACCGCTGCCTCCTCCGCCAACCGCCTGCGCGTCACCCAGATCGCGAGCACCGGCGGAACCCGGCTCAAGGCAGCAGCCCTGGCCGCACTGGAAGACGGTACGCCCCAGGCGCTGGCCCTCTTTCTGTCCAGCAGGCAGTACCAGGCCCGCACGCTGGACGAGCGCATCACCGCCACCCAGCTGGCCAGCACCGGCGGCGCCGAGCTCCAGGCCGCAGCCAAGATCGCACTGTCCGGATCGTCGGAGACACTCCACAGCTTCATCCAGAGCGGCCAGTACATGGCCGACCGCAAGGACCAGCTGACGGACACCCACGTCCACCAGATGCAGCAGCTGATCTCCGTCGCGGAAAGCGCATCCGCCACCGCGCAGAAGAACGCGTTTGAAGCGGCCCGCGCCGCAGCACTGGCTGTCAACGCCAAGGCCGAAGCCGACAAGGCCGCAGGTGAGGCCAGGAAGTCGTCCCTGCGTGCCGAGGAGTTCGCCAAGGCCGCCGACACTTCCGCGGACAACGCGGAGAAGTCGGCAACCCGCGCCCGGCAGTCGGCCACCGTGGCCCGTACCGCCGCCGACGCCGCCAACCGCGACGCCGACGCAGCCGAGTTTTCCGCCAAGCAGGCCAAGTTCTCCGCGGACTACGCCAGCCAGAAAGCAGGCGAAGCGCATCTCGCCGCCGACCGGGCGAAGGACGAAGCCCTCGACGCCGGCAAGAACGCCATCGAGGCAAAGGCCGAAGCCGAAAACGCCTGGACCGTCGCCATCGACAAGGCGCACGCCGAAATGCAGGCAGCGCAGAAGACATACGAAGATGAAATAAAGAAGCAGCAGGAGAAGCAAAGACAGAAGGAAAATCGTGTCTGCCAGCCCTTCCTACTGCAACCGCAAGGCGGCTGGCTCTCCTGCGCCGCTGACCCAAGCGGCCAGACACCTCAAATGTCCATCCCTGACGGAATGGCATACGGTCGCGCAAACCTTGCGTTCTATGGTGCCATCACTGGAATCACGGATGTCATCAAATGCGCCCAGGACGTCAACTTTGAGAACTGCAAAGACGCCGTAACGGCGATGGCGCCATGGGAACGGCCGCGGCGCATCATCAAGGGTGTTTCTTCCGTCATTGATGAAATCGATGATTTCAACAGGAAGCAGGGAATCGGGTGCCGCACGAAGTGCTTCACCGCAGGCACCAAGGTTCTCCTTGCCAATGGCCAGCCGAAGAACATCGAGCACATCGGACTCGGTGAGAAGGTATTGGCCACTGATCCGGTCAGCGGCACTACCGGCGCCCGCCGGGTAACCGACCTCACCGTCACTGAAGACGACAAGCACTTCAACGAACTCACCATCGAAACACCCGATGGCGAGAGCAAGCTCACAGCAACACACGAGCACCCCTTCTGGTCACCGAACCGGAAAGCCTGGATCGAGGCCGCAGACCTCCGACCCGGGATGTCCTTGAGGACGGATGAAGGAAAGCAAGTAAACGTTCGAAAGAACGTACCTTCCGAGCGTCGCGCACGTACCTTCAATTTCACAGTCAGTGATCTGCACACGTACTATGTGCTGGCAGGGTCGACACCGATCCTTGTCCATAACTGCGATCGAGACGAACTTGCGAAGGATGTTCCCCCGCGCCTTGGTAACCCCACGGATGGCAGGGCCTCGGGGACGAGGGAAGACGGGACGAGGGCTGAAACTCATTCCATCACCAGTGGGTGGTACGAGAAAGATGTAGCCCTCATCGACTGGGTGAATCGACAGATGAAGCGACCCGATGCACCTAGGCCTACGCCGGGTACCTCTACTTCCCCTGGCTCCAAGCACGTGGAGCAGAAGTACGTGGCAATAATGGCTCGGGATAAAGTGGTGCACGGCACCGTGGTGATCAACCATGAGGACGGCCCTTGCCCAATGCCATTCTATGGCTGTCAGGCGGCGCTCGATTTTCTGCTAAGCCGCTTGCGCGCTGAGCGAAAATACAAGGATCATCCGACCCTTACTGTCCATTGGAAGGATGAAAATGGGGAATGGCAAATCGCTAAGTTCACTTCGGAAAGGGTGTCTAATGGGTGAAAAAGTAATTGCCGAGGTGCGTTACGCGCCGGAGCATGGCGAGAATCCTATTCTGCTGAGTTCGGTTGAAGAGGCGGATAGACTCATTGACTCCCTCCTTGCCGGGCCAGCTGACTGGAACGTGGCCCAGATGAATTCGCTCGAACGTGAATCGCGCCTTATCCATGATCACATGCTCACGGTGGGAGTAGATGCAAGGCGTCAAGTCGGACTCGTCAGCTACCTCGATGAAGACGGAACTTTCGTGACCGTGGGCGGGGGTGGGAGCGAGCCGCTTGTAGGCTATGCTTTCGCTGGTCACCATGTGGACTTCGAGGCGGACTCGGAGATCCCTCTCCACCTGGTTCGGCAGGCCGTCAAAGAGTTCCTCGTGACACGCGGCATTCGCCCCCGTTGTGTCCAATGGCAGCCGCAGAGGTAGTTTTTCCGCCTTCCCCTCCACTTGAAGGTAAGTGAGAGTTTAGGTCTGGCGTAGATGCTCGACCGAGTAATCTCGGTCGAGCATCTGGCCGCAAACTGAAGTTTGCGGTGCCACCGGAAAAGCTCGCTTCGCTGTCGCCGCCGGATGCGGCAACGACCTCACCGGGCACTGCGGCCTCCGCGTCACCCCCGGCCAGCTCGCCTGGGTCGACACCGTCCTCGCCATGGGTATCGCCGTCCACGACGCCCTCCTGGCCTCGCCGACCCTGTGAGCGCACCGAAATATCCGCCCGGGACGGCCTACAAACCTTCCCGGCCCCGCGGAGCTACAGGTAGTTGGCCCGTTCGGCGCCGAAGGATCCGTCGTGCAGCAGGGTCTCGGCCAGCAGGAAGCGCCGCGGGCGGCCGTCGACGAGGACGACGGCGTACGTTCCCCGTCGGGATGATCGGCACTGCCCACGGCACCTTGGTGGCCGTCCAGGACACCCGTGACGTCCCCGAGGAGTACCGGGAGGCGGTCGAGTCCGCGATGAACGAGCGGATGAGTGCGGTCCTGCACAAGATGTGGGACGAGCCCGGTCCTGCCCCGGTGCTGCGCGGCTCGGTCCCGCTGATGACCCAGGAGTTCCGGGCCGCCGTCGCTCACACCGGCACCTGAGCGGATTCCCCTCCCCGGGAATCCCGGGTGCGGTGTCGGGGCGGCACGGTGCACATGCCTCCAGCCCGTCGGCGAGTGCGCGCCGGGCAGCATCGGTGGTGGCCGGTGTGCCGCGGGCGGCGAAGCAGGTCGCGGCGTGCACGACGGTTGGCACACCGGTGGACCGGGGTGCCTCGACCACCCGCTCCGGCGGCGGCAGCGGGTCGGCGGCCACCCGCTGACGCCGTGCTTCGTGCTGCTCGGCTGCGGTGAGCGCCGCCCGTATCCGGGCGAGGGTGAGGGCGGCGACGGAGCACCACCGTCTCTACCCCTCTAGTCAGGAGCGATACGAACTCACTGCCTGACGGCGGTCTCACGCGAAACGTGCTGCGTCCGTTCCGGCCATGAGCACTATTGGATGACGCGCTGCCAGGGGTCGTCGTCGGTGCGTTCGACGAGATAGACGTCAGGCCATGTGGTGCGGCTGTCGGACAGGATGACCTCGGCCCGTCCTCGTGAGCTTGTCTCCAGCGGTTCGATCTCTGCGTGAGACTCGGATGCGATGCCGTACTCGGTGGCGGCGGGTGCGGTCACGACAGCTCCTCAAGCGGGCGATGGGTGGTCAGGTGCGCGGGGTCGCCTTGATGAGGCGCACAGGCTCGCAGTCGAGCAGCACCTCGTCCACGAAACTGTCGATGACCCTGCCGTGCTCCCCCCTGGGGAACTCCTCCCCCACGGGGAAGTCCTTGGTGAGGTCCAAGGTGAGGTGGAAGTCGCGGAACGCGGCCCTGATACGAGCCGGGAGATCTGCGTAGTCGGGCGTCTCGGCGGGGTCAGCGGCGATCAGGATACGAGCTTCCCTGGGCGCGTCGATCCCCGTCACCCGCACGTCGAAAGCGTGAGCAAGGTTCGCCTCCTGCAGGGCCTTACGGGCCGAGTCGTGCAGCGCCACCGCCCCCAGGTACTGCGTCACCTGGTCACGGCTGAAGGCCCGGGAGACGCTCAACGCGATCGTCTTGGCGGGCTCACCGCTGCGGAACTCGCGGGTGATGGCGTCAATCAACGCGCGCTTCTCGCCGAGAAAGTTCTCAAGCTCCACCTCAATGTCCATGCGCCACACCCTGTAGGTGGAACTGAATTACGTCCAGACTGAATTACGTCTCGATTGAGGGTTGAACGCCGCCACCATGCGTCCACTCCGAGGGCGTGCCCCCTGGGCGCCAGCGCACTTCACAGGAGCCGCACCCTTGCTCTATTGCGGCCGTCGCCACGCCGGGGGGCGTACGCGCATCGCGTCCCGCCCCTCTCGAAGACCACAACATGTGTGCTCTCCGTGACGGGCCGCATCACCCCAAGGTGCTTTCACTGCAGGGAAGTTCACCCAGCGGGGGGGGACCCGTCACTCGGCTCCGCGCCACCAACGCCTCTGGCGCCGCAACCGTGCTTCCGTGAGGGCGAGGTTGGTACGGCTTTGGAGGGTGTGGGGGTGGTCGGGGCCGAGGGTGCGTTCGCGGTCGGCGAGGGTGGTGCGGTGGAGGTCGACGGCA
>NZ_JBIUXN010000039.1:13787-14531 GCF_044744005.1 Streptomyces sp. NPDC087440 | reverse complement strand
CGTAGGGCGAGGTTGGTACGGCTTTGGAGGGTGTGGGGGTGGTCGGGGCCGAGGGTGCGTTCGCGGTCGGCGAGGGTGGTGCGGTGGAGGTCGACGGCTTCCTCGTACCGGCCGAGAGCGTGGAGGGCGAGGGCCAGGTAGTGGCGGCTCAGGAGGGTGTGGGGGTGGTGGGGGCCGAGGGTGCGTTCGCGGTCGGCGAGGGTGGTGCGGTGGAGGTCGACGGCCTCCTGGTGCCGCCCCAGATCGCGGAGGGCATTGGCCAGGTTGTTGCGACTGATAAGGGACTCGGCATGGTCCGGGCCGAGGGTGCGTTCGCGGTCGGCGAGGGTGGTGCGGTGGAGGTCGACGGCCTCCCGGTACCGGCCGAGAGCGTGGAGGGCGAGGGCCAGGTTGTTGCGGCTTTGGTAGGTGTTGGAATGGTCGGGGCCGAGGGTGCGTTCGCGGTCGGCGAGGGTGGTGCGGTGGAGGTCGGCGGCTTCCTCGTACCGGCCGAGGGCGTGGAGGCCGAGGGCGAGATTATTGCGGCTGGTGAGGGTGTCGGGGTGGTGGGGGCCGAGTATGTGCTCGTGGTCGGCGAGGTTGGTGCGGTGGAGGTTCGCGGCTTCCTGGTACCGGCCGAGGTCGTAGAGGGCGTTGGCGAGGTTGCCTCGGCTGGTGAGGGTGTCGGGGTGGTGGGGGCCGAGTATGTGCTCGTGGTCGGCGAGGTTGGTGCGGTGGAGGTTCGCGGCTTCCTGGTACCGGCCG
>NZ_JBIUXN010000039.1:13291-13689 GCF_044744005.1 Streptomyces sp. NPDC087440 | reverse complement strand
CGAGGCTGCGGAGGGCGTTGGCGAGGCTGCCTCGGCTGGTGAGGGTGTTGGGGTGGTGGGGGTCGAGGGTGCGTTCGCGGTCGGCGAGGGTGGTGCGGTGGAGGTCCGCGGCTTCCTGGTACCGGCCGAGGCTGCGGAGGGCGATGGCGAGGTTGCCTCGGCCGGTGAGGGTGTCCGGGTGGTCGGGGCCGAGGATGTGCTCGCTGGCGGCGAGGGTGGTGCGGTGGAGGTCGGCGGCTTCTTGGTAACGCCCCAGGCTGTGGAGGGCGTGGGCGAGGTTGTTGCGGCTGGTGAGGGTGTCGGGGTGGTCGGGGCCGAGGATGTGCTCGCTGGCGGCGAGGGTGGTGCGGTGGAGGTCGGCGGCTTCTTGGTAACGCCCCAGGCTGTGGAGGGCGTGG
>NZ_JBIUXN010000039.1:0-13195 GCF_044744005.1 Streptomyces sp. NPDC087440 | reverse complement strand
CGTGGCGAGGTTGTTGCGGCTGGTGAGGGTGTCGGGGTGGTCGGGCCCGAGAGCCTGGGCTTCTGCCACTGCAACGTGCGTGCGCAGGACGAGTTCCGCGGCGTTCATGCCCGCGTCCCCCAACGCGCTGGCAAGGGCGTCCAAGAGGTTGCGGGTGGTGATGAAGTGGGATGCGGGTGCGCGGTCGAGGTGGGCGGGGAGGTGGGGGGCGAGGAGCTGCGCGGTGGGCCAGCCCGTCCGCCCTGCCGCGACGACGTCGTGCACCGTCTGGGCCAGGTGTGTGTCGAGCACCGTGTACCAGCGGGCGCGCTCCGCGTCGGCGTCGGGGGCGGCAGGGCTGGTTGCGGGCTGGGGGAGTGCCATGATCTCCCGGATCAGAGGATGGAGGACGACCTGGACCACGCTCTCACCGCCCGCACCGGCCCCTCCGGGGGCGGGGCTCCTGCTGGTGGTGTGGGGGGTGCCCAGGAGCCCGTACCGGTCGAGTCCGGCGAAGGCCGCGTCCAGCGCGACCGGTGACACCTGGGTGTGGGTGAGGCCGGAGAGCAGGGGCGGGGTGATGAGGGTGCGGGGGATGGGGGCGCCTTCCAGGAGCGCGAGGAGGCGCAGCAGTGGCCGGGCGTGCGGGATGGCGTCCCGCTCCAGCTGGTCGAGGGAGAGTTCCCAGGTGTGCCGGACCAGGGTGCGTGCCACGTCCGGATCGTCGGCCAGTCCGTTCTCGGCACCGACCAGATCCCCGAACTCGGTTTCCAGCGCCTGCCGGTAGGCGGTGAAGGTCCGGTACCTGCTGGTGGGTTCGGCGAGGTAGCGGCCGGCGGCGTTCAGGGCGAGCGGGAGCCCGCCCAGCCGCACCCCCAGCAACACCCCTTCCTCCCCTGTCCCGGCCGCCGGTGCCGCGTCGCACAGCACCACCCCGGCGGGCTGCTCCTCCAGCGGTTCCAGCCGCACCAGGTGCGCCTGCGCCCCCCAGGTGGCGGCGGTGGTGTCGCGGCTGGTCACCACGACCAGCCCCGGCCCGTCCGCACGCAGCCACCCCCGGTAGGCATCCACCGGCTCGACGCCCGGCCCGATATGTCCGGGGGTGTCGACGTTGTCGACCACGATCACCCACCCCGTACACGCACCCAGGTGTTCCCACACCACGTCCACGAGCGCGGCGCCGCCCCGCCGCGCGTCTTCCAGGCGGGTGTCGGTGAGACCGAGGTCCTGGGCCATGCGGGTCAGGCTGTCGGCGAGCTGGGCGGGGCTGTCCTGCCACCGCACCCAGAACACCCGCTTCCCGGCCACCCGGGCGTCCTCGGCGGCTGCGGCGGCGAGGGTGGTCTTGCCGAGCCCGCCCGCCCCGCACACCACGACCAGTCCGCCCGCGCCCTTCACCAGACCCGCCAGCACACCGCGTTCATGCCCTCGTCCACGGACGGGAACCTGCACCACCGGCGGGCGCAGCGACGCCTCCACCGCCGCGGCCGGAACCCACGCCCGACGGGAACCGCCAGGCGGCTCGGTGGCGGGCTCGGCGTTGGGGCGCTCGCGCAACGCCAGGGACAGGCCGATACCGAGCACCGCAGCGGTGCCGCCGACTACGCTCGCCGTCTGGTCCGCGACCTCCAGCCCGACTCGTGCCACTACCCACGCGATCCCCCCGACCAGGAGCGCAGCCACCACCACCCACACCAGCCGGACCCCCGGCCGCCGCCACCCTCCCCGGCCTGCTGCCCGGCCACCCTGTCCACGCATCCCCACCACGGCCCCCCGGTCGTCCTTGCCGTGATCCTGCCCGCGCACCGCCGCAAGCGCAGCCCGTCGGGCCGAAATCGGCACACCGTCGTGACGCGACCACGTGCTCGACCGCCCGGTCCCGGTGCAGTGCCGTCCTCCCACCTCGGTGCGAGCTCAAGGGTGCAGATGCCACGCGTACGCCTCTCGCGGACGTACGCGTGGCAGCCCGCGAACCGACCAACCCCAGGGCCTTCTGGGGAAGCGTCCTGCGCCTTGCCTGATTCGGCATTCGGGAATTCGGGCGTGTTACAGGAGTCGGAGAGTGTGCATCGCTGCAGGTCACGGCGATGGTGGCAGAAGCGGCATGGCAAGCTGCTGCGCGCATCAGGCCTCACTTGCCGGGGGCGACGGTGGCCGCCGGGCCGGTCAGCCGTACGGTGCGAGCTCGGCCGCCCGATGCCGGAAGTCCCCCGGGGTGCACCATGCCGGGGTCGATGCGGCCGTTACCGAGTTGGCCACGCGCCTGGCGGAGCCGGTTCTGCTGGGCTTTGCCGTCCTCGCCGTACGAGGCCGCGTCAAGCGCTGACACCTGCTGCAGTGCCGCTTGGTGTTGGTGGATATCGGCGGTGGAACGCCGTGGCCGTCCGCTTCCGGTTGTGGGTGAGTTGTCGTGTTTCGCCTCCGGCGGGCGGGCGCGTACGGGAGAGTCGGTGTCAGAGCATCGAGGTACGGGCGGCGGAGGAAGGGGAGCGCGGTGGCGGAGGACGAGACGTGGACCACGGATGAGTACGGCACGTCCCATGAGGGCCGGGTGGGTGTCCTGCTCCCGGACGGCAGCGTGCCCAAGCCGGTCTACTTCGACGGCGCTTCCACGGTCGGGCAGCTGGTGGCGCACTGGTCGGTGTACGACGGCGAGGGCTTCCACGGGCCGCGTGCCCAGTCGCTGAGGGCGGAGTGCTCGTGCGGCTGGGAAGGCGAGCCCCACCCGCTGGACTGGGAGGCGTACGGGGACGTCCCGATGCGCAAGGCGGCCCGGGACCTCGCGAACGAGTGCCTGCACGACTGGGACCAGCACACCGTCCAGATCGGCGAGAGCACGGCGGCCCTGCCGGAGGACCTGGTGGAGCTCCTGCGGGAGGTAGAGCGCCGCATCGAGCAGATTCCTCACGAGACCCCGGTCGTGACCTTGAAGGCGCTGCGCCATCTGGAAGTCCTGGCCGTGCGACTGGGGCACGGGGCCGCGCAAGACGCCCGGTGCGAGCCGGTGGAGGAGGTAGCTGCCGGGCTCGGACTCGACGTGCGGGCGGCGAAGGCGCTGCTGGCGCGCTTCGGACAGTGGGACTTCTACGGCTGATCCTGCTGACGGTGTTCCGGCCGGGGTGTGCCGGGGTGTCAGGGCCCACGGTGCTGCTGCGGTTTCATGCCGGGGTGTCGGTGGGGGTGCCCGGGCACACCCCGGTGGGTTCGTACCGACTGTGCTGATCGGTGCGAACCCATCGGGGATTGTGGGTCAGCGGCGCCGGAGGGCGGCGACGGCCGCGGCGGCGGCAATGGCAGCGAAGATCACTCCGAGGACCGCGGCACCGACGGTGAGGGGAACGGCTGCGGAAGGGTGGCGCCAGGCCAGGTAGACCGCTCCGAAGCCGATGATCAGGAGGACGGTCAGGCTTATGCCGAAGAGCGCCAAGATCATGCCGAGGGAGGCGGGGCCGGGGGCCGGTGCCGCCGGGGCGGGGGGTTCCGGCCGGGGGTCGGGCTGGGACATGAACGTTCTCTCCTTGGACGGGGCGCGCGATGGTGGCGCGGTAAGCAGTGGCGTGGCGGCCGTATGGCGGCGGGCAGGCCCGGGATGACGGTCAGCCGAAGGCTCCGGCCGACACGGTCGGCCGGGGGACGGCGTGCTGGAGGGTGTCCCAGCGGGCCTTCAGCCGGGCGGGATCACCGCAGAGCGCCGCTGCCAGTGCGGCGACGGTCTCTTCTCGCAGCAGGTGTGCCTGGGGCACGGTGGTGGTGGTCAGCAGGGCGGTGAGCAGCGGCTCTTCCCAGCGGGCGCAGGTGGCGACCTTGTCCAGGACGTCGTCGGCCGCAGGGCAGCCGGCCGCGAGATGCAGCCCCCGGACGGTGGCCTGGAACGCCGCGAGGGCCTCTTCGTGCGGGGGCTTCTCGGGCTGTGCGGGGGTGGTGCCGTGTGCGCGGTGCCACAGGTCCAGGAAGTCGGCCGGAGTGCGGTCTGCAGCCTTCGCGATCCGCTCGACGGCGGTCCAGGACGGGAAGCGCTCGGCGGCCAGCAGCCGGTAGACGTACGAGGCGGACAGGTCCGCCTTGTCGGCGAGCCGGCGCAGGGGGAGCCCGGAGCGGCGGTGCAGGTGCGACAGCGCGGACGCCAGCGCTCCGCGCTCTGCGGCCCGGTCTTGGGCGGAGGCAGCCGGAGCGCGCTCCACAGCCACCGCCTGGTCCTCGTCGGTGAGGAGCGAAGGGGCGCCGGGGCGCCGGGCCCGGCGTGCGCGCAGCACGTGGGCGGCGCGGGCGGCGGAGAACCGGGACTTCAGGGAGCTGATGCCCGCGGGCATCACCTCGGCGATGTCACTCCAGCTCGCGCCGCGCTCCAGGGCCTCGCGGACCGCGATGGTCAGGTAGTCGTCGAGGTCACGCTGCAGGGCGAGTCCGGCCCTCAGCGGATCGGCGGGCGGTGCGGGCTGGCCGAGGGAGGCGGCCCGGGAGACGAGGCTCGCGCGGGCCGCCACCGACTGGCCTATCAGACTGAGTTCGTGCGCGTAGGCGGTGGGCTGCGGCACGGCGCGCCGGGCGCGGAAGGCGGCAGACCGGCACCGCGAGGAGCAGTACGTGGGGGGCCGGCCCCCGCGGATGTTGCGGAAGAACTCGCCGCCGCAGCGCGGGCACGTCCGTGGACGCGGGCCGTCGGCGCGGGTGGTGGGGTACATGGTTGTTCGCCAGGTTCCGGAGGTTCAGGGACGAGGTGCGGGCGGTGCGCCGGTTGACAGGCGTCCGCGCGTTTCGTTTCGCCCAAGTGGAATATGAGGGAGGCGGCGACGGCACGAAAGTGCCTGCAGCCGCCGGGAGTCAGACGCCGACGGTGTGCCGTGCGCGGGCACCCCGGACGGCCGCGGGAGCCCTGGTGGCCTGCACCGTTCCCGCCCGGTAGGAGCGGCCCAGCGCGTAACGGCGGAAAGGCGGCGCGCAGACAACGGGCCCGGGGGTACTCCCGGGCTCCCGTACGCCCTGTTGCCTACGGGGGCGACCCTCGCAGAACCCCACTTCTGCGGAAGGCGCCGTGTTACGGTCGAACGGACTGGTCAGGACCACGTTGTCCTGGCCGGAGAGACGCGGAGCGAAAGACATTTCCACCAGCTTTCGTTGCGTACGGCAGTAAGGCGGAGGAGCCCGAGACGAGGTTGGTACCCGGGCGCTCGGGCCCCTCCGGTGCCACGACCCTAGCCCTTGAGCGCAACAGACAGCGACCGAATCGTCACGCCGCAGAATCTTCCACATGGCGGATGATCGAGTTCAATTCCCTTGCACAGGGCCGGACTTGGCGAACATCACCGCACATGCTCCCGGCCCGCCCACGCGAAGCGCTGACCGACCGTCACATCTGCGGTCCCCCGAGCCTAGGTCCTCATACACCCTTTTCCGGGAGATCTGGCATATTCCATCGGAAGCCTGCGCCCGCGACTAGCCTGTGCGTGGCCCTCCTGCAGCTCACCACGTTCGGCGATGGAACCAGCCGCCTGAAACAGCCCGTTGCCGCTTGCAGATCGCTATTCATGGACGACGAGTTCGTTCGGCCCGCGCGTCCGCACGGGATCACCAAATCAGCCCGTGGGCGACGGACTTGCGTGCCACAGCCCCGCCGGGGCCGGTATGTACCCAGCCGACACCCCTCTTCCAGGAGGCCGGCCACCCCGGACGCCGGGGTACGACGCCAGCCCAGGCCGCCGCCGCGGACTCACCCGCCCAACCGAGCCGCCCCCCAACCTCGTGAACACCCACCGGCTGTTCTCCTGTTGCTGGTGTACTTGCTGCGCAAGGACCAACCGCGAGGAGAACGCATGGGCGGGTACAGCAGGGGCTACACCGTGAGCAGCCGGGGCGCGTGGGCGTCTTGGGTGTGCGACCGGGAAGGCTGCGGTGCCACGGGCACCGGCCGCGGGGAGGAGCCCGCGGACCGCGCGGCGTGGGCAGCCGCAGCGCACCAGCAGGAGGCCCACCACCAGGCGGTGGCCGACGAAGCAACCCGCGCGCTGACGGACGCCGCCGACCTCCTCCGTGCGTCCTCCAGTTCGTTGACGGACGTCGACGTCCGCACCCACCGCGGCACGGCGTGCGTCACTCCGCAGGCCGCGTGGGACGCCTTGAGCCTGTGGGCGGTCCAACTGCGCAGCCAGCAACCCGAACCCGGGGACAAGGACGCCCGGTACGGATGGCGCCTCGATCAGAGCCTCGCCCGCCAAGGCATCTGCACCCACGAGCCCGCACCGCCCCGCCCCCAGCCGACATCGAAGCCCAGCCCCATTGCCGCAGCAGCCGCCCCGATCACGGAGGCCCTCATCGCGGTCGGGGAACTCCCGGTCAACGTGTTCTCCGCGGACGTGCTGATCTCGTACACCCACACCGGCTGTGTCGTGCGCGTGGCCGACCACCGGGCCAACCACCGCGCAGAGGTGGAGCAGGAGTTCCGGGCCGCGTTCACCGCCGCCGGATGGAGCGTGACGAAGACCTTCGGCGAAGGCGCGGGTCTCGGCTTCCGCCTCCCGCCGGCCGATGCCGACCGTACGGGTCAGCGCCCCGACTCGGGGTTCGTGCCGGGGGTGAACGCTACGGCCCCGGGGGTGTAGTTCTTGGCGAAGCCGCGAACGACCTGGGTACCGAGTGCCTTGAGGTCGGCGTAGCCGATTAGCCCGTCCCAGTCCTTGGTGTCGACGTACGTACGGCAGGAGGGGCAGACGTAGAAGCGGTCGCCGGAGGACCAGTCGTAGAGCGGGGTGGGGACCAGGTACTCGGTGACGGTGTAGTAGACGACGGCACCGGGCTTCGAGCAGAAATCGCACTCCGGGACGTGCGGCCGCGGTCCGAACACGGGCGGGCCCGAAGCCTCGTACGACGAGCTGGAGCCGGAGGAGAAGGTGCCGTTGTCCATACCGGCATCGTCCCAGACCTCGCCCCCGGCCCCGGCCGTTCCGCTCAGATCAGGCAGCCGTCCTCGACCCGCTGTACCTGCTGCTCCTGTGACCGGTCCGCCGGAGCGCGGCAGTCCCGCTCGATCACGGAGTGCGGCCTCGGCGTTCTCCAGACCGACCCGTCGCAGGGCTTTCACCGGCGGCGTAGCGGCTGAGGTCGATACCGGCCGAACGGGCTTCCTTGAGCCGGATGGACACCAGGCCGGCGGAAATGGTCAGCTCGCGCGCGATCTCGTACCCCTTGAGCCCCTGGCGGTGCAGTTCGACGATCTGGTCCCGGCGCTGCCGGGACCGGTCCTCGTACGCCGCGCGTTCCTCGGCGACCATGCGCACCACCGTCCGGGGCGACACCCCGAACCGGCCTGCCAGCTCACGGGCCGTCACGGTACGGCGCTCCCGCATGGGCTCCTGCGTCACGACGTCCCCTTCATGTACTCCAGCATGGCGGCGGCACGTTCGTCCCGGCGCGCAGCGCGCGCGGTGCCGCTCTTCTTGCCGCGGGCGGACTGGATGGCGACGAAGGTCGCCTCGTACACGGCCGCGCCGTCCTTCCACATCCGCGACCTCGTTGTGATCCACCGGTGGATGCTGTTGGCGATCCCACGGGCCTCCACGGTCGGCAGCGGCTCGGCGAACTCGATGTTGCGGGCGTGCACTTCCGCGTGGATGGCGCTGTGGAGGGTCTCGGAGTTTCCGAAATGGTGGCGGACCTCGCGGTACGCCCAGGTCCGGGCCGTCTCAAAGATCGAGCAGTTACGCCCCAGCCCCGTGATGTTGGTACGGAACCTCTTGGTCTCCCGCCAGCGCACCGACGGCATATGGCCGCCCAGCGCCTCCTCCAGTCCTCCGAGCGTGTGCAGATTGCCATGGAGCCACTCCGTGCTCCAGTCCGTGTGCAGCGGATTCTTCGTCATCAGCCCCGAGTAGGCCGCATCCCCATCCATCGCCCGCCGCAGCCCCTCGGTGACGGCGGCAGCGTAGGCCAGCGGCTTGCGCCGGGCGTACTCGGTCCGCGTCACCGCCTCCGCCAGCGCCCACACCGCATGCGCATGCCCGTTCGCCGGGTTCTCCACCACCGCGTTGGGCAGCGGATGCGACCCCACCGACGACACCGCCCGCAGCACCGCATCGGTGTGATCCACGTCCACGACGAGAAGATTGCTCACCGCCGACGGGTTCGCCTCCACGTAACGCCGCGTCATCGCCACCGGCCGCCGCTCCCGCCGGATCCCTTCATGCAGTCGGTTCGTCGCGTACGGCCGCAACGGCAGCCACAACTCGTCCCACTGCCCTGCGGGCAACTCCACGTTCATGTGCTGATCATCCCGGGCCGGTCAGGTCGGAGAGCATCGGACACGCCGCGAACTTTAAAGTCGGTCACGAACCAAGTCAGATGATTGGGGGCTACCGGCCCCTGCTCCAGCGGCAGCCGCTTCACCCCGTCATGAAGGGTGGGGAACTTTAAGGTAAGACAGGAGCCAAGTCAGACACCTCCCCCGGCCCGATCGCCACCGCGAGCCGTCCGCAGGTGAGGGAGGTCCGTGACGAGGACAGTGGCGTTGTCCGCGTCCGCTTCTTCGGGCGTCCACCAGACCGTGGTGTCGAGGAGCTGCCGGACCGCGTCCACGAGGGTGGGCGCCGCGAGTGCTGTGGCCCATTCCCGTTCGGCGCTGTGGTCGTGGACGGGTTCGTACGCCCCGTCGGAGGCCAGCAGCAGCCGGCCCCCGTCGACCTGCCCGAGTGCGATTTCCCCGATCTCCGGGTCCGGGGCGAGGTCTCCGAGGGCGGAGGTCACGCTGTGCCGCCAGCCGGGCGGGGCGTACTGGCCGGCGTCCAGGGCTCGCTGCCGCTGGTTGTGATCGCGGGTCAGCAGCACCGGCCCCTCACCGTCCGGCTCGTAGAGGTAGGCGCGGGCGTCCCCGCACCAGGCCAGCGTGACCGGCCTGCCCGGCACCATCACAGCCAGCACCGCGACCGCGCCAACTTCGGGAGCCCCGGGCTGCTGTGCTTCGTACGCGCATACCGCGTGCAGGGCCCGCACAGCGCTGTACGCCTCCCCGTGCCGGAGCCCGCCCTCCGCGAGGAGCCGGGCCTGCGCCCGCGTCCACTCCCGCACCACCTCGCTGTCGCCGATCCCGTCCAGCAGGGCGAACGCCCGCATCCCGCCCCGCGAGCGCACTGCTGTCGCGTCGCACTGGAACGTCCGCCCGCCCAGCCGCTGCCCCCGCGCGTACGGCAACACCGTCTCCACTCCCCGCTCCTCCTGGTCGCGCCCGCCACCCACCACCATCCCCTGCCTGGTGAGCTCACCGGGGTCCTGGCTCACAGCACTTCGGCGATGCCCCACGGGCCGCAGAGATCGTTGAGCCACCGGTCCGGCAGCTCCCCGTCCCACCCCAGGGCCAGAGCAAAGCGGGCCGTCGACAACTGTTCCAGCGCGATCAGCGATACCGGGTGCGCGAGCAGCTCGTGCCGTCCGTGCTTCGCGATCGCCGACTGCGGCCCGTAGTCCGCGAACAGCCGCACCAACCGCTCGCGGTAGGCGTCCACGAACTCCTCCAGCCGCACCGGGTACGCCGGCCGCTCCACTTCGGGGATCACCGACCACAGGACGGGCAGGACCTCCTCGGTCATGCCGTCGTCGAAGCGCACGTGCACCGCGAACGCCGTGTACGACCGCACCGCGACCGCCAGCACTCTGTCCGCGGCACCGTCCCGCACCTCCTGCGCCGCCTGCTCCACCGGACCGCTGGTGTACGCGGCCGCGCTCATCTGGTCGTCGCTCACAGGGAACCCTCCTTCTGGTCAACGACGTTCGTCGCGCCGACGGCACGGCCGTGGGCGGCGGGCACGCCGTCCTGGACCAGGGCGTCGTACCGCTCCCAGGTCCAGGCCAGGTGCCGGGTGTGGCGGTGGCGGCGGCCGCAGGTGTAGCAGCGGACCGAGGAGATCCGCTGCGGGACAAAGGGGTGCACGTCGTCCCGCCACTGCCCTTCGGCCTGCACATGGTCACCGCGATGGCGTCCGCACCCGGGGAAGTCGCAGATCCAGTACCCCTCCAGCGGATCGGGCCCTTCCCGAAACCAGTGCGCCGTGACCAGCACACGCCTCGACGCGCTCACGACGCGCTCCTCCTTGCCGCCCCCACAGTCCACTCCATCCCGATCCCGTCCAGCGCCGCCCGGCGCTCCTCGCTCAGCTTGTCGGCCCGCTTCCGCACATTCGAGATCCACACCCCCAGCTTCACGACGCCCTCGGAGCCCGCCTGAGCGCCGTTCACGCCCTCACCGGACCCCATGGACTCCTCATGCTTCCGAGGCACCCGAAGGTGTCCCTCACGGGCGTAGAACGCCTTCGCCGCCGCGAGGTTGAGCTGCCACTTGTCGTCCTGCGTACGTTTCACCGGCTGCTCATCCTCCCCGGCCGGTTCCAGCCCGAGGACGTTGTCCAACAGCCACTGCTGCGCGGGCAGCAGCGCGTCCCATCCGAACCGGCAGCCCTGCACCCAGCGCCCGAGGTCTTCGCCCTGGACCACGACCTCACCGGATTCCAGGGGGACCCGGCCGCCGTGGTCGAGGTGTTGCTGCACGAGCCGGAAGCACCTCTGCCAGCCCGCGTCCCACACCGGCGACCACCCAGGGTCGATCTCGTCCAGGGCGTCCCGCCGCTCCTGCGACAGCCCCCCGGTGGCAGCCCCCTCGGGCAGCCCGGCCTCCAGCTGCTCCGCACGCGCATCCGCCAGCCGGGCCGCCGTGCGCAAGTTCTTCGCCCACGTCCCGACCGGGTACCCGTCCCACACGGCGGTGGCCGGCGGGAGGAAGTGCCCGTGCTCGGCAGCCCACCGGCGGGCCACAGTCAGTCCTTCCTCGAAGGCGTGGTCCTGGTGCGACCAGATGACCCCGAGCTTCTCCAGCGCCCGCACCCGCTCCGCCGCCAGGTCTCCGGCCCGGTAGTCCGCGCGCTGCCGCTTCAGCCAGGTCCCCAACGGGAACCCACCCGGTGTCCAGTCGGCGGGCGTGACGTAGTCGTAGGGGACCTTCAGCTCGCCGTTCTTCGCAACCTCCTGCGCGTACCTGGCCGCGGCCGCGAACCCGGACCGCCAGTAGTCGGTCTCCGGATGCAGCACCCGCAGCGCCACGAACCGCGCCACCTCCGCCGGATCACGCGGCGTGGAGAACTTCAGCAACTCCCGCGCGGGCGCACTCGGACCCTGCGCCTCACCGGGCTGATCCTGGCGCTCCGCCTCATCGATGTCGTCCGGCTTCCAACTACCCGTCCTCGGGCGGGAGTCAGCCAGAGCTTCGATCACCTCGGTATCGTGCGCCCGCAACGCTCCGAGGACCTTCGCGAGGGTCTCAGCCCCCCTGGACGTCAGCATTTCATCGGGACTTTCCCCCGGCGCAAGGAAAACCGGAACGATCAGACTGGCGATCTTCCCGTCACCGGGCTGCATGCGCAGAGCCCGCCCGACCATTTGCACGATGTCGACCATCGACCCCCGCGCGTCGCAAAAAGCGACGGAATCACAGTCCTTCGTATCGACACCTTCACCCAGGACGCGAACGGACGCGATCATCTTGAACATCGCCGGATAGACGACCGTGCCCCCCTTCCCGTCCGGCACCTCGATCACGTTCGACGCCAGCTGTTCCAGCTGCTCCTTGCGGTAGAGCGGCTTGTGTCCCGCGTACAGCCAGGACGCCCACACCCGCTCCGCCGGGTGGTAGCGCTTCGGGTCCTCCGCGTACAGCCGCGCCGCGACACCGGGCAGCCCTTCGGCCATGGCCTCGGCCTCGCTGATCCGGGAGTGGAAGGTCAGGCACTTCCGCAGGTTCTCGTCCGCGGCCGCCGTGAGCAGTCCGGCCTGGAGCGCCGCGAGGCGGGCCCCGCGTACGACGTCCGAGCCCCGGTCCCCGCCGGCCTGCGCAGCATGCAACTCAGGATCGGAAATATCTACACACACCACCTGATAAGGGGCAATCAAACCGCGCGAAATGGCCTGCGAGAGCGTCAGCTTCCACGCCACCGGCCCGAAAATCGGCGACCCGTCTTCCATGCTCGCGACCAGCCGCGGCGCCTCCCGCCCACCACGGCGTGCGTCCTCGGCGGACTCCCAGATCCTGGCCGTCGCCGTCATGTACAACCTGCGCACGGCCGGGATCTTCGCCTGGTCGTGCACGGCCGCCCACGCCTTCTGGGCATCCCCTGACGTGCGGTGGGCTTCGTCCACGACCATCAGGTCAAACGGCCGCATCCCGAGCGCGTGCGCCTTCCGCACGGCCGTGGTCGCGGTCGAGTACGTCGAGAACACCGTCACCAGCTCGTCGTCCCCCACCCACGACAGCAACTCCACCTCGTCGGTCGTGCACGGCATCCCGCTGGCTGCTGCGACCTTCGCCTCACACGCACCGACCATCGCCCCAGCACGCCCGGCCCGACGCCACTCAGCGGCCATCTGCGCCAGCAGATCCGTCGTCGGCACCAACACCAACACCCGCCGCGCGTGGAGCCGCTGAGCGGCAACTGCAGCGATCCGGGTCTTCCCCGACGCCGTCGCCGCGATCACCTGACACCGCAGCCCCTCCGGCGGCACGGGGGAGCCGGCCGGGAGTTGGAGATAGCGAAGCACGGCGTCGACCGCCTCAATCTGATGTGCGCGAAGCCCATTCTCCGACATTCAGGTTTCCCTTCTGAGAGGCAGACACCGAATTCCTGCTATCCCCTTTGGGGCCGGTGGTAGTCAGCTACTGTGGGAATTAGCCGGTGAAATCCCGGTGTCGTTCTGGCGATTAGCAGTGACAAGTTAGATGCAGATTTTTGGCGAGTCGCCCGGGTGGGTGGTGGTCTGTTCTCTGGGTCCAAGGTAGCGGACCTAGGAGGATGACGCACAGGGGTTGGGGGGAGTGACAGGAAGTGTTCGGAACTGGTAGTGTCGGGGGTGCGGGTTGAAGGGTTCGGCCCGTTTCCGGCCCTGATCTGGTCGGGTTTTGCGGCCACCGGGCAGGGGTGGCCGGCCCTTCGAGCCCCCTCCACTCCCCGCACCCACCAACGCGCCACCCCGTCGCTGCTGCCAGCGGTTCAGGGTCGCGCGGAGCGTGACCCGGGGCCGGATCGCGGAGCGATCAGGCCCGTCGGCGCAGCGCGCCGACCCGTCGTGCGGCGAAGCCGTACGACGGTGCTGGTGGGCCACGGAGTGGACCGGCAGCCCGTATCGCGGAGCGATACGGGAAAGAGCCGCGTAGCGGCTCCGCGTCGTGTCTGCGGAGCAGACCGCGCGC
>NZ_JBIUXN010000038.1:0-49403 GCF_044744005.1 Streptomyces sp. NPDC087440 | reverse complement strand
CGCAAACCCATCCCGCACTCGGCACCGCCCCGCTACACTCCCCACACCCAAGCCGTTGACCAGGCAGTACATCAAAGTCCGGCTGGAGTACTAGGGCGGAAGCCGTGGGCCGCGCTCCTCCCGGTCGCCGAGTGGATGCCGTACCGCGTCCACCGCGCGTAGACGGCTCACGCCCCTGCGATTGCCGTGCCGCTGCTGGCCCGTCCCCCTGTGCAGAGCACGGCGTTGTACTGCACACCGCGAAGCGATTCAGTGCCGACGCGGCACCGTACGTGACAACCCACCCCCCACAGGAGCAATCTGACTGTTCGTCACCCTGTGCCGTGTCCACAGCTCTGCACCCTTGCTGCGAGGAGCCTTGAGGTCATGGAACCGTCGCCCGGCTCGTCCCACCGCCCCGCGGATCCGTTGTCGCGCTTGGTCGAGGAGTTCGGCGGCGAACGGGACGTCTGGTGTTCCGCCCCCGGGCGGCTGCTGGTCACCGGGCCCGGAGCGGCACGTGAGGTCATGGGCAACCGGCACGGCAGGTACGTGGACACGTCGGACTTCTTCCACACCCGGCACGGGGTGTTCGGTCCCCGGTCCGCACAGGTGGAGATCGGCCGCGCGGCGCGCGTCCTTCTCCACCGGCACCTGGCGGCCCATCGTCACACCCTGCCCCAACTGGTCGAGGACCGGCTCTCCCCCTTCAGCACCTGGCCGGACGCCGGGAACCTCCTCGTGTACGCGCACCTGGCCGACGTACTGCTCCACCGCGATGCCCCACAGGCGCTGAGGGACACCGTGGAGAACGTCATCGAACGAGCGGTGCTGGCCGGGGCGCGCGCCAGGCATGCGGCGCTGTCCCGGCTGGTCTTCCGGCGCCGTGCGATGTCCGCTCTGGCGGCGGAGATACAGACACGTCGCAGCACGGTGCGTCCAGACCCCCGTGACCTGCTGGACGTCGTGGTGGCGGGCGGCGGGAGGGAGGCCGATCCCGCGGAACTCGCCGAGGTCTACCTGTCGTTCGTGTTCGCGACGGTCGGCTCGATCGGCTTCGCACTGGGCTGGGCGGTCCGGCTCGCGGGTACCCACCCGGGCAGCGCCGACGTGCCGCAATGGGTCGTCCGGGAGGCGCTGCGGCTGTGGCCGGTCGCCTGGCTGTTCACCCGTACCCCTCGTGTCCCGCACGAACTGGCCGGGGTGGCGGTCGGCCCCGGGGACACGGTCGACGTGTGCGCGTTCCTGGTGCACCGCCACCCCGGACACTGGGAGCACCCGGACGCCTACCTGCCCGGCCGCTGGGCGCGCAGCCCGCGCGAGCCGGCGTTCCTGCCCTTCGGCCACGGTCTGCACAGCTGCGCCGGCGCGACCTTCGTGACGGCGCTGCTGGAGGACCTCGTCCGGATCATCGTCTGCGGCCGACGGCTGTCGGTCACCGCCGAAGGGGACCTTCCCCTGCTCGGCCCCGCGCTGGCTCCGCCACGCTTCACCGCGGAACTCGGCGACCGTACCGGCGCGCCCGGAAGGAGGTGATCCCCATGCGCAAGCTCTACCGCTCCGCCCTCGCCGCACTGAACATCCGCTCCAGCTACGGCGGGCTGCACAACTTCTGGTACCTGTACCACCACATCTGATCCCTTCGGGGGCGGCGGGCCGTCGTACCGCACACCCGGGGACGGCCCGCCGCCCCGCCCTCGGAGAGGAGGGTGACGACATGACCAGTCCGCACCGTCCCGATGACTTCCTGCACGACCTGCGTGCACGCAGTGCGGCGGAGGGCGGCGTCTTCTGGATCAACGACGGTCTCCTCGCCGTGTTCGAACCGGAGGCGGCACGACACGTCAGCAGGACGAACTGGCAGGGCTTCGTCATGCCCGAACGGGGTCTCGACCTCCTGCGCCGCCGCCCCAGCCCCGAAGTGGCCTGGACCCGCGTGCGCACCGCCTGGCTCACCCAGCTGCACCACCTCTCCACCGCCGAGCGCAGAGACCGGCTGACCGCCCGGATGCGCGCGGTGATGGACGCGCGCCTCGGCCGCCGCATCGATCTGGTCACCCTGTCCCAGGACGTGACCGTACGGTCCTTGCTGCCCGTCGCCCTGGCGGGGCTCACTCCCCGGGAGAGCGTGTGGGTCGAGCGGGACCTCGATCAGAAGCTGCGGCGCCTGATCGACCGCGCCCCCGGTACCGGCCCCGGTCACCGGCTGCACTTCGCCGCCGTGCAGGTACGGGCCGGACGGGTCGTGCGCAGGGTGCTGCGGGCCCGCGCCTCGGGCCGCCGTCCACGGGAGCGCGACCTCGCGGACCCGTTCGTCGACCTGTTGCCGGAACTCGGCATGGACCGGGCCCTGAGCGTGGTCACCACCGTGCTCACCGCGATCGGCGGGCCTCCCGGGTCGGCAGCTGCCGCCGTGCTGTACGAGTTCGCCCGCCGGCCCCGGTGGGCGGCGCTGCTTGCCGCTGAACACCAGGGCACCGACGAGGCCGACTTCCTCGCCGCACCCGCCGGGGCCGCGCCGCTCACTCACCGCTTCGTCCAGGAGACCCTGCGCATGTGGAGCCCGCCCCTGCTGCTCGTACGGCGGGCCCGCGGCACGTACGACCTGGGCGCCGCCACTCTCCGGGCGGGGCAGGAGTACATCCTGAGCCCGCACATGATCCACCGCGACCGCCGGTACTGGAACGAACCGGACACCTTCGACCCCGACCGCTTCCTGCCCGGTGCTCCGCACGGCCCGGCCGGCCGGGGCTCCTACGTGCCGTTCGGCTGGGCACCCAAGCGCTGTGTCGGCGCCGACCTCGGCACCGTACAGCTCATGGCACTGTGCAGGCTGCTGTGCACCCGCTACCGGCTCACGGTCCCGGATGCGGACCAGGTCGCCATGGCCTTCCGATTCGCCCCCGTACCGCAGGACTTCCACGGCACCCTCGCACTGCGCCGGCACGTGGCCCGGGACGGCACCGGCCACGGCGGGTGAGCCGGTGGAGCGAGCCGACCGGCGGTCCCTGTGCCGCTCAGGCTGCGGCAGGGGTCTCGGACAGAGCGGTGCGCAGTGCGAAGACGCCCAGCAGGCCACCGGTCGTGAAGCGCTGTGCGGCCATCACGCGGGGGCGGGTGGCGAGGAATCCCGCCACCTGTGCCGCGCCGAGCATGATCAGGGCGTTCACGGAAACACCCACCACGATCTGGACGCCGCCGAGTTGGAGCATCTGCGCCCAGTCCGGGCCTGCCTGCGGGTCCATGAACTGCGGCAGGAGAGCGGCGTACAGGAGCGCGATCTTGGGGTTGAGCAGGTTGGTGAGGAGGCCCATCGAGAACAGGCGTACGTCGGACACCGGGGGCAGATCGTGCTGCGGGGCGAAGGGCGAACGGCCGCCGGGCTTGAGGATGTCCCAGGCGAGGTAGGCCAGGTAGGCGGCCCCTGCGAGCTTCACGATCGTGAACGCCAGCGGTACGGCGGCGAACAGCGCGGACAGGCCCGCCGCCGCGGCCACCAGGTAGCACAGGAATCCCACCGCGGTCCCGCTCAGGCTGACCAGGCCGGCCCTGCGGCCCTGCGTGATCGCGCGGGAGGCGAGGTGGATCATGTTCGGGCCGGGGATCAGGGCCATGCCCAGTTCCACCAAGGCCACTCCCGCCACTGCGGCCGCACTGATCACCGGTCAACTCCTGTTGTCGGCCGGGTGTGTGGCACCCGGGGCGGGGCGGTGCCCCGTCGAGGCGTACGGGGACCGCGGCGACGCTCTGGTGTCTGCGGCGCCCGCTCATCCTACGTTTGTGCTGCTCGACGGCTTCGGGCACCCCTGCGTACCGGGTGTCTGACGGCGCCGCCGGGACACGAGGAGCCCGCGGTGCAGGCTTCGTGTCCCGGCGGCGCCGGTGTTTCTCGGGATGCGTCGCGGCGGGCGCGGTGTCGGCCCGCTGGTGCGTTCAGCAGCTGAGGTTGGAACCCGGGGCGACACCCAGGATCTGGGTGAAGCTCTGGTAGCTGTTGACGCGGCTCTGGACCTGTGCCGGGTTGCGTCCGTCGCACTCCAGGGAGCCGTTGATGGAGCGGATGGTCTCGCCGAAGCCGCGTCCGTTGACGATCGCGTCGTGCGGCGTCATGGTGCCGGGACCGTTCTGCGTGTTCCAGTACCAGAGGCCGGTGCGCCAGGCGACGGACGGGTTCTGCTCGACCAGGTACGGATTGCGCAGCAGGTCGATGCCCAGGGCGTCGCCCGCCGCCTTGTAGTTGAAGTTCCAGCTCAGCTGGATCGGGCCGCGCCCGTAGTAGGCGGCTTGTCCGGCGGGGCAGCCGTAGGGCTGGGCCGCGTCGCAGTAGTGGGGGTAGTTGGCGGTGTTCTGCTCGACGACGTACCGCAGGCCACCGGTTTCGTGGTTGACGTTGGCGAGGAAGGCCGCGGCCTCCTGGCGGCGGACGGTGTCGCTGCCGGTCTTGGTGAACGCCGGGAAGGCCTTCAGCGCGTCGACCAGGCCCGCGTAGGTGTAGAAGCTGTTCCGGCTCGGGAACATCTGGTTGAACTGGGCTTCGGAGACGACGAATCCGGACGGGTCGGGGTCCTGGCCGCCTCCGCCGCCACAGGCGCCCTGGTCGGCCCAGACGCCCCACTGGCCGGTGGAGCCGGGCGTCTCGCCCTGGGTCCACCACTTGGCCTGGTAGTTGTGGCCGCCGTGCGAGACGGTCATGCCCTGGGTGTAGACCGCGCCGGAGCTCCAGGCGGCGGCGCAGCTCGCGGCTGCCGCGGTGGGCACGGCTGCTGCGGTGGTCGCGGCGACGAGGGGGAAGAGCACCGCGAGCAGGGCCGCGGCAAGGAAGGAGGCGAGGAGCCGGGGGAGTTGGGTTGCGGAAGTCAGTGTGCGTAACACGACATCACATCCTCGGTGGGGGGGGCGAGTGGCCCGAGCCAACCGCAATGGTCTGGACCTGTCAAGGTCCAGACCATTGCGGGATGCTGGGCGAGGTGCCGCCGTGGCCGAGGGTGCGCCCGACGCACCGCCTCCCGACCGGGGAACCCCTGCCGAGAGCCTTGACAACCCCATTGGTCTGGACCAAGTTGGGCGGCCATCGAAACCTCCATCTCCCCCGCACCGGAGGCAGTTGTGGATCGTCCCCGTCGAGACCGCGGCACCAGACGCCGCCGTTCCGTCCGACCCCTCGCCCTCACCGTCACCGCTCTCGCCCTCGCCGCCTCCGGGCTGACCGCCGCCGCCCCCGCCGTCGCGGCCGATGCCGAACTCGCCCGCAACGGCGGCTTCGAAGCCGGGCTCGCCGGCTGGAACTGCACCGCGGGGGCCGTGGTCACCACTCCGGTCCGCAGCGGCACCTCCGCCCTGAAGGCCACTCCCGCGGGCAGCGACCACGCCAAGTGCGCCCAGACCGTCACGGTCCGACCCAACTCCACGTACACACTGAGCGGTTGGGTCCGCGGTTCGTACGTCTACCTCGGCGCGAGCGGCACCGGCACCACGGACGTGTCCACCTGGACGCAGTCCGCCGACGCCTTCAAGCAGCTCAGCACCACCTTCAAGACCGGTGCGAGCACCACGCAGGTGCAGATCTACACCCACGGCTGGTACGGAACCCCCGCCTACTACGCCGACGACCTGAGCCTCCTCGGCCCCGGCGACCCCACTCAGCCGCAGCCGCCCGCCCCGCCGACCGGGCTCGCGGCGGGCACCGTCACCTCGACCACCGCCGCCCTGAGCTGGTCGGCCTCCACCGGTGCCACGTCGTACGCGGTCTACCGCAACGGCGTCAAGGCGGCCACCGTCACCGGCACCTCGGCCACCTTGACCGGGCTCTCCCCCGCGACCGCCTACAGCGTCCAGGTCGCCGCGGTCAACGCCGACGGCGAATCGGCGAAGTCGGCCGCCGTCACCGTGACCACTCCCCCGGGCGGCGGCGACCCGGATCCCGGCGGCGGCCTCCCCGCCCACGCGCTGGTCGGGTATCTGCACTCCAGCTTCGCCAACGGCTCCGGGTACGTGAAGATGGCCGACGTTCCCGCCTCCTGGGACGTCATCAACCTGGCCTTCGGTGAGCCGACTTCCGTGACCAGCGGCGACATCCGGTTCCGGCTGTGCCCGGTCGCCGAGTGCCCGACCGTGGAGTCCGAGGCCGATTTCAAGGCGGCGATCAAGGCGAAGCAGGCGCAGGGCAAGAAGGTGCTCATCTCCATCGGCGGGCAGAACGGGCAGGTCCGGCTGACGACGGCAGCCGCCCGCGACACCTTTGTCGCCTCCGTCTCGAAGATCATCGACGAGTACGGGCTGAACGGCCTCGACATCGACTTCGAGGGCCACTCGCTCTCCCTGGACACCGCCGACACCGACTTCAAGAACCCGACGACCCCCGTCGTGGTCAACCTCGTCTCGGCGGTCAAGTCGCTGAAGGCGAAGTACGGCAAGGACTTCGTCCTGACCATGGCGCCCGAGACGTTCTTCGTGCAGTTGGGGTACCAGTTCTACGGCGTGGGCAAGTGGGGCGGGCAGGACCCGCGGGCGGGAGCGTACCTCCCGGTCATCCACGCGCTGCGCGACGACCTGACCCTGCTGCACGTCCAGGACTACAACTCGGGCCCGATCATGGGCCTCGACAACCAGTACCACTCCATGGGCGGCGCCGACTTCCACATCGCGATGACCGACATGCTGCTCACCGGCTTTCCCGTCGCGGGCGACGCGAACAACGTCTTCCCGCCGTTGCGCCCCGAGCAGGTCGCCATCGGAATGCCAGCTTCCACGCAGGCCGGAAACGGGTGGGTGTCGTCCGCCGAGGTCAACAAGGCACTGGACTGCCTGACGAAGAAGACCAACTGCGGCAGCTACCAGACCCACGGCACCTGGCCGTCCCTGCGCGGCCTGATGACCTGGTCGATCAACTGGGACCGCTTCAACAACCAGGAGTTCAGCCGCAACTTCGACGCCTACTTCGGGAGCTGACAGCAGTTGCTCCGCGCCGGTGTGGTTCCCTCACGCGGGCGCGGGGCACCCGTGGCGCAGGAGGACTCCGCAGTCTCCGGTGCGGGACAGTCTCCGGTGCGGGACGACTCCGGGTCGCCGGAGTGCGGAGTGCCGTGAGCGGCGGGCCGCTCCCGTCTCCCCTTCCCGCTTCGCGGACACCCGTCCGCCCGGTACGAGACGGGCATCGCGCCCGGTTCCTGGTACGTCCCCGCAGTCGCGTCGGGCGTCCGGTGCGAGCCCGGGCGGTGGCATACGGAGCGACTGCACGCACCTCGCCGCCCGGGATGGTCCCCGCGTTGCGGTTGCGCGGGGAGTTCGGGCATACGGAGCAGGCCAGTGATGGGCCGTCGGCCATGGGCAGGTCGTCCTAGGCGGAGACCGGGCTGGCGTCGATGCCCGCGATGCGGCCGGCGGCGTCGAAGGAGACCACCGCGGCGCCCCCGCCGGGCAGAGGAGCGGTGATCCGGTCGGCGGCCTCCTGCACCGGAACGCCGTGCAGGGCGAACCAACCGGTGACGACCAGCCGCGACGAACGTGCGAACAGCTGGGCTCCCGTGAGCAGATGGCGCGGCATGGCGACCGGGTCCAGGCGCGCGGGCCGGAGTTGCGGGTCCTGCGGGACGAAGTAGACCCGGGTCTCCGGGCCGGCCTCCTGGCCGATGTAGCCGGGCGCGCCGAGCACTGCCATGCCCAGGAAGGCCAGCGCCTCCGCGGCGCGGTGCGGGTCGGCGAAACGGGCCAGGTCCACGCTCTCCTGCTGCAGTTCCGCGATGCCGTGGCTGCGGCCGAACTCGCCGATGCGCGTGCTGGCGGCGGTCACTTCGGTGCCACGCAGCCCCGGGTTGGCCCAGCCCCACAGCCAGGTCTGCTCGGCCTGGTCGTAACTGCCCAGCAGTCCGATGCGAAGGCTTCGGCCGCCCGACTCGTAGCGGCACTGCTCCAGGTCCGCCGTCCACGGTCCAGCCGGGAAGGCCTGGTCGATCAGTTCCAGCTGCTGTACGCCCCAGGCCGCGTGGTACTCGGCGGCGTGCAGGAAGGCGTCGGAGAAGGCCAAGGTCATCCGGGCAGCGTAGCCAGTGCCGGGTCGACCGCCTTCAGCGGCCTCGTCCCGGGACGGTGGAGTGAGGCAGTCACGCCCTGCCTCCTCCCCCTCCGTGCGCCGCACGCGGATCCCACCGGCAGGGCCTCGGCGGTGGCCGTGCGGGCGCAGAGCACGAGGCGTCCCCTCCGGTACGGCTCGACCGGGCCGGCGGATATCAGCCCCGCGAGGACCAGGGCCCGGGACCGGCCGAGCAGCGCGGCCGCCGAACTCCCGCAGCGGTGCTGCTCGTACGACTCATACGAGCGGGACGCCGCACCGTGCACTCAGCGGCGCAGCACCTTGCGGGACAGTGCGTTGCCGAGCAACTGCGCCGCCTGGACCAGGCCGATCAGGATGAGCACCGTGACCGCCATGACCCGGTCGTCGAACCGCAGGTAGCCGTGGGTGATGGCCAGGTTGCCCACTCCCCCGCCGCCGACCGTGCCCGCGATCACCGAGAAGTCGATCAGGGCGACCAACATGAACGTCATGCCGAGGATCAGCGGTCCGAGCGCCTCGGGGATCAGCACGGTCAGCAGGATGCGGATCCGGTTGGTGCCCATCGCCCGGGCAGCCTCGATCACGCCGGGTTCGACGCCGACCAGGTTGCTCTCCACGATCCGGGCCACCCCGAAGGTCGCGATGACCGTCATGGGGAAGATCACGGCGTCGGTGCCGACCGCCGTGCCCATCAGCTCGCGCGTCAGGGGGTTGAGGATCACGATCGCGATCAGCGCGGGAACCGGCCTGATGACGTTGACGAGGAAGCTCAGCACCACGAAGACGAGGCGGTTCTGGAAGATGCCGCCCTTGCGGGTGGCGTAGAGCGCCAGGCCGACGGCCGTGCCGAGCAGCGTGGCGAAGACCAGGGTGGCGAGCACCATGTAGACCGTCTCGCCCGCCGCATCGACGATCTTGGGCCAGAGGATGTTCCAGTCCTGCTGCATTACGCGCTCACCGCCCTGTTCTCGCTCGCGACGTCGTCGCCGGTCTCGGAGCCGTCGCCCGATGAGTGGTCGCCGTGAGGGGTGAACTCCGTTTCCCCGTGGTCTTCCCCATGGTCGAGTTCGGCGAGGATCGCCTTGGCGGCGGACGGCTCCACCCCGTGTTCCCGCAGCAGGCCCGGAAGCAGGCCCAGCACGGGGGAAGCGTGCAGGGCCGCCCGTACGAAGGCCTGGGTCGTCGGGTGCTGCGGGCGCGTGAAGACGTCGTGGACCGCGCCCCGTTCGACGACCCTGCCGTCCTCCATGACCGCGACCTGGTCGCAGATCGCCGTCACCACCTCCATCTCGTGGGTGATCACCACGATGGTGACGCCCAGCTCGGTGTTGACCCGCCTGAGCAGCTGCAACACCTCCTGGGTGGTCTGCGGGTCGAGCGCGGACGTCGCCTCGTCGCAGAGCAGTACCCGGGGTGAGGTGGCCAGCGCACGGGCGATGCCGACGCGCTGGCGCTGGCCGCCGGAGAGCTGCTCCGGGTAGCGCTTGGCGTGTTCTTCCAGGCCTACGAAGCGCAGCGCCTCCAGGGCCTTGGTGCGGGCCTCGGCGCGTGAGCTGCCGGACTGGCGCAGCGGGAAGGTGACGTTGCCGAGGACCGTGCGGGACCGGAAGAGGTTGAACTGCTGGAAGATCATGCCGATGTCCCGGCGTGCTGTGCGCAGTTGGCGCTCGCCGAGCGCGGTCAGCTCCTGGCCGCCCACCGTCACGGTGCCCGAAGTCGGCCGCTCCAGCAGGTTGACCAGCCTGAGCAGGGTGGACTTGCCCGCCCCGCTGTGTCCGACGATGCCGTAGACGCTGCCCGCGTCGACGGTCAGATCGACCGCGTCGACGGCGCGCACGCCACCCGCGAACTCCTTGCCGACCGCGTCGAGCCGGATCATCTCCGGCCCGGAGCGCTGCCCGGAATCCTGTGCGGTCCTCGGTGCGGTCCTCGGTGCGGGCCTCTGCTCGGACTTCACCGCGTCACTTCTTGAGCTGCTGCGCGACACGGTCGAGCTCCTTCTCCAACTCGGGCTGCGTCAGGTCGAGATGGACGCCCGTGCCGTTGGCGAAGCGCTGGTAGGCGTCCTGGACCGGCTTGCTCGCGTACAGCTTGGCGATCTTCGCGTAGTCCGGGTTGTCCTTCTCTCCCTCGCGTACGGCGATGACGTTGATGTACGGGCGGATCGCCGCGTCCTTGGGGTCGTCGTGGAAGAGCGCCGACTTGGCGTCGATCTTGGCGAGGCTGGCGACGCCGTCGTTGATGATCGCGGCGTCCACGTCGGGCAGCAGGCGCGGCGTCTGCTGGGCGTTGACCGGGGTGAACGTGATGTTCTTGGGATTCTTGGCGATGTCCTCGGGCGTCGCGTAGAGCCCGGTGCCCGGCTTCAGTTCGATGACCTTGGCCCGGTCGAGCAGGTGCAGCGCCCTGCCCTCGTTGGCAGGGTCGTCGGGGTGGGCTATCTTCGCGCCGGCCTTGAGGTCCTGAAGCTTGGTGATCTTCTTGGAGTAGATCCCCATCGGTACGACGGTGGTGGCCGCCAGCGGCACGATGTCGGTCTTGTTCTCCAGGTTGGACTGGGCGAGGAAGACCAGGTGCTGGAAGGCGTTGAGGTCGATGTCGCCCGCGGACAGCGCCTTGTTGGGCAGGGAGTAGTCGTCGAAGGAGACGGGTTCGACGTCGAGCCCCTCCTTCTTGGCCTCCTGGACGAGCGTGTCCCACTCCTGCGCGTCGCCGCTGACCCCGACCTTGATCGTTTTGCTGTCGTCGCCGCCGAGCAGTCCGCAACCCGACATCAGGACGGTGAGGGTGGTGCCGGCGGCCACCGCGAGGGCGGTACGGCGGCTGAGCGCGAAACGGTGCATCGCAAATCACTCCAAGGGAGGTCGGGGTACGGGCGCGACGGCCTGTGGGCCGCGGTCGCGCCGGTGGTTCGGCCGACGGATTCTCAGCGGCGCGCGGCAGCCGTACGGCCGGGGTCACCGGAGTACGTTGCGGGGCGCGTCGCCGGACGGCTTCGCCTGTTGCGTGCCGTCACAGTCAGCGACGCTATCCCACCCCAAGGGCGGAAACGGCCCCGTACGTGAACCCTCTATTTCAGCTTCAATAAAACGCTGACCTGCGGCTTTCCCGCACCCGGCGATCGGCGCACCACGCGGTTCACCGTGTACGAGGCGACTGCTCAGCACGGGAGGCCGGAGGCTTCGTCCCAGGTCTAGGGTTCAGCCCTGCGGGTAGGCCCCGGCGACGAGCTTCTCGCGCAGCACCTGCCACTGCGCCGCCATGTCGTGCACCAGGTACAGGTCCCGGCGTCGGGTCCACGGCTGGCCCGACTGCGGGTCGTACGTGTGGGGCATGCTGTGGCCCTGCGGTGCGTAGGCCGTCATGCCCCGGTCCCGTGTGGTCTGCACGCAGCGCTTGATGTGGTCGCGGAAGCCGACCACCCCGGCCGTTCCGATGCCTCCGGGCAGGCTCTCCCGGGCTTTGACGACCTGCGCGGCAACGCCGTCGGTGCTCAGATAGGTGATCGTGCCGTCGGGTGCGACGACCGGCTCGATCGACGTGACGTGCCGCATGCGGTACTTGGACTCAAGGAAGTGCGCGATCTCCCACTGCGCGTACACGGGGACGTTGCGGTGCTTGCGGATGCGGGCGACGGTGTCGGCCAGCTCCTCGTTGACCGGGCCCGGTCGGGGGCGCACCTTCGTCGGGTCTCCGCCGCCGGCCGGGGGCCGGTTGCCGAAGCCGTACGCCACGAGGAAGTCGAGCTTCCGCAGGGGCGCGGTCTCGGGGTGCCAGTCGAAACCTACGTCGTACAGGTGCGGGACGAGGGTGCGAGCGGCTCCCCTGTCGTCCAGTTCGGCGGACAGCACCGGCAGCATGCGGCGGGCCAGGTCGTCGGGGGTGTGGCTGTCGCCGGAGTGCTGCTGTGCGGTGGCAGGGGACGCGCCGAGCACTGCGGGCACGGCGAGGGCGGCGGCCAGTCCGGTCGCGAAGTCACGTCGCTGCATGGTGAGGGGGAGACCTTTCTCTGGGGCAGGGCTCCTCGACCGTTCCGGTCGTGGGGGACGGGCGGCTGAACACCGTGGGGCGTTCTCGTGTCGGGAGCAGGGCATCGGGAGCACGGTGTCGGCAGCTTGGCGTCGGGAGTTTGGCGACAGCGACGGTCGCACGCCGAGGTGCGGACCGGAAGGTGCGGGACGCGGGCAGTTACGTACGGGTTCACCTGCTGCGGCCCGCGCGCCGCGGCGTCCGCTCCGACCGCGCGGCGAGCACCGCGCCGATGCCCGAGGGGGTCTGCCGCCCAATCGGGTGACGGATCAACCGGCTTGCGTTGAAGGACAGATGGGAAGGATGGCGCTGCACCGCGTCCACCGTCCCGTACGGGGTCTCGCGCCCCCGTCTCCATCCCCCCTTCCCCCGCTTCCCACTCCATCCCTGGAGGCATCCCATCGATCCGGTCCGTGTCCCGCTCGACCCCCATCTGGACCTCCAGGAGCAGGCACGCGTCCTGCGTGCGCACGGCAGTGTCGTACGAGCCCGCTGGCCCGGTGGCGTGGACTGCTGGGCCGTCGTCGGCCGCGCCGAGCTCGAACGGGTCCTCACACAACCGCAGTTCGCCCGATCGCCCACGCACTGGCGGGCGCTGCGCGACGGCGAGGTCCCCGCCGACTGGCCCATGACCGACCACCTCAGCAGGCAGTGGATGCTCACCTCGGACGGCGCCGACCACTCCCGGCTGCGCCGGGCGGCAGCCGGGGCCTTCGCACCACGCCGGGTCAAGGCTCTCGCCCCGACGGTGAGTGCGACGGTGGAACGGCTCCTGGACGGCATCACCCCGGCAGCCCAACCGGTCGACCTGCGTGCGCAGTTCGCGCTGCCGCTCGCCCTCGACGTGCTGTGCTCCCTGCTCGGCGTGCCCGACGACGAGAAGCCCCGGGCGACCTCCCTGGTCTTCCGGGCCCTGTCCCGGGCGGCCCTCACCCCCCAGGAGTCACGGCTGCTGAGCGCGGAGATCCGCGCCTACCTCGACCACCTGCTGGAACGCCCGACCGTTCCGGGCGAGGAGGGCGGCGTGGTCACGGCCCTCCGGGAAGCGGCGGACACCGGTGACGTACTGAGCCCCCAGGAGGCACGGGACACCCTCTGGCTCTTCCTGGGAGCCGGCTTCGACACGACGGTGGCCGCCCTCGTCAACGCGGTGCGCGCCCTGCTCCAGCATTCCCGCGAACTGGACCGTGTCCTTACGGGGGCCGTGACCTGGGAGGAGGTGGTCGAAGAAGCCCTGCGCTACGACGCGAGCGTCTTCGCGCTGCCCTTCGCCTTCCCGCGTGAGGCCGTCACCCTGGGCGGGCAGCGCATCGAAGCGGGTGACGCACTGCTCCTGTGCTACGCGGCGGCCAACCGCGACCCGTCCCACGAGCACAGCGACGCGTTCCGGCTTCCCGGCGCGGGCGGCCCCCACCTCGCCTTCGGCCGCGGCCCGCATTTCTGCCTGGGCGCACCGCTGGCCCGGCTCCAGCTCCGTACCGCCCTCTCCGCGCTCTTCAGCCGCTTCCCGGATCTCCGCCTCGCCGCACCGCCGGGCCCGCCCACCCCGTCGCTGACCATCAACACGCCCACCACGCTCCTCGTCACCGCCTGCGCCTGATCCCGCTGCCGCAGGGGGCATGCCGAGCAGATGGCCTGGGGGCTGACGGAGCGTCAAAGTCCTTGCGCTTGCCGCACTTTGACTACGTCTCGGATGAGGTGTACACGCCGAGTGCTAGCCTCCCCGAGTCACAAAGGAGGGGTATCGAGTGAAGAAGCTACGGAGTTTCGCGTCCGTACTGGCACTCTTGACCGGAATCGCCACGGTCTCGACCACGTCCGCCCACGCCGCTACCGACAGGAGCGGGGCGGAACGGCTCAACATCCCGAACAGCAGCCCGTGCAGGGAAGGCCGCACGGTCATGCAGGGCATGGTCGCGGGGGCGGGCGGCCAGCTCTACATCGTCTTCACCAAGGCGGGCGGAAAGGAGCCGGTCCTGTCCCGATGGTTGCGCGACGGCTCAGGGTGGGACGGCACCAGTTGGACCTGCGCCGGGGCACCGACCCCCATACCCACGCTCGGTCACGGCAACGACCTCGCCTACCACCCGAACTATCGGGGCCAGGGTCCTGCTGTGATCGCCACCCAGGGAAGCCAGTCGGCCTTTCCGAGCCCGGATGTGACGATCGTTCATCTCGACGCGTCGGGTTCTGTAGGCGCAAGCGAGGTAGTCCGTCTGCCCATCGGCAATATCAGCGGTTTCTGCTACAGCGCGACGGCAGCTGGCGGAGCGGGCAAATACGTTGCCCGCCGCTTGGGCAACTTGTGGACCCATCCCGGCACCGGTTCGCTGACGAGCGGATGGACGCTGGTGAAGAGCAACCTGACGAGTCACGACAATCGTTCCGACCAGGGCATTGACTGCTCCGAGAACTACATCTGGAACACCAAGTCCATCAACACTTCAACGCCTGTCACCGGGTGGAACTGGGTGTACCAGTACAACTGGTCCGGAGGTGATGTGGAGAGCGACATCGGTGTTCCGGGCGCAGAGCTGGCCGATGAGATCGAAGACGTCACCCACGTCGGGGGAGACTTCTTCATCGGCGTCAACCGGAACGAGGGGAACCCCGACTCCGTGAAGGTCTTCATCGAGTGAAGTGATCGGGCGCTGTTCGTCGTTCCGCACGTGAAGGCGTCGATGGCGCCGGCCGGAACCGCCCGAGACGAACAACGCCTGCCGGACCATCTGTGGCAGCGGCAGGTACGGGGCTCGGTGACCAGGGCGGCGGTAGCGGCTGAGGCCCGCACGATCTCTGCCTACGGCGTGGCGAGCAGCGCATGCACCCGGCGGATCTCCGCGACGTGCGCGGGCGCGATCGCCGCCGGTGCGCGCGTTCTGCCCGCGCCGCCCGCCCGGCGAATCGGCACCCGGGCCACCACCGTCCCCTCCCCCGGCTCCGGGGTTCACTCCCGACGTGTCATACGGAAGTCGAAGGCCAGCGTGCCCGGGTCCAGGGCCGTCGCACCGCCGTCCACCGTCAGGACCGCTCCGTTGACGTACGAGGCGGCGGGCGACAGCAGCCAGTCGATCGCCTCGGCCACCTCGTGCGGATCGCCCGCCCTGCCCGACGGCAGAGGGCGCGTGGCTTCCTCGTACGCCGCCTCCGGGCTTCCGTCGCCCAGCTCCGCCTCCTTGGCGAACCGCGCCATCCGCCTGTCCGCCATCTCGCTGCGCACCCAGCTCGGGGCGACGATGTTGGCCCGCAGTCCCTGCCTTCCGTAGTCCACCGCCAGGGAGCGGCACAGTTGCAGCAGCGCCGCCTTGGAGGTGGCGTACGCGGCATTGCCCGCGCCGTTGCGCAGGGCGGAGACCGAGGCGACGGCGACCACCGCACCGCGCGTCCGCAGCAGGTGCGGGAGCGCCGCCCGCATCAGCAGCAGGGGGCCGGTGACGTTCGTGAGCATCACGTCCTCCCAGTCCGACAGCGCGAGGTCGCCGACCGCACCGCCGCGGCCGATGCCCGCGTTGAGGACCAGCCCGTCGAGGCGGCCGTACGCGGCCACGGCCGCGTCGACGAGAGCGGCACAGGCCTCGGGGTCCCGAACGTCGGACACGTGGGCCAACGCACCCGTCTCCGCGGCCACCTCGTTCAACGGGTCCGGCCGCCGTCCCGAGATGACGACGTGATGCCCTGCCGCCGCGAGCAGTCGGGCACAGGCGGCCCCGATGCCCGTTCCCCCGCCGGTCACGATGACAACTCGCTTCTCTGCCATGGCCGTTCACCCCCGCTGTGAACTCTGGTGCAACATCGCTGTGGTTTTCGGCGTCGGCGCACCCCGTGTGCGGGAACCTGCCGACACCGCTCTTGATCATACGTAGCGGGGCCGGCGGATCGATCCCGCCCGAACACCCCACCCTGCCGGCAGATGCCGTCACGGGAACGGGGCCGTGCCGGCGAGCGCAGGTGCCGCGCCGCACGGCGGGTGCCGTCCGCGCAGCGTGCGGTGCGGCTGTCGGCGGGCTGTCGAGGTGGGGTCGGCGTCCTGTCGGTCCCTGTCGGAGCGGTGTCGGCGGGCGCTGACAGCTTTCGAAGTGTCAAGGCCGGGCGGTTGGGCCCGGCGGTGCTTCGGAAGGGGATGTCTCATGTACGACGTGGTGATCGTGGGCGCGGGCCCGGTCGGTCTCTTCCTCGCCTGCGAACTCGGCCTCGCGGGCTGCTCCGTACTGGTACGGGAGAAGGAGCCCGAGCCGGACTCGCGGTGGCTGGCGCAGCCGTTCGAGAAGCGCGGCCTGTTCGGCTTCTCCACCGGAGCCTTCTACCGGCGCGGCCTGCTGGACGCGTTGCGGGAGACCTCCGCGGACATGGCGGGACACGGGGCACCGGCCGTGGCCGCGGCCGACGGGACGTCACGCCCGCTCGCCGTGGGCCACTTCGCGGGCGTGATGCTCGATCCGGCCAAGGTCGACCTGGCCGCCCTGCCGTACCGGCTGCCCAGCCCGGCGCCCGACACCCTCATGGTCAGGCTGCCGGAGGTCGAGTCGCTGCTGGCCGAGCGGGCGGTCAAACTCGGCGTCGAGATTCAGCGAGGTGTCCCCGTGGACGCGGTCGTCCAGCACGACGACCACGTGGTCGTCACCGCGGGCACCGACGCCGTCGAGGCGCGCTGGGTCGTCGGCTGCGACGGAGGGCGCAGTGCCGTACGGCGACTCGCCGGATTCGAATTCACCGGCACCGAACCGGAGTTCACCGGATACACGATGGTCGCCACGCTCGCCGACCCGGAGAAGCTGCGCCCCGGGATCATCGCGACACCGACCGGCATGTACCTCCGGATGGGCGTCGACGGAACCCTCGGGATGATGGACTTCGACGGCGGCGCGTTCGACCGCTCGCGGCAGCCCACCCGCGCCCACCTCCAGACGGTGCTGCGCCGCGTGTCGGGCACCGACGTGACCCTGAACGACGTCCGGCGGGTCTCCACCTTCACCGACCGGGCCAAGCAGGCGACGACGTACCGCATGGGCCGGATCCTCCTCGCGGGCGACGCGGCGCACATCCACTCGCCCCTCGGCGGGCAGGGCCTGAACACCGGGATCGGCGACGCCGTCAACCTGGGCTGGAAGCTCGCGGCGACCGTGCGGGGGCACGCGCCGGACGCGCTCTTGGACACGTACGACGAGGAGCGCCGCCCCGTCGGCGCGCAGGTGCTCGACTGGTCGCGGGCGCAGGTGGCGCTGATGCGGCCTAACCGCGGCACCTGGGCGGCCCGCGGCGTGATGCGCGACCTGCTGGAGACACGGGACGGGACGACGTACGTCTTCGAGAAGATGTCGGGATCGTCGATGCGCTACGACCTCGGCGGCACGCATCCGCTGGTCGGCCGCAACGCGCCGGACTTCCTGCTGGAAGAGGGTTCCTCGCTCGGTGAGTTGATGCGGGACGGACTGGGGGTCGTCCTCGACTTCACCGCCGACGGCCGCTTGGCGGGATCGGCGTCGGCCTGGGCGGACAGGGTGCGGTACACGGCCGGGACCCCGGTCGCCGGTCTCGGACTGGAGGCCGTGCTGGTCCGCCCTGACGGCACCGTGGCCTGGGTGGCGGGCGAAGGTGCCACGGGTGCCGGATTCGAGAAGGCGGCCTCCCGCTGGTTCGGCCGCCCGACGGCCTGAGGAAACCGGGAATGCCCCCGATGCGGGGGCATTCCCGAGTGCAGGTTCTGCGGTTACGCGTAGGCAGCGGATCGACATCCCGCCGTTCGGCTCAGAAACACTCGGCCGACGGCACTCGGGGAGCTCAGTCGTCGGCCGCCAAGTGGGCCGGGAAGCCGCCCACAGCAACGGGTCCCCAGCGCCTGGGCACCACCCTGATCAGCGACTTGCCCTGCTTGACCATTGCCTCGCGGTACTCGTCCCAGTCCGGGTGCTCGCCGGAGATGCCACGGAAGTACTCCACGAGCGGTTCGACCGAGTCCGGAACGTCCAGCACTTCCGCGTCCCCGTCGATCTGCACCCACGGGCCGTTCCACTCGTCGGACAGCACCACCACGCTGACCCTTTGGTCACGGCGGACGTTACGGGTCTTGGCACGTTCCGGATAGGTGGACATCACCAACCGGCCCTCCTTGTCGACACCGCACGTCAACGGCGACGCCTGCGGGGAGCCGTCCGCGCGTCGCGTCAGCAGCAGGGCCCGGTGCCGAGGCCGTACGAACTCCAACAGCCCGGCGAGATCGACCCGGGAGTTGCTCGCGATCTTTCGAGGCATGCGGGGAACCCTTCTTGAGGTGGACTTCCTGAGGTGAACTTCTTGTGGTGGGCGCTGAGCTGACGGGGTGTCGGCCCTTGTCCCCGTGCGTCGTTCTGGTCGGTGCCTCTGGGGGTGCGCGGAATCTGGAGGTGAACGTCACCCGCAGGGACCGGACCGAACCGTACGCCCTTTGACCGATACGCATGCACATCTACCCCGCGGGCTTCGGCGCTCGTCCGCCGTAAGCACGCGCATGCGTGCGGCGGCGGTCCGTACGTACGGTCGCCGGCGGCCGGAGCCGCACTGCCCGTACGCGTACGGGTGCAGGGGCGCGGCACCCCGCAAGCCCAGCATCAAATGCCGGTGGGGCCCTTGCGCGCGACCGGGCGGCTGTAGTCGGCTTGCCCCATGAGACCCCTCTCGGCTCGGAAGTCCGCGGCCTCCTCCTCCGCAACACCCCACACGACCCGTCCCGGCACGCGTGCCGCCGCGACGCTGGCCGTGTCCGCGCTCCTGATCACCTCCTGGTGGACCTCCCCCGCCGGACCCGCACACGCCTCCGAGGTCCGCCCCGCAGCGGGCCCTTCCCCGGCCTCTCCGGCAGCCGGGGAACTGCGGGGCATCGACCTGAACACGGTGACGATCCCCCAGCTCCAGGCACGTATGGCGAGCGGGTCCCTCACCCCCTCGGGGCTGACCCGCGCCTACCTGAAGCGGATCGCGGAGATCGACCCGAAGATCCACGCCGTGCTGCGCACCGATCCCACCGCCCTCCAGCAGGCTGCCCGGAGTGATGCCCGGCACCGGCGCGGCGCCGTCCTCGGTCCGCTCGACGGCATCCCCGTACTGATCAAGGACAACGTCGACACCAAGGGCCTGCTCTCGACGGCGGGTTCTCTGGCTCTGGCCACGGCCGCCCCGCACAAGGACGCCCCGCTCGTCACCCGTCTGCGGGAGGCCGGGGCGGTGATCCTCGGCAAGACGAACCTGTCCGAATGGGCCAACTTCCGTGCCGCGAAGCCCACTTCGGGCTGGTCCGCGGTCGGCGGGCAGACACACAATCCCTACGTCCTCGACCGGAACCCCTGCGGATCTTCGGCCGGTTCCGGGGCCGCGCTCGCGGCTTCGCTGGCCCAAGTGGCCATCGGCACCGAGACGGACGGCTCCATCGTGTGTCCCGCGGGGATGAACGGTGTGGTCGGGCTCAAGCCCACCCTGGGCGTGGTGAGCGGCCGGGGCGTCGTACCGATCTCCGCCGAACAGGACACCGCAGGGCCGATGGCGCGCAATGTCGTCGACGTGGCGCTGACCCTGGCCGCGATGCGGGAGAAGGGACACGTCACGGGCGAGAGCGCGGCGCCCGGCGCCGCATCGGCGAGCATGCGGGGGCGGCGGATCGGTCTGTGGCGGCTGCCGTCGCTCGGCAAGGACGTGGACCAGGTCATGACGGCGGCGGCGCAGCGCCTGCGGAGCGCCGGGGCGACGGTCGTCGAGGTCACCCCGCCGTACCAGGACCGCCTGGCGGAGCTGGAGTTCCCGGCTCTGCTGAGCGAGTTCCACCGGGACATCGACGCCTACCTCGCGGGACGGCGGGGTCCGAAGAACCTTGCCGAGCTCACCGCGTTCCATCGCGCCAACCCTGCGGAGCAGACGTGCTTCGCCGGGGTGGAGCTGTTCGAGAGCGCGCTCACGGCGCCGCCCACGACCGACCCCCAGTACCGGGCAGCGCGCGCGGAACTCACCAGGCTGGCACGCAAGTCGATCGACGAGACGATGGCCGCCCACCGCCTGGACGCCATTGCCGCGCCGACCAACCCGCCCGCCTGGACCACCGACTGCGCCCGGGGCGACAACGATGTGATCCCCTCCTCCACTCCCGCCGCCGTGGCCGGATACCCCTCCCTCTCGGTCCCCGCCGGGTCCGTGGGAGAACTGCCGGTGGGTCTGCTGCTCATGTCCGGGAAGCACAAGGACGGGGCGCTGCTGTCCCTCGGCGCGGAAGTCGAACAGCGACTTCGGGCCTGGCGCGCCCCGCGCTACCTCCCGACCCTGCCGACACCCACGGCGTACGAGGAGCTGCACGGCACGGTTCACTGAGCAGGCCCCGGCATGCGGCCGCACCTTCCGGTGCGGCCGTTCGGGCATGCCGGGGGCCGGGCTGCGTGACACCCTGCGAGCCTGCCCTGGTGGTGGTGGGCGGCGGCCGCGTGGGAAACGCGCGGACTCTGGGGACCTGCGCGTCACGTGGCGTGCCTCCGACGTCCTGGAACAGGGCACCGGCATCTGCCACGCCAAGGCGCACGCCCTCACGGCGCTGCTGCGCGCCGAGGACATTCCCACCGCCCTCTGCTACCAACGGCTGGAGTACGACGAAGGGCAGGGGCACTGCGTGCACGGGCTGATCGCCGTGCGGTTCAACGGGGCCTGGCACCGGCAGGACGTGCGCGGCAACAAGGAGGGCGTCGACGCCCAGTTCTCCCTCGACGGCGAACGGCTCGCGTGGGTGCCGCAGGAGGGGCGCGGGGAGGTGGACTACCCGGGCCTGTACGCCGCGCCCCACCCCGACGTCGTACGCGCCCTCCAAGAGGCACCCGACCGGCCCCACCTGTGGGACGCCCTGCCAGACGCCCTGTGAGTGCTGCCGGTCAGCGGGTGAGGGAGACCGCGAAGGGTTTGAAGCCGTGGCGTCGCAGGATGTGGGGTACGACCAGGATCATCGCCTCGGTGGCGCGGGCTGTGGTGATGCCGCCGAGGTCCTCGATCTGTTCGGGCCGCCAGCCCAGGTCGCCGAGCAGGGCGGTGACCGTTCTCTTCGCGTGTGCGTCGTCGCCCGAGAGGTAGGCGGTCGGTGGGGTGGTCAGGGTCTCGGGTGCGGTCATGACCATGAAGAGCATGGTGTTGAGGGTCTTGACCACCTGGGTGTCGGGGAGCGCCGCCTGGAGCTGCTCGGCGAGGCTGCTGTCCGGGTAGCACAGGGCTCCGGGCAGGCCGTCATCGTCGTCGAGGGTGGCGTTGGAGACGTCGATGAGGATCGTGCCGCCGAGTTCGCCGCGCAGGTCGGTGAGGCGGTCCAGGGAACTGTCGCCGGGGGTCGCGTTGATCACGACGTCCGCGGTGCGGGCGGTGGTGCGCTGGTCGGCGAAGGTGATCCGCGACGAGGGCGGGGAGGCGTGGGCGGCGTCCTCGGGGTTGCGGGCGCCGAGGGTGACGTGGTGTCCGGCTGCGGAGAGCTTCGCCGCGAGGTGGGTTCCGACGCGGCCGGTGCCCAGGATGCCGATGCGGGTCATGGGGTGGTGCTCCTAACGGTAACGGTGGAGGAGGGTCAGGCGAGCGGCGAGAGGACCTTGAGTGCGGCGGTGTGGATGCCGGGGGCGGAGGCCAGGAAGTCGCGGCTGGCGGTGTTCCAGGGTTCGCCCGCGAGGTCGGTGACGGTGCCCCCGGCCTCGGAGACCAGCAGGGCCCCGGCGACGAGGCCGGAGCGGACGTCGGAGAACTGCCAGAACGCGTCCATGCGCCCGGCGGCGACGTGGATGAGCTGCATGGTCGCGGGCACGGACACGCGTACGACCAGACCGTTGACCAGCATCGCGGTGACGGAGTCGCCGATCCGCCGGAACGTGCGCTCGTCCTCTCCCGGCTTGGCCTGGCCCGTGCCGATGAGCGCGGCACCCAGGTCGGTCTTGGCGGAGACCTTCAGGGGCCGCCCGTTGAGGTGGGCGCCGCCGCCCGCCACCGCGGTGTAGGTGTCGCCGGTCAGCGGCAGGTGGACCACGGTGAGGACCGGCTGGTTGTCACGGACCAGGGTGGCGGTGACGGACCAGTCGTCCATGCCGTGGACGTGGTTGATGTTGCCCTCGGCGGGGTCGACGACCCACCACTCGCCGGACGGGAGCGCGCCGCCCGCCAGTTCGTCCTCGGCCCACTGCGAACCCGGCCGGGCCGCCAGCAGCGGCTCCCGGAGCACTTCCAGTACCGCGTCGTCGTTGGCGTGGATCTCGCCGACGATCGCGTCGAGGCTCACGCCCCGGGCGTACGAGGTGTGGCGGTCGCGCAGCACAGCGCCGGCGGTCTTCACCGCGGCCGTCACGTCGGACAGGAGCGTCGTGCCGGCGGCGAAAGGCATGGCTGTGCTCATGGTGGGCTCCCTGGGTTCGGGTGAAGTGGGCTTGTGGCGGGGGCGGTTGTCCTGCCCCGCACTTCGAAGGTAGGCCGCAGCAGCATGAACAACAAGTGCATGCTTTGCACTTGTAGAGTTACTGTCATGCAACTGGATTTGAATCTGCTCACGGCCCTGGACGCCCTGCTGGAAGAGGGCAGCGTCGCCGGTGCGGCGGCCCGACTCCATGTCACCTCACCGGCGATGAGCCGCTCCCTGGGCCGCATCCGCAAGGCCACCGGGGACCAGATCCTGGTCCGCACCGGCCGCAGCATGGTCCCCACCACCCGCGCGCTGGCCATGCGCGCCGAGGTCCACACCCTCGTGCAGCAGGCTCATCGCCTGCTGTCCGCGCAGCAGGACCTCGATCTGGCTGCTCTGGACCGGGTGTTCACGGTGCGCTGGCACGACGCCCTGACCACGGCGTGCGGCACCGCCCTGGCCACGGCCGTGCACCGTCAGGCACCCGGCGTCCGGCTGCGGCTGTCGGCCGAACCGGGCAGGGACGACGCCGAACTGCGCAGGGGAGAAGTCGACCTCGAATCGAGCGCCGGTGTGCCGACGCTTCCCGACATCCGCCATCACCTCGTCGGCAGGGACCGGTTGGTCGTCGCCGTGCGTCCGGGCCATCCGCTCACCGTCGGTCCGCCGAGCGCGGAGCGGTACGCGGCGTGCGAGCACCTCACCGTCTCGCGGCGCGGAAGTCTGCGTGACCCGATCGACGACACCCTGGGCGCGCGCGGGCTCGAACGCCGGGTCGTCACCGCGGGACCCACGGCCGCGTTCGCCCTCCAACTCGCCCTGGACTCCGACCTGGTGGTCACGCTCCCCGACGCGGTCACCCGGACGGCCCGGGAGCAGCTCGGCCTGGTCACCTTGCGGTCGCCGCTGCCGCTGCCCGACGTACCGCTGTATCTGCTGTGGCACCAGCGCTACGACGACGACCGCGCCCACACCTGGCTGCGCAACCTCGCCATGGAGACCGTCCGGGAACTCTTCGCTCCGCAGACCGCCTCCCCCTAGGGTCCGCTTCGAAAGTGGATCTTGATGTTGCGCTTGCCTACTCCGGAGGTAATCGCCCCGGCCGGACCGTGCGGGCTAGGTTGGTGATCTCACCACAGGAGCAGGACGCGGACCATACGGAGGGGCCCATCATGTCCATAGCCACCACACGGACCACGGTCGAGGAGTTACTGCGCACGATCGGTGAGGGCGATCCCGAGCGCATCGCCGAACTGTACGCCGAGCGGGGCGATTGGAAGCTGAGCTGGCCGGAGGCCGAGCACGGTCGTGCTGCCACGCCCTGGATCCGTCATCGGTCCACCCGGGCCGACGCGGCCGCCCACTATCGCGAACTGGCCGAGCACCACGTGCCGGAGGGGGTGGCGACGGAGGTCGAGCGCATCCTCGTCGACGGAAACGACGCGGTCGTGCTCGGCGAGATCCGCCAGACCGCTCGGTCCACCGGTCGCGCGTATCGAGCACGGTTCGCCATGCACCTCACCTTCGAGGACGGCTTGGTCACCCGGCACCATGTCTACGAGGACAGCCTCGCCGTTGCCCAGGCGTTCGACACCGACGACCGGTGAAAGCCTGGTCGTCGAGCGGGCCCCCGGAATGGGGAAGGAAGGTGCCGCACGCGGGTTGTGCAAGGGAGTTGTGCCTCGGGGTGACTGGCGGCCCCCGTGACGGGGTACAGCGCGAGAGACCAGTGATCCGTGTGCCGGGAGAAGGGCGACGACGCCATGAGGACAACCACCGTCAGAGGTCCGGCCCGAGTGGTCCTGGCCCTGGGCGCGGCCACTGTGGCCGCAGCCGCACTGTGCACCTCCGCCGTTGCCGCGACACCAACGGAGGTCGATGCAGCAGCAGTTGGGCGCATCGACGCACAACGACCGTGCCCTTACGCGTACTTCGACCTGGGCGAGACCCTCATCCACACCGCCGAGGACGGCAGTACGGACTATCGCCCCGGCGCCTACGCCCATCTGCGGGCCCTGCGCGAACGCCACATCAAGGTGGGGCTGATCACGAACGTGCCGCCCTCCTGGGGTGCGACCGACGCCGAGCGCGCAGCACGCCTGAAGCAGGAGGTCGACGCCACCTGGAAGGGCTCCGTGCCCTTCTCCTGGGCGGACTTCGGCGACCGGATCTACACGCCCCGCACCGAGGCCGAGCGCAAGCCCGCACCCGCGCTGTGGCAGCGGGCGAAGGCGCGCTCGGGCGGCTGCGCCGTGGTGCACCAGGCGGAGACCGCCGAGGAGGTGCGGGCGGCGGCCGCCCAGGGATTCGTGGCGTACCAGGTGGGGCAGCCGCACCGGCCCGGATTCCTGCCGGTGCCGGTCATCGAACTCCTGGGCCGGGTCCGCGGGTGACCGCCGCGGACCCGCTCCCGTAACGGTTACGGCGGGGACGAACGGCCGCCACCGGCCACCCGAGACCGTCGCTCGCCGCTGGGCGATACCGCTTCCGCCGCGTGTGACGGCTCGTACCGTGACGTCCGTACGACACCCGTGCGCAGCAGGAGTTGGAAGACCCCCAGCAGCGCCACCGTGACCAGCGCGCTGTGCCACAGCAGTGCGTCCAGGTGCCCCGCCGCGAGGTACGCGCCCGCGGCGACCGCCGCCAGCGCGCACACCGCGCGGTCCACGATGCTCTCGACCGACAGCAGCGTGGCGCGCGGTGCGTGCGCGGGCACCGCGTCGTTCACCAGCTTGCGCTGGATCGGGTACGCGAACCCGGTGGCCGCCGCGAACAGGCACAGCAGCGCCACCACGACCCACGGCCCGCCCAGCGTCATCGCGGCGAGCGTCCCCGCCAGCGCGAGGCTGAGGATCGACACCCAGGCCACCGGCGGCAGCCGCCTGCTGAGCCACTGCGGGCGGGCCGAGGCCACCGCCTCCGCGACCGTCATCGCGGCGAGCACCCCGCCGTGCGAGGCCTCCGCGATGCCGTGGTCGAGCAGGATCGGCTGGAAGAGGTTGACCTGGCAGATCCGGGAGAGCGTGAACACCGCCACGCCCTGCACCATCACCATCGCCAGCCACGGCGAGGTGACGACGCAGCGCAGTGCCGTGCCCGCGTCGCGCAGGAACGCGCCGCCCCGCCGTCCCCCGTCGGAGCGGTCCGCGGCCTTCTCCCGGTCGCCGTCCGGACCGGCCAGCCTGGGCAGGGCGACCGCGCAGGCCACGGAGCCCGCGGCACTGGCGGCGCTCAGCACGTACGGCGTCGAGTGCGCCACCGCCATCAAGGGGCCCACCAGCGGCCAGCACACGACCTTCGCCGCCAGGCCCAGCGCCCGGGCCGTGCCCTCCGCCTTCAGGTAGTGCGCGTCGCACTTCTCGGCCCGCAGTCCGTCGTAGAGATAGGCGCTGGCGGCGCCCGAGGTGAGCGAGCGGCCCGCGGCGATGGCCAGGAAGTGGACCAGGAAGCCGGTGTAGGAGGCGGAGAACACCGGTGCCAGGTTCGCCGCGGTCATCACGACCGCACCGGCCCGCAGGCAGTTGCGGGTGCCGATCCGGTCGGCGATCAGGCCGGTCGGGATCTCGAACAGGCAGAACGCCACGTAGTAGATGCTCTGGATGCCGAAGATCTCCGTGTCGGAGAGCCCGGCCGCCTTCTGGTACGCGTAGAAGACGGGCATCCACCACAGCAGGTTGAACAGGAGCTGGAAGCCGTAGTTGAGGCGGATGATCCGGCGGGCGGTGGCGGTGAGTCCGCCGCCGCCCGCCGCCCGCTCCTCGGCGCGCCGGGACGCGGGGCCGCGCCTCACAGCGCGTACGGGCGGATCTGGACCAGCCGGAAGTCGCCCTGCCCGGTCATCAGCCACTCGATGTCCAGCGCCCTGTCGACGTCGCCGCCGGGCTCCGACCCGCTGAAGTGCGACTGGAGCAGCCGGCCCGTCAGGGACAGGTCGGCGAGACGGGCGCGCGTCGCGGCGGGCAGCCCCTCGTCCCAGGAACCCAGGGCGACGGTGCGGCCTCCGCCCTCGACCGTGTTGTAGAGGTACTGCTGCGGCAGGACCGTGCCGTCGACGACCTGTTCCGGGGAGCCGGGGGAACAGTTGAGGTAGACGTTGCGGAAGTCCTCGCGACGCGTCGGGTTGCAGGTGACCAGGACTCCGCCGAGTGTGGCGGGCTCGTACCGCTGGACGATGACGCCCATGTACGTGTCGTCCAGCGAGATCCCGACCTGGTGGCGCAGCCGCACGCTGCGCGGGGACACCAGGGAGGCCCACACCTGGCGTACCGCGTCGAGGAGTTCCCGGGCGGAGCGGACGGTGGTGACGGAGTCGTACACGCCCGCGGCCGAGAAGCCCGGCAGGTCTTCGGCGTTGGAGGACGAGCGCACCACGAGCCGCTCGCCCCGGTCGACGCCGGGGAACGCCTGGCCGACCTGGCGGGCGACCGAGTCGGGCAGGGGCGTCTGCCGGATCAGGTGCTGGAGCTGGAGGCACAGCGGGTCCAGGGCGTCGCCCGCGTCGAGTTCCAGCGCCATCTTCAGCTTGCCGATGCCCTGCTGGATGGCGGGGCTGGAGGCGAGGAAGTGCTGCTGGAGCGCGAAGGGCAGGGCGACTCCCTCCGGTGCCGCGACCGTCGAGGCCACGAAGTCGGCCGCGCGGGAGGCGAGTTCGGCGGTGCTGGGCGAGGTGAGGCCGAGGCGGGCGGCGAGGTGGTGGTAGAGGTGTTCGCGGGGCGGGCGGGGCCGCCCGTAGTAGGCGGTCAGGTCCGCGGTGCGGCTGTCGAGCACGTGGTGCAGCTCGCCCAGGTTGGCGGCCTTGGTGCCGTACGTGTCGCGGTCGGCGGCGCGCAGCCGGTGCAGGGAGAGCACCGGGGTGTCGTCGAGCAGCGGAGGCTCCAGGCGGATGCGCTGCTGGTGCCAGGCCGGGGCCTGCAACGCGGGTTCCTCGTCGAGGAGTTCGAGCAGGATCTCGTCCTCGCGCACCCGGTAGCTCACCCATGCTCCGTCGAGGCCGTCCGCGTCGACGAGCTGTTCCAGATCGCGCACGATCGCGTTGGGGATGCCCCAGCCGGACGCCAGGACGTTGGTGTGCGAGAGCGGGGTGATGGGGGCGGTGTTGACGAACCCGGCGACCCGGGGCACGTCGTCCGGCAGGCAGGCCATGGCCACGATGTCCGCCCAGCCGAGGGAGGACTCGGCCGCCGCGTACTCCTCGTGGGTGCGGAAGAACCGCAGGCGGCCGGTGGCGTCGCCGGGGTTCAGCGGGGTGCGGGTGCGGTTGCCGAACAGCTCGTGGCTCAGGACGCGCGGAACGCGTTGCTCGCTGATCGCCGCGAGCTCCTCCTCCTGCCGGTGGTTGGCCGGTTTCAGGAGCACGGGGAGCCTGCCGTCGACCCGTTCGCGTACGAACTCGTAGAACTCGGCGAGGAGTTCACCGCCCATGGTGTCGGCCTCGGTGGTCTCCAGGACGAGGAAGGTCCGCTCCTGGCCCTCCGGGTCTTCGCCGGTGTGCAGCGACAGCACGCCCAGCAGGAAGCGGCGGTCGGGGGCCGTGTAGACGGAGGCGTTGAACGCGTCGAGGTCCGCGTCCAGCGCCGCCATGGGCATGCCCAGGACGCGGGTGGCGACGTAGTCGACGTGGAAGGGGTGTACGGCCGTGTCCAGCAGGTGCCAGGTGTGCTCGGTGCGGTCGACGACGACCTTGAGGTACGGGTGCCCGGCCAGCACCCCGGAGAGGGTCCGGAACAGTGGCAGCGACAGGTTCTCGCCGACGACCGTGCGGTCCGTGGCGAACTCCTCGGCGTCGGTGAAGAGCGCGGCGGTCATACGGCAGCCCCCTCGGCGTCGGTGAAGAGCGCGGCGGTCATACGGCAGCCTCCTCGGGCCGGGCCGCGGGCAGCACCCGGGGCAGCGCGTCCACCAGCGCCGCGAAGTCGTGCAGGACGGTGCGGGCGTCGGTCGCGGCCAGCAGGCACAGGGCGGCCATGGTGTTGGCGCCCGCCGCCGGGTCGTACTCCGGTACGGGCGTGCCGTCGGCCAGTGAGCTCTCCGCGACCACCGACAGGCTGCTGCCCCGGCTCAGCGGCACGTCCGCCGCCACCACGGGGAAGTCCCAGATCCTGCGGTCCGGCCAGGCCTTGCCGTGCCCGTCGACCGCCAGCACGACGAGGGAGCCCGCCGCACCCTGGGCCTGCGCGGGTGTGAGCGCCCGGTCGGGCCACGCCACCTCGCGCCCCAGGAGGTGGTCGACGAGCATGCCGACCAGGTCGAGGCCGAAGACCTCCTCGATCTGCGGCACGGTCATCGCGCCGCCGAACCTGGCGGCCGTCTCGATCAGCCACATCTCGCCGCCCGCACCGAGTTTGATCTCGGTGTGGATGCCGCAGTCCCGCAGTTCCAGGGCGTCCACGGCGGCCCGCGCGAGTTCCACCACGCGTTCCTGCGCCTCGGGCGGCAGCAGCGCCGGGGTGATGGCCGCCCGCTCGGTGAATGGCTCGACCGTCGGCATCCGGCCGCTGAGGCAGACCGGATGGAAGGTGCCGTTCGCGACGACTCCCTCCACGCTGACGTAGTCGCCCCAGCCGGGCTCGTCGAACCAGTCGGACGCCGTGCCGGTGACGATCTGCTCGACGACGAAGTCCGCGTCCGCCGCCGCCACGTGCAGCTCGGAGAACCCCAACTGGGCGGACTCGGCCATGACGTCGCGCGAGCGCCGCCAGGCGGCGGACACCTCGTGCGGGGTGCGGATGATCTGGTGCGCGGTGGAGCCCGCGCTCCACGCCGCCTTGAGGAGCAGCGGGAAGGGCAGCTCGCGGGCCGCCTCGTGCAGGTCGTCCTCGGTGGCGACGGGCCGGAACGCAGGCTGCGGCAGGCTGTGTTCACGCCAGGTGCGCCGCATCAGACGCTTGTCGCGGGCGAGGTGGGCCGCACCGCCGGGCCCCGCGAGCCCGAGGGCCTCGCAGGCCTCGGCCACGGCCACCACCGCGTACTCGGAGAAGGTCAGCACGGCGTCCGCGCCCACGGCCCCGGCGCGCGCGACGATCAACTGCACCAGATCGGCGCGCTGTGCCTCGGTCGGCGTCTCCACGGAGGCGCACAGGCTGCGGGCGGCACCGGCGACGGCGGGAGGAAGAGCACTGAGCGCCAGCAGGTGCACCTCCGCCTTGGCGGCCGCCCGCAGCAGGACGTGGCCGAGCGGCGGGCCGCCCTTGGCATGCACTAACAGCACCTTGCTCACGGAAATCCGTCTCCATTCGTCGTTCGGTTCGGGTCGGTGGGGGTGCGTACGCGGTGCGTACGGCCGGGACGCGCGCCGGGGTCGAAGGGCCGACGGTGCGGGGCCACCCGGCGGCGGGGTGCGGGGCGCGTTCCCACGGCGGGCCCGCACGAGCCTCGGCCGTACTTCCAGGAGACCAGGCCAGGGATGTGCGCAGCGTCGCCGCGCGCGTCCACGACTCAGGCAAATGCCTGAATCCCGGGCGGTATCTCCCCCTCCGGATCGCCCCTCGGAGGAGTACAGGCCACCGGACGCCCGAACTGCCCCGCCGTACACGGCACTTCGGCCGATAACCGTGTATGCGCGGCATCGGCACGGGATACCCATCGTCAGGTGACTGAGCGTCAGCCAGTCGCCTACGGACGGAGAGAACGCTGTGCACGAATCCACCCTCAAGGCACTGCTCGCACACCTTCCCGTGCTCTGGTGGGAGACCGTCGACGAGCCGGTGTGCCGCGGCCCTCTGCCCGCCGGCACCGGGCCGCAGCGACCGCCCCGGTACGAGACCTTCGCCGACCTCGTCGATCTCGCCCCGGCGTCCGCCTTCATCCGGGACGGCGACGGCCGCTACCTGTGGGCCAACCACGCCTACGCGCATCTCTACGGCACCGTGCCGGGGGAACTCGTCGGCAAACGCATCGAGGACTTCGACGCCCCGGCCGACGCGGACCGGTTCCGTGCGCTCGACCGGGAGATAATGACCCGCGGCACACCCGTGCGCCACACCCTGCACTACCGCCGCCCCGACGGCACCGAGGGGCAGGCGGTGGGGCACCGCTTCCCCGTCCGGGAGGACGCGCGGACCTGCGTCGCCGGGATCTACGTCGACGTCACGGACCACCTGCGGGCCACCGTCAGACGGCAGCGGGCGGAGGAGAGCCTCCAGGCGCTGCGGGACCACAGCGGCCTGCCCTGCGCGCTGCTGACCGCGGGCGGGCGCGTGGTCGAGGCGAGCACGGCGGCGGCCGAACTCTTCCACCTCGGGCTGCCCGACCTGCTCGGCCGCCGCGCCCACACACTGCTGGCCCCCGACCTCGGCCTCGACCGCCTGCACCGGAGGTGGCACGGGCTGATCGCGCGCCGCACCAGACGGCTGGAGACCACCGCCGTCCTCGTCGACGCCCGGGGCCGCAGGCGTCGCGCCGAACTCCACCTGACGACGGTCGGCGGTCCCACCGGGCGGGCCCGGCACGTCTGGGCCGTGGTCACCCATCAGAGTCTGGCCGTGGAGGCGCATCCCACGCCCACCGCCGCACAGGTCAGAATCCTGTCCCTGCTCGCCGAGGGCAGCAGCAACAGCGACATCGCCGCCTCGCTGAAACTGTCGCGGCAGACGGTCGACTACCACCTCGGGCGACTGCGGGAACTGCTGGACGCGCCCAGCCGACCCGCACTCGTCGCCCGCGCCTACGTGCTGGGCATCCTCGCCCCGCGCGCGTGGCCCCCGCGCTCGGCCACGGCCCCGCATCCGCTCAGTACGGTCTGACGCCTCCGCCCGGCTGCGCTCCTCCGCCCGGCTGCGGTACGGCCGCGCCCGGGCGGATCAACGGGATCACGTCGAGGCGCGGAGCCGGTCAGGCACCGCCCCGACCGGACAGGTCCCGCTCCGTGAGCGGCTTCCCTCCCTGTGCCGAGACCGCCAGGGTGGAGACCTTTCCGTCCGCGCCGATCTCGATGAGCGGCACCGCCTTGCGTTCCGGCGACCCGTCGCCGCCCAGCGAGATCAGCCCGCTGGCGCCCTTCACCGTTTCCGGGCCGTGCAGGGAGCGCCAGATCTGGATGACCTCGGAGCCGGACACCGCCCCGTTGTTGGTTTCGGAGTTCTTCGCGACCAGCCGGATTCCGGCCACCGCGGTGAGGACCGCGTCGTGCCCCATGATGGCCTGCCCGTCGTCCAGCGCCTCCTCCTTGAACAGGGCCCTGAACCGGCCGCCGGGGCCGAACGACGGCTTCGCCGGGCCCGGGTAGGCGTCCGGCAGCTTCTCCCAGCTCCCCGGGTGCGCGAGCCCGGTGTAGACGAGCCGCACATTGCCGTCCCGCAGGGTGTCCTTGATGTCCTGGAACCCGGCCGCCTGCGCCGTCTGCGAGGCGTCGTCCCCGGAGATCACCAGCACTTGACGGTCCTTCACGCACGGCCGGTCCTTGAGCGGGGCCAGGAAGCGCGGCAGGTCGATGCCCCGGCCCGCGAAGTAGATGACGTCCGGCCCGGCCGCGCAGATCGTCGACATGCGGGTCTTGAACGCGGTCGCCACGCCGGCCTGCGACGAGTCGTACTTCTCCGTCGGACCGGCCAGCCGCTTCGCCGGGAGTACGGCGAGGAACTTGTCCCCCAGCGTCTTGGTGTAGGAGTCGTCGGCCCGCTCGTCCTGCACCACCAGCACCCGCTTCTTCGCGTTCTCCTTCTGCGTCAGGAACGCCGCCGCGGCAGCCGCCTCGTCCGAGTTGACGGGTGCGACCCGCACCAGACCCGGCACCTTGCTGAGGGTGTCGGCGGTCAACACCGAACCCACGGCGGCCAGTTGCAGCCCTCCCTGGGCGGGGGAGGCGGTGATCCGGCGGATCACCGCTTCTGTGGCCGCCGTGCTGGTGCCGAGCCCGGCGACCGCGACGAGGTGCTCCGCCGGGGTGCGCAGCCGGAGCTGCCGCAGGGTGGCCTCGGCCTGCGCCGGGCCGTTGCCGAGGTGGGCGAGCAGCAGCTTGATCTTCGGTACGTCGCCGTACTTGTTGGAGTGGTTGGCCTCCATCTGCGCGATGTAGGCGCCCTCCAGCTCGTGCCGTACCGAGTCGGGGGTGTTGGTGTCCTTGGCGTCCGGCACCATCGACATCAGGTAGGCGATGCCGACGTGACTGGCCCCGCCCTGCTTCGCGGACTCCTGGTCCACCGCCTCGTTCTCGGTGCGGATCCGCTCGAAGAGCGGGCCCAGGTTCTTCTCGTCGAAGTGGTACGAGCCGTCGGTGATCCCCACGCACACGCCTTCGACCCGCTCCACGCCGGTCGCACACGAGGTGTCCACCGGCGGGTCGGGCCTCAGCCACAGCACCAGTCCGCCCGCCACGAGGGCGAGCACCACCACGCCCAGGATCGCGTTGCCGGGCCAGCGCCGCCACCACGGGGGCAGCTCCCCCACCCAGCCGGTGCGACGCCCCCGGCCCCTGCCCGGTACTGCCACCGCAATCCCCTCCTTCCTGTCCCGCACACCGTTCGTTCGATGCCGCCGGGGCGGTCATGACGCCGTGCCGTGTCAGTCCGTGTAGCGCTCGGCCTCGTCCAGCAGCGTGTCCGCGTCCGCTTCGGCCACCATCGCCAGCTGCCGGAGCTTGGCGCTGATCTTGTGGTTCAGTTCGGGGTGGCCCAGCGGCAGCCGGTTGCGGGGGTCGCCCGCCAGCCACAGTGCCGCGCACAGCTCGGCCAGCGGCCGGCCGAGGCGCTCGTCCGCGTAGGCGTCCGGGGCCAGCTCCCGGGCCAGCTCGGTCGCCCGTCGCTGCGGGGGCTCGTCCGACAGCCACGCCGGGTACATCGGCGCGGCTGTCACGTGGTACAGCTCGCGCAGCCACGGGATCAGGTCGCCGTCCGCCAGCCCGAGCCCGAAGTGGTCGACGACGGAGGAGAGTTCGCCCCGGGCGAGACGGTGGTAGAGGGCGTCCAGCGGCTGCTGGTGACGGGCGTGCCAGGAGGCCAGTACTTCGTGCAGCTGCCGCCACCGCTCCAGGGAGCCGCTCGTCGGGTCCTTCAGCCGGTCGAGCAGCAGCAGCCGCAGCCAGGGGTGCAGCACGGGCTGCGTGTCGAAGGTGGTGTCCACCGCGCCCGCGCCCCTGGCCCCGGCCCGGGGCAGCAGGTAGCCCGAGGGGCCGCGCCCGCCCCGGGTGTGGGCGTCCTCGGGAACCCGGCGCGACAGCCACAGCCGCTCGCGCAGCTCCCGCATCAGGGTGTCCCTGGCGTGCTCCGGCTGGTCGTTCAGCAGGCCCGCGTTCACGGCCGACTTGGGGGTGCGGGCCGTGGCGATCAGCAGGGCCGCCTCCTGCTGGTCCGCGGTCAGCCCCGTCAGCAGTCTGTCCCGTACGACATGGGCCAACGGCACCCCCTGCCCCGGTGGGCGCACCGACAGCAGCCCCCGCAGGTCGCTCTCCGCCGGGCCGCCCTCGCGCAGCCCGGCCAGCACCTCGTGGAGGGTGCGCACGCTCCACGGATGCCCGTACGTCAGCCGGTGGATCAGCGGAGTGGTGGCGGGCAGCACCCACGGCTCCGGGCGTCCGGTGCGTCCCGCGCGCTCCTTCTCGTACCGGGTGGCCTCCAGGGTGACCTCGACCTCGTCCAGGTCGCGCAGCCGCACCGGGCACCACCAGTGCGGCGGGGCCGCGTCCGGGCGCGTGCGCCAGGCGTCGTAGGAGAGGGTGTCGGGGGTGCTGATGTGCGGGTCGTCGGGGCTGCCGTCGCTCGGCCCGGGCACCGCGCGGGTGGTGGCGGCCGTAGCGACGATCAGCAGCGGGTCGTAGAGCCCGGAGCGGGCCTTCTCGGCGCGCAGTTGAGCGAGCAGTTCCAGGAAGGCGGTGATGTGCGGGCGGTCGATGTCGTCGAGCAGGGCCAGGCAGTTGTAGAGCCTGCGCCGGCCGCCGAACGAGGTGGCGAGGTCGTCGAGGAACACCTCGCACAGCCCTCGGTCCACCAGCGCGGCGTCCGCGGCTATGCCGGTGCGGTGGCGCCGGTTGAGGTCGATGAGCGCGTCGATGCCCGCCTGGGTGCTGCCCTGGCCGTAACCGACCAGGGCGCGGTTCAGTGCCGTGGCCACCGGCAGGTGGGTGAAGCCGCGCACCAACAGGCCGGCCGCCAGCTCCAGATGGGGCACCGGCGAGAGACCGAGCTCGTCGATGAAACCGCCCGCCGCCTCCAGGGCGTCGACGGCGGCGCTGCCGCGGGCCTGGCTCAGGGCGGACTTGAGCCGCTTGCGGGCCGCCTCGCGGTTGTCCAGCGGCAGATCGCCCAGGCTCAGCGCGAGCAGTCCGAGCATCAGCCGGGGAAAGCGCGGGGGCCGTACGCCGGGGTGTTTGCGGGACAGCAGGAACGCCAGGTGCACGGCCAGTTCGTACGGTCGTTGCACCGGCAGCGGTGCGAAGTCGATCCGTGCCGTGATGCCGCCCGCCGCCTCGCGGGCGAAGTGGTCCAGTGCGTACGTCTTGCCGCTTCCCGGCCGTCCCAGCAGAACGATCACCGGCAGCGGCCGTGCGGTCTCGCGCCGCCAGCAGTCCTGTACGAAGGCGGCGATCTCCGCCTGGCCGGCGGGGGGCGTGCTCGGGCCCTGGGGCATCCGGTCTCCCTCTGACAGGAGTGACCACTGAGGCGACATCGTTTCACGAACTCGCCTCCACAGCAGGCGTATCAGGCATCACAGGCATCTGCCGGGCCTCTCGCTGTCCGAATATCGGACACCTGATCCACTCATCGCGTGATCACTCCATACTGTGACCACATTCGTCTCACATATCGAACAGGCAAGACCATGAACCGGACAGCCCCCACGGGTACGGCCCTGGCCGATCCCCCCGCTCAGCACGGCCCTGCCACGGGTGACGCGCCCAACGGCCTTTCCCAGGGCCTCAAGCAGCGACACCTTTCGATGATCGCGCTCGGCGGGGTCATCGGGGCGGGCCTCTTCGTGGGGTCGGGCGCCGGCATCGCGGCCGCCGGTCCCGCGGTGGTGCTGTTGTTCGCGGCGGCGGGCGCGGTCGTCATGCTGCTGATGCGGATGCTGGGCGAGATGTCCGCCGCACGCCCCTCCACCGGTTCCTTCTCGGTGCACGCGGAGCGGGAGCTCGGCGCCTGGGCCGGGGCCACCTCCGGCTGGACGTACTGGACCATGCTGTGCTGCGGTGTCGCGGCGGAGGCGGTCGCGGCCGGTGAGATCATGCACGGCTGGGTCCCGTTCCTGCCCACCTACGGGTGGGTCGCCGTCTTCATGGTCTTCTTCTGCCTCAGCAACCTCGCCGCGGTGCGCAACTTCGGCGAGTTCGAGTTCTGCTTCTCGGCCCTGAAGGTCACCGCGATCTGCGCGTTCCTGGTCCTCGGGGTGCTCGGCATCTGCGGAGTGTTCGGCGACGCCCCCGGCGCCTCGAACCTCACCGGCGCGGGCGGCTTCTTCCCGACCGGCACGACCGGGCTGATCGCCGGTCTGCTGACCGCGGTCTTCGCGTACGGAGGCCTGGAGACCGTCACCATCGCCGCGGCGGAGTCCGACGATCCGCGCGCCAACGTCGCCCGCGCGGTGCGCACCGCCGTCTGGCGCATCGCCCTCTTCTACGTCGGCTCGATGGCCCTGGTCGTCGTCCTGGTGCCGTGGAACGACCCGCGCGTCGCGGCCGACGGACCGTACGTCACCGTGCTGGACCGCCTGGGCATCCCGGCCGCGGGCACGATCATGCAGGTCGTCATCCTGATCGCGCTGCTCTCCGCGATGAACGCCAACATCTACGGCTCGTCCCGGATGGCGTACTCGCTGGTCTCGCGCGGTCTGGGCCCGCGCTTCCTGGGCGGGGTGCGCGGCGGTGTGCCGGTGGCCGCGGTCGTCGCCTCCTGCTGCTTCGGCTTCTTCGCCGTGTTCGCCGGGATCTGGTGGCCGGACACGATCTTCACGTGGCTGATGAACACCACCGGCGTCGCCATCCTGGTCGGGTGGGTCTTCATCTGCGTCACGCAGCTGCGGATGCGGCGCAGGCTGGAGCGCGAGGAGCCCGAGCTGCTGACCATCCGGATGTGGGGCTTCCCGTACCTGACGTGGGCAGCGCTGCTGGCGATCGCCGGAGTCTTCGTCGCGATGGCGACGACTCCCGGCGGACGCGACCAGCTGTACGTCTCCGCCGTGCTGGTGGCGGCGCTGGCCCTCGGCGGATGGCTGAAGCAGCGCAGGGACCTGGCGCGGCCGACAGCGGGCTGATGCGGGTGCCGGCGCGGGTCCGTCGGCGGTGGGGGGCTTCGGGCGAACTCCCCCATCGCGGACACCTGGACACCGGGCCCGGTTCGCTCGGGGGGCAAGCCCGGCGGGGTCTTGCCGCCCGCGGCACTGCGTCTGCGCGCCGTCCTGCCCCGCACGCGGCGCCGTGACCGGTGTCTTCGCCCAGCAGGCGCCACACTGGAACCATGAATCGCCGCCGCCCCGACCAGCCCACCCTCATCGACGACCCGCAGACCGGGGCCCGTCACCGCTACTGCCGACGCTGCGGCGCCGAGCTCAAGTCCCCCGAGTCGAGAATGAACGGCTACGGCCCCGACTGCGACCCCCACCGCCGGCCCCCGGCCGCCGACACCCACCAGGTCGACCAGGACACCTTGCCCGGCATCTGACGCGCCTCGACCGACCTCGACGCACATCGATGCGGCCGCAGTCGTCGGCCGGCCCCGCGGCGCACGACCTCGTGGACCGTGCTGCGCACGTACGTGCCGGACGGGTGCGCGAGCACAGCGGAATCGTGGGCAAGGGGCGGATGAGACTCCGCCGAGGCGGGCAGCAGACCGACGGAGGTCCGCACGCGTCCCAGCCACCGGTGGAGGAGCCGACACCATGCCACTTGCCCCCTTCCTCGACCGTTTCCCCGTCACCACCCCGGGCACCGGCACCGCGATCTCCGCCGACCCGGCCGACGAGGAGTACGTCCCGCCCCCGCTGGCGGAGGTGTTCGGCGAGCTGGCCGGTGCGACCCTGGCCGACGGGCTGCTCCGGTTCCACACTCCGGCGTCGGCCCGGCAGGCGTATCTCGCGTGCGTGCGGCTCGTACCGGACGTGGAAGAGCGGTTCTACCCGTTCGCGTTCGACTGGCAGGGCAGGGAGATGGCCCTCGACATCGGTGCCGACGGCGACGACGCGGACCGGCACGTCCTCGTCGTCGACCCCGGTACGGGTGCGGGCCTGGCCACGGGCCTCGGCCTGGCGGACTGGCTCGCCGCGGCGTCCGACGAGGGCGCCGAGGCCGATCCGTTCGCCCAGCAGGCGTACGCCCACTGGTGCGCGGCCGTCCCCGAGGCCGGTGCTCCCGCCTTCGACCAGGTCGTCGGCTACCGGGTGCCGCTCTTCCTCGCCGGGGAGGACGACGTCCACAATCAGGAACTCCGGGACCGGGCCGAGTACTTCGACACCTGCACCGAGCTCGCACTGCCGACCCGGCGGCTGCCGCCCGGCAGCGAGCTCAGCAGCCTCGTCCGCAGCCCGGAGACACCACGATGACGGATCACCGGGGTGTCCCCGACCGGACGGCGGATCTCGTGCCCACCGGTGGGCAGCGCCGTAGGGTCGCACCGGCGCCGCCCGCGCGGCCCTATGGCGTGTAGACGGCGGCGCTGCCGTACAGCTCCTTGGTGAACGCCGAGACGTCGGCGCTGCGGTCGCTGCCGTCGAGGTTGTACGTCAGATAGACGCCGTACCCCTCCGCGACGGTGCGGCGGGCGAGGGAGGCGACCGTGCTCCGGGAGGTCCCGCCGATCTCGACGGCCGCGGGTGACAGCTTCGACTTGGGCAGGGCGATCCCGGGAACCTGCCAGCTGCCGTAGTACGGGTTCCAGGCGTAGTCGAACTTCGACGTGACGTTGACGCCGCCGTAGGAGAGCCGCGACGCGGCCGGGCCGATGTTGTAGAGGCTGATGATCTTGCCCGGCAGGCTCGCCCGCAGCGACGTCACCAGATGCACGAACGAGCTGCTGTTCGGCTGGCCGGTGCCGTTCTTTCCGTACTCGGCGTACTCGTCGTCGAAGTCGACGCCGTCCAGACCGTACCGGGTGACGGCGTCCGACAGCTGCTTGGCGAACGTCGAAGCAGCCTTCTGGGAGGGGAAGTTGGCGAAGCCCGCGCCCTGGTGGTTGCCGAGCACGGAGAGGACGACCTTGATGCCCTTGCGCTGCAACGGCCGGATCTCCGTGACAGCGTTGTCAAGGACGCGCTGCACGTTCTCGTTGAAGTGCAGGTAGGCCGCTTTCGTGCCGGTGTCGTAGTTGATGTTCGCCGCGAAGATCACGGCGACGTCGAAGACGTTGTCGCCGCCCGGGAGGGTGTACTTGCCGACGTTGCGCATGCTGTTGCTGTTCACCTCGACGTACGCCACCGAGGTCGGCCCCTGCTTCCTGGGGGCGGGGGCCGCCGTCGCGCCGGTCGTGGCGGTCATCCCGCAGGTGAGTGCCACGAGGGCCGAGAGGGCCAGCGCGGCCGTCCGTGCTCTGCTCCGTGCGAAAGCGAACATCGTTGATCGGTCTCCTGTCACGGGGGTCGGCGCCCGGCCCGTCCGGGGCGGGGCAAGTCCTCAGAGTTTTCCGCTCCCGCGCCCGGGAGCCGAGTGCCGGGAGGGAACTCTTCACAACCTCCGCGCACGGAGCCCTCAGTCCGTCCCGCCCGGCTCGTCGAAGTTCTTGTACTTGTCCAGCGGGAAGCCGCCCGTGATGTCGGCGAGCTGGTGGGCGTCGGAGCCCGTGGGCCGGTAGTGGCCGCTGTCGTTCGTCCACTTCTGCAGGACGCCGTCGGTGAACACGGCGGTGCCCGCCCAGTACACGAGTCCCTCACCGGCCCGCTTGGCCTTGGCGAGCGCGGAGTGGCCCTCCTCCTGCTCGGTGCCGACCTGGGAGGCCATGATCTTGTCGGGCTTGCGGACGGGGACCACGAAGTTGTACTTGCCGTTGGCCGGTTCGGGGGCCCCGTACTGTTTGCGGCCCTCGTGGGGCGCCGCGGAGTACAGCATCGTCGACAGGTCCAGGGAGAGCTTGAAACGCGCCCCGTTGCGCTGCTGGACCAGCATTTCGTTGGCGAACGCGATCTTCCCCTCCAGGGGCAGGGGCAGGTTCTTGTCGAGCTGCTCCAACAGCTTCGCCGCCATGTCGGGCTTGCCCTGGGCCTGGAGGAAGTCGGCGTTCCGCTTCAGCGCCCCGCCGGAGCGCGAGGCCTCCACGTCCTCGCGGGTCCGGCGGTTGGTGCGCTGGACCGGGGCGGGTCCGGTGGGGGCTCCGCCGCCGCCCGCGGCGATGCGCTGCAACTGGGACAGCCAGGCGCTCGACATTCCCGGCCGGGGGGCTGCGCCGCGCGTCGCGGCGGAAGGGGCCCGGCCCCTCGTGGCGTGTTCCTGGCCGTGCGCGTGTCCGTGTCCGTGTCCGTGTCCTGGGTGGTGCATGCAAGGGTCCTTCCGGCAGCCGGGGAGGGTTCTTCTCGTCGGGGAGGCGTGCGGGAGGCGTGCGGCACGCGTTCGTCCGGGGTGCGTGAGGGACGCGTCAGGCGCGGTCCTCCGGGCCCGGCGCGTGCTCGTGCGCGCCGTGGCCCGCTGCCCGGTCCGTCACCACCGGGCCCGCCAGCATCCGTACGACGGCGGCGTTTCCGGCACCGTGCTGGAGGTGGCGCAGGCGTACGACGATCTGCGGGTCCGGCGCCCCCCGGGCGATCGGCACCCGCTCTCGGGCGGTTCCCGGCGTGCTCACGGGGTCAGCCCCGCAGGGTCATGGTGATCGTCGCGCCCACGAACAGTCCCGCGCCCGTCCAGCCCTCGTGCCAGGTGCGACCGGCCTCCTGGCCGTACATGCGGAAGTACCACAAGGGGTCGTTGGCGCTGGAGGTGGGGAGGGTGCCTTCCTTCTGTTCGCGGAAGTAGTTCTCCATGGTGATGTAGTCGTCGCCGCTCCGGGCGATGACTCCCCCGAAGTGGAACGGCGTTGCTCCCCTCATCCCGCCGGCCTGCTCGGCGTTGGGCTGCGTCATCGTCGTCATGCCCTCGCCCACCTTGGGCGTGGGGGCGTGCTGGTTGATGCCCAGTGCCTTGAGGGCCGCCTCGGCCTTCTCCTCGTCCTCCTTGACCAGTTCCTGGAACCGGCCGCTCATCGCCTCCGTGGTCCTCATGTAGGGCTCGGTGTCGCCGTCGCTGCCGAGGTCCATGGCCTCCTGGTACCTGCCCTTCCAGCCGCCCTGCGGGTCCAGGCGCACGAGGAACTTCTCCAGGACCTCCCAGTACTGGGCGTCGGCGCCGCGCGCCATGCTGCGCTTGCCCGTGACGACGCCGATCATCTCGTTGCAGCGCTGCGGCCCTGTCACCTCCAGGCCCTTGGTCTTCGGGCCGCCCTTCTCCTTGCGGAGCTTGGGCTCGATCTCGTACAGCGTGACCTTCTTGCCCCGGCCCTCGATGGTGAGGGTCCGGCCGGTCTTGGAGAGGGACATCCCCTTGTTCTGGTGGGCGCCGGGCAGCTTCTTGACGGAGTCGCTGAACTGCTTGTCGGTGGCGAAGAAGTTCTTCGGCTCCTGTCCGGCGCCCGCGTGTTCCACGGCGAGGTCGAAGCCGTCGGACACGGCGAGATCGACCTCGCCCTTGTAGACGAGGTGGGGCTTGGGCGGTGCGTGGGAGGACTGTTCGTCGAACCAGCTGTCCCGGTCGTTCGGCTCCTGGCCGACGAAGAAGTCGTCGGAGTCGGGGTTCTTCGCGGGGTACTCCGCCGAGCCGGCCTTGATGACGTGCATCCGCTGTACGGACGGGCCCGGACCGCCGCAGCCGTCGCCGCCCGCGCAGCCACCGCCGCCCGGATGCGCGGCGGGACCCCTGTCCTGCCCGCTCTCCCGGCCGGAGACCGTGCGCTGCACGGGCGACGGCCCGCGCATGACCTCGTCGGCCTTCTGCTCGGCGTGCCGCTCCCCCGAGTCGCCGGGGGTGGACACGCTGACGCCCTGCCCGTTGTCCCTGCCGGGGACCGGGCCCTGCTGCTGGTCCTGGAAGTGGGCGAACTCGTGCGCCCAGTCCTTCATGCTCATGTCGCCGCCGACGACGATGTGCGGGCCGCTGGTGTACGCCTTGGCGTCGAGCAGGGCGGCGGACTCCCGCGCCTGCGAGCCCCGGTGGATGAGGGCGCCGCTGAAGTCGGCGCCGCCGAAGCGCTGTTCCAGCTCGGTCCGCAGCCCGGTCTCCAGCCCCTCGGCGGGGGAGCTGATGCCCAGGTTGAGTGCGGCCCGCTGCACCTGGGCGTGATCGGGCTCGGCGACGGACGAGGACGCCGACGGCTGCGCCGCGCGCTGGATGTGCTGGAGCCAGGCACCGCTCATCGGTGACGCAACCGGCCGCACGGCGGGCTTCCCCGCTTCCCTGTCCTGTGCCCGGCCGTGTCCCGGCTGCAGAGTCCGCATGTGTTGACCTCTCCTCTCGCCCGCCGAAGGTCACCCGACGGATCACCCGGTCCGCCACATCTATCGCGGCGGGCACGCGCCGAACAGGTCCGCGCGTGCACATCCGGGGGCAGTTCTCGGAGCGCACAGGGGCCTGCCCTTTCGGGCAGACCGTGGGGGCGCCGAGGGCAGGTCCACAACCGCCCCGGACCGGAACGCATCCCTCCTTTCACCTGCCCCACTCCCACGACCGGGTGCCGGAAGGTCCGTGGCCGGTTCCCGTTCGTCCGCGCAAGCCCGCCCAAATCGTCGTGATACTGATGGCCACAAGGGGTTTCCAAGTTGCCCGAGTGAGATCGAAGACGATCAAAAACCGCCCCCTTTCGTAAGGGTGACGCCATGTCATCCCTTCTGCCGCAAGATCCTGCCGACCTCGAACCACCGTTCGGGGCCCATGAGAGGAACGAACCCGTGAGTGACCGTGCCGACGGGCCCCACGTCGCCGGCAGAGGGCTCCCGGACGCGAGTGCCGCCGGTCCCCCGGCGCGACGCGTCCTCGTCGCGGTGACCGCACCCGACCCGCTCAGCCGGGAGGGCGCCGTCAGCCATCTGCGCCGCCATCCGGAGATCGAACTGAGTGAGGAGACGGGGCCTGGCACCGTCGCCCTGCTGATCGAGAACAGCCTGGACGAGGCCTCCCTCACCCGCATCCGCCGCATCTCACGCCGTCAGGGCGCCCGCGCGGTGCTGGTGGTCGGCTCGATCCGGGAGAGCGAGCTGCTCGAAGTCGTCGAATGCGGCGTCGGCGCGATCGTCTGGCAGCACCAGGCCACCGCGCCACGGCTGGTGCAGGCCGTGCTCGCGGCCTCCCGGGGCGACGGCGACCTCCCGGCCGACCTGTTGGGCAGGCTGATCAACCAGGTCGGCTCGCTGCAACGGGGAGCGGCCGGCCGGCCGGGCACCCCCTCGCTCGGCCTCGCCGCCCGTGAGGTCGACGTCCTGCGTCTGGTGTCCGAGGGGCTCGACACCGGGGAGATAGCGGCGAAACTGTCGTACTCCGAGCGGACCGTGAAGAACGTCATCCACGGGCTCACCACCCGGCTGCACCTGCGCAACCGCGCCCACGCCGTGGCCTATGCCTTGCGCGAGGGCTACATCTGACCCCTGCGCCCCGCCGGACGTGCACCCCGGGCGCCCTCCCGATGACTGCTCGGGCACCTCTTCCTGCCCCGCCGCCGATCCCGCGGGCCCCGCCGCGCCCGGGGACGGCGCGGCGGCACAGGCACGATCGAGGCCGGGCGGTGCGGAGCACGGGCCGCCACGGCACGGATGCGGACGGAGCGGCGCGTGATCCACGAGGTGGACGAGGTCCTGGGGAACCTGCTGAGGGGCGGGGCGTTGAAGGAATCGCGGGTCGAGGTGTCGTTCGAGGCACCCACCCGGGACTGGGCGGCACGGCGCAACGCCCCCACGGTCAACGCCTACCTGTACGACATCCGCGAGGACGTGGCCCGGCGGCAGCGCGGTCAGCTCCCGGTGCGCGACGAGCACGACGTCGTCGTGCGCCGCCGCCAGCCGCCCCGCTGGTTCCGGCTGTCCTACCTGCTGACGGCGTGGACGAAGATCCCCCAGGACGAACACCGGCTGCTGTCTGCGGTGTTGGCGACCCTGCTGCCCCGCGAGGTGTTGCCGCCCAGTGAACTCCCGGGCTCGCTGCGGTCCTTGGGGCTGTCCGTACCGCTGTCCGTGGCAGGGGTGCAGACCGAGTCCCGGTCCCTCGCCGACATCTGGTCCGCGCTGGGCGGGGAGTTGAAACCGTCCCTGGACCTGGTGGTGACCGCCCCGTTCCCCGCCTTCCCGGAGTACGACGCCGGGCCGCCCGTCACCGAGGGGGCGACGGTACGGGTGCGTACGGTGGACGGCACCCCGGCGGACGCGTCCGAACGCTCGCACCGCCCCCGGCAGGTGGCCGCCGTCCGCGCCGCCCGGAAGGCCGCCGCCGCGAGCCGCCGCAAGGGGCTGCGATGAGCGCCGGGCAGCCGCACGCGCCCAACACCGCACCGGCCCGGGCCCTCATGGCACGCCTCGCCGGTCTGCGCGAGCGGGTCGCCGCGCTGGTCGAGCGACGCAGCGCCGCCGACCCGACCGCGGACGACCCGTTGCGCGGCCTCTACCTGTCCGAGGACGCCGTACGTCATCTGCTGCGCACCAGGTCGAACACCCCGGGTGACGACGGAAGCCAGGTTACCGACGGGTTCACGCCAGATGCCGGCACCCCTGACGCGGGGGCGGTCCCGCAGTCGCCCCGCTCGGGCGACCGGCTGCCCCTGCTCGCCGCCCGTACCGGCCTCACCGCTCTCGACGCCCAACTGCTGCTGATCGCCCTCGCCCCCGATGTCGACCGCGGCGTCGAGCAGTTCTACGGCTACCTCAACGACGACGTGAGCCGCCGACGCGCCACGGCGGGACTGGCCCTGGACCTGTGCGGGGTGCCCCCGCACACCGGCGCCGCCCGGGCCCGGCTGCATCCTTCGGCCCCGCTGCGCGCGTTCGGCCTGCTGGAGGTCGAGGAGCCGGAACGCCCCTTCCTGACCCGCGCGTTGCGCGTCCCGGACCGGGTCGTCGGCCACCTCATCGGCGACGACACCCCCGATGCCGACCTCATCGGCGCACTGCTGCCGCTGCCCGAGCCGCTGCCCCTCGACCCCGCGGCCGCCGACTTCGCACAGCGTCTCGCGGCCCGGCTGCGCACCGGTCCGCTCGCCGTCCACCTGCGGGAAACCCGCGAGGGCGACGGTCTGACCGTGCTCACCGCCGCGTTGCGCGCGGCCGATCTCGACGCCCTGGTCTGCGGGGAGCCCGAGCAGCTCGTACCCCAGCTGCTGCGCGAGGCACGGCTCGGCGGGCGGGCGATCGTCGTGCCGCGGCTGCCCGAACACCCCGGGCCGCTGGTGCGGGCACTCACCGGCGCACCCGACGTGACCGTACTGCTGGCGGATCCCCGGCCGTACGATCCGCACTGGTCGTCCGCCTGTCCGCTGGTCCTGGAGGCGCCGGGCCGACGGGCCGGCGGGGCGGACGCCTGGCGGGCGGCGCTGGGTCCCGACGCCGAGGCGTTCGACCTGGCGGCCACCGTAGCCCCGTACCGGCTGGACGGGGACCGCATCCGGCAGACGGCGCACGCGGCCCGCGCGCTGGCCGCCTTCGACGGTTCGCCCGTGACCGCCGACCACGTCCGCCTCGCCGCACGCCGCCAGTCGGTGTCGGGGCTCGAACGGCACGCCCGGCGGATCCGGCCGGACGTCGACTGGTCGGACCTGGTCCTGCCGGACGGCCCGCTGACCCAGCTGCGCGAACTCGCCCTGCGTGCCCGTCACCGCGAACAGGTGCTGGGCGACTGGCGGTTGAGCGCGGGCGGCGGGCGCGGCCGCGGGGTGCTCGGGCTGTTCGCGGGAGCTTCCGGCACGGGCAAGACGCTGTCGGCGGAGGTCGTCGCGGCCGATCTGGGGCTCGACCTCTACGTCGTTCAGCTGTCGTCGATCGTCGACAAGTACGTCGGCGAGACGGAGAAGAACCTCGAACGGATCTTCACCGAGGCCGACCGCACCGACGCGGTGCTCCTGTTCGACGAGGCGGACGCCGTCTTCGGCAAGCGCTCCGAGGTGAAGGACGCGCACGACCGGTACGCCAACATGGAGAGCGCCTACCTCCTCCAGCGGCTGGAGTCCTTCGACGGCATCGCGCTGCTCACCACCAATCTGCGGGGCAACATCGACGAGGCGTTCACCCGCAGGCTCGACCTGGTGGTCGACTTCCCGTTCCCGGACGTGGACCAGCGGCTCGCACTGTGGCGGCACGGGACGAAGCACGTGCCGTCCGACGACGGCATCGAACTGGACGCCCTGGCACGGGACTTCGAGCTGGCGGGCGGCACGATCCGCAGTGCGGTGGTCACCGCCGCCTACCTCGCGGCGGGGCGCGGCAGCCCGATCCGCACCGAGGACCTGCTGGAGGGGGCCCGGCGCGAGTACCGCAAGGCGGGGCGGCTGGTGCCGGGCGAGGGCAACTGGTGAGGTGGCGGGCGAGGGGCACCTCGTGAGGTGCCGGGCCGAAAACCCCGGCCCGGCGCCTCACGCCGTCCGGCGGGCGGTCAGTCCTTCAGCCGGATGATGCGCCATTCGTGGTCGTCCGTACGACTGCAGTCGAAGATCATCAGTGCCATGCCGGGGCGGGTGTCGGCGTTCCCGGCCACGTCCAGGCACTTGCCGTTGCTGGCGAAGTTGCGGATCCAGTAGACCCCGGGGTCCGTCTCGTCGAGGTACCAGAGCTGGTTGTCCTTGACCGTGCCGTCGCAGTGGAACTCGCCGATCGGGGTGCGGATCGGCCTGCCGTCGTACTCGCCCAGGTCCATGCAGAAGCCGTCGGCCTTGTTCTTGATCAGGAAGAGCGGCCTGCCGCCGGGGCCGCCCTTGGGCAGGGTGACGTCCAGGTCCCAGATCTGGTTGTCGCCTCGCTCGCGGCACTCGCCCTGGATGACCGAGCCGTTGATCTCCCCCTTGCCCTCACCGGGGAGGTCGGCGCAGCGCTGGGTGGCGGTGTTCCTGAGCAGGACGTTCTTGGCGGGGACGACCTCGGGCTTCTTGGGCGGCTTGGGCGCTCCCCCGCCGCCGCCGCTTCCGCCCGCGGGCTTCTCCTGGGCCGGGGGCTTCTCCTCCTTCGGCGGTTCCGGCTGCTTCTCCTGCTTGGGCGTGGGACTGGGCGGCACGGGCAGCACGTTGCCGACCGCGGCCTGCTCCGATGCGCTCGTCCTGACCTGCGGTTTGTACGCGATCCACAGGGCCACGAAGGCGACCGCGCAGGCGAGGAGGAGGCCGAGGAAGGTCGCCAGCCAGCGTGGCAGGAAGCCCCGCTGCACGTACAGGCCCTCCGTCTCGACCGGGTCGGCGCCGGAGCGGCGCAGCGCCAGCGCGTAGGGGCGTTCCTGCTTGGAGCCGAACCAGATGATCTGCCGCGGCTTGAGGTCGGCGTCCACGAAGACCGCCCGGCCGGGTTCGATCTGTACGTTGCCGGGCCGGATCTCGTACGAGAGGTGGTCGCCGTTGTCGCTGCCGCCGATCGACGCGGTCAGCTTGACGTTGCCGAGGTTGTCGACCGCGAGCCGGGGGCGTCCCCGGAAGCGCCCCTTGACCGTGGGCGGGACGATCTCCGCCCGGATCTCGGAGAAGGGGGTGATGGTGAGGTTGCCCTCCTGGACGGTCACCGCGTCCGGGTGTTCGGTGGGGGTGATGCGCACGGCGTACGGGTTGGGGCCCGCCGTGGCGTCGGGGGTGCGGGGCGGCTCGAAGGTCAGGTCGACGGTTCCCGTCGTACCGGGGTACAGGCGCAGTGTCTGCGGCTCCACCCGGATCCAGGGTGCGAGCTGGCCGACCGGCTCGAACCGGTACTCGTCGACCACGTCTCCGGTGTTGCGCACCCGTAGCTGGGCCCGCGCGGTGCTGCCGGGGTCGACGGTTGCGGACAGGGGTTCAAGGGAAGTCCAAAGGCTCACCCCCGCACGCTAGGCGGGCGGCCTCGGCCGGGTCACCGGCAGCCGGGGCAGAGGTGCTGCCCCCAAGGGCCGGACCGGCGGGCACCGCGGCGCGCGCGGGAGGCACACCGGGCGGACGCCCCGTCCCGGGCGGGCGGGGCGGCGGCGGGTCCCGGTCCCGCCGGGCGGCCCGGCCGGTACGCGGGGCCGCACCCGGATGCCCCTGCGGGCAGTCCGACGGCCGCCGGGCTGCCCCCGCACCGGCCCCTGCGGCCGTTTACGCCGAGGTCGCGCACCCGACAGGCTGACCGGTGTCCTGTCCTATCCGGAGGAGCGCAGAGCATGCCGTCCTACTTGTCGCCCGGCGTCTACGTCGAGGAGGTGGCCAGCGGCTCGCGCCCCATCGAAGGGGTGGGCACCTCGGTGGCGGCCTTCGTGGGGCTCGCCCCCACCGGACCGTTGAACGAACCGACGCTGGTGACCAACTGGACGCAGTACGTCGCCTCCTTCGGCGCGTTCACCGAGGACTACTACCTCGCGCACTCGGTCTACGGCTTCTTCAACAACGGCGGTTCCGCCGCGTACGTGGTCCGGGTCGGCGGCGGTACGGACGACGCGGCGCAGAACGGGAAGGCGGCGGCCCCGGCCGCGGTGCGGGGTTCCCGCACACCGGCCGCGCTGCCCGCGGCCGAGCCCGTACGGCTGGGCACGTTCGCCGTGACGGCCAACGCCCCCGGTGCGAACGGCACGCTGACCGTCGAGGTCGCCGACGCCGAGGGAGAGGGCCCGGCCGAGCGGTTCAAGCTGGTCGTCAACGACGGCGGCAAGCCGGTCGAGACCTTCGAGGTGAGCGCCAGCAAGAAGAGCGGGCGCAGCTACGTCGTCACCCAGGTCAAGGAGCGCTCGCAGCTCATCACGGTGACCGAGGCCGCGCCCGCCGCCGAGCTGGCCCGCCCGGAGAACCAGACGGTGGCGCTGCCCGCCCCGCCCGCGCCTGCCCCCGTCGAGCCCGCCGCGCCGGAGCGCTCCGGGCACCCCGGGCCCGCCCAGTACCTCGGCGACTCCGCGGACCGCACGGGCTTCGGCGGTCTGGAGGCCATCGACGAGATCTCCATGGTCGCGGTGCCGGACCTGATGTCGGCCTACGAGCGCGGCGCGATCGACCTGGAGGCCGTCAAGGCGGTCCAGCTCGGGCTGATCGCGCACTGCGAGCTGATGGGCGACCGGGTCGCGATCATCGACCCGCCGCCGCGTCAGAACGCCCGTCAGATCCGGGTGTGGCGGCAGGAGACGGCCGGTTACGACTCCAAGTTCGCGGCCCTGTACTACCCCTGGATCAAGACCTTCGACCCGGCGTCGGGCCAGTCCCGGCTGATCCCGCCGAGCGGCCACGTCGCGGGCATCTGGGCGCGCAACGACTCCGAGCGCGGCGTGCACAAGGCGCCCGCCAACGAGGTCGTACGCGGCGCGGTCGACCTGGAGCTCCAGATCACCCGCGGCGAGCAGGACCTGCTCAACCCGATCGGCGTCAACTGCATCCGGGCCTTCCCCGGCCGCGGCATCCGCGTCTGGGGAGCCCGCACCCTCTCCTCCGACCCGGCCTGGCGCTACCTGAACGTCCGCCGGTACTTCAACTACCTGGAGGAGTCGATCCTGATCGGCACCCAGTGGGTGGTGTTCGAGCCGAACGACCACAACCTCTGGGCCCGCATCCGCCGCAACATCTCGGCGTTCCTGGTCAACGAGTGGCGCAGCGGCGCGCTCTTCGGGCAGAGCCCGACCGAGGCGTACTACGTCAAGTGCGACGAGGAGACCAACCCGCCGGAGTCGGTGGACGTCGGCCGCGTCGTGTGCGAGATCGGCATCGCGCCGGTCAAGCCCGCCGAGTTCGTGATCTTCCGGCTGGCGCAGTTCTCCAGCGGAAGCGGCGAGTTGGAGGAGTAGTCCTCCTCGGCGCGTACCGGGGTGGGGGGGGGGGGGGGGGGGCCCCCCCCCCCCCCCCCCCCCCAGGAACAGGGGGCCGGGGGAAAACAATATGTGCGCGGGGCCGGCGGGCCCCGGGAGGCACAAACTGGGGGCTGAGGTGGCGGGGGGGT
>NZ_JBIUXN010000037.1:0-56789 GCF_044744005.1 Streptomyces sp. NPDC087440 | reverse complement strand
CGGGACGGGCGGGCAAGGGGGCGGCCCCTCCCGCTCCCGGCCCGCCCGGGTGCCGCCCCTGGCCCAGCCCCGACACCGGGTGCACGTCACCGCCAGGGCCCCGGGCCGCCTCCCGGTGCCGGACAGGCGCAGCTCTGCCCCGCCGGGGCAAGGGGGTCCCCAGCCCCGCCCCTTCACCTAAACCCGCGGGGCCATTGCACGGTTCCGTGCGGGTGCGTGGGTGGCTGGTCGCGCAGTTCCCCGCGCCCCTGAAGGGGCGCCCAGCGCGGCGGTGCCGCGCAGCGAGACAGCCCCGCGCCCGTGACGGGGCGGTCAGCCCTGTTCGCCGCGGCCGTAGATGCGGCCCGTCTCCTCCGCCTGCGCGATCCGCCTCAGCGACCCGAACATCGCGTCGCCCAGCATCATCCCGATCACCACCCCCTCCAGCACGTCGTCCCGCGCCCCCAGCCCCCGCACGTACGACAGGTCCGCCTCCGCCACCTTCTCCGCCGCCTCCGCGTACGCGTCCAGCGCCACCGCGAAGTCCTCGTGGCCCAGGCGTTCCGCCTCCGTCAGCGTGCGGGCGAGAGCGTCGCCGTCGGGGTGGCCCGGGGGGACGTACCAGCCCCGGCGCTCCCCCAGCGCGGCCACCGACGCGCGGGCCGCGTCCGAGGGTTCGCCGCTGCCGACCAGGGTCGGTGCCGCCACCGTCCCGGCCACCTCCCCCATCAGCTTGAACACCGGCTGCGACGTGTCGTCCACCACCGCCAGGATCTCCGCGATCCGGGCCAGCGACAGGCCGCCCACGCCCAGCATCGAGCGGATCAGGCGCAGCCGCCGCTCGTGGCCGTCCCCGTACGACGCCTGGTTCGGGCTGGTCAACTCCCCTGCCGGGAGCAGCCCTTCACGGACGTAGAACTTGATCGTGGGGACCGACACCCCGGTCCTGCGGCTCAACTCGCCTATGCGCACTGCCTGTTCACCTTTCGGTCCGAGGAAGGGCCTTGCCAACTCACGGGCACGGATGGATAGTTTAGCTATCCGATAGCGGTTAGTGCCACTATCCATTCCTTGTTGGGGGTCTCTCATGCCTGCCGCCTGGCGTACCTGGCACCGTCCTCTGGTGGTCTTCTCGATCCTGATGATCGCCTCCACCGTATTAACCGGCATCGGGCTGGTGGTCGACGACCGCACGGTCCTCGGCTCGCCGGTCTGGTTCAAGCCGTTCAAGTTCTCCGTGTCGTTCGCCGCGTACGGTCTTTCGCTGGCCTGGATGCTGTCGCTGCTGCCCCAGGGGCGGGCGGCCACGGTCGGGAAGTGGGCCGGCGTGGTCGTCACCGTCGCGAGTCTCGGCGAGATGGTGCTGATAGCGGGGCAGGCCGCCCGCGGCAGGCGCAGCCACTTCAACCTCGAAACCGGCTTCGACGCCGCCGTGTTCGCCGCCATGGGCCTCACCGTGGTGGTGCTGTGGCTGGGGAGTCTGGTGATAGCCGTACTCCTGCTGCGGGCGAAGATCCTGGAGCGTGCGACCTCCCTGGCCGTGAAGGCGGGTGCGGTGCTCGCCCTCGCCGGGACCGGGCTCGGCTTCCTGATGACGCAGCCCACCGATGCCCAGCTGAAGGCCGGGATCACCGACACCGCCGGGGCGCACGGGGTCGGCGTCGCCGACGGCGGCCCGGCCATGCCGGTGACCGGCTGGGCCACCACCGGCGGCGACCTGCGCATACCGCACTTCGTCGGCATGCACTCGCTGCAACTGCTGCCACTGCTGGCTCTGTTGCTCCTCGCGCTGGCTCCGCGCGTCGCCCGGCTCGCCGACCCCGTCGTCCGGCTGCGGCTGACCGCCGTCGCCGCCGCCTCGTACGCGGCGCTCCTCGGCCTGGTCACCTGGCAGGCCCTGCGCGGGCAGGCGCTCGTGAGCCCGGACGCCACGACGCTCGTCGCGGCGGGCGTGCTGGTGGCCGCGACCGCCGCCGGTGTGCTGCTCGCGCTGCGCGCCCGGCCCGTACACCGTCAGCGGCCCGATCAGCCGGGCCGGCACGACAAGGAGCTCGCGGCATGACCGGCTTCCTCTTCGACCTCAGCTTCTACCTGGCCGCCCCCGTCTGGCTGTTGATGGTCTTCGCCCCGCGCTGGGCGTGGACCGTGCGGATCGCGCGGTCGCCGTACACCGTGCTGCCGATCCTCGCCGTGTACCTGGGCCTGGCGGTCCCGGTCCTCCCGGAACTGTGGGCGGCCGTGAGCGGCCCGAGCCTGGACGGGTTCCGCGAGCTGACGGTCCTGGCGAACGGCGCCGGGGCGATCTGGGCGCAGGTCATCGCCTGGGACCTCTTGATCGGGCAGTGGATGTTCCTTCAGGCGCGGCGGATGGGGCTGCACCCGCTGGTGACGGGCCCGTTGCTGGTCCTCACCGTCCTGCTGTCGCCCTTCGGAGTGCTTGTCCTGCTCGCCGTCCGGGCGGTCCACTCGGCCCGTACGGCCAAGGACCGGCCGGAAGCGGTCCGTATCTCCGCCTAGTACGGAAGGCCCTTCGGGGCAGGCGGGTGAGAAACCCGGACGGCGACACCAATCCGCGGGTCCCCGGTCTCCGAATATCCGGTGGGACCGTGGGGAGCCGACCGCCCGCCCCGCCGCCAGCGAAGGAAACCCGCGTGAAAGAAGCCGTCCACGTCCAAGGGACGCCCGCCCCGGGGCCCGACGGGCTCCAGGAGCTCATCGGCCGGGTGGCCAGGGGCGACCAGGAGGCCTTCGGCCGGGTGTACGACCTGGTCAGCGGGCCGGTACTGGGACTGGTGCGCAGTGTGCTGCGCGATCCGGCGCAGTCCGAAGAGGTCGCCCAGGAGGTGCTGGTGGAGGTGTGGCGCACCGCCGCCCGCTACCAGCCGTCCCGGGGCAGCGGCATGACCTGGGTCCTCACCCTCGCGCACCGCCGCGCCGTCGACCGGGTGCGGTCCGCGCAGGCGTCCGCCGACCGCGAGCAGCGGGCCGCACTGCTCGACCGCACCCCCGCGTACGACGAGGTGACCGAGCAGGTCGAGGCCCGGCTGGAGCGCGAGCAGGTGCGCCGCTGTCTGCGCACCCTCACCGAGCTGCAACGCCAGTCGGTGACCCTCGCGTACTACCGCGGCCTCGCCTACCGGGAGGTCGCCGAACTCCTCTCCGTACCCCTGGGGACGGTCAAGACCCGTATGCGCGACGGACTGATCCGGCTGCGCGACTGCCTGGGAGTGGGCGCATGAGCACCGCCGAACTGCACACGCTGACCGGGGCCTACGCGCTGCACGCGCTCCCCGAGGACGAGCGCCTCGCCTTCGAACACCACCTGGCCGACTGCCCCTCCTGCGCCCAGGAAGTGGCCGAACTCGCCGCCACCGCCGCCCGGTTGGGTCGCGCGATGACCGAGAACCCGCCGGAGCGGATGAAGGCGGAGGTGCTGCGCCGCATCACCACCGAGCGCCAGGAGGGTCCGTTGACGGTACGTCAGGGGCGGGTGCGGGGAAGGTACGGGCGGGCCGCGACCCGCTTCGCCCTCGCCGCGTGCCTGGCCGCTGCGGCCGCCTTCGGCGGGATCGCCGTCTGGCAGCACCAGGTGGCCCAGGACGCCCAGCAGCAGGCACAGGCCGCGCAGCAGCAGACCGAGGCACTGGCGGCGGTCCTCGCCGCGCCGGACGCGAAGGCGTCCACCGGCAGGGTCGGGGCCGGGGCCTCGGCGACGGTGGTCGTCTCGCGCAGCCGCGACCGGGCCGCGTTCGTGGCCTCCGGCATGCCCACTCCCCCGGCGGGCAAGGTCTACCAGCTCTGGTTCAACGACGCCGGGACGATGCGCTCGGCGGGCCTGATGGACCCGGCGGCCTCCACCGGCGCGGTCCTGCTCAACGGCCCGGTCGGCAAGGCCTCCGGCATGGGCATCACCGTGGAGCCGACCGGCGGCTCGCCCGCACCCACCTCCGACCCCGTCGCCCTCATGGAGTTCCCCGCATGACCCGCACCACCCGCGAGGCTTCTGTCGCCGTCGCCCTGTTCACCTCCGACCTGCGCATCCACGACCAGCCCGTGCTGCGGGCGGCGCTGCGCGGGGCGGACGAGGTGGTTCCGCTGTTCGTGCTGGACGACGGGGTGCGGCGGACCGGCTTCACCGCGCCGAACCGGCGGGCCTTCCTCGCCGACTGCCTGGCCGACCTGGACGCCGCCCTGCGCGAACGCGGGGGACGCCTGGTGATCCGTACCGGAGATGTCGTCGACGAGGTGGCCCGCCTGGTCGCCGAGACGGGCGCGGTGGCGGTGCACGTGGCGGGCGGGGTCAGCGGATACGCCCAGCGTCGCGAGGAGCGGCTGCGCGAGGCGCTCGCCGGGCAGGGGTGCGGGCTGACCGTCCACGACGCGGTGGTCACGGTGCTGCCGCCGGGGGCGGAGGTGCCGTCCGGTTCCGGGCGTGATCACTTCGCCGTGTTCACTCCGTATCACCGCAGGTGGGAGGCGGCCGAGCCGCGTGCGGTGCTGGCAGCGCCCAGGGTGGTGCGGGTGCCGGAGTGGGTGGCGGGCGACCCGCTGCCCGCCCGGGACGCGGTGCGGGACACCTCGCCGGGGCTGGCCCAAGGCGGCGAGCGGGCGGGCCGCAAGCGGCTCTCCGGGTGGCTGGCCCAGGACGTCGCGGCGTACGAGGACCGCCACGACGACCTGCCGGGCGACGCCACCAGCCGCCTCTCTCCCTTCTTGCACTTCGGCGCGCTCTCGCCGGTGGAGGTGGTGCACCGGGCGCGGCAGAAGGGGGATGCGGGGGCGCAGGCGTTCGTACGGCAGTTGGCCTGGCGGGACTTCCACCACCAGGTCCTCGCCGCGCGACCGGCGGCCGCGTGGAGCGACTACCGCGACCGGCACGATCGCTGGCGTGCGAACGCCCGGGAGATCGAGGCCTGGAAGGCGGGGCTGACCGGCTATCCGGTCGTCGACGCGGCGATGCGGCAGCTCGCGCACGAGGGGTGGATGCACAACCGGGGGCGTCTGCTGGTCGCCAGCTTCCTGACCAAGACGCTGTACGTGGACTGGCGGGTCGGCGCCCGGCACTTCCTGTCCCTCCTGGTCGACGGGGACGTGGCGAACAACCAGCTCAACTGGCAGTGGGCGGCGGGCACGGGCACCGACACCCGCCCCAACCGCATCCTCAACCCCCTCGCCCAGGCCAAGCGGTTCGACCCGCACGGGGATTACGTCCGCAGGTGGGTGCCGGAACTGGCCTCCGTGCCGGGGTCGTCCGTCCACCAGCCCTGGCACTTCGAGGGGCGGGCCCGCCTCGACTATCCCGACCCGATCGTGGACCTGGCGGAGGGCCGGGCCCGCTTCGAGTCGGCCCGCGGCTGAACGTGCGGGGCGGTTTGGTCTCGGTCCTGTGCGGGGGCGTGGTGGTCTCTGTCCTGTGCGGGTGCGTCGTGGTCTCGGTCCTGTGCAGGTGCGTCGTGGCTGGTCGCGCAGTTCCCCGCGCCCCTGATGGCATGCCCTCCGGGCAGCCATCCCCGCGCCCTACCGCGACGCATCCCTCAGCAGCACCGGGCACTTCCCCTCCCTCAGCTCAAAGTGCCACAGCTCGTTCGCATAGATCTGGCACAGCCCGTACCGCGCCCCCTCCCTGATCAGCCACCGATCCGCATCCGCCGACCCGATGTCGATCGCCCGCCCCGTCACATGCTGCGACCCGTCCGGCGTCTCCACGAACTTCCGTGCCTCCGCCAGGCTCCCGTACTTCTCCACGCCCTCGTCGAGCAGCCGCTGCTGGTACCCCCTGCTGCGCCACCCCGACGTCACGAAGAAGTCGACCCCCTCCTCCTTGGCGTCCTTCGCCGCCGCCTGCACCGCCTTCAGCAGCGCCGGGTCCAGTCGGCGCAGCGCGGCGTGCCCGGTGTCGAAGGGGGTGAGCTGGCGGGCCGAGGGTATGGACCCGTCGCCCGTGTCCGCCGCGCCGTCACCGTTGGGCGCGCCGGGATTCGCCGGTGGGACACCGGGGTCCGTGCGCCGGGGCGGGGCCGCGACCGCCTCCTCCCGCGCCCCCGTACCGTCCCCGGAGCCTCCCGTGAGGGCCACCGCCCCGGTCACGCCCAGCGCCGCCACCAGGGCCAGCCCGCCGGCCACCGCCCAGCCCGTCGCCGACCCCCTCCGCCCGGTTTCCCGCATGGTGCCCTCCGTCGATCCGTCGTCGTATGCCTCCATGTCGTCAGTGCAGTCGTGCCGGTGTTGTCGGGACGTTTCGGATTCCCGATACGTTTTCGATAGGCCCGGTGTCGTTGAATGGCCCGGAGCGCGCAGACCGAGGAAAGGCCGCCGATGCGGGTGCTGATTGTCGAGGACGAGCCGTATCTCGCGGAGGCGGTGCAGGCGGGGCTGCGCCTGGAGGCCATCGCCTCCGACATCGCGGGCGACGGCGACACGGCCCTGGAGCGCCTCGACGTGCACACGTACGACGTGGTCGTCCTGGACCGCGACATCCCCGGCACGCACGGCGACGACGTGTGCCGCACGATCGTGGCGCGCGGTCTCGGCTGCCGGGTGCTGATGCTGACGGCGGCGGCGCACCTGGACGAGAAGGTCACCGGGTTCGAGCTCGGCGCGGACGACTACCTCACCAAGCCCTTCGACCTGAAGGAACTGGTCGTACGCCTGCGCTCGCTGGCGCGCCGTCCCAAGGAGAGCACGCCGCCGGTGCTGGAGTGCGGGGACCTGCGGCTGGATCCGTTCCGGCGGGAAGTGTTCCGGGCGGGCCGCTACATCTCGCTCACCCGCAAGCAGTTCGCGGTGCTGGAGGTGCTGATGGCCGCCCGGGGCGGGGTGGTCAGCGCGGAGCTGCTGCTGGAGAAGGCGTGGGACGAGAACGCCGACCCGTTCACCAATGCCGTACGCATCACCATCTCGACCCTGCGCAAGCGGCTCGGCCGCCCGTGGGCCATCCACACGGTGCCCGGCGTCGGCTACCGGCTCGGTGAGGGCGTCGACCCCGCCGCCTGACCACCGCCCGCCCCCTGATCGCCGCCCGCCCCCTGACCACCGCCCCGCCCGTGATCACTTCCTCGGTGCCCACGGGAAGAACCCGTTCGTCCGCGCCGCGTACTCCCGAAACCCCGGCCGCTGCGCCATGCTCCGCTCCAGCAGCCGTTTCCCGCTCCCCCAGATCAGCAGGTAGCTCATCACCAGCGGCCCGACCACGGTCAGCCCCGCCACTCCCCAACTCCCGGCCGCGACAAGGAAGATGCCCCACCAGACGCAGAAGTCGCCGAAGTAGTTGGGGTGCCGGGTCAGGGACCACAGGCCCCGGTCCATGATCTTCCCCTTGTTCGCGGGGTCGGCCTTGAACCGGGCCATCTGCCGGTCGCCGACCGCCTCGAAGTACAGGCCCACGGCCCACAGCGCACATCCGGCCCAGCCGACCCACCCGATCGCCCCGGGCGCGTACATCCCCGCCTGCACCGGCAGCGACACCAGCCACACCAGGGCCCCTTGGAGCAGGTACACCATCCGGAACGCGTACCGGTTCCGCCGCCCCTCGGGGGCCTTGCTCAGCATCTTCTCGTAGCGCGGGTCCTCGCCGTGCCCGCGGCCGCGCCACGCGATGTGCAGCGCGAGCCGCAGGCCCCACACACAGGTCAGGGCCAGGATCACCAGCCGCCGCCCGTCGTCGCCGGCCGAAGCGCCGGAGACGACGTACGAGACGGCCGCGACCGCCGCGAACCCCACCCCCCACGCCGCGTCGACCACCCGGTGCAGCCCGATCCGTACGGCGATCGCGAACGTCACCAGCATCACGGCGAGCGCCGCCCCCGCCGCCCAGCCGAGTCCCGCCGCCCAGTCGCCCCACGGAAATCCGTTCATGCGTACCGCTCCTCCTCGTCGACCCCGCTGTGCCCGTGCGCGTCCTGCCGCACCGCGAGGATCTGGTCCACGCCCATCCGTCCCTCCGCGAACGCCAGCGCGCCCCCGACCAGGTACAGCCGCCACACCCGTGCGACCTCCTCGCCGACCAGCGCGACGAAGTCCGGCCAGCGGTCCTCCAGCGTCCGGTGCCAGGCTGCGACCGTGCGGACGTAGTGCTCGCGCAGCGACTGCACGTGCCGCACTTCGAGGCCCGCGCCCTCCAGGAGGGTGACGGTCTCGCCGAGGGGCCGCATGTGCATGTCGGGTGCGATGTACGACTCGATGAACGCACCGCCCCCGGGTGCGACCCGGCCGCGCGACATCTGCTGCACGAGCAGCCTGCCGCGCGGGCGCAGCATCGTGTGCAACTGCCGGGCGAATCCGGGGTATTCGGCGTCGCCGACGTGTTCGCCCATCTCCACGGTCGCCACCGCGTCGTACGTCCCGTGCCCGTCGGCGATGTCCCGGTAGTGGCGGCACCGCACCTCCACCCGGTCGCCGAGCCCGCGTGCGGCCACCTGCTCGCGCACGTGCGCGGCCTGTTCGGCGGCGAGGGTGACGGCGGTGACGTGCACCCCGTGTTTCTCGGCGGCGTACAGCGTCAGCGAACCCCAGCCGCAGCCGACGTCGAGCAGGCGGGCTCCGGGCTCCAGCCGCAGCTTGCGGCAGATCAGCTCCAGTTTGTCGCGCTGGGCGTCGACGGCCCCATAGCCGTCCTCGGTGCTGGTCCAGTAGCCGCAGGAGTACGCCATCGTCTCGTCGAGGAGCAGGGAGTAGAAGGCGTTGGAGAGGTCGTAGTGGTGGCTGATGGCGGCCCGGTCGCGGCTCTTGCTGTGCAGGGTGCCGCCGAGCCGGGCCTCCGACCGGGGCACGGGCGGCCGGGGTCCGACCGCACCGATCCGCAGTGCCGTACGGGCGGCCCGCGCCCGGTCTGTGACGCTCAGCCTCGGCGGCCGCAGCCGTTGGGCGCGGAAGGCCTCCCAGATCCGGCCGAGGCCGTCCGCGAGGTCGCCGTCCACGTCGAGGGCGCCGGTGACGTAGGCGCGGGCGAGCCCGAGTTCGCCGGGCTGCCACAGCAGGTGGCGCAGCGCCCGCCGCGACCTGAGGACCACCACAGGACCGTCCCCCTGCGGTCCGGCCTCGCTGCCGTCCCAGGCGCGCAGCCGCAGCGGGAGCGGCCCGCCAAGCAGGTGCTGCGCCTCGTCGGCGAGCCGTCCGGCGACTCCTGTGCCCTTCATCGGGTGCCCTTTCCGGTGAGCTGCAACTGCCGTACGTCGAGGTATCCGGAGCGGAACCCGGCCTCCGAGTAGGCGAGGTAGAACGACCACATGCGGCGGAACGTGGTGTCGAAGCCGAGGGCCTCCACCTCGTCCGCGCGGGCCTCGAAGCGGGCCCGCCACAGCCGCAGCGTCTCCGCGTAGTGCACGCCGAAGCCGTCGTCGCGGGTGACGGTGAGCCCGGTGTGCGCGGCGGTGGTGCGCTCGACGGCCTCCACCGAGGGGATCAGGCCGCCCGGGAAGACGTACTTCTGGATCCAGGTGTACGTCGTGCTGCTGGCCCGCAGCCGGTCGTCGGGCATGGTGATCGCCTGGAGCGCGATCTTCCCGCCGGGGGCGAGACGGCGCTCCAGGGTGGCGAAGTAGGCGGGCCAGAACTCCTCGCCGACGGCCTCGATCATCTCGACGCTGACGACGGCGTCGTAGGTGCCCTCGACCTTGCGGTAGTCGCGCAGCAGGACGGTGACCCGGTCGGCGAACCCGGCGTCCGCGATGCGCCGCAGGGCCAGCTCGCGCTGCTCGACGGAGAGGGTGACGGTGGTGACGCGGGCGCCGCGCGCAGCCGCCCGGATCGCCAACTCGCCCCACCCGGTGCCGATTTCGAGGACCTCGCTGCCGTCCTTCACCTCGGCCAGGTCGAGGAGGCGGTCGATCTTGCGGTGCTGGGCGGCCGGCAGCAGCTCGTGGGTGGCGGGGAAGGTGCGGAAGACGGCGGAGGAGTAGGTGAGGGTGTCGTCGAGGAAGAGGGAGAAGAGGTCGTTGGAGAGGTCGTAGTGGTGGCTGATGTTGTCGCGGGTGTTCTCGACGGTGTTGCGGCGGGCCTGCGGCTGCTTCACCGCCCAGACGCCGCGCAGGCGTTGGAGGGCGGGCGGCACCAGGGTGGCCGCGTTGTCGGCGAGTACGGTGAGCACGCCGACCAGGTCCTCGGCCGTCCACTCGCCCGCCATGTACGCCTCGCCGAAGCCGATCAGGCCGCCCGCGCCGATCCGCCGGTACAGGGCGGCCGGGTCGTACACCCGCATCACGGGCCCGCCGGTGCCCAGTGTCTTCCCGCCCCGGAACTTCACCGTCAGCGGCAGCCCGGCCAGCGCGTGCCGCACGATGCCCCGGGCGACGGCGGTGCGGGCCGCGGACGCCTTCGGCAGCCGGGCGACGTCGGGCCAGCGGGCGGCGTCCACGGGGTGGGCCACCGCGGGAAGCGGGGCGGCTCCGGCGGGACGGGCCGACGGGGATACGGACACGCTCATTGGACACCCTCCTGGGGTTGATGACGGGGACGGGGCCGCACCGGCAGCCCGCGCAGGAACAGCAGGACGCCGTGCACCCGGATCGCGGCGGACACCGCGAGGGTGGACAGGGGGTGGCGGACCGCAATGCGCAGCAGTGCGCCCGTGGTGGCGGGCCTGCGGACGCCGCGCACGGTCGCGGTGAAGGGGCGGCCGCCGTCGCGCTCCAACTGGATGGTCACGCCCAGCCGTTCGCCGGGTTCGGGCAGCCGCATCCGGTAGTCGCCGTCGACCGGGAAGAACGGCGAGACGTAGAACTCCTTTGCCACGCGGGTAAGTTGACCGGCATCGCCGCCGGTCCGCAACAGGTAGCAGTGGCGTTCGCCGTACGTGTTGTGGACCTCGGCGACCACGCACTGCAGCTCGCCGCCGGGCCCGTGGCACCAGTACAGGGTGAGCGGGTTGAAGACGTACCCGAGGACGCGGGCGTGGCCGAGCATGGTGACCCTGCCGCCCTCCAGGTCGATGCCGCGGGCGGCGAGGAAGGACTCCAGTCCGGCGCGGATGGTGGGTGCGGTGCCGCCGAAGTGGTCGCGTGCGTCGAACCGGGCCAACGACCGCACCGCGCGCGGCAGTCGGGGCGGCGCGTCGGGGTCGACGTACCACAGGTAGGTGCGGTGGCGGACGGTGTGGCGCAGGGGGGCGGTGCGGGCGTGCGCGACGGTGCACAGGTAGAGGGCGGGGGCGTCCGCCCGGGTCGCGGCTCCGGTGCGTATCACCAGTCCACCCCCAGTGCGGCGGCCGCGTCGACGCCGGAGCGGCAGCCGTCCTCGTGGAAGCCCCAGCCGTGGTACGCCCCGGCGTAGACGGTGGTGGGGGTGTTGAGGGTGGGCAACTCGGCCTGGGCGGCGACGGATTCGGGTGTGTAGACGGGGTGTTCGTACACCATGCGGGCCACGACGCGCTCCGGGTCGACGAGGTCCTCGCCGCCGAGGGTGACGACGTACCGCTCGGGGGAGTCCAGGCGCTGGAGGCGGTTCATGTCGTAACTGACGCGGACCCGGTCGGAGCCCGAGGTGCACGAGGGCATCAGGTAGTTCCAGGACGCGCGGGCGCGCGGGCTGCGCGGCAGGACGCGGGTGTCGGTGTGCAGGAGGGTCGGGTTGCGGGAGTAGCGGAACGCGCCGAGCACTCGGCGTTCGGCCTCGGTGGCGTCGGCGAGCAGCCGCAGTGCCTGGTCGGGGTGGACGGCGACGACGACGCGGTCGTACGGGAGGGTGGTGCCGTCCTCGCCGGTGACCTCGACGCCGTCGGCGTGGCGGCGCAGGGCCCGTACGGGGGTGGCGGTGTGCACGGCGTGGAGCTGCTTGGCGGCCCGTTCGACGTACTCCCGCGACCCGCCGACGACGGTCCGCCAGGCGGGCGAGCCGCCGACGGACAGCATCCCGTGGTGGGCCAGGAACCGGAACAGGTAGCGGGCCGGGTAGCGCAGCGAGGTGGCCGGGTCGCAGGACCAGACGGCGGAGACGAGCGGGGTGAGGAAGTGCGCGACGAAGTACGCGGAGAAGCGCCCGCGCCGCACGAACTCCCCCAGCGTCAGCCCTCCATGCCCCTCCTGCTCCATCAACTGCCGTGCCCGGCGGTGGAAGAGCGGCACTTCGGCGAGCATCCGCAGGTAGGCGGGCCGGGCGGCGTTGCGCGGCTGCGCGAACAGACCGCCCGGCCCGCGCGCTCCGGCGTACTCCAGACCGCAGCCCTCGCACCGTACGGACATGCTCATCTCGGACTCCTGGGTCGCCACCCCGAGTTCCCCGAAGAGCCTCAGCAGATGCGGGTACGTACGCCTGTTGTGGACGATGAACCCGGAGTCGACCCGGTGGACGCGCCCGTCGGCGGACGGCACGTCGTGGGTGTGGGCGTGCCCGCCGAGGCGGGGCTCGGCGTCGTACAGGGTGACGTGGTGCGCGCGGGAGAGGACGTGTGCGGCGGTGAGTCCGGCGACACCGCCACCGATCACGGCGGTCCGCACCCCTCGCCCCGACCACGCTGACCCCTGTGACCCCTGTGACCCCGCCCCAGCGCCTGACATAAGTCCTCCTCCTGTCTACGGCTCGCACCCCTTCTTCGTAGCCGAGGGCCCGGTGGATTGGTCCGCCCCCCGAAAGAATGAAGAGAACCTTTCGACCAATCCGGCCACCCCTCCCGCCCCGAACCTCTTGCGTGAGCGGAAAAGCACGCACCATCGCAAACGCGGCCGGCGGTCTCATCGCCGCCTTCGCGTCGCTGTGCACCGCCGAACTGGCGGCCGCGGCGGTACGACCCGAGGCCGGACCGGTGACGGCGGTGGGCGGTGCGGTCGTGGACCGCACCCCCGCCGCGGTGAAGGACTTCGCGGTCCGCACCTTCGGCACCGCCGACAAGCTGGTCCTCCAGCTGGGCATCCTGGCGCTGCTGGCGGTGTTCGCGCTGGCGGTCGGGCTCCTGTCGGCCCGCCACCGCCGCATCGCGGCCCTGCTCGTCTTCGCCTTCGGCGCCCTCGGCGCCTGGGCGGCGGTGTCCCGCCCGGAGGGCCTCCCCCTGGACGCACTGCCGTCACTGCTGGGCGGGGCGGCGGGCACGGGGGTGCTGCTCCTGCTCACCTCACAGCGGGTCGCCGGACGGACACCCGCCCCCAAGCCGGGCACGCGCCCGTCTCCCGCGGCTGAGGAGACGGACACGGAGCCCTGGGCCGGACCGGACGCCACCCCGGGGAACGTGGGCTCCCCGGACTCGGCCCCGGCCCGGTCCGAGGCGGCCGGGAGCACGTGGGAGGAACACCTCCCGGCCGCCGCCACCCACGAGCGGGCGCGGGACTCCACGGACCCCGCCTCCACTCACCCCGAAACCCCTCAACCCCGCAACATGCACCCCCACGGAACCCCCACACCCGGCCCCGCTCCGGCCCACCCCGACGCCGCCGGCCCGGCCCACCCCGATCCCGCCAGCCCGTGGGCGCGGGTTCCGCCAGGGGCGGAACGGGCGGGCACGGGCGGAACGGCTCAGCACCGGACGCGCCCCCCTGGCCCGCCCGCACCCCTCGACGCCGCCCAGCCCTCGCCGCCGCCCCTGCCCGCCGCCTCGGAGCCGAGCCGTACCGACGCTCCCGAAGGCACCGGTGCCACCGACCACCCCGACACCCCCGACACCCCCGCAGGCAGCACCCCGGCCGGGCAGCCGCCCACCCCCCACCCCTTCAACCGGCGCGCCTTCGTCCTCACCGCCACCACCACCCTCGCCGCATCGGCCGGCGCAGGCCTCCTCGGCCGCCACCTGAACTCCGGCCGCCAGGCCGACGCCGCCGCGGCCCGCAGCCGCATCACCCTCCCCTCCCCCGCCGACCCGGCCCGTCCGGTCCCCGCAGGAGCCGAGCTCCGCGTCCCCGGCCTGAGCCCCCTGACCACCCCCAACCGCGACTTCTACCGCGTCGACACCGCCCTGGTGGTGCCCCGCCCCGACCCCGCCCGCTGGCGCCTCACCCTGCACGGCCTCGGCATCGCCAAGTCCCTCACGTACACCTACGAAGACCTTCTCCGCCGCCCCCTGATCGAGCGCGACATCACCCTGACCTGCGTCTCCAACCAGGTCGGCGGCCCGTACGTCGGCAACGCCCGCTGGCTGGGCGTCCGCCTCGCCGACCTGCTGCGCGAGGCGGGGGTGCGACCGCCGTCGCAGGGCGGCCCCGCCGACCAGCTGGTCGCCCGCTCGGTCGACGGCATGACGCTCGGCTCACCCGTCGAGACGGTGCTGGACGGCCGCGACGCCCTCCTCGCCGTCGGCATGAACGGCGAGCCCCTCCCCTTCGACCACGGCTTCCCGGTACGGATGCTCGTCCCCGGTCTGTACGGCTACGTATCGGCCTGCAAATGGCTCCGCGACCTCGAACTCACCACCTTCGACGCGTTCGACGCGTACTGGGTGCGCCGCGACTGGGCCCGCGAGGCGCCGATCAAGACGCAGTCGCGGATCGACACCCCGCGCCCGTTCGCCTCGCCGAAGGCGGGCCGGGTGATGGTCGCCGGGGTGGCGTGGGCGCAGCACCGGGGGATCGCCCGGGTCGAGGTCCGGGTGGACGGCGGCCCCTGGCAGGACGCCTCGCTCGCCGCCGAGAACGGCCGCGACACCTGGCGGCAGTGGAGCTGGCCGTGGCAGGCCGCTCCCGGAAACCACTCCCTCGAAGTCCGCGCGACGGACCGCGAGGGCGACACCCAGACGGAGCGCCGGGTCGGGACGGTCCCCGACGGCGCGACGGGCCTGCACTCGGTGGTGGTCGCCGTGACCTGACACCCCCACCCCCGAACCACACCCCACAACCCACACCCCCCAACTCACGCACCACTCAAGGAGAACGCCATGAGCACCACCCGCACCGCCTTCGCCCGCCGCGCCGCCCTCGCCGTCTCCGCGGCCGCGCTCCTGCCCCTCGCCCTGACCGGCTGCTCGGACGGCGGCAAGTCCTCCGACACCGCAGGCTCCAAGGCGACCCCCACGAAGGAGGCCAGCATGGCCTCCACCCCGTCCGACGCGACCGCGATGAGCGGCCCCTTCGGCCCGGCCTGTGCGGGCGTCCCGAAGGAGGGCGCAGGCAGCTTCGACGGCATGGCCAAGGACCCGGTGGCCACCGCCGCGTCGCACAACCCGGCCCTGTCGACCCTGGTCACCGCCGTGAAGAAGGCGGGCCTGGTCGACACCCTCAACAACGCCCAGAACATCACGGTGTTCGCCCCGACCAACGACGCCTTCGCCAAGCTCCCCAAGGCCGACCTGGACGCGGTCCTCGCCGACAAGGCCAAGCTGACCAGCATCCTCACCTACCACGTGGTCGGCCAGAAGCTGGCCCCGAAGCAGCTGGAGGCGGGCACCTACCCGACCCTCCAGAAGTCCACCCTGACCACGGCAGGCTCCGGCGAGTCCTACAAGGTCAACAACGCCTCGTCGGTGGTCTGCGGCAACGTCCCCACCGCCAACGCCACGGTCTACATCGTCGACACGGTCCTGATGCCGAAGGCCTGACCCCCCGCCCGTACGCTCGCCCCATGGACTACCAGGACCACTCAACTCCCGGGGCGAGCAGGGCAATCGGCACGATCGTCGGCTCCGCGGTCGGCGACGCACTGGGCGCGCCCTTCGAGTTCCAGCTCGGGGGCGCGTTCCGTGCGCGGTTCGGCGACGGTACGGGCGAGATGTGCGGCGGTGGCGGCTGGGACCCGGGCGAGGCCACCGACGACACCCAAATGGCCGTCCTGGTCGGCCAATCGCTCCTCGCCCGCTCCGGCCTCGACCTGCCCGACGTCTTCGCCCGCTTCCAGCGCTGGGCGGTGTCCGACCCCAAGGACATCGGCCTCCAGACCGAGGACGTCCTCACCAACGGCCACCCCTGGGACCTGGCCGCCGCGATCCACTTCCAGGTGAACATGTACGCGGCGGGCAACGGCTCCCTGATGCGCGCGGCCACCTCGGCGGTGTACTTCGCCCGCACGGAGCGTCGTACGAGCATGGACGCGGCCCGCCGTATCGCCGCCCTGACGCACGGCGACCGGGCGGCCTGGGAGGGCACGGCGATCTTCCACGACCTGATCCGTACGGCCCTGACCTCGAAGGACACCACCCCCGCCACCATCCTGGAGGCCGTACCCGCCGCCCTCGCCGAGGTCCACCCTGACCACCGCGACCGCTGGGCGACGGTCCTGGCCCCGGACTGGCACCCGGGCCTGGCCACGGAGTTCAACGGCGCGGTCTGGCCCTGCCTCGGCTCGGCCCTCTGGGCCCTGCGCACGACGTCCACCTTCGAGGACGCCCTCGCCGAGGCCATCGACCTGGGCGGCGACACGGACACGGTGGCAGCCGTCACCGGCGCCCTCGCGGGCGCCGCCTACGGTCCCACCGCCATCCCACCCCGCTGGACAACCCCCCTCCACGTCCCCCTCCCCGGCTCCGCCACCGCCCCCCTGCACCTCCCCGACCTCCACCACCTGGCCCTCTCCCTCTGGCAAGCGCCCCTCTAGGGGCGCGAGGAACTGCGCGAGCAACCACGAATCATCCGCACGCAAACCGTGCAATTGCCCCGCGGGTTGAGGTGAAGGGGCGGGGCTGGGGCCCCTTGCCCAGGCGCGGCAAGCCCGAACGCACCCGACGCCGGGATACGGGCCGGGGCCCGGGACGCGCACAGGGCCCGCCCGGGACCACGACCCACGGAGCCCCCGGAGGCACCCCCACCCCGCCCCCATACCCTTGCCCCACCATGACCCGCAGACCCCGCCCCCGCACCACACCCCCCTCCCCGCTCCCCCAGCACCTCGGCATCGCCCCCGTCCACTTGAAGCTCCCGCCCGCGCAGGACGACACCCCGCCCACCGTCCACGCCTACCTCCTCGAACGGCTCGCCGCCGCCGGCCCCGCCACCATCGACCGCATGCTCGCCGCCGGCGCCTTCGTCACCGCCGACGGCACCCCGCTCCCCCCGGACGCCCCCTACACCCCCGGCCTCCACCTCTGGTTCCACCGCGACCTCCCGCCGGAGCCCCCCGTCCCGTACCCGATCGATGTCGTCCACCGGGACGACCGCATCCTGGTCGCCGACAAGCCGCACTTCCTGGCCACCACCCCCCGCGGCACCCACATCACGCAGACCGCACTCGCCCGCCTGCGCCACGACCTGGACCTCCCCGACCTCACCCCGGCGCACCGCCTGGACCGGCTCACCGCAGGCCTGGTCCTCTTCGTGGTCGACCCGACGGCCCGGGGCGCGTACCAGAACCTCTTCCGCGACCGCCATGTCCACAAGGAGTACGAGGCGTTGGCCGCGTACGAACCGGGCCTCGCCCTCCCCCGCACCCTCCGCAGCCGCATCGAGAAGACCCCCGGCATCATCGCCGCCCGCGAAGTCCCGGGCGAGCCCAACAGCGAGAGCCGCGTCGAACTCCTCGACCAGCAGGGCACGTTGGCCCGCTACCGCCTCATCCCGCACACCGGCCGCACCCACCAGCTCCGCGTCCACATGAACGCCCTGGGCCTCCCGATCCTCGGCGACCCCTACTTCCCCACCCTCACCGACCCGGCCCCGGACGATTTCACGAAACCCCTCCAACTCCTCGCCCGCTCACTGGAGTTCACCGACCCTTTCACGGGCATCCAGCACCGCTTCGCGTCCCGCCGCACCCTCCAGGCCTGGACCGACCCCCAGGGCTGGGCCACCGGCCCATGACGAAGGGCCCCGGCCGGAATGATCCCGGCCGGGGCCCCACCGCGCAGACGCGTCAGCCCACCGAGCTGTACGCCACCACGCCCCGCAACACCGCGTCCACGGCCTTGCGCGCGTTCTTCGCCACCGTGCTGCCCCCGCTCGACGCGGGAGCCGCCGCCGCGACCTGCCCGAGCACGTCGATGACCTGCTTGCACCAGCGCACGAAGTCACCGGCGGGCATCTCCGCCTCCCGCAGCACCTCGTCGAGCCCCTTGCCGGAGGCCCACATGTACACCGCCCAGGCGAACCCGAGGTCGGGCTCGCGCTGGCCGACGCCCTCGGTCTGGTTGATCCGGTGGTCCTCCTCCAGGGCGTCCAGCCGCCCCCAGATGCGGACCATCTCGCCGAGCGCCTCCTTGGCCGCCCCGCCCGGAACCTTGGGCGCCACCGCGTCGTCCGACTGCCTGGCCTCGTACACCAACGCCGAGACGCACGCGGCCAGTTCGGCGGGGCTCAGGCCCTCCCACACACCGTCGCGCAGACACTCCGACGCCAGCAGGTCCAGCTCCCCGTACAACCGGGCCAGCCGCTTCCCGTGCTCGGTGGCCTCGTCGCCGCGCAGGTAGTCCAGCTCGGTCAGCAGCGCGTAGATGCGGTCGAAGGTGCGGGCGATGGTGTTCGTCCGGCCCTCGATGCGCTGCTCCAACTGCCGTGTGTCGCGCTGGAGCCGGTAGTACCGCTCCGCCCACCGGGCGTGGTCCTCACGCTCGTCGCACCCGTGACAGGGGTGGGCGCGCAGCGCGGTCCGCAGCCGGGCGATCTCCCGGTCGTCGGCCGCCGCCGCCCGCCCCTTGCGGTGCCGCTCGGGCGCGATGTGCCCTGCCTTGGTCCGCAACTGCGACGCCAGGTCACGGCGCGACTGCGGCGATCTCGGATTGAACGACTTCGGGATGCGCATCCGCTCCAGCGCCTCCACCGGCACCGGGAAGTCGATCTCCGCGAGCCGCTTGACCTGCCGTTCGGCGGTGAGCACCAGCGGGCGCGGCCCGTCGTGGTGCTCGAAGCCCCGCCGGTGACCGTTGGTGCGCCCCGCCGGAACACCGGGGTCCAGCACGAGCGCCAGCCCCGCGAACTTCCCCGTCGGCACGTGGATCACGTCGCCGACCTTCAGCTTCTCCAGCGAGTCGGCCGCCGCCGCCCGCCGCTGCGCGGCGCCCTGCTTGGCCAGCTCGGTCTCGCGGTCCTTGAGGCCGCGGCGCATGGCCGCGTACTCCTCGAAGTCCCCGAGGTGGCAGGTCATGCCCTGCTGGTAGCCCTCCAGGCCCTCCTCGTTGCGCTGCACCTGCTTGGAGATGCCGACGACCGACTTGTCCGCCTGGAACTGTGCGAACGACGTCTCCAGCAGCTCTCTGGAGCGGTGCCGCCCGAACTGCTGCACCAGGTTGACCGCCATGTTGTACGACGGCTTGAAGCTGGAGCGCAGCGGATACGTACGCGTCCCCGCCAGCCCCGCCAGGGCCTGCGGGTCCATGCCGCGCTGCCACAGCACCGCCGCATGCCCCTCGACGTCGATGCCCCGGCGTCCGGCCCGTCCGGTGAGCTGCGTGTACTCGCCGGGGGTGATGTCGGCGTGCTGCTCGCCGTTCCACTTGACCAGCTTCTCCAGCACCACCGACCTGGCCGGCATGTTGATGCCGAGCGCGAGGGTCTCCGTCGCGAAGACCGCCTTCACCAGGCCCTTCACGAACAGCTCCTCGACGACCTCCTTGAAGGTCGGCAGCATGCCCGCGTGGTGCGCGGCGATGCCCCGCTCCAGGCCCTCCAGCCACTCGTAGTACCCGAGTACGTGCAGGTCCTCGCCGGGGATCGACGCGGTGCGCTCCTCGACGATCTCGCGGACCTTCTGCCGGGCGTCCTCGTCGTTGAGCCGCAGCCCCGCGTACAGGCACTGCTGGACGGCGGCCTCGCAGCCGGCCCGGCTGAAGATGAACGTGATCGCGGGCAGCAGCCCCGCGGAGTCCAGGCGCTCGATGACCTCGGGGCGGCCCGGCGTCCAGATCCGGGTGCGCTGGCGGCGCTCGCGCTCCCGGTCGGCCTCGCGGACCATCTTGCCCTTGCGGCGGTCGCGCGGGTTGTACGTCTTCTGGTTCTCCATGCGGGCCATGCGCAGCAGGTCGGGGTTGACCTCGCGGCGGCCGCCGCGCCCGTCGTCGGACTCCTCGAAGAGGTCGTACATCTTGCGCCCGGCCAGCACGTGCTGCCACAACGGCACGGGGCGGTGCTCGGAGACGATGACCTCGGTGTCGCCGCGCACGGTGTCCAGCCAGTCGCCGAACTCCTCCGCGTTGGACACGGTCGCCGACAGCGACACCAGCGTCACCGACTCGGGAAGGTGGATGATCACCTCTTCCCAGACGGCGCCCCGGAAGCGGTCGGAGAGGTAGTGCACCTCGTCCATGACCACGTACGCCAGGCCCAGCAGCGACTGGGAGCCCGCGTAGAGCATGTTGCGCAGCACCTCGGTGGTCATGACGACCACGGGCGCGTCGGAGTTGACGCTGTTGTCACCGGTCAGCAGCCCGACCTTGTCGGCGCCGTAGCGCTTCACGAGGTCCTGGTACTTCTGGTTGGACAGCGCCTTGATGGGCGTGGTGTAGAAGCACTTGCCGCCCTGCGTGAGGGCGAGGTGCACGGCGAATTCGCCGACGATCGTCTTGCCCGAGCCCGTGGGCGCCGCGACCAGTACGCCCTTGCCCGCCTCCAGCGCCTCGCAGGCCTCGATCTGGAACGGGTCCAGGTCGAAGTCGTACATGGCGCGGAACGGGTGGAGCGCGGTGGCCTCCTCGGCGGCGCGGATGCGGGAGGCGGCGTATCGCTCGGCTGGTGAGAGGTCCTCTGTCATCTTGTCTTCGAGCCTACCCGCCACCTGTGACACTCAGCCCGATCTTTATTGACCCATGGAATTCGGCCGCCCCTCACGGCTGCGGGACCAGCACCCGCACCGCCCCGGGCACGCACTCGGCAGTCAGCGGCAGCGCCCCGAGCGGCTCGCCGTCGGCGTAGGAGGTGATGTCCGGGGCATCGAGAGTGATCTTCTTCGCCCGGTACGTGGAGACCTTGGGGTGGCTGAGATGCGTCCCCGCGTAGACACGCGGGAAGACCCGCAGCAGGGTCGTGCGCGAGCAGTCCCCGACGACGGTCACATCGAGGAGCCCGTCGTCGAGGCGGGCGTCCGCGCAGATCCTCATGCCGCCGCCGTACGAGGTCCCGTTGCCGACGGCCACCAGCGTCGCCGCGATCTCCCGCTCCGGCCCGTCGTCGAGCCGCATCCGGTACGGGATCGGCCGGAACGCGGCGAGTTCGGCGAGGATCGCCAGGTCGTACCTGAACCGCCCGGCGGGCAGCCGCATCCGGTTGCCCCGGTCGTTGACCCGCGAGTCGAACCCCGACGCCAGCACCCCGCCGAACCAGTGCCCGCCGACCCGCCCCAGGTCCACCTCCCGCACCCGGCCCGCGAGCAGCGCCCCGGCGGCGATCCGCCCGGCCGCACCCGGATCTCGTACGGGAAAACCCAAAGCCCGCGCGAAGTCGTTGCCGGTGCCGACCGCGACGACGCCCAGCGGCGTCGACGTCCCGGCGACCGCCTGGAGGGCCAGGTTGACCAGGCCGTCACCGCCGACCGCGACCAGCGCCCCGGTGCCCGCGGCGACCGCCGCCCGCGCCCGGTGCAGGGCGTCGTCGGCGTCGACGCCGAGCACGGTCCGTACCCGCAGACCCGCCTCGCGCAGGGCGGCGGCAGCGGGCTGGGCGGCCTGCGCACCGCGCCCGCGCCCGGCCGTGGGATTGACGAACAGCGTGATCTCACGGGCAGCAGCGGCAGCCGCTACGTCACCAGAGCCGGTCACAGAAAAGTCCCCCCAGACGTCGTCCGGGGGGACCCTACAAGATCAGGTGATGTCGTCGTAACCGTTGAGCTGCCTCGGCGCAGATCCATTGGCCTGCTCCGGCAACGCCCGGCGGGCGCCGACCGGCTCGATCTCCCCGACCGCCTCAGGCGTGAGGTCGAGCTCGGACGCCTCGTCGTCGTCCAGCTGCGCGTCCGGGTCCTTGCGGGCCCGCCGCTTGTCGTTGAGCATCGCGATGCCCACCGCGATGAAGTACAGGACGATGATCGGCCCCGACAGCGCCAGCATGCCGACCGGGTCGGTCGACGGGGTGGCGATCGCGCCGAACACGAAGACGCCCATCAGCACCGCCCGCCACCAGCGGACCATCTGCTTTCCGGTGACGACCTTCGCGAAGTTCAGCATGACCATCACCAGCGGCACCTCGAAGGCGACGCCGAAGACCAGCACCATGCGCACCGAGAAGTCGAGGATCGTGTCCAGCGACAGCAGGTTCTCGAAACCGTCCGGCGTGATGCCGAGCAGCACCTTGAAACTGACCGGCAGGACCACGTACGCCGTGTACGCGCCGGCGACGAACAACGGCGCCGCGACGCCCACGAACCAGTACGTGTACTTCTTCTCGTTGCGGTGCAGACCGGGAGCGATGAACGCCCACAGCTGGTACAGCCAGACCGGCGCGGAGACGACCACACCGGTCAGGAAGGCGACCTTCACCGTGGTGGAGAAGGGGGACATGATGTCCATGTACGTGAGGTTGGCGCAGGTGCCACCGGTCCTGGTGCCGCCCTCGACGCACTTGGGCACCGGGTCGGTCAGGAACCCGACGATCTCATCGCTCCAGAAGAGGGCGACGATGCCGACCACGACGATCGCGAGGACCGCCTTGGCGAGCCGGTTGCGAAGCTCACGCAGGTGCTCCCCGAGCGGCATCCGCCCCTCGGGATCCTTTTCCTTCACCTGCTTGCGGGCAAACTTGAGCAACCCACGTCCTCATCTCGTGTAACAGGCAGCCGTCATCGGTCGGGCTGCCCGCATCGGCCCAGTGTCAGCGCTTGACGTCGGTCGGCTCGGTCACCGGACGCGAGGTCACGTCGCCGGGCGCGGCCTTGATGGTGCGCGGGGCGTCACCCTCGGTACCGGCGTCCTGCGCGGGCGGGTCCGCGGGGGCGCTCGCCTTCTGGCCGCCCTCGGACTTCATCGCCTTGGCCTCGCTCTTGAGGATGCGGGCGGACTTGCCGAGCGAGCGCGCCATGTCGGGCAGCTTCTTGGCGCCGAACAGCAGCAGGATCAGCAGGGCGATGATGATCAGTTCGGGGGCACCGATCTGACGGAACATAGTGGGACCTTCTCACCGAGGCGGCGGGGTGGGAGTGGAGCATGTGACCGGACACGCGTCCGGCCCTTCGTACTGTCAGCGATCGTAACCCCCCGGAGTAAACACAGGGCAATGCCCGTGCGTACTCCGGATTGCGGCCCGTGCCTCGCTCCCGGCACCGCGGTCACCGAGCGTACCCCTGTCCGGGACACCGGCGGAGGCCGCCGTTCCCCCGGCTACCGCAGCGCTTCACCCGTGCGCGCCAGTCCCTCCGCCGACCGCTCCAGATCTTCGGCGGCGAGGGTGATCCGCTGCGAGGACTCGGCGACCTGCCGCCCCAGGCGGCGGACTTCGACGAAGACCCGCACGGCCAGCACGCCGAGCACGGCGAGTCCGAGGAAACCGAGACAGATGGCGAGCATGGGCCAGAACATGGGAGGAGCCTAAGGGGTCGGAGAGCCTGGTGGCGGCGCGGTCCGGGCGTCAGAGAGCCGAGTGGAGGCGCAGCGTCCGCACCCCGCCCCGGGTGAGGAGTTCCACAATCCGCTCCCCGGCCGGCTTGCGGACCGCGTTGCCGCACTCCGGGCAGGTGAAGGAGTAGAAGGTGGTGCGGCGGCTGCCGCCGATCGCCAGGCGCAGCCCGGCCGCGTCCAGCTCGAAGCGGGCCCGGCAGTCCGGGCAGGCCGCCTTGAAGAGGACCGCCTCCAGGGGGGCGGCCGCTTGATAAGGACCAGACATCACTGACATGTCCCAGCTCTCCTTGGTGGTTCCGTGACACCGGGCGGGCCCGCACCCCCGTCGCCCCCGCCCCTCTTGCTAGGCGAGGCCGCCCGGCTCCGACGCGTACGCGGACAGGGCGTCCCGCGCCGCCTCCCGTGCGCTGACCGCCAGCCCCACCGGCGACACGATCCGCCCGTCCCGGCCCAGCCGCAGCGCCAGCCTGCGCAGCGACGCCGGGTCGGGGGTGCGCAGCGTGACCCGCAAACCGCCGTCGGGCAGTTCCTCGGCGCTGTCGTGCGGGTAGTACTCGGCGACCCAGCGCCCGCCGGGCCCGACCTCCACCACGACCTCCGGGTCCTCCGCGGCGGGCTGCACCAGCCCCTCCGAGAGGTCCCGCAGCTCGATCTGAGGCGGCTCCGACGGCTCGTCCAGCAGCTTGATCTCCGCCACCCGGTCCAGGCGGAAGGTGCGGCGCGCCTCGGAGAGACGGCACCACGCCTCCATGTACGTGTGACCCACCGCGAACAGGCGGATCGGGTCCACCTCGCGCTCGGTCAGCTCGTCCCGGGCGGGCGAGTAGTAGCGCAACCACAGCCGCCGACGCTCCGAGATGGCCCGGTCGACGTCCGCGAAGACCCCGCCCTCCGACTCGAACGTCACCGACAGCCGGGAACTCGCCCCGGCCGCCTCACCGGCCGCCGCCTCCAGCTTCGCCGTCGCCCGCAGCAGAGCCTGCCGGTCGCCCTCGCGCAGCCCGGGCAGCGTGGACACCGCGCGGGCCGCCACCAGCAGCGCCGTCGCCTCGTCGGCGGCCAGCCGCAGCGGCTCGGCCACATCGTCGGGGTTGTGCCACCAGATGCGCTCGCCGTCGGTGTCGATGTCCAGCAGGTCACCGCCCCGGAAGCTGGTGCCGCACATCGGCAGCACGTCCAGGTCGGAGATCAGCTCGTCCTGGGTGATCCCGAAGGCCCGCGCCACGTCCTCGATGTGCGCACCGGGCCGCTCCCGCAGATACGTCACCAGCGACAGCATCCGCCGCGTCTGGTCGATGGCATTGGTCGCCATGAAAGTCCCCGCCCCTCAGCCCTTGGCCACGGCGCGCAGCCGGTCCACGACGTCCGCCCGCAGATCCGCGGGCTCCAGCACCACCACGTCCGGGCCGAACTCCACCAGCCACGCGTCCAGCCCGTGACCGTACGGAATCGCCAGCTCGTCCCAGCCGTCGCCCAGCTCCCGCACCGCCGTCGCCCTCGACCGCAGCGGATACCCCGACCCCGAACGCAGCTTGATCAGCGCACTGCGGGTCGCGGTCTCCCCCGCCCAGCTCTCCACCGTCTCGCGCACCGTCACCACGTCCGGCACCTCCGCGGTGAACTTCCCCGCCCGCGACCGCACCTTCCCGGTGATCCGCGACAGCCGGAACACCCGCTCGGCACCCCGGTCGCGGTCCCAGCCCGCCAGATACCAGTGGCCGCGCCAGCACTCCAGCGTCCACGGCTCCACCTGCCGGGTCTCCGGCCGCGCCGCCGTCGCCTTGCGGTAGTCGAACACCACCGGACGCCGGTCCCGGCAGGCCAGCATCAACGGCTCGAACGCCGCCTCGTGCACCGGAATCCTCGGCTCCAGCGCACTGTGCGGCTGACTCGCGTACGGATCCTCCGCCTCCGGCATCCCCGCGGCGCGCAGCTTCTGCAGCGCGCCCGAGGCCGCACCCGCGAGCCGGGCCTGCTGCCACACCTTCGCGGCGAGCCCCAGCGCGGCGGCCTCCTCGGCGTCCAGCTGGATCGCGGGCAGCCGGTTGCTGTCCCGGCGGGCCAGGTACCCGGCGTCGCCGTCCAGGTTCTCCACCGTCTCGATGACCAGGCCGAGCTCGCGCAGATCGTCCTTGTCGCGCTCGAACATCCGGTTGAAGGACTCCTCGTTGCCCGCCTCCAGGTAGGCCTCGATGGACTCCTTCAACTCACGCTTGCTGAGCGGGCGCCGCGTCCCCAGCAGGCACAGCGCCAGGTTCATCAAACGCTCGGCCTTGGCAATCGCCATCGACGCCCTCTCTCCCCAGATGCGCGCCACCAACCGTCCGGGCGCTACGACCGTCGACCGTACCGCCCCGGGGTGTCGCGGCAAAAGCCGAGGGCCCCCGCCACGGAGGCGGAGGCCCTCGTACCGCCTTCAGCGGCACCGCACACGCACCGCGATCAGCGGCACGTCACACGCACTGCGATCAGACGGACACCAGGTCGCAGACGAAGATCAGCGTCTCGCCCGGGGCGATCACACCGCCGCCCGCGCCACGGTCGCCGTAACCCAGGTGCGCCGGGATGGTCAGCCGACGACGGCCGCCGACCTTCATGCCCTGCACGCCCTGGTCCCAGCCCTTGATGACCTGACCGGCGCCGAGCTGGAACTCCAGCGGGGTGCCGCGGTTCCACGAGGCGTCGAACTCCTCGCCGGTGGAGAACGCCACACCCACGTAGTGCACCTTGACGTAGGCACCGGCCTTTGCCTCGGGGCCGTCGCCCTCCCAGATGTCCACGATCTCCAGGTCCGTCGGGACGGGGCCCTCGGGGAAGTCGATCTCGGGCTTCTCGATGCTCACAGGTCTGCTCCTACTTCGTACATGTCGGACAACGCGAAAGTCTCGCACGGCCCGCGAAGGAGCCGCATTCCCGGGGCCGCGGGACTCAGACGGTGCCGACGATGTCGACGACGAACACCAGGTTGTTCTTGGCCAGCTCGCTCTGCGGGTTGCCGCCGTACGCCTGCGCCGCCGGAATGCTCAGCAGCACCCGGTCCCCGACGTGCTTGCCGACCAGACCCTTGTCCCAGCCCTTGATGACCGCACCAGTACCGATCTGGAAGGCGGTCGCGCCACCGTGGTCCCAGGAGGAGTCGAACTTCTTGCCGTCCTCCCACTTCACACCCGTGTACTGGGCGACCAGACCGTCACCGGCCTTCACCTCGGCACCCGTCCCCTTGATCAGGACCTGCTCCTTGAGGTCCTTCGGGGCCTTCTCGCCCTTCGGGATGGTGAAGGTCGCCGCCTTCTGACCGTCCGCCTTCACCTCGGGCATGCCCTCGGACACCGCCGCCTGCTCACCCTTCGACTCGGTCTTCTTGTCGAACGACTTCGCACCCACGATGTCCACGACCCACACCAGACCGTCCTGCGGGGTGATCCCCGACTGCGGGTTCAGCTGGTCGCCGATGAGCGCCTTCGCCGTGCCCTCGATCTCCACCCGGCTGCCGACCTTCTTGCCCGCCAGCGCCTCCATCACCTTCGACGGCAGCATCTGACCGGGCTGCGCAATGTCCTGCACGACCTGCATGCGCGGCGCCTTCGGGTCCGCACCCGGCTGCTTCATCCAGGTCGAACCCAGCGTCTGGCCCTTCATCGTCTTGCCCGAGAAGTCCAGCCGGACGAAGTCGCTCTTCGTCACCGCGGCACCCGTGCCCTCGGACAACGTCTTCACCACGACCTTGTCCGCGGCCTTCGCGTCCTTGGCCACGTCGATCTTCGGCTCCTCGCCGAACTTCCCCGACACCTTGGCAACGGCCTCGGCCGACACGGTCTTCGACCCTTCGTCCTTGCCGTCCTTCGTGTCGGAACCACACGCGGCGGTCAGGAACAGGGCGGGCACCACCAGAGCGGCAGCGGCAATGCGGGCAGTCTTCTTGGGGATCATCAGTCCAACTCGCGGTAGGGGGTGTCCGGGCAGTCCCGCCACTCTACGACCATGCCCCAGCCGCACCACGAGCACCGACACGGCTGTGGGCCGGAGCTCTCACGCTCCGGCCCACAGCCACCACCGCCCGCCGCTACATCCCGGCGATCAGCTTCTCCACCCGGTCGTCCACCGACCGGAACGGGTCCTTGCACAACACCGTGCGCTGCGCCTGGTCGTTCAGCTTCAGATGCACCCAGTCGACCGTGAAGTCCCGGCGCTGCTCCTGCGCCCGCCGGATGAAATCACCCCGAAGGCGCGCCCGCGTCGTCTGCGGCGGCACCGACTTGCCCTCGAAGATCTTCAGGTCGTTGCAGATCCGCGCCGCCTGCCCCTTCCTCTCCAGCAGGTAGTACAGACCCCGACGCCGGTGGATGTCGTGGTACGCGAGGTCTATCTGCGCGACCCGCGGATGCGACATCGTCATGTTGTGCTTCGCCCGGTACCGCTCGATCAGCTTGTACTTCATGACCCAGTCGATCTCGGTGCCGATCCGGTCCAGGTCCTCCGCCTCGATGGCGTCCAGCGCCCGGCCCCACAGCTCCAGCACCTTCGCCACGTTGCCCTCGCGGATGCCACGACGGTCGACGAAGTCCACGGCCTTCTCGTAGTACTCGCGCTGCACCTCCAGCGCGGAGGCCTCCCGGCCACTGGCCAGCCGCACCTTGCGCTGGCCCGTGATGTCGTGGGACACCTCACGGATCGCCCGGATCGGGTTCTCCAGCGTCAGGTCCCGCATCACCGTGCCCGCCTCGATCATGCGCAGCACCAGATCCGTCGCGCCGACCTTCAACAGCATCGTCGTCTCGGACATGTTCGAGTCGCCCACGATGACGTGCAGCCGGCGATAACGCTCAGCGTCCGCATGCGGCTCGTCCCGCGTGTTGATGATCGGCCTCGAACGCGTCGTCGCGGAACTGACGCCCTCCCAGATGTGCTCGGCACGCTGACTCACGCAGTACACCGCACCACGCGGCGTCTGCAGCACCTTCCCCGCACCACAGATCAGCTGACGCGTCACCAGGAACGGAATCAGAATGTCCGCGAGCCGCGAGAACTCACCATGCCGCGCCACCAGGTAATTCTCGTGGCAGCCGTAGGAGTTCCCGGCGGAATCGGTGTTGTTCTTGAACAGATAGACGTCGCCCGCGATTCCCTCCTCGTGCAGGCGGCGTTCGGCGTCGACGAGCAGGCCTTCGAGAATGCGCTCCCCGGCCTTGTCGTGGGTGACCAGCTCGGTCAGGTTGTCGCACTCGGGTGTCGCGTATTCCGGATGCGATCCCACGTCGAGGTACAGGCGGGCGCCGTTCCGCAGGAAGACGTTGCTGCTGCGGCCCCATGACACAACACGGCGGAAGAGGTAGCGCGCCACTTCGTCAGGAGACAGTCGGCGCTGTCCCCTGAACGTGCACGTGACGCCGTACTCGTTCTCCAGCCCGAAAATGCGGCGGTCCATGTCTGAACATTACGCCTGATGGCCTGAGCTGAAACCGGGTTCGACCTCACCGATTCGATCATTTTCAAAAGCCCCGACAATGTTTACGCCGCTCTCCCTGACCTGAGGAACCCTCAACACCCGGCGCGTCGCCACCAGAACCAGCAGCGCCAGCACCCCGCCGACCGCCGCCACACCGAAACTCGCCGCCGTCCCCCCGAGTTCCACCGCGGGCCCCGCAGCCCCCGTACCCACCGCAGACCCCACACCGAACGTCGTCACCAGCCACGAGAACGCCTCCGTCACCGTCCCCCGCGGCGCATGCCGGTCCACCACGATGAACGCACACGCCAGCGCCGGCGCCAGGAACACCCCCGCCACACCCGCCAGCACCGTCATCGCCACGATCCCCGGCGTCAGCATCAACGGCAGATACCCCGCCGCCAACAACGCCACAATCACCACCAGCCGAGGCTCCGGAGCCCCCGCCCACTGCCGCGCCCCGTAGACGAGACCACCCACCAGCGCACCCAGCCCGAGCGCCGCCATCAGCACCCCGTACACCCACGCCTCGCCGTGGTCGTCCCCGTACGCCACACCCGCCACCGTGATCGAACCCAGCGCCATGCCGACGAAGAAGAACGACCCCAACAGCGCCAGCAGCCCCGGCGAACGCAACGCCCCCAGCCAGTGCGCCTCGCGCGGCGCCGACCGCCAGGTGCGCGACGGCTCCGACACCACCACCGACAACGCGCCCAGCACCCCGATCCCGTTGATCACCAAAAGCGCCGCCGCCGACGACCACAACGACACCAGCAGCGTCACCAGCAGCGGGCCGACCGTGAACATGATCTCCTGGGCCACCGCGTCCATCGCGTACGCCCGGTGCACCTTGTCCTCGTCGCCCAGCACGCTCGGCCACAACGCCCGCAGCCCGCCCTCCAGCGGCGGCGTGAACAGCCCCGCCACCACCACGGCCGCGTAAGCGAGCACCAGATGGTCGATGCCTGACAGGCACAGCAGCAGCACGCCGAGCGCCGACAGGAACGCCGCCGGGAGCTGCACCCGCGGCTGCCCCTTCAGGTCCACCGCACGCCCCAGCAGCGGCTGACCGACCGCGTTCGACACCCCGTACACCGCGGCCAGCGCACCGCCCAGCGTGTACGAACCGCCCTCCGCCCGCGTGAACAGCATGATCGCGATCGGCGCCGTCGCGTTCGGCAACCGCCCCACCAGCGTCCCGGCCAGCAGCCGCGCCGCATGACGCGTCCCCAGCAGCTCGGCGTATCCCGCGGCCATCCGTCCCGCCCTTCTTCCCCGGAACCGCCCGCCCGGGCGAAGGGGTTTTACGTATAACTACCGCCGTCATACGTACCATGTGCACAACCCGACGGTCCACCCCGCACCCCCCTCACCCAGCCCCCACGGAGAACCCGGTGACCACCCCCGCACAGCCCACCCGCACCGCCCCCACCAGCAGGGACGTCGCCCGGGCCGCCGGAGTCTCCCAGGCCACCGTCTCCCTCGTCCTCGGCGACAAGTGGCACGGCCGCGTCTCCCCCCGCACCGCCGCCCTCGTCCGCGACGCCGCCGTCGACCTCGGCTACCGCCCCAACCAGGCCGCCCGCAGCCTCCGCCTCGGCAACACCCGCACCGCCCTCCTCGTCGTCCCCGCCCTCACCAACGAATTCTTCGCCCGCGTCTACACCGGAGCCGCCGCCACCGCCGCCGAACACGGCTTCGGCGTCGTCCTCTACCCCTCCCCCGACGGCACCGGACCCGCCCGCGACCCCTTCGCCTCCGCCCGCACCGCCCTCGACGGCGTCATCGCCTCCTCCATGGCCACCCACGCCCTCGGCGCACTCCGCGGCACCGGACTCCCCCTCGTCATGCTCGACAGCGACCCCACCGACACCCACGACCCCCAGGGCGCCGCTGCCCACGTCAACCTCGCCATCGCCGACGGCATGCACCAGGTCGCCCGCCACCTCCTCGACCTCGGCCACCGCCACTTCCTCCACCTCGCCTCCGCCGTCGACACCTGGACCTTCCACGTCCGCGCCCGCACCCTCGCCGAAGCCCTCCCGCCCGGCACCACCCTGCACCCCGTCCCCTCCGCCCTCGACGTCCACAGCGCCCGCGCCGCCCTCGAAAACACCCTCACCACCGGCACCGACCGCCCCACCGCTGTCATCTGCGACGACGACATCCTCGCCGCCGGCGCCTGCAAGGCCCTGCGCCGCCTCGGCCTGCGCGTCCCCGACGACGTCTCCGTCACCGGCTTCGACGACATCGCCCTCGCCACCGCCGTCGAACCCGAACTCACCACCGTCCGCCTCCCCGCCGAACAGGTCGGCAGACGCGGCATGGCCGCCCTCCTCGCCGTACTCGAAGGCCGCACCCCCGACAGCACCGACCTCCCCGTCGAACTCGTCCGACGCGGCTCCACCGCACCCGCCCCCTGACAGCCCCCCTTGGCACACGAATGGCCCCGGACCGCTCCACAGCGGTCCGGGGCCACACCTGAAAAACGCGCGGGCCTACTCCTCCTCGGTGTCCGACGGCACCTCGGTCGGCGCCGACGCATCACCGTCGGCCTCCAGCAGACGCGCCAACTGACGCCCCACGATCCGCTTGAACTTCCGCTGCTGCGGCCGCGTACGGTCCAGCACCGCCACCTCAAGACGCTCCGCCGGAATCTCCCGCTCCGTACCGTTCGTGTCCCGCGACAACGCCTGCACGGCCAGCTTCAACGCCTCCGCCAGACTCATGTCGTCACGGTGCCGCTGATCCAGGAACGAACTGATCTGCTCCGCGTTGCCGCCCACCGCGACCGAACCGTGCTCATCCACGATCGACCCGTCGTGCGGCAACCGGTAGATCTGGTCACCCTCCCGCTCGGCACCGACCTCGGCGACCACCAACTCGACCTCGTACGGCTTCTCCGCATTGCTGGAGAAGATCGAACCGAGCGTCTGCGCGTACACATTCGCCAGACCGCGCGCCGTCACGTCGTCACGGTCGTACGTGTACCCACGCATGTCCGCGTACCGGACACCACCGATCCGCAGATTCTCGTACTCGTTGTACTTACCGGCGGCCGCGAAGCCGATCCGGTCGTAAATCTCGCTGAACTTGTGCAGCGCACGGGACGGGTTCTCGCCGACGAACACGATGCCGTCGGCAAACTGCAGCACAACCAGACTGCGTCCACGGGCGATGCCCTTCCGGGCGTATTCCGCCCGGTCGGCCATGGCCTGCTGGGGTGAGACATAGAACGGCGTCGACACCGGCTATCCGTCCCTTTCTGTCAGAGGCGAAAACATGAGAGAAGCTCGGGGAAATCAGAGGAGCGAGGCACGCGGGCCGTCGGGCTGCTCCAGACGCTTCTCCAGAATCGCCCGCGCCAGTTCGGCGGACTCGTCGTCCGTCAACCGCCGGAAACCGTCCTCCGTGATGACGGTCACGATCGGATAGATACGACGCGCCACATCGGGCCCGCCCGTCGCCGAATCGTCGTCCGCCGCGTCATAGAGCGCCTGGATGACCAGCGTGGTCGTCTCCTGCTCCGACAGGTCCTTCCGGTACAGCTTCTTCATCGAACCGCGCGCGAACACCGAACCCGACCCGGTGGCCGCGTACCCGACCTCCTCGGAACGCCCGCCCGTCACGTCGTACGAGAAGATGCGGCCCTTCTCCCGGTCCAGGTCGTAACCGGCGAACAGCGGCACGACGGCCAGCCCCTGCATCGCCATTCCGAGATTCGACCGGATCATCGTCGAGAGACGGTTCGCCTTTCCTTCGAGCGAGAGCTGCGCGCCCTCGACCTTCTCGAAGTGCTCCAGCTCCAGCTGGAAGAGCTTCACCATCTCCACGGCGAGACCCGCCGTGCCCGCGATGCCGACCGCCGAGTACTCGTCGGCCGGGAAGACCTTCTCGATGTCGCGCTGGGCGATCATGTTCCCCATGGTCGCGCGCCGGTCGCCGGCGAGGACGACCCCGCCGGGGAACGAGGCGGCCACGATGGTCGTCCCGTGCGGCGCTTCGACGACGCCCGCGACGGGGGGCAGCACCCGGTTGCCGGGGAGCAGCTCGGGCGAGTGCTCGTTCAGGAAGTCCATGAACGAGGCCGACCCGGGCGTCAGGAAGGCAGCTGGTAGACGCCCGGTGCTACGAGTGTTGGCTTCCACGCGTTTCCCTCCAGGTATGCGATGGCCCGGTGCAACGTGTCGGGATCGTCTCCCAACTGGCCGAGGGCCGCATTGCAGTTGAAGCACAGTACGCCTCGGACCCTACCCGTCTCGTGGCAGTGATCCACATGCACGGCGGGGGCCTTCAGGCAGATCGTGCAGACCCCCTGCTGCGAGGCGATCATTTCGTCGCGCTGGGCTTCGGTGATGCCGTACGAGCGCTTCAGGTGATCCGCGCGCCCCTGTTCCGCTCGGCACGGCTTGCAGCGTGTGGCCAGACCGTCAGAAGCGGTGGCATTGCGATGCCATTCGCTGTGCGGCTTGATCTGACCACAGCCACGGCATTCCTTGTGACCGGGCGGAACGTCGACCTTTTCGCGGACTTTCTTTCCCTGCGCTTCCATGCGTCGCCGATAATGCCGAGCGCCGTATTCCGAAACGCATTGCCGACATCGGACCTGGAGTCCGCCCTTCCGATTACGGTCGGCCGCAAAGGAGTCCACCGGCAAGGTCCGGGAGCACCCCGGACAATGCTTCACGTTCATTCCGTGAATCTTGTCCGTTTTGCCCGTTACTGCCCACCTTTCTGCACAAATCCGCGCACAAACTCCTCGGCATTTTCCTCGAGTACGTCATCGATTTCGTCGAGAACAGAGTCCACGTCGTCGGAAAGCTTTTCCTGGCGTTCCTTGAGGTCTTCCGAGCCCTGCGCCTCCGCAGTCTGCTCCTCGGTCTCCTCGGTGGAACGCGTCGCCTTCTGCTGTCCGCCGCCGGTGTCCTTGGTCGCCATCTCTACCTCACCCCGCTCGGTTCGATGCTTTTGATTCCGGTCGTTAACCGGTCCCTTGATCAGACCCTATAACCAGGGTCTGACATTCGCCTCGTACTTGTCTGATTCCCACTTGGGCCGCATTTCAGCCGCCCGAGAGCACCCGGACCAGTTCGTCCGCCGTGCGGCAGCGGTCCAGCAGCTCCTTGACGTGGTTCCTGGTGCCCCGCAGCGGCTCCAGGGTCGGGACGCGCTGGAGGGAGTCCCGGCCGGGGAGGTCGAAGATGACCGAGTCCCAGGAGGCCGCCGCGACGTCGTCCGCGTACTGCTCCAGGCAGCGGCCGCGGAAGTACGCCCTGGTGTCCTCCGGAGGCTTCGTCTCGGCCCTCTCGACGGCGCTCTCGTCCAGGAGCCGCTTCATCTTCCCGCGGGCCACCAGGCGGTTGTACAGGCCCTTGTCGGGGCGTACGTCCGCGTACTGGAGGTCGACCAGGTGAAGCCTGGCCGCGTCCCAGTCGAGGTTGTCGCGGCGGCGGTAGCCCTCCAGGAGCTCCCGCTTGGCGATCCAGTCCAGTTCCCCGGACAGGCTCATCGGGTCGTTCTCCAGACGGTTGAGCACGTCCTCCCACCGAGTGAGGACGTCCTTGGTCTGGTCGTCGGCGTCCGCCCCGAACCGCTCCTCCACGTACTTCCTGGCGAGCTCGAAGTACTCCATCTGGAGCTGTACGGCGGTCAGTGACCGGCCGCTGCGCAGCGTGACCAGGTGGCGGAGGTCGGGGTCGTGGGAGACCTGGTGGAGGGTGCGCACGGGCTGGTCGACGGCGAGGTCGACGTTGATGAAGCCGTCCTCGATCATCGAGAGGACCAGGGCCGTGGTGCCCAGCTTCAGGTACGTGGAGATCTCGGAGAGGTTCGCGTCGCCGATGATGACGTGGAGGCGGCGGTACTTCTCGGCGTCGGAGTGGGGTTCGTCGCGGGTGTTGATGATGGGGCGCTTGAGGGTGGTCTCCAGGCCGACCTCGACCTCGAAGTAGTCGGCGCGCTGGCTGATCTGGAAGCCGTGTTCGTGGCCGTCCTGGCCGATGCCGACGCGTCCCGCGCCGGTGATGACCTGGCGGCTGACGAAGAACGGGGTGAGGTGGCGCACGATGTCCGAGAAGGGGGTCTCCCGCTTCATCAGGTAGTTCTCGTGCGTGCCGTAGGAGGCGCCCTTGTTGTCGGTGTTGTTCTTGTAGAGCAGGATCGGCTGGGCGCCGGGGAGCTGGGCGGCGCGTTCGGCGGCTTCGGCCATGATGCGCTCGCCGGCCTTGTCCCAGAGGACGGCGTCCATCGGGTTGGTGATTTCCGGGGAGCTGTACTCGGGGTGGGCGTGGTCGACGTAGAGTCGCGCGCCGTTGGTGAGGATGACGTTGGCGAGGCCGATGTCCTCGTCGGTGAGCTGGCTGGAGTCGGCTGCTTCGCGGGCGAGGTCGAAGCCTCGGGCGTCGCGCAGGGGGTTCTCTTCTTCGAAGTCCCAGCGGGCCCGGCGGGCGCGGTGCATCGCGGCCGCGTAGGCGTTGACGATCTGGGACGAGGTGAGCATGGCATTGGCGTTGGGGTGGCCGGGGACGGAGATTCCGTATTCCGTCTCGATGCCCATTACTCGACGTACGGTCATGCGGCCCTCCTTGCCCGGCGCCGCCCCCGTCCTGGGGCGGTGCTCAAGTACCGCTGGTTCTCGGGTGCGTGTGCGGTCCGTCCCCGCACTGTGCGACCGGCGGTGGCGGTACGGAAGAGCCTAGAACGCCTTTGCGCTGGTGGGGAGATCGTTTTCGTGTTTGCTCCACAATGGCTTCGGGATGGGGGTGAAGCGGTGGGAGCGGTGGGGGAATGCGTCGGCTGCGGATGCCGGGCGGGGTGTCCGCCGGCATCCGCAGCCGGGTTGCGTATTACAGGTACTGACCGGTGTTGGCCACCGTGTCGATGGAGCGTCCGGTGTCTGCGCCCTGCTTTCCGGTGACGAGGGTGCGGATGAAGACGATCCGCTCGCCCTTCTTGCCGGAGATGCGGGCCCAGTCGTCGGGGTTGGTGGTGTTGGGCAGGTCCTCGTTCTCCTTGAACTCGTCCACGCAGGCCTGGATGAGGTGTGCGATCCTCAGGCCCTTCTGGTTGTGGTCGAGGAAGGCCTTGATCGCCATCTTCTTGGCCCGGTCGACGATGTTCTGGATCATCGCGCCGGAGTTGAAGTCCTTGAAGTAGAGGACTTCCTTGTCGCCGTTGGCGTACGTGACCTCGAGGAAGCGGTTTTCCTCGGTTTCGGCGTACATCTGCTCGACGACTGTCTGGATCATGCCGTGCACGGCGGCTTCCTTGGAGCCGGTGTGCTCCGTGAGGTCGTCGGCGTGCAGGGGCAGGGTCGCCTTGAGGTACTTGGCGAAGATGTCCTTGGCGGCTTCCGCGTCCGGGCGCTCGATCTTGATCTTGACGTCGAGTCGGCCGGGGCGGAGGATCGCCGGGTCGATCATGTCCTCGCGGTTGGAGGCGCCGATGACGATGACGTTCTCCAGGCCTTCCACGCCGTCGATCTCGGCGAGCAGCTGGGGGACGATGGTGTTCTCCACGTCCGAGCTGACGCCGGATCCGCGGGTGCGGAAGAGGGATTCCATCTCGTCGAAGAAGACGATGACGGGGGTGCCCTCGCTGGCCTTCTCACGGGCACGCTGGAAGACGAGCCGGATGTGGCGCTCGGTCTCGCCGACGTACTTGTTGAGGAGTTCGGGGCCCTTGATGTTGAGGAAGTAGGACTTCCCCTGGGGCTGTCCGGTGACCTCGGCGACCTTCTTGGCGAGGGAGTTGGCGACGGCCTTGGCGATGAGTGTCTTGCCGCAACCGGGCGGGCCGTAGAGCAGGATGCCCTTCGGGGGCCGCAGTTCGTGCTCCTTGAAGAGGTCGGGGTAGAGGTAGGGCAGTTCGACCGCGTCGCGGATCAGTTCGATCTGGTCGCCCAGGCCGCCGATCTTCTCGTAGTCGACGTCCGGGACCTCTTCGAGGACCAGGTCCTCGACCTCGCTCTTGGGGATGATTTCGTAGACGTAGCCGGAGCGGGGTTCGAGGAGCAGGGCGTCGCCGGGGCGGATGGTGACGTCCAGCAGTGGCTCGGCGAGCCTGACCACCCGTTCCTCGTCGGTGTGCCCGGTGACCAGGGCGCGTTCGCCGTCCTCGAGGATTTCCTTGAGGGTGACGATGTCCCCGGCGCGCTCGAACTCCATGGCTTCGACCACGTTGAGTGCTTCGTTGAGCATCACTTCCTGGCCGCGTCGGAGCTCTTCGAGCTCGACGCCGGGGCTGACGTTCACCCGGAGCTTGCGGCCCCCGGTGAAGATGTCGGCCGTGCCGTCCTCGTTGGCCTCCAGGAACACTCCGAAGCCGGCCGGCGGCTGTGCGAGCCGGTCCACTTCTTCCTTGAGGGCCACGATCTGGTCGCGGGCCTCGCGGAGAGTGTTGGCGAGCCGCTCGTTCTGGGCGGACACGCCTGCCAGGTTGGTCTGCAGCTCGACGATCCGCTCTTCGAGAATCCTCGTGTGACGCGGAGAGTCGGCGAGCTTGCGTCGCAGGACGGCGATTTCCTGCTCTAGATAGGCAACCTGTCCGGCGGGGTCCTCGGACCCTCGCGCGGGCCGGATGCCGCGGTTGATGTCGTCGTCGTGGGCTGCCACGGTCCTCACCTCCTCCAAGGGGAGCTGGACGCTTCCTGACCCTACCTGGGTGGGTGCTGGTTGAAACCCCTAGATCACAAACAGGATCGCGGAGTGTCTGATCTTCACCCTTGCGTACTCCCTCACAGTGGGGGGATACCCACCCAGCAACATCGGAAAGCGGGCGGTTGTATCTTCGAAGTGTTCAACACCCGTCAGGGCTGGCTTCAATTGGTGCATACCGCGCAGGAAACGGCAGGAGATATGACCGTGCAGGAAGAGGCTCCCACCGCGGACGGCGCCCAGGTCGGCGACCCTCTTGAGGTGTGGATCGACCAGGACCTCTGCACCGGCGACGGGATCTGTGCGCAGTACGCGCCGGAGGTCTTCGAACTCGACATCGACGGTCTGGCGTATGTGAAGAGTGGTGACGACGAGTTGCTTCAGTCACCTGGTGCGACGACGCCGGTGCCGCTGACGCTGCTGAACGATGTCGTGGACTCGGCGAAGGAGTGCCCGGGCGACTGCATTCATGTGCGTCGGGTTTCGGACAGGGTCGAGGTGTACGGGCCGGACGCCGAGTAGGCGTGGCGGTCGGCCCTGCGGGGTCGGCCGGGTCGGTCAGACGCTGTGGGCGTCGGTGGTGGCGGAGCGGAGGAATTTTCCGTTCCGCCACTGCCATGTGGTGCGCTGTTTGGTGTCGGGGCAGCAGCGGGCGACGGCTTCGGAGGAGTAGCCGAGGAGGGTGGCGGTGACGCTGCCGCGGGTGATCGCGAGCTCGGTGACGTTCTGCGCGTCGGAGGGGTCGAGGAGGGTGGCGACGACGCGGCCCGGCCCGGTGAGTACGTAGATGCCGCTGGGGGGCGTGCCCATGCCGCTGTCGCAGCGGACGGCGGCGACGGTTTCGGGGTTCTTGTCGCCGTCGAGGTCGCCGGTCGCGGTGTGTACGACGACGGGCTTTCCGGCGCGGCAGGTCAGGGGGTAGGTGGCGGTGGCCGGGTCGGGGGCGGGGCGGGCCGCTGCCGGGGCCTGGGGGGCGTTCTTGGCCGCCGTCTGGGAGGCGGTGGCGGCGGTGGGCTGGAGCAGTCCGGCGAGGGCCACGACGGCTGCGGTGGCGGCGGCGGTGGCGAGCCAGTGCATCGCGCGGGGCCGGGTGTGTGCGAGGTCCGGGAGCGCGGGAGTCTGCACGCGGGGTGTCTCCTGTGGGGCTGTGCCGGGAGGGGCGCCGGCGACGGGAGGGGTGCCGGAATCGTGCCACACGGGGCGGGGGGTGGGAACGCCGGGGGCCGGGCTTCGTACAAAGAGTGGGTCAACGGGGGTGGGGCAACGAAAAGGCGCCGCCGTCCAGTTCTCGTGTCGGTCCGGGAACTGGACGGCGGCGCCGGTCTGTTGGGGCGGGTGACCCCGGGGCGTGGCCCCGGGGTCTCAGCCCTGGGCTTCGCTGGAGCCGCGCTCCTTGTTGGGGCCCTCGTAGTCCTCGCCGTAGGCGCCCTTGGAGGGGCGGCGGCGGCGCATGGGGGGCTCGACGCCGTCGGCGAGGCGGCGGGCGGTGACGAGGAAGCCGGTGTGGCCGATCATGCGGTGGTCCGGGCGGACGGCGAGGCCTTCGACGTGCCAGTTGCGGACCATGGATTCCCACGGCTGGGGTTCGGCGAAGCAGCCGATCTCGCGGATGGACTCGACGGTCCGGGCGAGCTGGGTGGTGGTGGCGACGTAGGCGCAGAGGATGCCGCCGGGTACGAGCGCCTTGGAGACCGCTTCGAGGGTTTCCCAGGGGGCGAGCATGTCGAGGACGACGCGGTCGACCTCGGTGTCGGAGAGGTTGTCCTGGAGGTCGCCGACGGTGAGGGTCCACGCGGGGTGGGGGCCGCCGAAGTAGCGTTCGACGTTGCCCTGGGCGATGTCCGCGAAGTCCTGGCGGCGCTCGTAGGAGTGCAGCATTCCGTGGTCGCCGATGGCGCGCAGCAGGAAGGCGCTGAGCGCTCCGGAGCCCACTCCGGCTTCGACGACGCGGGCGCCGGCGAAGATGTCGGCGAAGGCCAGGATCTGCCCCGCGTCCTTGGGGTAGACCACGGCGGCGCCGCGGGGCATGGACAGGACGTAGTCGGGGAGCAGGGGGCGGAGCGCCAGGTAGGCGACGTTCCCCGTGGTACGGACAACACTGCCCTCGGACGCCCCGATCAGCTCGTCGTGCGAGAAGGCACCCTTGTGGGTGTGGAACTGCTTCCCGGCTTCGAGCGTGAACGTGTAGTGGCGGCCCTTGGGGTCAGTCAGCTGGACCTGGTCCCCGACCTTGAAGGGCCCGCGTCGGCGGGCGGCACCGGTCGGTTCGGACATGTGACCAGCCTACCGGCTGTTTGGATGCCTTCTCGCCGCGCCGGTCGCCGGCGGGGTTACGGGCGGGGGCGGGCCATGGCCTTGACGAAGGCGCGCTCGACGTCGGCGGTGGAGAGGACTCCGTAGATCTCGCCGGTGTCCTCGACGACGAGGTATTCGGTGGCGGGGGCGGCGCGGAGGCGGTCGAGGAGGGCTTCGCCGGCGAGTTCGGCGGGGATGCGCATGTCGTCGGTGAGGTCGGCGGCGAGGCCGCTGACGGCGACCCAGGGGCGTCGGTGTTCGGGGACGTTGCCGATGGCGGTTTCGCGGACGACGGCGGTGGGGGTGCCGTGGCCGTCGACGACGACGAGGGCGCGGGCTCCTGCTTCGTTGGCGCGGCGGAGTGCTTCGGAGAGGGGGGTGGCGGATTCGACGGGTACGGCGCGGCGGGTGAGGCTGCGGGCGCGGAGGTCGGGGAGGTGCTGGCGCAGGCGGGCCATGCGGAGGCTGTTTCCGGCGCCGGTCCAGATGATGGCGGCGAGGATCGCGGCGAGGAGTGCGTCGAGGACGGTGTCCATGCCGGTGATGTCTTGTGTCTTGTTGCCCAGCGCGCCGGTGTGGGTGAGGAGGGGGAGGCCGATGAGGACGGCGACGGCGAGGGCGCGGCCGACCCAGGCGGCGGCGACGGTGCCGGTCATGGGGTTGCCGGTGATCTTCCAGACGACGGCACGGAGCATGCGTCCGCCGTCGAGGGGCAGGCCCGGGAGGAGGTTGAAGGCGGCGACGATGAGGTTGGAGATCATCAGGCCGGCCAGGAGGACGCCGGGGACGGTGCCTGCTTCGACAAGGCCCATGGCCCAGTAGAAGAGTCCGGCGAGGGCGAGGGAGAGGAGGGGGCCGACGAAGGCGAGGACGAATTCGCGTCCCGGGGTCTCGGTCTCCTTCTCGATTTCGGAGACGCCGCCGAAGAACTGGAGCTGGATGCGCCGTACGGGGAGTTTGAAGCGGAGGGCGGCGACGGTGTGGGCGAGTTCGTGGACGAGTACGGAGGCGTAGAAGGCGACGGCGAAGAAGAGGGAGACGAGGTAGCGGGCGGCGCCGAGTTCGGGCAGGACGAGGTCGAGCTGGCCGCCGAAGACCCAGGTGATGAGGGCGGCGACGAGGAACCAGCTGGGGGCCACGTAGACGGGTACGCCGAAGGGGCGGCCCATGAGGATGCCGCCGCCTGGGTTGCCGGGTCGTTCGGTGGGGTTCTGCGGGTCCTTGGTGGTGGGGGCGTCGTCCGTGCCGGGGGTGCGGGTCGCGTCCGTGCGGGTGTCGTCCGTGCCGGGTTGAGGGCGTCCGCTGTCGCCGCTCTCGTCGCGCTCGTCCACGGGTTCCCTTCGTTGGGCTTGCGTCTCGTCGGTGGTGCGTCGTTCGGTAAACGTTTGTTGAAGCCTGTGTCGCCCTGGTGCCGTTGTGCGGGGCATTGCCCCGATCATGCAGTGCGGGTGGGTCTGCCGTCGATGGTAGGCGGGCGTTGTCAGTGGTGGGTCGTAGGGTCTGAGTCATGAATACGAGTACCGGTCCTGCGGACGTGGCGAGGCGGCCCGCGTCGTTGTCCCCGTCGCGGGCGAGCGACTTCATGCAGTGCCCGCTGCTGTACCGGTTCCGGGTGATCGACAAGTTGCCGGAGAAGCCGAGTGAGGCGGCGACCCGGGGCACGCTGGTCCATGCCGTACTGGAACGCCTGTTCGATGACCCTGCGGTGGACCGGACGGCGCCGCGGGCGCGGGCGATGGTGCCGGGGCAGTGGGACCGGCTGCTGGAGTCGAAGCCGGAGCTGGCCGGGCTGTTCGCGGACGACGCGGAGGGCGAGCGGCTCGCGCGGTGGCTGGGGCAGGCGGAGGACCTGGTCGAGAAGTGGTTCACGCTGGAGGACCCGACACGGCTCGAGCCCGCCGAGCGGGAGCTCTTCGTGGAGACGGAGCTGGAGTCGGGGCTGCGGCTGCGCGGGGTGATCGACCGGGTGGACGTCGCACCGACGGGTGAGGTGCGGATCGTCGACTACAAGACGGGCAAGGCGCCTCGGCCGGAGTACGCGGAGGGTGCGCTCTTCCAGATGAAGTTCTACGCGCTGGTGATCTGGCGGTGGAAGCGGATCGTGCCGCGCAGGCTGCAGCTGGTGTATCTGGGCAGCGGGGACGTCATGACGTACGACCCGAACGAGGCGGATCTGGAGCGGATGGAGCGGAAGCTGCACGCTTTGTGGGAGGCGATCGTGGAGGCGACGGAGACGGGGGAATGGCGGCCGCGGCCGACGAAGCTGTGCGGGTGGTGTGATCACCAGGCGGTGTGCCCGGAGTTCGGGGGGACTCCCCCGGTGTATCCGCTGCCCGTGGTGCCGAGGCAGGCGGGGGCCGAGTAGGGGGACCTGGCGGGGTGTGCGGCCGGGGGCGGGGGCCTTGGCGCGGGTCGCGGCCGAGGGTGTGGGGCTTGGCCACGGGCCGGTGCCGGGCTGGGCCGGTGGCGAGAGGGCCGGAACCGGGCGGGGCCGGTGTCGGGCGGGCCGCCCCCTTGCCCGCCCGTTCCGCCCCCTTGGGGCGGCCCCGTCGCCCCAAGGGGGCGGGGGTGAGGAAGTGGGCGGAGCCCAAGGGGGCGGGGCGGCTTCGCCGCAGGGGCTATGGCTGCCCGGAGGGCATGCCATCAGGGGCGCGGGGAACTGCGCGACCAGCCACGACGCACCTGCACAGGACCGAGACCACGACGCACCCGCACCTCACCCACACACCGCACCCGCAGAGCCACAGCACCGGCGGCACGGAGCGCCCCCATCCCCCTCACCCGCACGGAGCGATCCCTGCAGGGCAGAATGGGGCCGGTCTAGTGAAGGAGTACCTGTGGCTATCCGCGTCCTACTGGTCGACGACCAGCCTCTGCTGCGCACCGGTTTCCGGATGATTCTGGAGGCCGAGCAGGATCTTGCGGTCGTCGGCGAGGCCGGTGACGGCTTGCAGGCGCTCGATCAGGTGCGGGCCCTGCAGCCCGATGTGGTGCTGATGGACATCCGGATGCCGCGGATGGACGGGGTGGAGGCGACCCGGCAGATCACCGGTCCCGGCCGGGACGGTCCGGCGAAGGTGCTGGTGCTGACGACGTTCGACCTGGACGAGTACGTGGTGGAGGCGCTGCGGGCGGGGGCCAGCGGGTTCCTGCTGAAGGACGCCCCGGCGCACGAGCTGGTACAGGCGATCCGGGTGGTGGCCGCCGGTGAGGCGATGCTCGCGCCGAGCATCACGCGCCGCCTGCTGGACAAGTACGCGGACCACCTGCCGTCCGGTGAGGACGAGGTGCCGGACACCCTGCACACGCTGACCGAGCGTGAGGTGGAGGTGCTGAAGCTGGTGGCGCGCGGGTTGTCGAACGCGGAGATCGCGGCGGACCTGTTCGTGAGCGAGACCACGGTGAAGACCCATGTGGGCCACGTGCTGACGAAGCTGGGGCTGCGCGACCGGGTGCAGGCCGCGGTGTACGCGTACGAGAGCGGTCTGGTGCGGCCGGGCGCGCAGTAAAGGGGCGGACGGTACGCAAGCGGGGCCGCGCGGAGTGATTCCGCGCGGCCCCGCTTGCGTACGCCTGAGGGCATCAGCCCTTGCTGATCTCCCAGAAGCGGAAGACCGTCGAGGTGTCGAGGGTCCATTCGAGGCCCGCGATGTTGGAGCGGGCGACGGCGTACTGCTTGCCCTGCCAGAGCGGGAGCAGGGGGACGTCCTCGGCGACGAGGTCCTGCAGGCGGTTGAACTGCTCGGAGGTGGCGCCCCGGTCGGCGACGGCGGCGCTGGCGGGCAGGAGCTTGTTGGTGATCTCGGTGTTCTCGTAGTTGTTGGAGATCACGTTGCCCTTGCCGAAGAACGGCTGGGTGAAGTTCTCGGGGTCGGGGTAGTCCGGGACCCAGCCCTTGACGTAGACGCCGTACTTTCCGGCGGCGATGTCCTTCTCGTACTGGCCCTGCTCGACGGACTTGACGTTCGCGTCGAAGAGGCCGCTGCGGTTGAGCTGCTTGGCGAGGGTCTTGAACTCCTCGACGGTGGCGGGGCCGTAGCGGCTGGGGGTGGCCCAGAGGGTGAGCTTGACCTTGCCGGTGATGCCCTCGTCGCGCAGGACCTGGCGGGCCTTGGCGGGCTGGGGGCGGCTGCCGTAGCGGTTGAAGAAAGCGGTGTTGTGGCCGGTGATGCCCGCGGGGACGATCGAGTACAGCGGGGTGGCCGTCGACTCGTAGACGTCGCGGACGAGGGCTTCGCGGTCGACCAGGTAGGCGATGGCGCGGCGGACGCCGGGCTTGCCGACGATCGGGTCCTTGACGTTGAAGACGAGGTGGTGGACCTCGGCACTGCTGCCTTCGACGGGGTCCAGGCGCTGGTCGCCATTGATGGACTCGGCCTGGGCGGCGGAGATGTCCTTGGCGGTGAGGCCTCGGTAGGCGAGGTCGATCTCGCCCTTCTTGAGCGACTGCGAGAGGGCCTTGCGGTCGTCGTGGAAGAGCTTGAGGGTCATGCCGGTGTTCTTGATCTTCGCGGTGCCGCGGTAGTGGTCGTTGACCGCGAAGACGGCCTTGCTCCGGTCGACGGAGTCGAGCCGGTAGGGGCCGGAACCGTCGGCCTTGCCGTCGGTGCGGAGCTTGTCGGCCGGGTAGGTGCGGTGGTCGACGATGGAGCCGGCGCCGGAGGCGATCTTGTTGGGGAAGGTGGCGTCCGGGACCGTGAGGTGGAAGACGACCTTGGTGTCGTCGGGGGTCTCGATGCTCTTGATGGTGGAGAGCATGACGGCCGGACCGGCGGGATCGTTGATCTTCAGGGTGCGCTCGAAGGAGTGCTTGACGTCCTTGGAGGTGAGCGGGTTGCCGTTGCTGAAGCTGAGGCCCGCGCGCAGGGTGCAGCGGTAGACGGTGTTGCCGTCGTCGAAGGCGCAGCTCTCGGCGGCCTCGGGCTGGGGTTCGGAGCCGCCCTTGGGGAAGGCGAGCAGGGACTGGAAGACGTTGTTGAACAGCAGCCAGGAGCCGGGGTCGTAGCCGGAGGCCGGGTCGGTGGCCTTGATCTCGTCGGACATGCCCATGGTGACGGGCTGTCCGCTGCCGGTCGTGCTGCCGCCGTCGGTGCCGCTGGTGGTGCCGCAGCCGGTCAGGAGGCCGGCCGACAGCCCTGCTGTGAGGAGGGCCGTCGGCCACTTACGTATCTGCACCGCGTATCTCAGACTTTCGTGGGGGTGTGGTCGTACGAAGAGGGAGATGAGGAGGAAGAGGGGAACGAGAAGGGTGGGGGAAGCCGCTGGTGGGGCAGCAGGTCAGGCGACGCCTCGGCCGAGTTCCCAGAGCTGGAGGTCGGCGGCGAAGTTGACGGCCCATTCGGTGCCGGTGATGTCGCTGCGGGCGGCGATGTACTGCTTGCCCTGCCAGAGCGGGAGGAGCGGGACGTCGTCGGCGACGATGTCCTGGATCCGCTCGAAGTCCTTGGTGGCGGCGCCCCGGTCCTGCTGGCTGCGGGACTGCGGGATGAGGGTGGAGCGGATTTCCTCGTTGGCGTAGGGGCTGTTGAGGAAGTTCGACTTGTCGAGGAAGGGGGCGACGTAGTTGTCGGCGTCCGTGAAGTCGGGGAACCAGCCCATGCCGTAGACGGCATACTTGTTGGCCTTCTGGTCCTCGCTGAAGGTGCTCCAGGGCACGCCCTTGATGGTCACGTCGAACAGCTTGGAGTCGTTGAGCTGCTGCTTGAGGACCTCGAACTCCTGCTTGGTGGCGGAGCCGTAGTGGTCGGTGGTGTAGGTCAGCGTGAGCTTGACGGGGGTGGTGATGCGGGCGGCGCGCAGCTTGTCGGTGGCCTTCTTGAGGTTCCCCGCCGGGTACTTGTTGAAGAAGGAGTTCTTGTGCCCGGTGATGCTGGTGGGGATGATCGAGTAGAGCGCCTCGGCGCTGTCGCCGTACACGGCGCGGGCGAGGGCGGTGCGGTCGATGACCTGGGCCATGGCCTGGCGTACGGCCCTGTTCTTGACGGCGGGGTCCTCGGTGTTGAAGCCGAGGTAGCGGATCTCCAGGCCGGGGAGCTCGACCAGCTTGAGGTTCGGGTCCTGCTTGGTGGAGAGTTCCTTGATCTGCTGGGGCGTGATGGTGCGCGACATCATGTCGATCTCGCCGCTCTTGAGCGCCTTCTCCATGGACTCGGAGTCCTTGTAGGAGCGGAGCTCGACCTTGTCGTTGTTGAACTTGATGCCGCCCTTGTAGCGGGGGTTCTTCGTGAAGACGGCCTTGGTGAAGTTCTCGCCGTCGTTCTCGACCTTCACGGTGTACGGTCCGGAGCCGCTGACCTCGAAGCCCGCGCGCACCTTGTCGCGGGCGTAGGTCTGGTCGTCGACGATGGCGGCGGCGGGGGTGGCCAGCTTGTACGGGAAGGTGGCGTCGGGGGTCTTGAGGTGGAAGACCACCTCGTTCTCGCCCTTGGCCTCGACGAGGTCGATGTTGGTGAGGAGGGAGACCGGACCGTTCTGGTCCTTGATCTTCAGGGAGCGCTCGATGGAGAACTTCACGTCGGCGGCGCCCAGGGGCTTGCCGTCGGCGAAGGTCAGTCCGTTGTGGAGCTTGCAGCGGTAGCTGGTGTTCTTGGTGTCGGTGAAGCCGCAGGACTCGGCTGCCTCGGTGACGGGTTCGCCGCCGCCGCGCGGGACGCGCATGAGGGTCTGGTTGGTCTGGCGCAAGACGTTCCAGGCGCCGACGTCGTAGGCGTGGGCCGGGTCGAAGGGGGCCGGGGCGCCCTTGGTGGCGACGAAGCTGTCGGTGGTGCCCACGACGATGGGCTTGCCCGTGCCCTCGGCAGAGTCCGAGCCGCCGCCGCACGCGGCCAGTACGGGGGTGACCAGTACGGCTATTGCCGGCAGCACCAGAGTCTTGCGGTTCATCCTGGAAGTTCTCCCTCGACCGGCGCCGCCATGCGGCTTTGTACGAACACTTCGCCTTTTTCCGCTTTTTGGGGCGGGCGGATCGGGCCGGGTTCCGAACCGCTGTGGGGTGTGGCGAAGTTCTCGCGTCGAGATTAGTGGGGAGCGGGCCCGGGGCCGACCGGTGCGGTGGGGGCGGCCGGGGTGGGGCGGGGTGTTCGGCGCGCGGGAATTTTTCGTACACGGATTCATGAATCCGGACACAAGGGCACACAAAACGGCCCACCGGCGGGGGTTCCCAGCTGCTGGAACCTCTACCGGCGGGCCGCCCCGTGACCAAGCTCACCTCGTGAATACATTTACGGAAGAGCGAATTCCTCATGCGGAATCTCACTCATGCCGCACGGTTCGCTCCCCTGCGTTTCCTCATTCCGGGGAAAACACGCTGGGTGTCCGGATCACTGCATTCCCGTGAACAGGGTGCGGAGAAATGCGAGGTTCACTTCTTCGAGCGAGCGGACGATCACACGGCCTTCGGCGGGGGCGATCGGTGCGACCGAGGGGACGGCGACGACGCGGCAGCCGGCCGCTTCGGCGGAGGCCACTCCGGTGGCGGTGTCCTCGACGACCGCGCATCTCGCGGGTTCGGCGCCGAGGCGGGCGGCGGCGTGCAGATAGGGGTCGGGGTGGGGCTTGGTGCGGGCGATCTCGTCGCCGGCGACGGTGAGGTGGAAGGCCTCGGGGCCGACCGACTCCAGGATGCGGTCGATGATGCGCCGGTGCGAGGCCGAGACGAGGGCCGTCGGGATGTCGTACGCACGCAACTCGGCCAGCAGGGCGGCCGCGCCCGGCATGAGCGGGACGCCGCGTCCGATGCGGGCCTCGAAGCGGTCGTTGAGGGCGACGGTCAGCTCGGGGAGGGTGATGTCGGCGCCGGTGGAGTCGATGAGGAACCCGGCGCTGCGGGTCATCGGGCCGCCGACGACCACGTCGCGCCAGGACTCGTCGAGTTGGTGCCCGAGGTCGGCGAAGACCGCCTTCTCGGCGTCCCACCACAGGCCTTCGGTGTCGACGAGGGTGCCGTCCATGTCCAGGAAGACCGCCTGGAGTGCGGAGCCTTCGGCCGTGGTGGTCATCGGCGCGGGGACCGTACTGGTCATTCGGGCACACCTCCTGAGGGACAAGAAGGCCGGCCGCCCTCCGAGTGGGAGAGGCGACCGGCCTGCACTGGGCCGACCAGTGTACGTCCGGCCCGGTGAACGCGCGTTTCCTTGTGCGGGTGTCCCCTCTTACCGGGCGTTGAAGTACTTCGCCTCGGGGTGGTGGATGACGATCGCGTCGGTGGACTGCTCGGGGTGGAGCTGGAACTCCTCGGAGAGGTGGACGCCGATGCGCTCGGGCTCCAGGAGTTCGGCGATCTTGGCGCGGTCCTCCAGGTTGGGGCAGGCGCCGTACCCGAGGGAGAAGCGGGCGCCCCGGTACTTGAGGTCGAACATGTCCTTGACGTCGGAGGGGTCCTCGCCGGCGAAGCCGAGTTCGGAGCGGACCCGGGCGTGCCAGTACTCGGCCATGGCCTCGGCCAACTGGACGGAGAGGCCGTGCAGTTCGAGGTAGTCGCGGTAGGCGTTGGCCTCGAAGAGCTTGGCGGTCTCCTCCCCGATGCGGGAGCCGACGGTGACGACCTGGAGGCCGACGACGTCGATCTCGCCGCTCTCCTCGGGGCGGAAGAAGTCCGCGAGGCACAGGCGGCGGCCGCGGCGCTGGCGGGGGAAGGAGAAGCGGGTGCGCTCGGAGCCGTCCTCGTTCAGGAGGATCAGGTCGTCGCCCTTGGAGACGCAGGGGAAGTAGCCGTAGACGACGGCTGCTTCCAGGAGGCCCTCGGTGTGCAGCTTGTCGAGCCAGCCGCGCAGGTGCGGGCGGCCCTCGGTCTCCACCAGTTCCTCGTACGAAGGGCCGCCCTTGCGGGCTTCCTTCAGGCCCCACTGGCCCTTGAAGAGGGCGCCCTCGTCGAGCCAGGAGGCGTACTCCTTGAGCGGGATGCCCTTGATGACGCGGGTGCCCCAGAAGGGCGGCTCGGGGATCTTGTTGTCGGTGGAGGTGTCGGAGCGGACGGGGCCCTCGGGCTGCTCCTCGACCTCCAGGACGGGCGTGTCGCGCTTGGGCACGCGGCGCTGCTTGAGTTCGGGGAGGACGGCGCCGGGGACGCCGCGCTTGACGCCGATGAGGGCGTCCATGAGGCGCAGGCCCTCGAACGCGTCGCGGGCGTAGCGGACTTCGCCCTCGTAGATCTCGTGGAGGTCCTGCTCGACGTAGGCCCGGGTGAGGGCGGCGCCGCCGAGGATGACCGGGTAGTCGGCGGCCATCTTGCGCTGGTTGAGCTCCTCCAGGTTCTCCTTCATGATCACCGTGGACTTGACGAGGAGGCCGGACATGCCGATGACGTCGGCCTTGTGCTCCTCGGCGGCTTCCAGGATCGCGGAGACGGGCTGCTTGATGCCGAGGTTGACGACGTTGTAGCCGTTGTTGGAGAGGATGATGTCGACGAGGTTCTTGCCGATGTCGTGGACGTCGCCGCGGACGGTGGCGAGCACGATGGTGCCCTTGCCCTCGTCGTCGGACTTCTCCATGTGGGGTTCCAGGTGGGCGACCGCGGTCTTCATGACCTCGGCGGACTGGAGCACGAACGGCAGCTGCATCTGGCCGGAGCCGAAGAGCTCGCCGACGACCTTCATGCCTTCGAGCAGGGTGTTGTTGACGATGTCGAGGGCGGGGGTGTCCTGGAGGGCTTCGTCGAGGTCGGCCTCCAGGCCGTTCTTCTCGCCGTCGATGATGCGGCGCTGGAGGCGCTCGTCGAGCGGCAGCGCCATCAGCTCCTCGGCGCGGCCGGCCTTCATGGACTTCATGTTGACGCCCTCGAAGAGCTCCATGAGCTTCTGGAGGGGGTCGTAGCCTTCGGCGCGGCGGTCGTAGACGAGGTCGAGGGCGGCCTTGACCTGCTCCTCCTCCAGCCGGGCGATCGGCAGGATCTTGGAGGCGTGCACGATCGCGGAGTCCAGGCCCGCCTTGACGCACTCGTCGAGGAAGACGGAGTTGAGGACGACGCGGGCGGCCGGGTTGAGGCCGAAGGAGATGTTGGAGAGGCCCAGCGTGGTCTGCACGTCCGGGTGGCGCTTCTTGAGTTCGCGGATCGCGCCGATGGTGGCGATGCCGTCGCCGCGGGACTCCTCCTGGCCGGTGCAGATGGTGAAGGTCAGGACGTCGATGAGGATGTCCGACTCGCGCACGCCCCAGTTGGTGGTGAGGTCGGTGATGAGGCGCTCCGCGATGGCGACCTTGTGCTCGACGGTGCGGGCCTGGCCCTCCTCGTCGATGGTCAGCGCGATGAGGGCGGCGCCGTGCTCGACGGCCAGCTTGGTGACCTGCTGGAAGCGGGACTCGGGGCCGTCGCCGTCCTCGTAGTTGACGGAGTTGATGACCGCGCGACCGCCGAGCATCTCCAGTCCGGCCTTCAGGACAGGGAGTTCGGTGGAGTCCAGGACGATGGGGAGGGTGGAGGCGGTGGCGAAGCGTCCGGCGAGTTCCTTCATGTCGGCGACGCCGTCGCGTCCCACGTAGTCGACGCAGAGGTCGAGCATGTGGGCGCCCTCGCGGATCTGGTCGCGGGCCATCTCCACGCAGTCGTCCCAGCGGGCCTCCAGCATGGCCTCGCGGAACTTCTTCGAGCCGTTGGCGTTCGTACGTTCCCCGATGGCGAGGTACGAGGTGTCCTGGCGGAAGGGCATCGTCTGGTAGAGCGAGGCGGCGCCGGGCTCGGGGCGCGGGTCGCGGGCGACGGGGGTCAGGCCGCGGGCGCGGTCGACGACCTGGCGCAGGTGCTCGGGGGTGGTGCCGCAGCAGCCGCCGATGAGGGAGAGGCCGTAGTCGTTGACGAAGGCTTCCTGGGCGTCGGCCAGGCCCTCGGGGCCGAGGGGGAAGTGCGCGCCGTTCTTGGTGAGGACGGGCAGACCGGCGTTCGGCATGCACATCAGCGGGGTGCGGGAGTGGCGGGCGAGGTAGCGGAGGTGCTCGCTCATCTCCTCGGGGCCCGTGGAGCAGTTGAGGCCGATGAGGTCGATGCCGAGGGGTTCCAGGGCGGTGAGCGCCGCACCGATCTCGGAGCCGAGCAGCATGACGCCGGTGGTCTCGAAGGCGAGCGAGCAGATCAGCGGGACCTGGAGGCCGAGGGCGTCCATCGCACGGCGGGCGCCGACCAGGGAGGACTTGGTCTGGAGGAGGTCCTGGGTGGTCTCCACGATGAGGGCGTCCGCGCCGCCGGCGAGGAGGCCCTCGGCGTTCTGCTGGTAGCCGTCGCGCAGGACGTCGTACGTGGTGTGGCCGAGGGAGGGCAGCTTGGTGCCGGGGCCGATGGAGCCCAGCACCCAGCGCTGCCGGCCGTCTTCGGCGGTGAACTCGTCGGCGACCTCGCGGGCGATGCGCGCGCCGGACTCGGAGAGTTCGACGATGCGGTCGGCGATCTCGTACTCGTTGGCGGCGGAGTGGTTGGCGCCGAAGGTGTTCGTCTCGACGCAGTCGACACCGACCGCGAAGTACTCCTTGTGGACGTTGCGGACGATGTCCGGGCGCGTCAGGTTGAGGATCTCGTTGCAGCCTTCGAGGTCCTGGAAGTCCTCAAGGGTGGGGTCCTGGGCCTGGAGCATGGTGCCCATCGCTCCGTCGGCGACCACCACGCGGGTGGCGAGCGCCTCGCGGAGGGCTTCGGCTCGGGCGCGGGCGTCAAGCGTCGGGTTCGGCAACGAGGCCATGGTTGAGCTCCCAGGGTTGCGACGGCTGTCGGCTTTGCGCCTACCCAGGCGGCGGGCGCACCGGGTCAGGGTAGCGGGGACGGTTGAGGGAATGTGCAGGCGTCCCGGTCGGCGGACAGGGTGACCGTGGAGCGTCGGTGGAGCGGGCGGGCTCGCGGTGCCGGTGACAGGGGTCGGCAACGGCCGATACTGTTCGGCATTGACGAACATCGGCACGTATCGACTGTGGGACTGCCGAATCCCAGTGGAGGTGATCGGGCGATGGCTCGCAATATCCAGTCGCTGGAACGGGCGGCGGCGATGCTGCGCCTTCTGGCGGGGGGCGAGCGGCGGCTGGGCCTGACGGAGGTGGCGGCGGCGCTGGGGCTGGCCAAGGGCACCGCGCACGGCATTCTGCGCACCTTGCAGCACGAGGGCTTCGTGGAGCAGGACCCGGCGTCGGGCCGCTATCAGCTGGGGGCGGAGCTGCTGCGCCTGGGCAACAGCTATCTGGACGTGCACGAGCTGCGGGCCCGGGCCCTGGTGTGGACGGACGACCTGGCGCGCTCCAGCGGCGAGAGCGTCTATCTGGGGGTGCTGCACCAGCAGGGCGTGCTGATCGTGCACCACGTCTTCCGGCCCGACGACAGCCGTCAGGTGCTGGAGGTGGGGGCGATGCAGCCGTTGCACAGCACGGCGCTGGGCAAGGTGCTGTCCGCGTACGACCCGGTGGCGCACACCGAGGCGGCCGACAACGACCGCGAGGCGTTCACCTCGCACACCCTGACGTCGGCGGAGGACTTCGAGGCGGTGCTGGACCTCACGCGGGCGCGCGGGTGGGCCGGTGACGTGGAGGAGACCTGGGAGGGCGTGGCCTCGGTCGCGGCCCCCATCCACGACCGGCGACGGATGCCGGTGGGCGCGGTGGGCATCACCGGTGCGGTCGAACGGGTCTGCCCCGGGGGCGAGTTGAAGCCCGAGCTGGTGGCGGCGGTGCGCGACTGTGCGCGGGCGGTGTCGCGGGACCTGGGCGCCGGGCGCTTCTGAGCGCGGGGCGCACGGGGCGGGCCCGGGCCCGTACCGCCGCGCGGGCCTGATCCGTACCCGTGTGGGACGGACCTCACAGAACCCTTGACTGGCCGGTAACAGAGGTGAAAACTGCCGTTCATCGGTCGGCATTGTCGAACACCTAACGGCATAAGAGTTAGGGTGGGGGCAAGCCAGGCACCGACTGGGTCCTCAACGAGGGCCTGAACCTGGACGAAGGACAAAGGAGTCGCGGGTGTCCAGCCTCGACATCTTCACCGGCGAGACCATCGGTACCGCCGTGCTCATCCTGCTGGGCGGCGGCGTCTGTGCGGCCGTCACGCTCAAGCGCTCGAAGGCGTTCAACGCCGGCTGGGTCGCCATCACCTTCGGGTGGGGCTTCGCGGTGCTGACCGGCGCGTACATCTCCGCCGGTCTCTCCGGGGCCCACCTGAACCCGGCCGTCACGGTCGGCCTCGCGATCAAGGGCGCGACCCCCTGGGGCGACCTGCCGGTCTACTTCGCCGGTCAGCTGCTCGGCGCGATGATCGGTGCCCTGCTGGTGTGGGCGACGTACGCGGGACAGTTCCGCGACCACCTCACCTCCGCGGAAGCGGTCGAACTGAAGAGCGCGAACCCGGGTCAGGTGCACGGGGTGTTCTTCACCTCCCCCGAGATCCGCAACAGCGTGCAGAACCTGGCCACCGAGGTCATCGCGACCGTCGTGCTGGTCCTGGCGATCCTCACCCAGTCGACGATCCCGGGCGTGTCCCCCACCGACCCCAAGGGTCCGGGCGTGCTGGGCGCGATGATCACCGCGTTCGTGGTCGTCGGCATCGGCCTCTCGCTGGGCGGTCCCACCGGGTACGCCATCAACCCGGTCCGCGACCTGGGTCCGCGCATCGTGCACGCGCTGCTCCCGCTGCCGAACAAGGGCGGCTCCGACTGGGGGTACGCATGGATTCCGGTGGTCGGTCCGCTGCTCGGCGGTGCGATCGCGGGCGGCATCTACCAGCTCGCCTTCGCCTGATCCCGCGAGCGACCCGCCAAGCTGCGAACCGTACGACACAAGACTTCGAGGAGCACACCGTGACCGACGCACACACCGCAGGCCCCTTCATCGCCGCGATCGACCAGGGCACCACGTCCAGCCGCTGCATCGTCTTCGACAAGGACGGCCGGATCGTCTCCGTCGACCAGAAGGAGCACGAGCAGATCTTCCCCAAGCCGGGCTGGGTGGAGCACGACGCCACCGAGATCTGGGAGAACGTCCAGGAGGTCGTCGCCGGGGCGATCGTGAAGGCGGGCGTGTCGGCGGCCGACGTCAAGGCGATCGGCATCACCAACCAGCGCGAGACCACCCTGCTGTGGGACAAGAACACCGGTGAGCCCGTCCACAACGCCATCGTCTGGCAGGACACCCGCACCGACGCCCTCTGCAAGGAGCTGGGCCGCAACGTCGGCCAGGACCGCTTCCGCCGCGAGACCGGCCTGCCGCTGGCGTCCTACTTCGCGGGCCCGAAGATCCGCTGGCTGCTGGACAACGTTGAGGGCCTGCGCGAGAAGGCCGAGGCCGGGGACATCCTCTTCGGCACCATGGACTCCTGGGTCATCTGGAACCTGACCGGCGGCACGGACGGCGGCGTGCACGTCACCGACGTCACCAACGCCTCGCGCACCCTCCTGATGAACCTGCACAAGATGGCGTGGGACGAGAAGATCCTGCACTCCATGGGCATCCCGGCCGCCGTCCTCCCGGAGATCAGGTCCTCCGCCGAGGTCTACGGCCACGCCGCGTCCGGTGTCCTCCAGGGCGTGCCGGTGGCGTCCGCGCTGGGTGACCAGCAGGCGGCCCTGTTCGGCCAGACCTGCTTCTCCGAGGGCGAGGCCAAGTCCACGTACGGCACGGGCACGTTCATGCTGATGAACACCGGCGAGGAGCCGGTCAACTCCTACAACGGGCTGCTCACGACCGTCGGGTACCAGATCGGCGACCAGAAGCCGGTCTACGCGCTGGAGGGCTCGATCGCGGTCACCGGTTCGCTGGTGCAGTGGATGCGCGACCAGATGGGCATGATCAAGACCGCGGCGGAGATCGAGACGCTGGCCTCCAGCGTGGACGACAACGGCGGCGCGTACTTCGTGCCCGCGTTCTCCGGTCTGTTCGCCCCGTACTGGCGCTCCGACGCCCGCGGTGTGATCGCCGGTCTGACCCGGTACGTCACCAAGGCGCACATCGCGCGCGCCGTGCTGGAGGCGACCGCGTGGCAGACGCGGGAGATCACCGACGCCATGACCAAGGACTCCGGCGTCGAGCTGACCGCGCTGAAGGTCGACGGCGGCATGACCTCCAACAACCTGCTGATGCAGACCCTGTCGGACTTCCTGGACGCGCCGGTCGTCCGTCCGATGGTCGCCGAGACGACGTGTCTGGGCGCGGCGTACGCGGCCGGTCTCGCGGTCGGCTTCTGGTCCTCCACCGACGAGCTGCGCGCCAACTGGCGCCGGGCCGCCGAGTGGACGCCGCGGATGGACGCGGCCACCCGGGACCGCGAGTACAAGAACTGGCTCAAGGCCGTCGAGCGGACCATGGGCTGGCTCGAAGAAGACGAGAACTGACGCATCTGCGCAGGTCGGGCGTGGCCGCGGCGGGTCGACAGGGACCCGCCGCGGCCCGCGGAGAGAGATCTGAAGCAGCGTTTTCCGAAGAGGAGCAAGCGACATGACCACCCTGCACAGCGGCCCGACCCACGGGGCGCGACCGGACGACGGCTCCACCGCGAGCCGCGCCGAGACCCGGGAGCGGCTTTCCCAGGCGACGTACGACCTCCTGGTGATCGGCGGTGGCATCCTGGGCATCTCCACCGCCTGGCACGCCGCGCAGTCCGGGCTGCGGGTGGCGCTGGTGGACGCCGGTGACTTCGCCGGTGCCACCTCCTCCGCCTCCTCCAAGCTGCTGCACGGCGGTCTGCGCTACCTCCAGACCGGTGCGGTGAAGCTGGTCGCGGAGAACCACTTCGAGCGGCGTGCGGTCTCGCGGGACGTGGCCCCGCACCTCTCCAACCCGCTGACCTTCTACCTCCCCGTCTACAAGGGCGGCCCGCACGGCGCTGCCAAGCTGGGCGCGGGCGTCTTCGCCTACTCGGCGCTGTCCGCCTTCGGTGACGGCGTCGGTCACGTGATCTCGCCGTCGAAGGCCGCGAAGGACGTGCCGGAGCTGCGCACGGACAACCTGAAGGCCGTCGCGGTCTACGGCGACGACCAGATGAACGACTCCCGGATGGCGCTCATGACGGTGCGTGCCGCCGTCGAGTCGGGGGCCACCGTCCTCAACCACGCCGAGGTCACGGGCCTGCGCTTCACGCACGGCCGGGTGACGGGCGCGGAGCTCAAGGACCGCATGGACGGCACCGAGTTCGGTGTCGACGCCCGGCTGGTGCTCAACGCCACCGGCCCGTGGGTGGACCACCTGCGCAAGCTGGAGGACCCCAACTCGGCCCCGTCGATCCGGCTGTCCAAGGGCGCGCACCTGGTGCTCAAGCGGACCTCGCCGTGGAACGCGGCGCTGGCGACGCCGATCGACAAGTACCGGATCACCTTCGCGCTGCCGTGGGAGGACCAGCTCCTGCTCGGCACCACCGACGAGGAGTACGAGGGCGACCCGGCGGACGTCGCGGTCAACGAGCGTGACATCACGCAGATCCTGGACGAGGCCGCGTTCTCGATCCGCGACCAGCAGCTGTCGCGGGACCTGATCACGTACTCCTTCGCGGGGCTGCGGGTGCTGCCCGGCGGGCCCGGGGACACCTCGAAGGCCAAGCGGGAGACGGTCGTCACCGAGGGCCGCGGCGGGATGCTGTCGGTGGCAGGCGGCAAGTGGACGACCTTCCGCCACATCGGCCGCACCGTGATGAACAAGCTGGCGTCGCTGCCCGGTCACCCGCTGGGCGAGGACATGGAGCCGATCTCGGAGCTGCCGAAGAAGCTGCCGCTGCCGGGCATCTCGAACCCGAACGCGGTCGCGCACCGGCTGCTGGTGGACGGTGGGACGCCCGGTCCGCGGATGTCGCCGGAGACCGCGCGGCACCTCGCCACGCACTACGGGTCGCTGTCCTTCGACATCGCGCGCCTGGCCGCCGACGACCCGGCGCTGGCCGAGCGCATCCACCCGGACGCCCCGGAGATCTGGGCGCAGGTCGTGTACGCGCGCGACCACGAGTGGGCGGAGACGGCGGACGACGTGCTGCGCCGCCGTACGACGCTGACCATCCGGGGTCTGGCCACGGACGACGTCCGGGCGAAGGTCGAGCGGGTGCTGCGCCGGGAGGCGTGAGCACCGTGCTGCGCCGGGAGGCGTGAGCACCGTGCTGCGCCGGGAGGCGTGAGCACCGTGCTGCGCCGGGAGGCGTGAGCACCGTGCTGCGCCGGGAGGC
>NZ_JBIUXN010000036.1:0-61743 GCF_044744005.1 Streptomyces sp. NPDC087440 | reverse complement strand
TGCGCAGTTCCCCGCGCCCCTGAAAGGGGCGCGGGGAACTGCGCGAGCAACCCACCACAAGCCGCGCGGCCGAGCGCTTTAGGTGAAGGGGCGGGGCCGGGGCGAAAGCAGCCCCGGTGCCGGGGACTGGCGGAACAGGGGCTCGGCGCAGCCGGGAAGGGTCCCGGGCCCCGTCCGGGAGTGGGGGCCGCACCCACTACCGTTGACGGGCTCGCGACCGAAAGCCCCGCACCCCCCGTAGGAGACCCCGTGCTCGTCCTCCTCCCGCCCTCCGAAGGCAAAGCCGCCTCCGGCCGCGGCGCCCCCCTCAAGCCCGACACCCTGTCCCTGCCCGGCCTGGCCCCCGCCAGGAAGGCCGTGCTGGACGAGCTGGTCGAGCTGTGCCGGGGCGACGAGGACAAGGCCCGCGAGGTACTCGGGCTGAGTGAGGGCCTGCGCGGGGAGGTGGCGAAGAACGCCGGGCTGCCCACCGCCGGCACCCGCCCGGCCGGCGAGATCTACACCGGCGTGCTCTACGACGCCCTCGGCCTCGCCACCCTCGACGCCGCCGCCCGCAAGCGGGCCCGCCAGTGGCTGCTGGTGTTCTCGGGGCTGTGGGGCGCGGTGGGCGTCGGCGACCGCATCCCCTCCTACCGCTGCTCGATGGGCGTGAAGCTCCCCGCCCTCGGCGCGCTCGGCGCGTACTGGCGGCCCGTGATGGCCGAGGTCATGCCGGAGGCGGCCGGCAGCGGCCTGGTCCTGGACCTGCGTTCGTCCGCGTACGCCGCCGCGTGGAAGCCGCAGGGCGAGGTGGCGGGCCGTACCGCCACCGTCCGCGTGCTGCACGCGCAGATCGTCGACGGCGTCGAGAAGCGCTCCGTCGTCAGCCACTTCAACAAGGCCACCAAGGGCCGGATCGTCCGGGACCTGCTGGTGGCCGGTGCCGCCCCGGCGAACCCCGCCGAGCTGGTGGAGGCCCTGCGCGACCTCGGCCACGTGGTCGAGACGACGGAACCCACGAAGGCCGGGAAGCCGTGGTCCCTGGACGTGGTGGTCCGCCAGATCCACTGAAGGCAAGGCGGAAGGGGGCCGGACCCTTCGGAGCACCGGGTCGATGCGCGTAGAGTGGACAGGTTGCAATACGCCAGAAACATTCCGACCCCCTCCAGAGGAACCCCGTGCCCAGCTCTTTGCGCGACATCCTGACCTCCGTTTCGCAGGGGCAGTACCCGGCACCCGACGGCCGTACCGTCGTGGTCCCCCAGCCGAGCCCCCGCGACGCGGGCGTGCTCGCGTTCACCGCGCACTCGGTGATCTTCTCGGACCAGGACCCGGAGTGGATACGTCAGACGCTGGAGCAGTCCTGTCCCGACCCCTTCTCCGCCTCCCTGCACCCGGCGTTCCTGGCCGCGCTGATGGCGCGGACGGGCCGCCGCATGGACACCGTGGGCTCGCTGACCCTGGCCCCCGCCCTGCCGGGCCCGCCGCCGCTGGAGCTGACCGAGATCGAGGACCCGGACCACCCGCGTGTCGCCCGCGCCCGTAAGTACCGGGACGACGTGCGGGTCTGGTCGTCCGAGGGCGGCGGCATCCTGGTGCTCGGCCGGGGTCTGGCCGGGCGCTGGGAGACGGCGATCGAGGTGGACGAGGAGTCCCGTCACCGGGGGCTCGGCCGGGCGCTGGCGGAGTCGGCGCGGCACCTGATCCCGCTGGGTGAGGTCGTCTGGTCCCAGCAGGCCCCGGGCAACGCCCGCAGCGTCCGCGCCTTCCAGGCCGCGGGCTACCGCCCGGTGGGCGCGGAGGCCCTGCTCATCGCCGCTTAAGGCAGACAACGTACGAGCGTTGCATTCTCCGCAACGCTCGTTGCACACAGCACCCCACCCCCGGCAGGATGCCCCCATGGCCTCCTCCGTGCTCGACCTCGCCCCCGTCGTCCCCGTCGTCGTCCTGGACGACGCGTCCGACGCCGTTCCGCTCGCCCGTGCCCTCGTCGCCGGGGGGTTGCCCGCCATCGAGGTCACCCTGCGCACGCCCGCCGCGCTCGACGCGATACGGGCCATCGCCGACGGGGTGCCGGACGCGGTGGTCGGGGCGGGAACGGTGCTGAACCCCGCCCAGGTCGCCGCATCCGTCGCGGCCGGGGCGCGGTTCCTGGTCAGCCCGGGGTGGACGGACACCCTCCTGGAGGCCCTGCGGGAGTCCGGCCTGCCCTTCCTCCCCGGTGTCTCCACCACCTCCGAGGTCGTGGCGCTCCTCGAACGCGGGGTCACCGAGATGAAGTTCTTCCCGGCCGAGGCCGCCGGAGGCACCCCGTACCTGAAGTCGCTCTCGGCGCCGCTGCCCCAGGCCCGGTTCTGCCCCACCGGCGGGATCTCGCTCGCCTCCGCCCCGGCCTATCTCGCCCTGCCCAACGTCGGCTGCGTGGGCGGTACGTGGATGCTCCCGGCCGACGCGATCCGGGACAAGGACTGGGGGCGCGTCGAGACCCTGGCCCGCGAGGCGGCCGCCCTCCGGTGAGCACGAAGGGGCCCCCGTGCTCGCAGCACCGGGGGCCCCTCTCTCTCGTACAGCGTCAGCGCAGGTGCGAGGTGTCGTTCAGCAGCCGCACGGACGCGTTGCCGTCCGCGTAGTACGCCACCGCCGACAGCGAGGCCGCCGAGAGCTCCATCTTGAAGAGGGACTCCGGGGGCGCTCCCAGCGCGAGGCGGACGAGCGTCTTGACCGGGGTGACGTGGGTGACGACGAGGACCGTCCTGCCCGCGTACTCCTTCACCAGCCGCTCGCGCGCCGCCTCGACCCGCTCGGCCACGGCCGCGAAGCTCTCGCCGCCGCCGGTCGGAGCGGCGTCGGGGGACGCCAGCCAGTCGTCCAGGTCCTCCGCGTACCGCTGCCGGACCTCGGCGAACGTGCATCCCTCCCAGGCGCCGAAGTCCGTCTCGCGCAGGTCCTTCTCGATGCGTACGGGAAGACCGAGCCGCACCGCCACCGCTTCCGCCGTCTCGCGGCAGCGGGTCAGCGGGGAGCTGACGACCGCCTGGATCGTGCCGCGCGCGGCGAGCGAGGCGGCGACCGCCTCGGCCTGCTTGCGGCCGACCGCCGAGAGCTCGGGGTCACTGCCGCCGCTGCCGGAGAAGCGCTTCTCCGGGGTGAGCAGCGTCTCGCCGTGCCGCAGCAGGACGAGGGTGGCGGGCGCGCCGAGGTCGGCGGACGGACCCCAACCGACGGACGGGGACTTCTCCTCGGGCTCCTGTGGCAGCTCGAAGAGGCCGTCGTCCGAGGGTGCGGGCTTGCGGGCCCCCGCCAGCGCCGCCCGGGCCTTCGCGGCACCGGCGGTCGCGTCGCCGACCACGCGCGGCTCGGCCGGGGTGTCGAGGGCGGCCGTGGAGCCCGAGGGCTCCCACTGCTTGCCCTTCTTGCCCGCGTCCATCGCCTCGTTGGCGAGCCGGTCCGCGTGCTTGTTCTTCTCGCGCGGAATCCACTCGTACCGGGCCTGTGCCCGCGGCAGGATCGTCGCGGCCTCGGCGGCCAGCGGCTTCATGTCCGGGTGCTTGATCTTCCAGCGGCCCGACATCTGCTCGACGACCAGCTTGGAGTCCATGCGTACGTGGACCTGGGCGTCCGGGAAGAGGTCGCGGACGGCCTTGAGACCGGCGATCAGGCCCTTGTACTCGGCGACGTTGTTCGTGGCGACGCCGATGTACTCGGCCCGCTCCGCGAGGGTCTCGCCGGTGCCCGGGTCGAGGACGACCGCACCGTATCCGGCGGGCCCCGGGTTGCCCCGGGAGCCTCCGTCGGCCTCGACGACGACAGTGCGCGCCATCGGGCCTAGATCCCCGAGTCCGACGTGCGGACCAGGATGCGGCGGCAGTTCTCGCAGCGCAGCACCGCGTCGGGGGCCGCGGCGCGGACCTCCATGACCTCGGTGATGTTCAGCTCCAGCTGGCAGCCCTCGCAGCGGCGCTGGTACAGGCGGGCGGCGCCGACGCCGCCGGACTGGGTGCGCAGCTTCTCGTACAGCTTGACCAGGTCGGCGGGGACGGAGCCGACGACGACCTCGCGCTCCTTGGAGACCGTGGCGACCTCGCCGTCGATCTCGGTGCAGGCGGCGTCGCGGCGCGCGGTGGCGTCGTCGACCTTGCCCTGCACGGCGCCGACGCGCTCGGTCAGCTCGGCGGCGCGCTCCTGCGCGGACTCGCGGCGCTCCATGACCTCCAGGACGACGTCCTCCAGGTCGCCCTGGCGCTTGGCCAGCGAGACGATCTCCTTCTGGAGGTTCTCCAGGTCCTTGGGCGAGGTGATCGCACCGGAGTCCAGGCGCTGCTGGTCGCGGGTGGCGCGCTGGCGGACCTGGTCGACGTCCTGCTCGGCCTTGGTCTGCTCGCGGGCGGTGTCGCTCTCCTCGGTGGTGGCGGCCACCAGCAGGTCGCGGAGCTGGGTGAGGTCCTTGGTGAGGGACTCGATCTCGGCGTGCTCGGGCAGCGACTTGCGCTTGTGGGCGAGCTGCGACAGCCGTACGTCGAGGGCCTGGACGTCGAGAAGTCGGATCTGGTCGGCGGGCGCGGCGTTCAGTTGGGGGCTCCAGGAGAAGAGAAGTGGGATGTCCAGGGGTCGGTGACCGTGGCCGAGACGTGCACCCGCAGGTGCCAGCCCTCGCGGTCGGAAATCGCTTCGAGCTGCGACGCGGCCTGCTCGCACCAGGGCCACTCGGTGGCCCAGTGCGCGGCGTCGAACAGCGCGGGAGTCGGGGCCGTCTCACGTGCCTCGGAGACGGGGTGGTGGCGCAGGTCGGCGGTCAGGAAGGCGTCCACACCGGCCGCCCTGACCTGCGCGAAGAGGCTGTCGCCCGAGCCGCCGGAGACGGCGACCGTGCGGACGGTGGCGTCCGGGTCGCCCGCGAAGCGGATGCCCTGCGCGGTGGCGGGCAGCGACTTCGCGGCGTGCGCGGCGAACTCGGTGACGGTCATCGGGTGGTCCAGCTCGCAGATCCGGCCGAGGCCCCGACGCCCGTGCGGATCGCTCGCGTCCGGTACGAGGGGGCCGGTGACCCGCAGGTCCAGGGCGGCGGCGAGCGCGTCCGAGACGCCGGGGTCGGCGGTGTCGGCGTTGGTGTGCGCGACGTGCAGGGCGACGTCGTTCTTGATCAGCGTGTGCACCACGCGGCCCTTGAAGTGACCGGCGGCGACCGTCGTCGTACCGCGCAGATAGAGCGGGTGGTGGGTGACGATCAGGTCCGCGCCCAGCTCCACGGCCTCGTCGGCGATCTCCTGGACGGGGTCGACGGCGAACAGGACCCGGTTCACCTCGGTGTCGGGATCGCCACAGACCGTGCCGACGGCGTCCCAGCTCTCGGCCCGCTCGGGGGGCCAGAGGGCGTTGAGCGCGGCGATGACTTCAGACAGACGGGGCACCCCACAAGGCTACCTGGCGTATGTGCCGCGTCCGCCGGTCGGCCGGTGGCGGGGCCCCGGGACGCCCGTCGAGCACACCGGTCCGCGCGATACCGGTCGAACGACCGGACGGCCACCCGTATGTGTGAAGAGAGGTGACTCGTGTTGTCCGGCGGGAAATCCGAAAACTAGCGTCGCCGACGGAGCCCCCGCGAAGGACTGCACGCAAGCCCCGCGAAGGACGGCTCCGAGGGGACGTCCGAAGGGGACGGAGGGGACGGATTCCATGACAGCGTTGGCCATCGAGACCGCCTCACAGGGCGGTGCGGCGCACCGCGGCGGGTTCATGATCGCCGCGGACGGTTCGTACGCCGCGCGGCTGGCCGGGGGCGGGGAGGCCTTGTTCCCGGAGCGCTGGACGCTGGACGGGCCCGAGCCGTACGCGGTGCCGCTGCCCGCCGACCAGCCGGAGGAGCCCGGCACGGAGGTGCTGCCGCTGGCGGACGGCCGGGTGCTGATCCACCGGGAGGTGGCGGGGCGGCACGTGTTCTCGCTGCTGTACCCGACGGGGCCGAAGACCGGTGAACTGGCGCTGGGCGCCGTGGAGTTCGCGGGGGCGATGCGGTTGCTGCCGCCCGCCCCGGGCGGCTCCTGCGCGTACGCGCTCGCGGTCGGGCCGCAGTCGACGGCGGTGTGGCTGGTGGCGGGCGGGGCGTTCGGGCCCGAGCACGTGGCGCAGGTGCCGGGGCGGTGCACGGGCGGGGTCTGGCTGGACCGTGCCGGGCGGATGCTGGCCCTGGACCGGGAGTCGCCGGAAGGTGTGGTGAAGGCGGTCGCGGTCGATCTGGAGCGCGGCGGCGAGGTCACCCCCTTGTTGCAGATCGCCGAGCACAGCAACGACCGGCTGCTGCTGGCCGACCCCGACAGCGGGCTGATCGTGATCCGCTCGGACGCGCCGGGCGAGGACCGGCTCGGGTGGGGGGTACTGGGGAGCACCCGTCCGGTGCGCTTCCCCGAGTGCCTGCGGCTGGAGGGCTGCGTGCTGACGCCGTTCGCGGCGCAGCCCGGGCAGGTGCTGATGCCGGAGGCGTGTGCGGTGGCGGTACGGATCGACCGGGCGGGGCGGGGGGTGGGGGCGGGCGCGGGCGCGGGTGCGTCGCCGGGGAGCTGGGTCGGGGTGTGGCGTCCGGCGGACCGGCGGCTGTACCAACTGGCGCCGCCGGGCGGGTGGTTGGCGGGGGCGGGGCTGTGGACCCGGGAGGGGGTGCTGCGGCTGCCGTTCGCGACGGGGGCGGTGCCGTGCGGGGTGGCGGAGGTGGGGGTGCCGGTGGAGGCTCCCGCGGACGCTTCGGCCGAGGCTTCGGCCGAGGGGGACTCCGCTGCGGCGGATGCCCCGCCGGGGGAGGCTCCGGCGGCGGCGCCGTGGCGGCCGGTGCCGTTGCAGCAGGCGTCGCTGACGGGGCGGATGCATCGGGTGGGGGTGCGGATGAAGCGGGAGGCGCCGGTGGAGGTGGCTGCTCCTTCTCCTCCCGAGGACGCCGTGCCGCCGTCGGTGCTGGGGCCGATCACGCAGGTGGTGCCTCCGCTGGGGGTGGCCGGTGGGGGGTCGGCGGCGGAGCCGGTGGATCCGCTGGCGGTGCGGGCGGCGGTGCCGGAGGCGGTGCATGCGGCGGCGCCGGCGATGGTGCGGGCTGCGACGCAGGTCAGGGTGCCGGTGGCGGTGGCCGCACCGCTGATCTCGGTGGCGAACGGGGGGCCGGTCAGCCCGGTGGGCGGGGTGGCGGGGGCGGAGGCGGGCTAGGCGCGCGGGCCGGGATCTGTGCCCTCGCCCGGCACCGGGGCTGTTTTCGCCCCAGCCCCACCCCTTCACCTAAAGCGCTCGCCGCGCGGCTTGCGGGTGGCTGGCGTTTCGCGCAGTTCCCCGCGCCCCTTAAAGGGGCGCGGGGCTGCGTCGATGTGCGGCTCCGCCGCGTGGGCGCGAGCAACCACGACGCACCCGCACGGAACCGTTCACAGCCCCGCAGGGTTACGGGAAGGGGCGGGGAGGGGAGTAATCCACCCCGGCACCGGGCGCCGACCCGACCCCGGCCCCCGCAGCGACCCACCGCGCACCGGGCGCCGACACCCCACCGGCCCCGCGCAGCAACCCCACCCCGCACCGGGCGCCGACACCCCACCGGCCCCGCGCAGCGACCCCGCCCTCACCCCCGCTTCAGGCCCAAGACCTCCCCCGCCCCGAACGTCTCCCCCTCCGGCCTCTCCGCGAAGTACCCCGACAGCGCCTCGTCCAGTTCCTCGTACGAGAACACCCCCTTCGCCGTGTCGAACTTCGCCGCCACCTTCGGCCGCTCCACCACCGCCACCATCCCCCCGTGCACCACGAGCACCTGCCCGTTCACCCGCCCCGCGGCAGGCGACGCCAGATAGCCGACCAGGGGGGCCACGTGCTCAGGGGCGAGGGAGTCCAGCCCGCCCTCGGTCGCCGCCTCGCCGAAGCCCGCGAACACGTCCTCCGTCATCCGCGTCCGGGCCCGCGGGCAGATCGCGTTCGCCGTCACCCCGTACTTCCGCAGCGCCAGCGCCGTCGACGTCGTCAGCCCGACCACGCCGCCCTTCGCCGCCGCGTAGTTCGGCTGGCCCGCCGACCCGGCGAGGAAGGCCTCCGACGAGGTGTTGACGATCCGCCCGTACACCGGTCCGCCCGCCGCCTTCGACCTCTCGCGCCAGTGGACGGACGCGAAGTGGGTGGTGTTGAAGTGGCCCTTGAGGTGGACCCGGATCACCGAGTCCCACTCCTCCTCGCTCATCGAGAAGATCATCCGGTCGCGGAGGATGCCCGCGTTGTTGACCAGGACGTCCAGCTTCCCGAACTCGCGCACCGCCAACTCCACCAGCCCTCGGGCCTGTTCGAAGTCGGCGACGTCGCCGAGGTGGGCGACGGCCGTGCCGCCCGCCGCCCGGATCTCCGCCACGACCTCCTCCGCAGGACCCGCGGACGCGGCGCCCGAGCCGTCCCTGCCCGGCTGGCCGAAGTCGTTGACGACGACGCTCGCGCCGAGGCGGGCGAGTTCGAGGGCCTCGGCGCGGCCGAGGCCCCGGCCCGCGCCGGTGACGATCGCGGACAGCCCTTCGAGGGGCAGAGCAGGCATGCCACAACTCCCTTGCTTGGAAAGGTGGTTCAGAGGGTGATGGAGGTGCGCAGGGCCGTTCCCGTCCGCATCTGGTCCAGCGCCTCGTTGATCTCGGCCAGCTGCACCCGGTGCGTGATCATGCTCTCCAGGTCGATGCGGCCCGCCCGCCACAGCGCGATGGCCCGCTCGTACGAACGCAGGACGTCCCCGCCTCCGTACATCGACGGCAGGATGCGCTTCTCGTCGAAGAACAGCTCGAACATGTTGACCTGGAAGAAGTCGTCCATCGCGCCCGCGCCCACGATGCAGAGGGTGCCGCCGCGCCGGGTCGTCTCGTACGCGGTGCGGGTGGTGGCGGACTTGCCGACGACCTCGAAGACGTAGTCGAAGCCCTCGCCGGAGGTGATGCGCTGTTTCGCGTCGGCGAACGCGTCCGGGGACACCGCCTCCGTCGCCCCGAACCGCAGCGCGGCCTCGCGACGCGATGCGACCGGGTCGACGGCGACGATCTGCGCCGCGCCCTGCACCCGGGCGCCCTGGATCGCGGAGATCCCCACGCCTCCGCAGCCGATCACGGCGACGGACGAACCCGCCTGCACCTGCGCCGTGTTGATGGCCGCACCGAGGCCGGTCGTGACGCCGCAGCCGATCAGGGCGGCGATCTCGAAGGGGACGTCGTCCGGGATCGGGACCGCGCAGCGGGCGTCGACCACGACCTCCTCCGTGAAGGTGCCGGTTCCGGCGAAGCCGAAGACGTCGCCGCCGGGGCGCTTGAAGTTGGGGGTGCCCGCGTTCATGAAACCGGCGAGGCAGAGGTGGGTCTGGCCGCGTTTGCAGGAGGGACAGGTGCCGCAGGCGGGGAGCCAGCAGACCAGGACCCGGTCGCCCGCGGTCAGGCCCTCGACGCCGTCGCCGACGGCCACGATCTCGCCCGCGCCCTCGTGGCCGGGGATGAACGGGGCGGGCTGCGGCAGCACGCCGTTCATCGCGGACACGTCGGAGTGGCACAGCCCGGTGGCCCGGACCCGGATCCTGACCTTGCCGGGGCCGAAGCCCACCGCTTCGACGTCGTCGAGGACGTCGAGCTTGTCCTGGCCTGTCTCGTGCAGTACGGCTGCGCGCATGGTGCGACTCCCGTGGGTGGGTGGTCAGTTCGATCCGTTCGGGTGGTCCGTTGCGGTGGTCCGTTCAGGAGTGTTCGACGAGGGTGTCGGCCAGGACGGGTGCGTCGTCGCGGTCCGCCGCCGTCACCGTCACCTGGGTGCGGCCGTCGCCGGTCCACATCCGGATGCGCAGGGTCTCGCCGGGGAAGACCACCCCGGCGAAGCGGGTGGCGTACGAGGCCACCCGGGTCACGTCACCGCCGAGGACCGTGTCCACGACGGCCTTCAGGGTCATGCCGTACGTGCACAGGCCGTGCAGGATCGGCCGGTCGAAGCCCGCCAGCTTCGCGAAGTCGGGGTCGGCGTGGAGGGGGTTCCAGTCGCCGGACAGGCGGTAGAGGAGGGCCTGGTCCTCGCGGATGGGGCGGGTGACGGTGAACTCGGGTTCGCGGTAGGGGACTTCGAGGCGGGCGGAGGGGCCCCGGTCGCCGCCGAAGCCGCCCTCGCCGCGGACGAAGATGGAGGAGTCGTTCGTCCACAGGGGGCCGTCGGCGTCGGAGGCCTCGGAGCGCAGGACGATGACCGCCGCCTTGCCCTTGTCGTACACCGCCTCGACGGTGGAGGTGAGCGTGGCGTCGCCCTCGGTGGGGATCGGGCGGTGGAGGGTGACGGTCTGACCGCCGTGCAGGACGGAGGCGAGGTCGACCTCGATGCCCGGGGCGGCGAGACCGCCCATCATCGCCATGCCCGCGCCCGCGACGGTGGCGAAGCTGGGGAGGACGTGGAGCTTGCTCTCCAGGGTGTAGCGGAGTTCGGCGGGGTCGGTGGCGGGGACGCCTGCGCCGAGGCCCAGGTGGTAGAGCTGGACGTCCTTGTGGCCCCAGAGGGCCTTTCCGGTCCGGGGGTCGGCGGCGAGGGCCTTCGCTGCGTCGATCGGCATGGGAGGCGGGGCTCCTTTGCGGGGCTTGGGGCTTGGGGCTCGGGGGCTCGGGGCTTGGGGCTCGGGGTGGGTTCCGGGAGGCCCCGACGTGGCCGTCCGCACCGTCGGACACGCCGGGGCCGTGCGGGGTCGGCCGGGTGGGTGCGCTCCACTTCTAGAACGCGTTCTAGGCCGATGGCCCCATGTATAACGCAGGGGGCGGCACTTGTGAACCCATGAAGTGACGTTCCGTCAGATTGGGGGTTGTGCGTGCCGGGTGGCTTGGGCTGCTGCGGTGGGGGCCTGTCCGTGCACGGTGGCTTGGGCTGCTGCGGTGGGGGCCTGTTTGTGCCGCACCCGGCACCCCCCTTGCCTGCGGCGCTTGCCCCAGCCCCGCCCCTTCACCTAAACCCGCGGGGCTGAGTGGTGGCCGTGCGGGGGTGGGGGTGGTCTCGGTTCCGTGCGGGTGCGTCGTGGCTGGTCGCGCAGTTCCCCGCGCCCCTGGATGGATGCCCTCCGGGCACCATCCCCCTCCCTTCCCCCGCCCCCTTGGGCGGCGGGGCCGCCCCCCGGGGGCGGGACGGGCGGGCAAGGGGGCGGCCCGCCCGACACCGGCCCACCCCCGTTCCGGCCCTCTCGCCGCCGGGCCGCCCCGACACCGCCCCCGGCCAAGCCACTCGCCGGACGCCCGTCCGCAGAACCCCCGGCCCACCCCCCACCGCCCCCCGTGACATTTGTCCCGCCCAAGTCCGTACAACCGGCGCTACAGCCCAATCCCCCACCCCCGTAGCGTCATCGGCATGAGGACAACCACCCTGAGCAGCCCCGCCGAACCAGGCCCGCCCGCCGTCCACTTCGGCTCCGTCACCAAAGCCTTCGGCGCCGTCCGGGCCGTCGACGGGCTCGATCTCGACCTCGCCCCCGGCCAGACCACCGCCCTCCTCGGCCGCAACGGCGCCGGCAAGTCCACCACCATCGGACTCCTCCTCGGGCTGGACCGGCCCGACGCGGGCGTCGTCCAGCTCTTCGGCGGGGACCCGGCGCAGGCCGTCCAGGCGGGACGGGTCGGCGCCATGCTGCAGGACGGGCGGCCCATTCCCCGGGTCACCGTGCGGGAGTTGGTCGGGTTCGTGGCGAAGACGTATCCCCGGTCGATGGGGGTCGACGAGGCCCTCGACCTCGCCGGAATGCGCGAGTTCGGCGCGCGTCGCGCCGACCGGCTGTCCGGGGGGCAGATCCAGCGGGTGCGGTTCGCGATCGCGCTGGTCGGCGACCCGGACCTGGTGGTGCTGGACGAGCCGACGGCCGCGCTCGACGTCGAGGCCCGGCGTGCGCTGTGGGACTCGATGCGGCGGTTCGCCGCGCGCGGCAAGACCGTGCTGTTCTCGACCCATTACCTCACCGAGGCCGACGAGAACGCCTCCCGCATCGTCGTCATCGACCGCGGCCGCATCGTCGCCGACGGCAGCGGGGACCAGTTGCGCCGCGCGGCGGGCGGGAATCTGGTGTCGTTCGACCTGGCGGGCCGGGCGAGCGAGGGGCTGTCCGTGCTGCCCGGCGTCACCGAGGTCGAGATCCGCGGGGACCGCGCCCGGCTCCGTACCGACGACTCGGACGCCACCGTCGTCGCGCTGGCGGAGATCGGCGCGATACGGGGGCTCGAAGTCGCCCCCGCCACCCTGGAGGACGCCTTCCTCCGGCTCACCGACCCCGAGACCCGCCCCGCCCGTACTGCATTCAAGGAGAGCGTCTGATGGCACTCGTACTCGACTATGTGGCGCTGGAGACCCGTCGCACGCTGCGCGACACCGGGTTCGTGATCTTCGGCATCGGGATGCCCGTGCTGATGTATCTGCTGTTCACCAACATCGGGGGTCAGGCCGACAGCGGGTGGAAGGCCGCCTCCATGATCGGCATGGCGGCGTACGGCGCGCTCGGTGCCGCGCTCTCCGCCGGTACGGGCGTCGCCGAGGACAAGGCCCTCGGCTGGCTGCGGCAGCTGCGGATCACGCCGATGACCCCGGCGCAGGTCGTCCTCGGGCGGGCGCTGACCGCCTCCGTCGTCGTCCTGCCCGCGATCCTCGCGGTCCTGGCGGTGGGCGCGGTGGTCAACGGGGTGAGCATGGCCGTGTGGCAGTGGGCGCTGGTCGTGCTGCTGCTGTGGTTCGGTTCGCTGCCCTTCACCCTGCTCGGGATCGGGAACGGGTACCGGCTGTCCGCGCAGAGCACCGGGGTGGTGAATGTGGGGTGCAATCTGGGGTTCTCGATTCTGGGCGGGTTGTGGTTCCCGATGCAGTTCTTCCCGGGGTGGTTGCAGGGGATCGGTACGTACACGCCGACGCGGGCGATCTCCCAGATCGGCACGTCCCTCGGGCGGGGCGAGGCGCCCGGTGTGCTCGCGGTCGTGGTGCTGCTCGGGTGGCTGGCGATCTTCGGCTCGTACGCTGTCGTCTCGTACCGGAAGGCCGCGCGCACCGCGTAGCGGGAGTCCGCAGAGTCCTTGAGGAGGGTACGACCGTGCCGCTGATCGACAAGAGCTGGAAGGCCGACTGGCCGGCCCGGCGCGCCGAGTGGCGGGCCGCGAAGAGGGCGAGCGGGCCGGAGCAGCTGGGGCCGCCCAACGGATTCGCCCTGCTGCCCTGGCTGCTGATGGGAATGGGCGCGTTCTCGCACCTCTTCCAGGGCAAGACCGACAACCCCTGGATCGGCGGCGCCTCCCTCCTGGCCTTCAACTCCCTGTACATCTACGTGTCGTTCCGGGCCTTCGACAAGCGGTCGCGGGAATCGCGCAGCACCCGGTACGCCCTGGCCGGACTCGGCTTGATCACCGGCTTCATGTCCGTCATGTACGGCGGGCCGTGGCTGCTGTTCTGGATGCTGCTGGGGCTGGCGACCGGGGCGGTGCTCCGGGGTCCGAGGGTCGGGCCGGTTCTGCTGGTGCTGGCCGTGTGCGCGGGCGCGATCGCCGCCTGGAAGGACGGTTGGAGCGCCGTCAACATCGCGTACGGCACGCTGATCTCCGGTCTCGTCACCTCCGCCATCCTCACTCTCTCCGAGACCGTCAAGGAACTCCGCTCCACCCGGCAGGAGTTGGCCCGTACCGCCGTCGAGAAGGAGCGGCTGCGCTTCTCCCGCGACCTGCACGACCTGCTCGGGCACACTCTGTCGGTGATCGTCGTGAAGTCCGAGGCGGCCCGGCGGCTCGCCCCCCGCGACATGGACGCCGCGCTCGCCCAGGTCTCCGACATCGAGTCCGTGGGCCGCCAGGCGCTCACCGAGATCCGCGAGGCCGTCACCGGCTACCGCGAGGGCAGCCTGACGACCGAACTGGACGGCGCGCGCTCGGCGTTGGCCGCCGCCGGGATCGAACCGGTGGTCCGGCAGTCGGGTCCGCCGTTGGAGCCGCAGGCCGAGGCGCTGCTGGGGTGGGTGGTGCGGGAGGCCGTCACCAATGTCGTACGGCACGGCCAGGGCGCGGCCCGCTGCACGATCGCGGTCGAGGGCACCGCGGAACGGGTCCGGCTGAAGGTCTCCGACGACGGGCGCGGGGCGGCCGGGGTGACGCCGGGCGGCAACGGCCTGAAGGGGCTCACGGAACGCCTCGCCACGGCGGGCGGGAGCCTCACGGCGGGGCCGGGCCCGCGCGGCGGCTTTGTGGTGCGGGCGGAACTGCCGGTGGAGGCACGGGAGTTGACCGCCTCGCCGGGGAGCCCGTCCTAGCGGGCCCTCAGCGGGGAGCCCGTCCTGGCGGGCCCTCACCGGGGAGCCCGTCCTGGCGGGCCCTCACCGGGGAGCCCGTCCTGGCGGGTCTCCTTCTCGCGGGGCTTCGCCCGTACGTGCATGCGCTCACCCTGGCGGCCGAACAGGCTGAGCACCTCGACGGACGCCTTGCCGGTACTGCCGAACCAGTGCGGCAGCCGGGTGTCGAACTCGGCCGCCTCGCCGGGCTCCAGCACCAGGTCCCGGTCGCCCAGGACGAGCCGCAGACGGCCGGAGAGGACGTACAGCCACTCGTACCCCTCGTGGGTGCGGGCCTCCGGGGTGCTGCGGGTGGTCGGCAGGATCATCTTGTACGCCTGGATGGGGCCGGTGCCGTGGGTCAGCGGCAGCACGGTCGAGCCGTACACCTGGCGCGGCTTGATGCGGACCCGGGGGTCCCCGACCTCGGGGGCGCCGACGAGGTCGTCCAGGGGGACCTGGTGGGCCTGCGAGATGGGCAGCAGCAGTTCCAGGCTCGGGCGGCGCTGACCGGACTCCAGGCGGGAGAGGGTGCTGGTCGAGATCCCGGTGGCCTCGGAGAGCGCGGCGAGGGTCATCCCGCGGGCCGTCCGCAGCCGGTGCAACCGGGGGCCGACCTCGGAAAGCGCCTGGGCGATGACGGGCGAGTGCTCCATCCCCCCATTCCACCCCGCCGCCCCACCCCCGGCAAACCCCCTTGCCGTTCCGGCAAGTCCCCCGGCCCCCTCGGGCGACGGGGCCGCGACGGGGTCGCTCTACCCTGTCCCCGTGACCGACACCCACCACCGCCCCGCAAAATCCATCCGCATCCTCCTCGCCGAAGACCAGGGCATGATGCGCGGCGCCCTCGCCCTCCTCCTCGGGCTGGAGGAGGACATGGAGGTCGTCGCCCAAGTGGCCACCGGCGACCGCATCGTCAGCACCGCCCTTGAGGCCCGCCCCGACGTCGCCCTCCTCGACATCGAGCTGCCCGGCATGAGCGGTCTCGACGCCGCCGCCCTCCTGCGCGAGGAGGTCCCGGACTGCCGGGTGCTGATCCTGACCACCTTCGGGCGGCCCGGTTATCTGCGCCGCGCGATGGAGGCGGGGGCCTGCGGGTTCCTGGTCAAGGACGGCCCCGTGGAGGAGCTGGCGGAGGCGATCCGCCGCATCCTCACCGGTGAGACGGTCATCGACCCGGCCCTCGCCGCGGCCGCCCTCAGCTCCGGGCCCAGCCCCCTCACCCCGCGTGAGCGCGACGTCCTCAACGCCGCCGTCGACGGCGCGACCGTCGCCGACATCGCCGCGAAGGTGCACCTGTCGGAGTCGACCGTACGGAACTACCTCTCCGCGGCCATCGGCAAGACCGGCACCCGCAACCGCATGGAGGCCGTCCGCGCCGCCCGGCAGCAGGGCTGGCTGTAGGGCACGGGGAGGTGCTCGGCACGAAGGCTCAGGCGCTCGGCACGAAGGCTCAGACGCTCACCCCAAAGGCTTCAGCCCGACTTCGCCGTACTCGCCGCCTCCTCCGCCACCGAGGACACCACCCGCTCCCCGGTCACCCTCTTCGGCCCCCTCGGCAGCCACACCAGCATCAGCACCACCCCCACCAGCAGCACCCCCGTCCCCGTCCGGAACGCCAGCGCGTACCCGGCGGTCAGCGCCTCGGGGCTCGTGCCGCCCCCGGTCCGCGACGCGGCGACCGTGGACAGGACCGCGAGGCCGAGCGCCCCGCCCATGGTCCGGGAGGTGTTGATCAGACCGGAGACCAGGCCCGCGTCCCCGGGCGCCGCGCCGGAGGTGGCCAGTGCGGCCAGCGGCGTGGAGGCCAGGCCCGCACCGAGCATCATCAGGATGCCGGGGCCGAGGATGGCCGTCGCGTACGAGCCGTGCGCGCCCATCGTCGACTGCCAGCCGAACCCGGTGGCGGCGATGAGCGTGCCGAGCGCCGCCAGGTTCCGCGCCCCGACGCGCGGCATCAGGCGCGGGGCCAGCTTGGAGCCGGTGACGATGGCCAGGGAGCTGGGGACCAGGGCGAGACCGGCCCCGAGCGGGGTGTAGCCCAGCACGTTCTGGGCGTACAGGGTCATGAAGAACCACATGCAGAACATGGCCGACCCGTTGACGAACATCGCCGCGTTCGCCGCCGACACCGACCGCACCCGGAACAGCTTCAGCGGCATCAGCGGGGCCTTCGCCCGCGCCTCCACCAGCAGGAACGCCCCGATCAGCAGCAGGCCCCCGGCCAGCGGGACCAGGGTGGCGGCGGCCGTCCAGCCCTCGGCCTCCGTCTGCACGATGCCGTACGCGAGGGTGGCGAGCCCCGCCGTGACCAGCACCGCTCCCGGCAGGTCGAGGCGGCGGCCGGCTCGCGAGTGGCTCTCGGTGAGCCAGAAGAAGGCCCCGACCAGGACGAGCGCGCCGATCGGCACGTTGATCAGCAGCACCCAGCGCCAGGAGAGGGAGTCCGTCAGCAGTCCGCCGACGAAGCCGCCCGCCGCGCCGCCGCCCGCGCCCACCGCCGACCAGGTGCCGATCGCCCGGGTGCGGGCCGCGCCCTCGGGCACCGCGGAGGTCAGGATGGTCAGCGTGGCCGGGGCCAGCACCGCGGCCCCCAGTCCCTGCACCGCCCGCGCGGCCAGCAGCTGCCAGCCCTCCTGGGCGAGCCCGCCCGCCAGCGAGGCGGCGGTGAACACCCCGAGCCCGATGAGGAAGGTCAGCTTCCGCCCGAAGATGTCGGCGGCCCGCCCGCCCAGCAGCATGAACCCGGCGAAGGCGATCGAGTACGCGTTGACGACCCACTGGAGGCCCCCGGCGGTCATGCCGAGGTCGGCGCGCATGGACGGCAGCGCCACGTTCACGACGGACACGTCGAGGACGACCAGGAACTGTCCGGCACAGGCCGCCAGCACGACCGCCCAGGTGCGGACGGGGCGCGGCGGGGTCTGGGGTATTCGGGGAGCTGCGGGGTCGGCGGACGCGCCGGAGGAACGGTGGACCATGCCTGTCATGGTCGCAGGTAGTACGTGCCCCGTACATCCGCGATCCGGAGCACGCCCGCCGACCGCAGGTCCTAGGACTTCCGGAGCAGGGTGACCACGGCCGCCCCGCCGAGCCCGATGTTGTGGGCGAGCCCCACCCGTGCGCCCTCCACCTGCCGCGCCCCCGCCTGCCCGCGAAGCTGCCAGGTCAGCTCGGCGGCCTGGGCGAGGCCGGTCGCGCCGAGCGGGTGGCCCTTGGAGATCAGCCCGCCGGACGGGTTCACCACCCAGCGCCCCCCGTACGTCGTCGCGCCGGACTCGACGAGCTTGCCGGAGGCTCCGTCGGGGCACATGCCCAGCGCTTCGTAGGTCAGCAGCTCGTTCACGGAGAAGCAGTCGTGCAGTTCGATCACGTCGACGTCCTCGATGCCGAGCCCTGCGCTCTCGTACGCCTGCTGGGCGGCGGCCCGAGACATGGGCTTGCCGACGACGTCGATGCAGGACCCCGAGGCGAAGGACTCCTCGGTGTCGGTGGTCATGGCCTGCCCGGCGATCTCGACGGCCTTGTCGTGCAGCCCGTGCTGGACGACGAAGCGTTCGGAGACGACGACGGCCGCCGCCGCCCCGTCCGACGTCGGGGAGCACTGGAGCTTGGTGAGCGGGCGGTGGATGGTCTTCGCAGCGAGGATCTCCTCGACGGTGTACGGGTCCTGGAACTGGGCGTACGGGTTGTTCACCGAGTGCCGGTGGTTCTTCGCCCCGACCGCCGCGAGCTGCGCCTCCGTGGTCCCGTACCGCTCCATGTGCTCGCGGGCGGCGTTGCCGAAGATCTGGGCGGTGGGCGGGGTCATCTCGAAGCCGTGCCGGGCGGCCATGACGCCGTAGTGGCGGGCGACGGGGGACATGCTGAAGTCCCCGCCGCCCTCGCTTCCCAGCGCGCCCCGCTTCATCTTCTCGAAGCCGAGTGCGAGCACGCAGTCCGCGAGGCCGCCCTCAACGAACTGCCTGGCCATCATCAGGGCGGTCGAGCCGGTGGCGCAGTTGTTGTTGACGTTGTAGACGGGGACGCCGGTCAACCCCAGCTCGTACGCCGCCCGTTGACCGGCCGTGGAGGCCTGGAAGCAGTACCCGACGGGGACCTGCTGCACCTGCCCGTACCCGACCCCGGCGTCCGCGAGCGCCGCCGTGCCCGCCTCCTTGGCCATGTCCCAGTACTGCCAGTCCTTCGACTCGGGCTTCTCGAACTTCGTCATTCCGACACCGACGATGTACGCCTTCATGGCTGTCCTCTTCCTCGTCTCGTTCCTCGTCGTTCCTAGTCCCGGGGCAGGCCGAGGATGCGCTCGGCGACGACGTTGAGCTGGACCTGGGTGGTGCCGCCCGCGATGGTCAGGCACCGCGACATCAGGAATCCGTGCACGGCCCGCTCCCCCGCGCCCTCCCGCAACGCCCCGCCGGGGCCGAGGAGTTCGAGGCCCAGCTCGGCGATCTTCTGCTGGTGCGGGGTCTGCACGAGCTTGCGCACGCTCGCCCCGGCTCCCGCCTCCAGCCCGTCGACCTGCTGGAGGGTGGTGCGCAGCCCGATGCAGGCGAGGGCGTGCGCCTCGGCGGCGAGGGCCCCGACGCGGGCCCGCAGCGCGCCGTCGAGGTCGGCGGCGCGGGCGATGAGGGCTTCGAGCCCGGTGTCAAAGGCGACCTGGTCGGCCATGTGGACGCGTTCGTTGCCGAGGGTGTTGCGGGCGACCTTCCAGCCGCCGGTCTCCTCCCCCACCAGGGCGTTCGCGGGGAGGATCACGTCGTCGAAGTACACCTCGTTGAAGAGGGAGTCCCCGGTGATCTCCTTCAGCGGGCGGATGTCGATCCCGTCGGTGTTCTTCATGTCGACCACGAAGTACCCGAGGCCCTGGTGCTTGGTCGGGGCGTCGGGGTCGGTCCGGGCGAGGAGAATCCCGTAGTCGGCCCACTGGGCGGCGGACGTCCACACCTTCTGCCCGTTGATCCGCCAGCCCGCCCCGTCCTCGGTGCGTTCGGCGCGGGTGCGGAGGGAGGCGAGGTCGGACCCGGCCTCGGGCTCGGAGAAGAGCTGACACCACATCAACTCACCGCGCAGTGTGGGCAGCACGAACCTCTCCTGCTGCTCGTCGGTCCCGTACGCGATGAGCGAGGGCACCACCCACGTCGAGATCCCGAGCCCACTGAGGGTGACCCCGGCGTCCTGCAACTCCCGCTGCACAACCAGCTGTTGGACCGGCCCCGCGCCGAGTCCGTACGGTGCGGGGAGGTGCGGGGCGGCGTACCCGGTCGGCGCCAGCGCCCGGCGGGCCGCACCCGGATCGAGCCCGCGCGCCCCCGCGATCACCTCCCTCGCCTGCTCCTTGTACGTCTCGGCCTCGTCCGGCAGCTCCATGCGCAGCTCGCGGCGGGCCCCGGCGGCGGCCAGGCGCACCGCCCGCAACCGGTGCCCGTCGCCCGCGCCGAGCAACTGCCGGGCCACCAGGGCGCGGCGCAGGTAGAGGTGCGCGTCGTGTTCCCAGGTGAAGCCGATGCCGCCGAGGATCTGGATGCAGTCCTTGGCGCAGGAGAAGGCGGCGTCGAGGGCGGTCGCCGCCGCCAGCGCGGCGGTGAGCCCCCGCACGTCCGCCGTCTCGTCCACGGCATTGGCCGCGTCCCACACCAGTGCCCGCGCCTGTTCGACCCGTACCAGCATGTCGGCGCACAGGTGCTTGACCGCCTGGAACTGCCCGATGGGCCGCCCGAACTGCTCGCGCACCTTGGCGTGGGCGGTGGCGGTGTCGAGGGCCCATCCGGCGGTGCCGCAGGCGTCGGCGGCGTACAGGACGGCGGCGAGGTCGCCCACCAGGGCGCTGGTCAGGCCGAGTTGACGGTCTGCCGGCACGAATGCGTTGCGCGCGAGGACTTCCCCGGTGGGGCGGGTCGGGTCGGCGGAGGCGTGGACGCGTATCTCCAGCTCCCCGCCATCGACGGCCAGCCACACGGTCCCGTGGGCGGCCTCGGCGGCGAGCAGCACGAGATCCGCTCCCGGCCCGGCCCCGAGGACGGGCGGCGCGGCCCCGTCCAGCAGGAACCCGCCCTCCACCGCGACGGCGGTGAGACTCCCGGGCCCGGTCGCGACGGCGGCCACGGGATGCCCGGCGGCGAGCTCCGCCCTCCCGCCCCTGACCAGCAGATCCGCCGCGAGCACGCTCGACAGGAACGGGCCGGGGAGCGCACCCCGCCCGGTCTCCTCCAGCACGACGGCGAGATCAAGAAGGCTCCCACCCCCACCGTCCGGCAGATGCACGTCGAGCAGCCCCATGGCGGCGGCCCCGTCCCAGTACGAGGGCCGCCCGCCACCCCCCTCCCCGTCGAGGATCTTCCGTACGTCCTGCGGCGACGCCACCCGTCCGACCCAGCCGCGTACCGCTTCGGCCAACTCGCGGTGCTCGCGCGTGATTCCGATGCCCATGGCGGTGCAGAGTAGAACACGTTCCATTCTGACGGAAGGTCAGACGAGGGGTCGGATGAGAGTCAGGGTCGGATGAAGTCGGGGCCGGATGGACGCCGGTGTTGTCCTGTGCGGGTAGACCGTGCACCCTCCCGGCCGAAGCCGTTGGTGACGTTGCGCCGGACTGCGTGACCGTGCATCAGGACCATCCGCCCGGAGTGCGGCCGATGTCAGTGGCACCTGTCACGATGCCCGGACCTCGTCACGATCAGGAGAGACACATGGGCACCTGGGACATCGGCCCCTTCGACAACGACACCGCGGCAGACTGGTGCGGCGACCTCGACGACGCCTCCCCCGAAGCGCGCCAGGGCTTGGTTCGAGACACACTCGCCCGAGCAGCCGACACCACCGACTACCTCGACGCGGACTTCGCCGACGAAGCCATCGCCGCAGCCGCCCTGGTCGCCGCGCAATGCCCTGGCGGCGAGCCCGCCCACCCCCACTACGGACCGGACGAGCCCCTCCCCGACCTCACCGGTCTACGCGCTCTCGCCCTCCGGGCCCTCGATCGCGTGATGACCGAGCCGTCCGAACTCCTGGAACTCTGGGCCGAAGCGGGCGGCGGCCCCTGGCAGGCAACCGTCAACCGGATCCGCGGCACACTCTCACCCCGGCCACCAGCAGAACAACTCCGCCCGAGCTGACTCGCGGCCGCCGTTCAACTGTCCGTTCCCCACCTGGAAGGTCCACATGAGCTGGGACGTTCTTCTCCTCCGCCTGCCCGACGGCATCGCCTCAGTGCAGGACATACCCGATGACTGCGCCCCGCCGCCACTCGGCCGACAGCAAGAAGTCCTCGCGGCCGTGAGGCGGGCCACCCCCGAAGCCGACCTCTCGGACCCCACCTGGGGCGAACTCCTCGGCCCCACCTGGTCCATCGAACTCAACATCGGCGAGGAGGACCCCGTGGACTCGATCATGCTCCACATCCGCGGCTCCGGCGACGACGTGCTCACGCCCGTCTTCCGCCTCGCAGGCGCCCTCGGATGCAGGGTGCTGGACTGCTCCACAGGAGACCTGATCACTCCACAGGAACTCTCGGGATGGCACGCCTTCCAGGAGCTCCGCGACCGCGCGATCGACCCGTCTCACTGACCTGCGGCGCCCCTGGCTGCGGCCCGAAGATGCAAAGTCAACCTGCACAGTTGCGGGCCCGCCAGACCGACTCTTCCTTGTCCCGCAGCTCAACGTCCGGTCACGATGCACCAGCCAACGCGACCGGGCAGCCGGACCGGACGGGCGTCGCGCCGCATGAGGGCCATGGACGCGGCGAGGCCCCGCGCCCCCTGTCGTACGGGGAACGCAGAGCCGCCCGAAGCGGGGCCGAAGCCCGGGCACGTCCACCAGGCCGTCGCCGGGCTCACTCCCCACTCCGTCTCCGGCGCCACGCCGCCCACCCGAGCAGGATGACGCCGGCGAAGAAGAGCGTCGCGGCGAGCGACTTCCCTGCCCTCCCCTCGGCCCACGAGTTCCCCGTCCACCGGCCCACCGCTTCTCACTTGCCCCGCCCCCGCAGCCAGCTGATCGCGAAGAACACGAGCACGACGGCCACCACCACCGCGAAGACCGTCCCGAGCCACGGCGGCCCGTCCGGTCCGCCTCCGGGAGCCGCCCATGGCGTTGCACGCATCTCACCGTCACCCCTTCCCCAGTACACCGTCAGCGCCGCTTCCTGGCCTGGAACCACCAGACCGCCCCCAGCGCCAGAAAGAAGAACACGCCCAGCACGACGTCCCACGCCACGCTGCCCGTACTGCCCCCACCGGCCGCCACGACCACCGCCCTCAACCCCGCCCCGGCGGCATCAGCGCGATCCAGATTCCGCCCGCGCACAGGAGCGCTCCGCTGCCGACGAGAAGGGCCACGTAGAAGCGCTGTTTGGCGCGGCTCGTCTCCTCGTTGCGCCACTTCCGGGCCATCCTGACTTCCGCTCGCGTGATGCGCGTCGAGAACAGCACGAACCCCGCCCCCATCACCGCGAAGAACACCCCCAGCCCCACCCTCATGAGCTCCTCCTCCCGGACACCGTGCCCTTCCCGTGCCCCCGCCTCCCCCCTTGAATCCCGCCCCCGAAAACCCCGAGCACACGCACCCCACCCCCTCCTACCGTGAGGGCCTCCCGGTGGCGCAACGCCCGCCCCAGGCCTCGGAGAGGTTCCGACGATGGACGCCCGCCCCCTACCACCCCGCCTCACCCACGCCCTCGATCAACTCGCCCTCGTCTTCCGGGGGATGACCGCCCCGGACCACGCCGACCAGTGCACCTGCCACTGGGGCAGCGAGGAGGAGCTGGCCCTCCTCAAGGTGCCCGACGTCGAACTCGATCCGGATCTCCTGCGCCGCACCTGGCAGACCGTGGGCTGGCTCGACGCCCACGACGGCGTGCTGCGCCGGATACTCCCCCAGCTCTGCCGCGCCCTCGCCGAGGGCACCGTCGAGACCTTCCTCGACTCGTACGACGAGGTCGGCCGCTGCTTCGCCGTCAGCACCTGGCAGCAGTGGCCCGCCGCGCAGCGCGACGCGATACGGGAGTTCCTGCATGCCTGGTGGGAGCAGGCCCTCACCGCCCCCGAAACCGACTCCGAAACCGACTCCGAAGCCGCCCACGGGCCCCCCGCCCACGCGGTCCTGGTCGGGTGCGTCGAGGCCACCGGCACCCTCACCCCCTGGCTCGCGGCCTGGGAGGACCGCGACGACGACATCTCCGCGCGGCACCTCGCCCGCGCCGTCGAGCACTGGGCGTACGACCTCCTCTGCGACGTCCTGCCCTGGCCCACCTGGGCCGAGGACGAGGAGGCGGAAGCGCTACGGGCCGAGTTGACCGGCTGGCTCCTGCGCTGCGCACCCCCGCGCCTGCGCCGCGTCCACGCACCGGACACGTTGCTGCACCAGGTCCGGCTCATGGGGCTCACCGGCCTCGCCCGCTGGGAGGACCCGCACTGGCCGTACACCCCGAGCCCGGACCCGTCCCAGGGGCCGCTCCCCGCACGCCCGGGCCCGTACGGCACCATGACCCCCAGTCCCACCGACCCAGCAGCCCGCCCCGCAGGAGAGCCATGACCGTCGCCGTCACCCCCCAGCCCGACACCCTCGCCGCCTTCGAGGCGGCCAAGGGGTTCATGCCGGTCGGGGAAGGGCTCGCCCTGTACGCGGCGGCGGCCGAGGCGGCGCACCGGCTGAGGCTGCCGCTCCTCGAAGTCGGGACGTACTGCGGGCGCTCGACCCTCCTCCTCGCCGACGCCGCCCGCGAGGCCGGTGTCACGGCCGTCACCGTCGACCACCACCGGGGCAGCGAGGAGCAGCAGCCGGGGTGGGAGTACCACGACCCGACGGTCGTCGACCCGGAGGTGGGTGTGATGGACACGCTGCCCACCTTCCGCCGCACCCTCCACAAGGCGGGGCTGGAGGAGCATGTCGTCGCGCTCGTCGGGAAGTCCCCCCGGGCCGCCCGGCTCTGGGGCACCCCGCTCTCCCTGGTCTTCATCGACGGCGGGCACACCGACGAGCACGCAGGCGGCGACTACGAGGGGTGGGCCCCGCACGTCGCGCCTGAGGGGCTGCTCGTCATCCACGACGTCTTCCCGGACCCGGCCGACGGCGGCCAGGCCCCGTACCGCGTGCACCAGCGGGCCCTCGCGTCCGGTGCGTTCACCGAGGTCTCGGTGACCGACTCCCTGCGCGTCCTGCGGCGTACCGGCACGGGGATCTGAGCCTCCCGCATAGCATCGCCCTGTGTCGTACGACGGTCAGTTCCCCCACGCAGACCCGCCCGAGCCCGAATACCGGGAGCCCCCGCGCCGAGGGCGCGGCACCGCGCTCATCGTGGCCGCCGCCCTCGTGCCCACCGCGCTGGCGGGGTGGCTCGTCTGGCAGGCCATGAGCGGCCCCGGGGACGAGCCGCCCCCGAAGGTGCTTCCCCTGCCGAGCCAGAGCACCCAGAGCACGGCGGCCCCGGAGGAGCCGAGCAGCCCCACGCCGCCCTCCCCCACCTCCCCCGCGGCCCCGGCGAAGACCACCGCGCCCGCCCCCGACCCCAAACCCGGCACCGGTCCCCTCGCCGGTCGTACCGTCGTCGTCGACCCCGGACACAACCCCGGGAATTTCCGGCACACCCGCGAAATCAATCGCCAGGTGAACATCGGAACGAACAGCAAGGAATGCGACACCACGGGTACGGCGAGCAATGCCGGATACACCGAGGCGGAATTCACACTCGATGTTTCGCGCCGTCTGAAAACACTTCTCGAAAAGCAGGGCGCAACCGTAAAATTCACCCAGAACGCCGACCGTCCGTACGGTCCCTGCGTGGACGAGCGCGCCCGCATCGGCAACACCGCGAAGGCCGACGCCGTGCTGTCCATCCACGCGGACGGGTCCTCGTCCGGTAACCGCGGCTTCCATGTGATCCTGCCCGCACGGGTGAAATCCGGGGCCGCGGACACCTCCGCGATCGTCGGCCCCTCGCGCACGCTCGGCGAGGCCATCGTCGGCAACTTCGTCCGGGAGACCGGCGACGCACCCGCCAACTACCTTGACGCACCGAACGGGTTGGTGGTCCGCCGGGACCTCGGCGGGCTCAACCTGTCGACCGTGCCGAAGGTCTTCATCGAGTGCGGGAACATGCGCGACCGCAAGGACATCGCCCTGATGACCGATCCCGCCTGGCGGCAGAAGGCCGCCCGGGGCATGGCCGAGGGCATCAGCGCCTTCCTGCGGGGGTAGGGCTCCGCAGCGCGCCGGTGCAGGTTACCGACCGGCAACGAAGGGGACCACCCCATCGGCCGGACGCTACATTCATCCGTACGATGGGGAACCGCCTGCGAGCCGCCCCGAGCCGCTCAGGGCCGCACACACGCTGCACACACCGAGAGACCCCGCCCCGATAAGCCCCGAAGAAGACGACTGACAAAGGACTTTAAGTGAACATCCGCTCTCTCACACGAGGCGATGGGGTGGTGATCGCAGCAGCGGTGGTGCTGTTCATCGCCTCGTTCCTCAACCAGTACTCCGTCGAGACCCGATGCGTCGGCACCTACTGCCCGCCGTCCGTCAGCGTCAACGCCTGGGAACTGCTCGCCACGCTGATGAGCATCTACATCGCGGGCATCATCGCCGCGGCGCTGATCGTCGTCGCCCGCGGCCTGCCGGGGCAGCGCAAGGTCGCCGGGATCGAGCTCGGCCAGTTCGGCGTCGCGCTGGCGATCTTCGCGGCGTGGACGGCGTTCTGGACGATCGTCGACGGCGGCCGCAGCGGTGCGGGCATGATCATCGGCCTGATCGGCGCCCTGGTGCTGGCGGCGGGCGCGGTCGCCTCCCCGCTGGTCCCGGCGCTCAAGGCCCCCCTGATGAACGCCCCAAAGCCGGCCGTCGCGGGCCAGCCGTACGGCGCGCAGCCGGGTGCCGGCTACGGCTACCCGGGCGGTCAGCAGCAGTCGTACGGCGGCCAGCCCGCCACCGGCGGCTACGGCTACCCGGCCGGCGCCCAGGACCCGCAGGCCGCCGCCGCGCAGCCGCAGCCCTCGCAGGGCGGGCAGGCTCCGGCCGCCGCGGACGCGTCGGGCTTCGCGCCGTTCTGGTTCGCGGTTCCGGTGGCTCGCCCGCTGTACCCGGAGGACGGCTCGCCGACGCCGATCGCGGAACTGGCGCCCGGCACCTGGTACTTGGCCGTGGACCAGCGCGGTCCCGGTCTGGTCGCCCAGACCCAGGACGGCCGTCGCGGCCTGCTCCAGGACACCACGGGCATCCAGCGCGGCTGACGCCCCGCGCCCCCTTCAGTGGCCCCCGTCTCGACACCGAGGCGGGGGCCACTGCCTTGTCCGGGCCCGCCCCGCGACCGTAGAGTCTGCGCATCTGACTGAGTGTCAGTTACGTCAACGGGAGGTCCCGCCATGCGACTTGGCCTTGCGCTCGGCTACTGGGGGCGCGGCCCCGACCCCGGCCACCTCGCCCTCGTACAGGAGGCGGAGCGGCTCGGATACGACTCGGTGTGGACCTCCGAGGCCTGGGGCTCGGACGCCTTCACCCCGCTGACCTGGTACGCGGCGCACACCTCCCGCATCCGGCTGGGCACCGCGATCGTGCAGATGGCGGCCCGCACCCCGACCGCGACGGCGATGCACGCACTCACCCTGGACCACCTCTCCGGCGGCCGGATGATGCTCGGCCTCGGCCTCTCCGGCCCCCAGGTGGTGGAGGGCTGGTACGGCCGCCCCTTCCCCCGCAGCCCCCTCACGGCCACCCGCGAGTACGTCGACGTGGTCCGCCAGGTGCTGCGCCGCGAGGCCCCGGTGGAACTTGCCGGGCGTTTCCACGCCCACCCCTACCGGGGCCCGGACGCCACCGGCATCGGCAAGCCGCTGAAGCCGATCGTGCACCCGCTGCGCGCCGACCTGCCGATCCTGCTCGGCGCGGAGGGCCCCAAGAACATCGAGCAGACCACCCGCATCGCGGACGGCTGGCTGCCGCTGTACTGGTCGCCGATGCGCCCCGACGTCTACCGACTGCCGCGCCTGGCCGGGGACTTCATGGTCGCCCCGATGGCCCGCGCCCACGTCTGCGACGACGTCGCCGAGGGCCTGCTGCCGGTGAAGGCGATGCTCGGCTTCTACATCGGCGGCATGGGCCACGCCGCGAAGAACTTCCACGCCGACCTGATGGCCCGCATGGGGTACGCGGAGGAGGCCCGCCGCATCCAGGAACTCTTCCTCGCGGGCCGCAAGGAGGAAGCGGTGCTGGCCGTCCCGGACGCCTTCGCCGACGAGATCTCGCTGATCGGCCCGCGCGCCAGGATCGCGGAGCGCCTGGAGCTGTGGCGCAAGGGCCCGGTGACAGACCTGCTGGTCACGTCCCCGGACCCGCACACGCTGAGGGTGCTGGCGGAGCTGAACGGCTGAGGGCTAGCGGGCGGGCAGTTCCTCGGGCCGACCGGGAAGCTGCCCCGGAAGGTGCGCCGGGGCGCCGCCCTTGGCCAGTTCACCGGCCGAGGGCACCTTGTCCGTGACCTCCGCGCCCGCGCTCTTGCCCGCGTCCTTCACGCCACCGATGACCTTCTCGAAGAGCCCGATCTCGCCCGCCCCGACGCTGCCCGCCGCCAGCTTGGAGCCGAGGCCCTTGAGGGACTCGATGCCGTCGGAGAGCGGGGCGACCGCCTTGGACAGCAGCGGGTCGCCCTTCGCGTTGTTCACCGCCGCCTTCAGCCTGTTGTACGTGAAGGCTCCCGCGAGCCCCGCCTTGACCAGCGCGAACTTCCGTCCGTCCGCGCCGCTCTGGAACTTGCCCGCCTTGAAGGGCTTCACGATCCACTGGTACGCGGCCCCGGCGGCCAGCGACGCGTTCGCCACGAACCGGGTCTTGGACAGCTTCTGCTTCTCGAACTCGGTGGTCGGCGAAGCGGTGGCGTTGGCGGTCGACGTCGCGTTCGCCGCACTGCCGTTGTCCTTGTCGTTGCAGGCCGCCAACGGCATGACCAGGGCGCAGGTCAGCGGCACCGCGACGAGCGCACGGCGGACAGGAGTGGCGGTGAGGACGTTACGGGGCACGGCGGGCCTCCCGGGGCCTGGTACGACGACAGCACTTCCCCGCAGCGTCACCCGCCCCCCGTGCGCCCACCACCAGGACAGGGCCATCCGGGTTTGACACGTTCCTTATAGGCAACATGTTCGGCATGCCGACACGCACGCGCACCGGAAATCCAGCCGCGACGCTCATAGCCGTCGTCGCGGACATCGCCGCCCTGATCCTGGGCCTGTGGATTCTGTTCTACCTACTGGACGCCAACCAGGGGAACGCGCTGGTCGGCTTCATCAAGGACGCCGCGCACTTCCTGGCGGGCTGGTCCTACGACCTGTTCACGTTCGACGAGGAGTGGGCGCGTGTGGTGGCGGGCTACGGTCTGCCCGCCGTCGTCTACCTCTTCGTGGGCCACGCGATCGCGGGCGCGGTACGCCGCAGCTGAGCCGCTGACGTAGCGCCGCCCGGGGGTCGCCGTACGGGCTGCCCCCGGGGACCGTACAGGCGCACCCGGGGACCGTACGGGCTCAGCAGCAGTCCGGGTCCAGGCCCAGCGGCAGCCGTTCGCCGCCGAAGACCGCGCAGGTGGCCTCGTCGCCGCCGAGCGCGGCCACGGCGAGCAGCAGGGAGCCCGCCGTCCACGTGGTGAGCTCGCGGGGCCAGACCGCCTTGTCCTCGAAGACGTATCCCGTCCAGTACAGGCCGCTGCCGTCGTCGGCGCGCAGGTGCTGGACGGACTGGAGGATCTCCAGCGCCCGGTCCGACTCCCCCATCGCCCACAGGGCCAGGGCGAGTTCGCAGCTCTCGCCGCCGGTCACCCACGGGTTGGGCAGCACGCAGCGCACGCCGAGGCCCGGTACGACGAAGTCGTCCCACTGCGCCTCGATGCGCTCCTTGGCGGCGGGGCCGGTGAGGGCTCCGGCGAGGACCGGGTAGTACCAGTCCATCGAGTAGCGGTTCTTGTCGAGGAAGCGTTCGGGGTGGCTCTGGATGGCGTGCCGCAGCGCGCCGAGCGCCAACTCCCAGTCGGGCTGGGGCTCTTCGCGCTGTTCGGCGAGGGCGAGCGCGCAGCGCAGTGCCTGGTGGATGGACGAACTCCCGGTCAGGAGTGCGTCGTTGACCGCCGTCCCGTCCTCCTCGCGCTTCCAGCCGATCTCGCCGCCGGGCTGCTGGAGGGCGAGGACGAACTCGATCGCCGCGTAGACGGCCGGCCACATCCGGTCGGCAAAGGCGTCGTCGCCGGTGGCGAGGTAGTGGTGCCAGACGCCGACCGCGATGTACGCGCAGAAGTTGGTCTCGCGGGAGCGGTCGGTGACCTGCGTGGGGTCGCCGTCGTGGTACGCCGCGTACCAGGAGCCGTCCGGGTTCTGGTGGCGGGCCAGCCATGCGTACGCGCGGGCCGCCGCCTCGTGCTCGCCCGCCGCGTCGAGCGCCATGGCGGCCTCGGTGTGGTCCCACGGGTCGAGGTGGTGGCCGCGGAACCACGGTATGGCGCCGTCCTCGCGCTGCGCGGCGAGTATTCCGGCGACCGTCTCGGCGACCTGAGGGGCCGTCAGGACGCCGTCCAGGACGAGGTGTTCGGTGTACCCGGGGCTCGTCACTTGGTGTCCGTACCGGCTGCGGCGGCGTTCGCGGGCAGGTGCGGCTTGGTGGCGTAGGCGACGAAGCTCTTGCCGATGACCGGGTTGAGGGCCTGCTCCGCGACCTTCGTGAGCAGCGGCTTCTTCATGATGTCCCAGACCAGGAGCTTGTGGTACGCCTTGACCGGCAGCGCCTTGTCGTTGTCGACGCCGAAGGCGCACTTGAGCCACCAGTAGGGCGAGTGCAGGGCGTGCGCGTGGTGCTGCCCGTACGGCTTGAGCCCGGCCTCCCGCATCTTGCCGAGCAGCTCGTCGGCCTTGTAGATGCGGATGTGCCCGCCCTCGACCTCGTGGTACGCGTCGGAGAGCGCCCAGCAGACCTTCTCAGGACCGTAGCGCGGCACGGTAACGGCGATGCGCCCGCCGGGCTTGAGCACGCGCACCATCTCGGCGAGCACACCCTTGTCGTCCGGGATGTGCTCCATGACCTCGGAGATGATCACGACGTCGAAGGAGGCGTCCGGGAAGGGCAGGTTGAGCGCGTCGCCCTCCATGGCGGTGGCGGTCGCGCCCTCCGGCGCCTCCCCCGCCTCCTTCATGGCGGCGAACCACTTGGCGACCTCGCGGATTTCCTCGCCGTTCTGGTCGAGGGCCACCACCTGGGCGCCGCGCCGGTAGCACTCGAAGGCGTGCCGCCCGGCGCCGCAGCCCAGGTCGAGGACGCGGTCGCCCGGGGCGAGCGGGAAGCGGGAGAAGTCCACGGTCAGCACGGGTGCTCAGCTTTCGTCCGGCGGCAGGTAGAACGGTCTTGCATACGTCAAGTGGCTTGCGGGGCCCATGCGTTGAGGCCTACGACGTGGGCGTGCGGGCCTGGGCGGCGATGGCGGCGCGGTAGCGCTCGGCGGTGCCGATGGCGGCCTGGGTCCAGGTGAACTTCTCCAGCACGCGGGCGCGCCCGGCGGCCCCGAGCCGGATGCGGAGGTCGTCGTCCCCGAGCAGCCGGGACAGCTGCCCGGCGAGGGCGTCCGGGTCGCCCGGCGGCACGGCGAGGCAGGTCTCCCCGTCGGGCCCGGCGACCTCGGGGATGGCCCCGCCGGTGGTGGCGACGAGGGGGGTCCCGGTGGCCATGGCCTCGGCCGCCGGAAGCGAGAACCCTTCGTACAGCGAGGGAACGCAGGCCACCTGCGCACTCCGTACGAGATCGACCAGCTCCGCGTCGCTGATCCCCTTGACGAACTCGACGGCGCTCCCGAGCCCGTACCGCTCGATGGCCTGGGCGACGGGACCGTCCTCGGCCCGCTTGCCGACGACGACGAGGTGGGCGTCGGGCCGCTCCGAGCGCAGCTTCGCGAGCGCTTCCACCAGATACACGAGCCCCTTGAGCGGGACGTCCGCGCTGGACGTGGTCACGATCCGCCCGGGAACCTCCGGGACGGTCGCGTCCGGCGACCACAGCTCGGTGTCGGCCCCGATGTGCACCACGTGGATACGGTCGCGGCGCACCCCGAGGTGCTCCACGATCTCCGCCTGCGAGGACCCGGAGACGGTCAGCACGGACGGCAGCCGCCGGGCGACCCGCTTCTGCATCCGGGTGAACCCGTACCAGCGCCGCACCGACGCCCGCTTCAGCCGGCTCTCGGCGGCATCCAGATCAAGCTGCCGGTCCACGGTGATCGGGTGGTGAATCGTCGTCACGAGCGGCGCACCGAGGTCGCCGAGCAGCCCGTACCCGAGCGTCTGATTGTCGTGCACCACATCGAACTCCCCCTTCCTGCCCGCCAGATGACGCTTGGCACGCAGCGAGAAGGTGAGCGGCTCGGGGAATCCCCCGGTGCGCATGGTGGCGAACTCGACCGCGTCCACCCAGTCCCGGAACTCGTCCCGCTTGGGCGTCCGGAAGGGGTCAGGGCTGCGGTACAGATCGAGACTCGGCAGCTCCGTCAGCGGCACGCCGCCGTCGAGCACCGGATACGGCTGGGCCCCCAGCACTTCCACGGTGTGCCCGAGCCGCGCCAGCTCGCGCGACAGGTGGCGCACGTACACGCCCTGACCGCCGCAGAACGGGTTCCCCTTGTACGAGAGCAGAGCGATCCGCAGCGGCCGGTCACCCCCGGCGCTCACGGCACTGGTGTCGACCCCGGCACGGGGGCCCGCCTGCACAGCCTCAGCGGTCACTCTCGGCCCCCTTCTTGACGCACTTCCGCCGGAGCGTAGCCGCTGGCGCTAATCTAGAACAAGTTCCAGTGTTGATCGAACACGGAGCTTTGAATCTACCGGCAGGACGGAGCGGCGTAAGGTCCGGATCAGGTGATTCGCGCCACGACGCGCAGCACGGCACAGCACGGGCACTGGGTACGACACGGGGACACGGGGTCAGATGAAAGCGGAAGCCAGAGCAACGACCGCAGCGGGAACCGGTTCCCGCACCGGCACCACCCGGGGCGCGGCCCCGGGCACCCCTCCCCTCACGGAGCGCCAGGAGGCCCGGCGGCGCCGCATCCTGCACGCGAGCGCGCAGCTGGCGAGCCGGGGCGGTTTCGACGCGGTCCAGATGCGCGAGGTCGCCGAAGCCGCCGAAGTGGCCCTGGGCACCCTCTACCGCTACTTCCCCTCCAAGATCCACCTCCTGGTCGCCACGATGCAGGACCAGCTGGACCACCTCCACACCACCCTCCGCAAGCGCCCCCCGGCGACGTCCTCCCCCTCCGAACGCGTCGCCGAGACCCTGATGCGCGCCTTCCGCGCCCTGCAACGCGAGCCGAACCTCGCCGACGCGATGGTCCGCGCCCTGACCTTCGCCGACCGCTCGGTCAGCCCGGAGGTCGACACGGTCTCGCGCCAGACCACGGCGATCATCCTCGACGCAATGGGCCTGAACGCGCCCACGGACCGCCCCACCCCCGAACAACTCTCCGCGGTCCGCGTGATCGAACACACCTGGCACTCGGCCCTGATCACGTGGCTCTCGGGCCGGGCCTCGATCGCCCAGGTCAAGATCGACATCGAAACGGTCTGCCGCCTGATCGACCTGACGTCGGAGGACCCGAAGACCCCCTGACGCCCTGGGCCGGAGGTGCGCTCACTGCCGGGGCTCCGCCCCACCCGGCGGCAACGCCAGCCCGCCCCCTCCCTCGTCCCCCGCACCAGCACCGAGCCGCCGCCCCCTGCTCTCCGCCACCCGCAGCGCGTCCGACAGGCACTCCGCCAGCCGCGTCGCCGTGAACCGAAGCACCTCGGCCGGTACGGACGCCCCTCCCAGCACGTCCCGCGCATGCCCCAACACCTCACCCCCGGTGTCGAGTTGGAGCGCCTCCATCCGATCCGCGAGGCGGGCGACGTAGCCCGTGCCATCGGTACTGAGATAGCAGGGTCGCCCGTCGGGCGTGGACCAGGGCAGGAGGCGGAGGGGGTGCGTGTCTTCCACGGTGGGGACGTCCTTCCCGTCGAACTTTCTCTATACAACCCCTATTGAAGGGGGCTTTCTCTATACATCGCAATCGAACACGGGAATTCGATACGGACAGCCCCGTCACGCCACGACCTAATGTGGCCGCAGGACGACAGAGGGGGCAGGTGTGCCACGGCAGAGCAAGGGGACACAGCTCAAGTACCAGCGGATCGCCGACGCCTTGAAGGCGGACGTGGAGTCAGGCCGCTACGGTCCGGGCGACCGCTTGCCCGGCGAGAACGAGCTGATGGAACAGCACGGCGTGGCACGCATGACGGCACGGCACGCACTCGGGGTGCTGCGCAGCGAGGGCATCGTGGAGGCACGCAAAGGGGCCGGGGTCTTCGTCCGGAGCTTCCGCCCGTTGCGCCGCAGCGGAATCCGCCGCCTGGCGGGGGAACAGTGGGCGGCGGGACGGTCGGTGTGGTCGGCCGACCTCGGCGATCAGCGCGTGCTGACGGTTGACCGGGTGGTGGTCGAGGAGGCCCCGGCGAGCGCCCGGGTCGCCGGACTGCTGGGCGTCCCCGCCGGGCAACCGGTCTGGGAACGCCGCCGAAGGTACGTACTGGACGGAAAGCCCGTCTTGCTCGCCGGGTCCCGCTTCCCGGCGGAACTCGTGCGGGACACGGCCGTCGTCCGCCCCGACCCGGGTCCGGGCGGCGTGTACGCCCGACTGGGCGAACTCGGCCACGCCCCGACCCGTTTCCGCGAGGAGATCACGGCCCGCACCCCCACCGCCGCCGAGGCCGCCGAACTGAGCCGCCCCAGCACCGTCATCCTCATCACCCGCACCGCCTTCACCGCCACCGGCACCGTCGTCGAGGTCAACGACATGGTGCTGGACGCGGCCTCGTACATCCTGGAGTACGAGTTCGACGCCTGAGGCAGGCATCAGCAGCGCTCGCCTCACACCGCCACATACGTCACCGGATCCGTGCCCTGCACCGGCTCCGCGTGGCCCAGTTTGACCAGGCGGCGCAGGTGCGCCTCCGCCTCCGAGACGGCGATGTTGCGGGAGCCGTAGGGGATCTGGGCCCAGGGGCGGTTCCACTCCATGCGTTCGGCCAGTTGCCAGGGGGTGAGGGGGGTGGCCAGGAGCGTGCGGAGGTCGGTGAGGCGGGCTTCGTGGTGGGCGAGGAGTTCGGTGACGCGGGCGGCCGGGGTGGTGAAGGCGTGCTGGTGGGCGGGGAGGACCTCGGCGGCGTCCAGGGTCGCGATGCGTTCGAGGGAGGAGAGGTAGTCGCCGAGGGGATCGGTGGGGGTCGTGTCGTCGGGGTCTTCGTAGAGGCCGATGTGCGGGGAGATGCCGGGGAGCAGGTGGTCGCCCGAGAAGAGGCGGCCCCGGCCGGGGAGGTTGGCCGGGTGGGTCTCCTCCAGGTGGAGGCAGACGTGGCCCGGGGTGTGGCCGGGGGTCCAGATCGCGCGCAGGGTGCGGCCGGGGAGGGGGAGCAGGTCGCCGGGGGTGATCTCGCGGTCGGGGAGGGCGGCGTCGAGGCCGGGCAGCGTGCGCATGCGGCCCGCGTCGCGGGCGGCGAGGAGCGGGGCGAGGTGGTCGGGCGGGGCGCCGGCGGAGGCGAGTTTGGCAGTCAAGTAGTCGAGCCAGACGCCCGGTTCGGCGCTGCGGGTGCGGCGGACGACCTCCGCGTCGGCGGCGTGCATCGCGATCCACGCGCCGGACGCCTCCCGGACCTGGCCGGAGAGCCCGTGGTGGTCGGGGTGGTGGTGGGTGATGAGGACGCCGTGGATGTCCTCGATGCGTACGTCGAGGGAGGCGAGGCCCGTGGTGAGGGCCTCCCAGGAGGCGGGGTCGTCCCAGCCGGTGTCGATCAGGACCGGGCCCCGGTCGGTGTCCAGGAGGTGGACGAGGGTGTGGCCCAGGGGGTTGTCGGGGATCGGGACCTTGATGCTCCAGACACCGCCGCCGTGGTCGATGGTGGCGGGCGTGGCCGCGCCGTCGTCCCTGCCCTCGTCCGGGCCGGATGCGTGCTCTGTCATGGCTCCCCCAACTGTCCTGTGCGGTGCGGGACGTGCCTCGGCGTCACTATAACTAGAACCAGTTCCAGTGGGGGGTGAGGGTTCAACCCTGAGGCGGGCAGGGGGCGTTGTGGGGGTCGGGCCCTGGTTCTCCCCGATGGGCCGGGTGACCGTACACCGACAGGATTCGGGGCATGACGAACACGACGCACCACACCTCCCCCTCCCCCACTCCCCTCACCAGGGCCGCCCTCGTCGCCGGGCCCGTCGCCCTCGGCGCGTACGGCGTCATCCGGCTGCTCAGCGAGCGCGGCACCCCGAGCGCGGGGTGGACGGCCGGGCATCTGGCCATGCTGGTGGGGGTGTTGCTCTTTGTGCCCGTGATGGTGTGGCTGCGGGGGCTGGCTCCGGAGGGGCGGCGGCTTCCGGCCGCGATCGCCCTCGGGGTCGGGCTGGTGGGGGCGTTCGTCACCGCCGTGCAGGCGGTCATCGACCTCGTGGCCGGGCTCGTGGCGGACGACCGGGCCGGGATGGTCGAGATCTTCCAGCAGGTGAAGGCGGTGCCGGGGGTCGAGCCCGTCGTGTACGGGGTGGTGCCGCCACTGTTCTTCGTGGGGGTCATCGCGCTGGCCGCCCTCACCTCGCTGCCCGCCCGGACGCGCGTGGTCATGGCCGGTGCGCTCACCCTCGGCACCGTCCTGATGGCCCTCGACCTCAACTTCCTCGCCCTGGGCGGCCTGTGCTTCCTCCTCGCCCTCGCCCCGCTCGCCCCGGGCAGCCGGGTCGCACCCCTTCCCCGTACGAACTAGAACTGGTATCAGTTCGGGGAAGAAAGCTGACAGTGCGTCAGTGACATGGCGCGCGCCGGGCCCAACTCGCGGGAGGCAGCAGCATGACCGAACTCGTGGAACACCAACAGCTCTTCATCGCAGGGCAGTTGACCGACCCCCACGGCGACGACGTCATCGAAGTGGTCTCCCCGCACACCGAGCAGGTGATCGGCCGCGTCCCGCACGCCGACCGCACCGACGTGGACCGCGCGGTCGCCGCCGCCCGCAAGGCCTTCGACACCGGCGAGTGGCCCCGGACGTCCCTGGAAGAGCGGATCGCGGTCGTCACCCGCATCAAGGACGCCATCGCGGTACGGCACGAGGAGATCGCCCGCGTCATCTCCACCGAGAACGGCACCCCGTACACCGCGAGCGTGATGATGCAGGCCCTCGCCGCGATGATGGTGTGGGACGCGGCGATCAAGGTCGCCCAGGAGGTGCCGTTCGAGACGGGACGGACGGGCGTGCTGGGGAATCTCCTCATACGCCGCGAGCCCGTCGGCGTCGTCGCGGCGGTCGTGCCGTGGAACGTCCCGCAGTTCACGGCCGCCGCCAAGCTGGCCCCCGCGCTGCTCGCCGGGTGCACGGTCGTCCTGAAGGTGTCGCCGGAGACCCCCCTCGACTCGTACCTCCTGGCGGAGATCTGCACGGAGGCCGGACTGCCCGAGGGTGTGCTGTCGATCATCCCGGCGGACCGCGAGGTCAGCGAGTACCTGGTCGGGCACCCGGACGTCGACAAGGTGTCCTTCACCGGCTCGGTCGCGGCGGGCAAGCGCGTGATGGAGGTCGCCTCCCGCAACCTCACCCGGGTGACGCTCGAACTGGGCGGCAAGTCGGCCGCCGTGATCCTCGAAGACGCCGACCTCGCCACGACGGTCGCGGGCCTCGCCCCCTTCTCCTGGATGCTCAACGGGCAGGCGTGCGTGGCCCAGACCCGCATCCTGGCCCCCGCCTCCCGCTACGACGAGTTCGCCGAGGCCTTCGCGGCGGCGGCGAACGCCCTCAAGGTCGGCGACCCGATGGACCCCGCCACCGAGGTCGGCCCGCTCGTCGCCCGCCGCCAGCAGCAGCGCTCCCTGGACTACATCCGCATCGGCCAGGAGGAGGGCGCGAAGATCCTCGCGGGCGGCGGCCGCCCCGCCTCCCAGGAGCACGGCTGGTACGTCGAGCCGACCCTCTTCGGCTCGGTCGACAACTCGATGCGGATCGCCCGCGAGGAGATCTTCGGACCCGTCATCTGCCTCCTCCCCTACGAGGACGAGGCGGACGCGGTACGCATCGCCAACGACTCCGAGTACGGGCTGAGCGGCAGCGTCTGGACGGCGGACGTCGAGCGCGGCATCGAGGTCGCGCGGTCGGTGCGCACCGGAACGTACTCCGTGAACACCTTCAGCATGGACATGATGGGCCCGTTCGGCGGCTACAAGAACTCCGGCCTGGGCCGGGAGTTCGGCCCCGAGGGCTACGGCGAGTACCTGGAGCACAAGATGATCCACCTCCCGCAGGGTTTCGAGAGCGGGGCGGGCGCCTGATGGGCGACCGCTGGCAGGTGGAGGTGGACCGGGGGGTGTGCATCGGCTCCGGCCTGTGCGTGAACACGGCCCCGTCCGCCTTCCGCCTGGACACGGCCCGCCAGTCCCACCCGGTCGCCTCCGCCGTGGACGCCGACGAGGACGTCCTGGCGGCGGCGGAGGGCTGCCCGGTGGAGGCCATCGCCATCGCCCTGCGGGACTCGGGGGAGCCGGTGTTCCCCCCGGAGGACTAGCGCCCCGTCAGGGGCGCGGGGAACTGCGCGAGCAACCACGACGGATCTGCACGGAACCGTGCACTTGCCCCGCGGGTTGAGGTGAAGGGGCGGGGCTGGGGACCCCCTGCCCGGGCCGGAAGGGGCCGCACATCGGATACCGGCCGGCCCCACCCGCCCCCACCCCCTCGCCCCGCGCCGCGCCCAGTACCCGCCGGTAGAATGCCCCGCATGATCCCCCTTCACCTGCGTCGTGGCGCAGCCGCGCTCGCCGTCAGTGCCGTGATCGGCGCGGTGACCGCCCCTGCCGCCCTCGCCGCGCCGAACGCCCCGGTCGCCCCGACCCCGTCGTCGCCCCCCACCGTTCCCTCCGGGCTGTACGGCACGGGCGACCCCACGTACGACGGTGTCTTCCGGCAGTCACTGGCGCTCACCGCGCAGCGCGAGAACGGGGTGCAGCCCGCCGCCAAGGCCGTCGACTGGCTCGTCGGGCAGCAGTGCGGCGACGGCGGCTTCGCGTCGTTCCGCGCCGAGACCGGCAAGGACAAGGACTGCGACGCGAAGCTCGTGCGGGACACCAACGCGACCGCCACCGCCCTCCAGGCGCTGAAGGCCGTCGGCGGGCAGGACGCTGCCGTGAAGAAGGCCGTGGGATGGCTGAAGTCGGTGCAGAACGCCGACGGCGGCTGGCCGTACAACCCCGGGATGCCGAGCGACGCCAACTCCACCGCCCTCGTCACCGGTGCGCTCGTCGACGCCGGGGAGAAGCAGGACGCGCTGAAGGGGAAGGACGGCAAGACGCCGTTCCAGACGCTGCTGGGCTTCCAGGTCACCTGTGACGGGAAGACCGAGAACCAGGGCTCCTTCGCCTTCCAGCCCGACAAGGCCGGAAAGCTCTACCCCAGCGCCGACGCCACCGCCGCCGTGGTGACCGCCCTCGCCGGGCGGGGCGGGCCGGTCATCGACGTACCGAAGGAGAAGGACAAGCCGGTCGAGGCCGCGCCGGGCTGCAAGGAGGGGATGGCCGACCCGCAGGCCGGTGCCGCCGGTGGGTCCGACTACCTCGCCCGGTCGCTGGACAAGAACGGCGGGTACCTGAAGTCCGCCATGCCCGGCGCCGAGGCCAAGCCCGACTTCGGCAACACCGCCGACGCCGTGGTGGCGCTGGCCGCCGACGGGCACCAGGCCGCAGCCAAGAAGTCCGTCGACTGGCTCGCCAAGAACTCCGCCGACTGGGCGAAGCAGAACGGCCCGGCCGCCTACGCCCAGCTCCTCTTCGCCGCCCACGCCACCGGCATGGACCCGCAGAACTTCGGCGGCGCCGACCTCGTCAAGCAGCTGAACGCGACCGGGCCCGCCCCCGAGACGAAGAAGGACGCCGCCGACGCCGCGAAGAAGAGCGACGACGACGGCGGGTCCTCCACGACGACCTGGCTGATCGTCGGTGTCGCGTTCGTCGCCAGCATGGGCGCGGGCTTCCTGATCAGCGGGCGCAACAAGAACAAGCAGAACCTGTGAGCCGCCGGTCCCGGTCCGCGCGCACCGCCCGGCACACCGCCCGGCGCTCCGCCCTGCTGGCGGTCGTCGTCGCCGTGCTCGGGGTGTTCGCCGCCCCGGCCGCGCAGGCCGCCGACGGCACCGGGTACCGGTACTGGTCGTTCTGGGAGCGCGACGGCGCGCAGTGGGTGTACGCCCAGCAGGGTTCCGCCACCACGCACCCGGCCGACGGGGCGGTCCAGGGATTCCGCTTCTCCGTGAGCCAGGACTCCCAGAACGCCGCCAAGCCGCGCGGCGACGCCGACTTCCGGGCCGCCTGCGCCGCCACCCCGGCCAAGGAGGGCAGCAAGCGGATCGCCCTCGTCCTGGACTTCGGGACGCCCCAGGACGCGCCGAAGGGCGAGACGCCACCCGCGACCAGGACCGTATGCGCGCAGGTGGCGGCCGATGCGACCACCGCGGACGCGCTGGCGGAGGTCGCCAAGCCGCTGCGGTACAACAGCGCCGCGCTGCTGTGCGCCATCGGCGGGTACCCGAAGACCGGGTGCGCCGACCAGGTGTCGGGTTCGGGCGAGCAGACCACGGCTCCCGCTCCCGCCGCCTCGGATTCCGTTTCCGAGCAGGAGGCGGGCGGCGGCTCCGAGCAGGAAGCGGGCGGCGGCGGTCCGTCCGCCGGGCTGGTCGTCGGGGCCGTCGCCGTCCTGCTGCTCGGCGGGGCCGCCGTGTGGCAGGCCCGCCGCCGCCGGGGATGAGCACGATCGCAGGCAGCAGGTCCCTGCGCGCCCCCGCCGCCGGCCGCAGCAACGCCCTGCACGCCGGGGCCTGGTGGCTGTGGGCCCTCGGGCTCGCCGCCGCCGCGTCCCGCACCACCAATCCGCTGCTGCTCGGGCTGCTGGTGGGGGTCGCCGGGTACGTCGTCGCCGCGCGCCGCACCGATGCGCCGTGGGCGCGGTCGTACGGGGCGTTCGTGAAGCTGGGGCTCGCGGTGCTGGTGATCCGGCTGGTGTTCTCGGTGTTCCTGGGCTCGCCGATCCCGGGGCAGCACGTGCTGTTCACCCTGCCGGAGGTGCCGCTTCCGGACTGGGCGAAGGGGGTGCGCCTGGGCGGGAAGGTCACCGCCGAGCAGCTCGTCTTCGCGCTGTACGACGGGCTGAAGCTGGCCACGCTGCTGATCTGCGTGGGCGCGGCGAACGCCCTCGCCAACCCGGCCCGCCTGCTGAAGTCCCTGCCGGGCGCGCTCTACGAGGCGGGGGTGGCCGTCGTCGTCGCGATGACCTTCGCACCGAACATGGTCTCCGACGTCGTCCGTCTGCGGACCGCCCGACGGCTGCGCGGCCGTCCCACGGGCGGGGTGAAGGCGATCGTGCAGATCGGGCTGCCCGTGCTGGAGGGCGCGCTGGAGCGGTCCGTCGCGCTGGCCGCCTCGATGGACGCGCGGGGGTACGGACGCACCGCCCAAGTCCCCGCACCGGTAAGGCATGTGACCACTGCCCTCACCCTCGGCGGCCTGCTCGGCGTGTGCGCCGGAACGTACGGACTGCTCGCGGCCGAGGGCGCCGGATACGGGCTGCCGGTGCTGGCGATCGGTCTCGCCGCCGCGATGGCCGGGCTGCGGCTCGGCGGGCGGCGCAGTGTCCGCACCCGCTACCGCCCCGACCGGTGGGGCGTCCGCGCCTGGCTGGTCGCCGGATCGGGCGCGGCGGTCGCGGGGCTGATGATCTGGGCCGGTTCGTACGATGCCCAGGCCCTGCACCCGGGAGTGCTGCCGCTGGTGGCCCCGCAGTTCCCGGTCTGGCCCGCCCTGTCGATCCTGATCGGCCTGCTGCCCGCGTTCGTGGCCCCCGTACCCGCCCCGCCGTCGCACCCCCGCAAGGAAGCGTGAAGTGATCCGGTTCGAGAACGTCTCCGTCCGGTACGACGAGGCCCAGACACCCACCCTGGACGGCATCGACCTGACCGTCCCCGAGGGCGAGCTGGTCCTCCTCGTCGGGCCGTCCGGTGTCGGCAAGTCGACCCTGCTGGGGGCCGTGTCCGGGCTCGTCCCGCACTTCACCGGCGGCACCCTGACCGGCCGGGTCACCGTCGACGGCCGCGACACCCGCACGCACAAGCCGCGCGAGCTGGCCGACGTGGTCGGCACGGTCGGGCAGGACCCGCTGTCGCACTTCGTGACCGACACCGTCGAGGACGAACTCGCGTACGGGATGGAGTCGCTCGGCGTGGCCCCCGACGTCATGCGGCGGCGCGTCGAGGAGACCCTCGACCTGCTGGGCCTGGCCGATCTGCGGGACCGGGCGATCTCCACCCTGTCCGGCGGGCAGCAGCAGCGGGTGGCGATCGGGTCCGTGCTCACCACGCACCCGAAGGTGCTCGTGCTGGACGAGCCGACGTCCGCACTGGACCCGGCCGCAGCCGAGGAGGTCCTGGCCGTGCTCCAGCGGCTGGTGCACGACCTGGGGACGACCGTGCTGATGGCCGAACACCGGCTGGAGCGGGTCGTGCAGTACGCGGACCAGGTGCTGCTGCTGCCCGGTCCCGGGCAGGCCCCGGTACTGGGCGAGCCCGCCGACGTGATGGCGGAGTCGCCCGTGCACCCGCCGGTGGTGGGCCTCGGGCGGCTGGCCGGGTGGTCACCGCTGCCGTTGTCGGTGCGGGACGCGCGCCGCCGGGCCGCGGGGCTGCGGGTCGAGCTGGCGGACCGTACGCCGGAAGAACCGGCAGCGCCTGCGGCCGCCGCGCCCGTCGCCGAGGCCGAGCACCTCTCGCTGCGCCGGGGGCGCGTCGAGGCGCTGCGGGACGTGTCCCTGACGGTGCGGCCCGGCGAGACGGTCGCGCTGATGGGCCGCAACGGCGCCGGAAAGTCGACACTGCTGAACGCCCTGGTCGGCATGCACACCCCCTCCGGCGGCCGGGTCACCGTCGGCGGGAAGACCCCGGCGAAGACCTCCCCGCGCGAGATGGTGCGGCGCGTGGGACTCGTACCACAGGAACCGAGGGACCTGCTGTACGCCGACACGGTCGCCGCCGAGTGCGCGGCCGCCGACCACGACGCGGGCGCCGAGCCCGGGACCTGCCGGGCGCTGGTGAGCGCGCTGCTGCCCGGGGTGCCGGACGACACCCACCCCCGGGACCTGTCGGAGGGGCAGCGGCTCGCGCTGGCGCTGGCGCTCGTCCTGACCGGCAGGCCGCCGCTGCTGCTGCTCGACGAGCCGACGCGCGGGCTGGACTACGCGGCCAAGGCCCGGCTCGTGGGGATTCTGCGGGACCTGGCGGCCGACGGGCACGCGCTGGTGCTGGCCACGCACGACGTGGAGCTGGCCGCCGAGCTGGCGCACCGGGTGGTGATCCTCGCCGACGGAGAGGTGGTGGCGGACGGGCCGACGCCCGAGGTCGTCGTGTCCTCGCCGTCCTTCGCACCGCAGGTGGCGAAGATCCTGGCCCCGCAGAAGTGGCTGACCGTGGCACAGGTGCGGGACGCGCTGGAGTCCGTACGGTGAGCGCCGCACCCTCTGCTGCGATCCCCGGCGCGCGTCCGGTGCGCCTGGGGCCGAAGTCCGTGGTCGCGCTGATCCTGGTCAGCCTGGTGGGGGTGATCGCCTTCGGGTGGCCGCTGCTCGCCGACTCGGCGGCCGGGCTCGCGCACTCCAAGGACGCGCCCTGGCTGTTCGCGGCGCTGCTGCCGCTGCTGGTCGGGGTGGTGGTGGCGACGATCTCCGACTCCGGGATGGACGCGAAGGCCGTCGCGATGCTCGGGGTGCTGGCCGCCGTCGGGGCGGCGCTGCGGCCGCTGGGGGCGGGGACGGCGGGCCTGGAGCCGATGTTCTTCCTGATGGTGCTGAGCGGGCGGGTGCTCGGTCCCGGCTTCGGGTTCGTGCTCGGCTCGGTGACGATCTTCGCGTCGGCGCTGCTCACGGGCGGGGTCGGGCCGTGGATGCCGTTCCAGATGCTGGCGATGGGCTGGTTCACGATGGGCGCGGGGCTGCTGCCGGGGTGGCGGCGGCTGCGCGGGGCGGGCGAGGTGGTGATGCTCGCGGCGTACGGGGCGGTGGCCGCCTTCTTCTACGGCACGGTGATGAACCTCCAGGGGTGGACGTACATCGGCGGGCTCTCCACCGGTGTCTCCTTCGTGCCGGGCGATCCCGTGCACGAGAACCTGGTGCGCTTCCTCGCGTACTGCCTGGCCACCTCGGTCGGCTGGGACCTGGGGCGGGCGGTGCTGACCGTGGTGCTGACCCTGGTGGTGGGGCCGACGCTGCTGAAGGCGCTGCGCCGGGCGACGCGGCGGGCGGCGTTCGAGGCGCCGGTCGCGTTCGAGGACGTACGAGAAGACCGCTCCACGCCGTGACGAGGTGGCGACCCTGGGTCTGCTCCGGGGTCCTTCCGGTGTGAAGCGGCCCATAGGACTTTGGTCCTCCACTATCGGGACTCGTAGTCCTCGCGGGGTGCTCACCGACCCCTGCACGCCTGCGCTGAGCTGGTCATTCCTCGCCGGAGCGGAGGGGGGCAGTTCTGCCCGACGCACCGCTTCCACTAGTACCCGGGGTGTTTGCCAGCCCCGTCGGCGGCTGCTTCATTGGTGGAGCCGCAGGACGCCGGACGGCTTCAGCACCACCGCCGCCGGTCCCGGCGCCCCCGTTTCGGACCTTCGGGTCCTTGAGCGCGGCCCCCTGTTCCCGATCGTTAGGTCCCTTCGTGTCGTTCGCCTTCATCAGCCGCTTCTCCGCCCGCCAGAAGTCCGCCGTCGTCGGCGCCACCGCCCTGCTGGGCGCTGCGGGCGCGGTCCTCGGCTCGGCTTCCGGAGCAGCGGCTGCGCCGTCGTCCGCCCAGGACACGGCCCGGCAGATGATGCCCGCCAACCAGTTCCAGTGCTTCAGCAACATCGTGGCCCACGAGTCCGGCTGGAACCACCACGCGACCAACACCTCCTCCGGCGCCTACGGCCTGGTCCAGGCGCTGCCCGCGTCGAAGATGTCCTCCGCGGGCGCGGACTGGAAGGAAAACCCGAAGACCCAGATCAAGTGGGGTCTCGACTACATGAACTCCCGTTACGGCAGCCCGTGCGGCGCCTGGAACTTCTGGCAGCAGAACCACTGGTACTGAGCCCCCGGCTCTAGTCCAGCGTGTTGAACCACCGCGCGATCTGCGGCGCGGACTTCTTGAAGGCCCCGAAGTGGTCGACCTCCCCCTGGTCGAGCACCGGGGCCTTCAGGCCGTTCGCGGCCAGGTCGGCGGCGCACGTGCGGGCGTTGCCGATGGGTACGTCGGTGTCGCCGGAGGACGTGTAGAGCCGGGTGGGGACGCGGGGCTTCCAGTCGCAGGTGCCGTCGTTGCCCTTGATCACCTGGAGGAGCTTCCCGCTGGGGTGGCGCATCTTCTCGTAGAACGCGGGGGTGAGGAGCTCCTTGACGCTGCCCGGGAGGGCCTTGGCGACGTCCTCCTCGGTGTGCTGCGAGTCGAAGAGACCGTCGACGACCTGGGCGTACGGCTGGCGGAAGACCTCGGCGGGGTCCTGGTAGAGGTGGTGGATCTTGTTCTGTGCGGTGAGGAAGTACGAGGTGTAGAAGAGGCCGCTCATGGGGTTGACCCGGCCGTCGTACAGGGCGGGGATCTCGGTGCCGGACAGGTCGTAGGGGCCCGCGACGGGGGCCAGCGCCTTGAGGTCGCCGGTCTTCGAGAGCTCGCGGCCGACCGCCATGGCGACCTGGCCGCCCTGGGAGAACCCGGTCGCGTACACCCCGCGTGCGAGCTGCTTGCCGAGACGTCCGGCGGCCTGGCGGGAGGCGGCGATCATGTCGACGGTCGCGGTGACGGCGGACTTCGTGTCCATGTACGGGTGGCTGCCGGGCCCCTTGCCGAGGCCCAGGTAGTCGGGGGCGGCGACGGCCCGGCCCGTACTGGCGTAGAAGTACGGCGAGAGCTTGCCGAAGTCCTCGGCGACGGACGGCGCGTAGTCGCGGTGGACCATGGTGCCGTGGGTGTCGGAGACGAGGGAGAGCCTCTTGCCGGTGTTCTTGGGGAGGACGAGGAGGCCACTGGCCGTGGTGGGGGCGCCCTGCGGGGTGACCGTGCGGTAGATCAGGCGGTACGCGGTGATGCCGTGCCGGACCGGCTCGGCGACGAGCCCGCCCTGGGTGACGAAGGCCCGCACCTGGTCACGGGTGAGGTCGGCGACGGGGGTGACGGAGATCAGGGTGCCCCGGGCGGTGTGCGGGGCCTGCTGGGCCTGCTCGGCCGGGGCGGGGGCGGTGACCGCGAGGGCCGGGGCGGCGGTGAGGCCGATGAGGGCGGCGACGGTGAGGGCGGCTGCGACGGTGCGTGTCTGCTTCATGGCTCGACGGTAGGTTCGCGGGGCATGGTCCCACCATGCGACTGACCCCCCGTCCCCGGGGTGTACTTGACGACACCTCGGGGTGGGGGGAACTGCCGTGTGGGCCGGTGGACATGACGTGGCGTCACAGTCGCTGGATGATCGTCCCAGTGGCCAGCGCGCCGCCCGCGCACATCGTGATGAGGGCGAACTCCTTGTCCCGGCGCTCCAGTTCGTGCAGGGCGGTGGTGATCAGGCGGGCCCCGGTGGCGCCGACGGGGTGACCCAGCGCGATGGCCCCGCCGTTGACGTTGACCTTCTCCAGGTCCTGCTCGAAGACCTGGCCCCAGCTCAACACCACCGAGGCGAAGGCCTCGTTGATCTCGACCAGGTCGATGTCCCTGAGTGACATACCGGCCTTGCCGAGGACCGCGCGGGTCGCATCGATGGGGCCGTCGAGGTGGTAGTGCGGGTCGGAGCCGACCAGCGCCTGGGCGACGATACGGGCGCGGGCCTTCAGCTTGAGGGCGCGGGCCATCCGCTTGGACGCCCACATGACCGCGCAGGCGCCGTCGGATATCTGGGAGGAGTTCCCGGCGGTGTGCACGGCGGTCGGCATCACGGGCTTGAGGCGGGACAGGGCCTCCATGGAGGTGTCGCGCAGGCCCTCGTCGCGGTCCACGAGCCGCCACATGCCCTGCCCGGCGGCCTGCTCCTCCTCGTTCGTCGGCACCTGTACGGCGAAGGTCTCCCGCTTGAAGCGCTCCTCCGCCCAGGCGGTGGCGGCCCGCTCCTGGGAGAGCAGGCCCAGGGAGTCGACGCGCTCGCGGGTCAGGCCCCGGTTGCGGGCGATCCGCTCGGCGGCCTCGAACTGGTTGGGCAGGTCCACGTTCCACTCGTCGGGGAAGGGCTTGCCGGGGCCGTGCTTGGAGCCGCTGCCGAGGGGGACGCGGCTCATGGCCTCGACGCCGCAGCCGATGCCGATGTCGATGACTCCGGCGGCGATCATGTTGGCGACCATGTGGTTGGCCTGCTGGGAGGAGCCGCACTGGCAGTCGACGGTGGTCGCGGCCGTCTCGTACGGCAGCCCCATGGCGAGCCAGGCGTTGCGCGCAGGGTTCATGGACTGCTCGCCCGCGTGGGTGACGGTGCCGCCGACGACCTGCTCGACGCAGTCGGCGTGGATGCCGGTGCGGGCCAGGAGCTCGCGGTAGGTCTCGCCCAGGAGGTAGGCGGGGTGCAGATTGGCGAGCGCTCCCCCGCGTTTGCCGATGGGGGTGCGTACGGCTTCGACGATGACGGGTTCCGCGGCCATGAGCTCGTCCTCTTCTCACCAGAATTAGTACGCGTTCTAGTTCTGGGGCAAGTCTCATGAACAACGACCCGACTGCGCAAGGGTCTTGCCACTTGTAGAACTCGTTACTACCTTGCGGGCAACTTCTGATGGGCCGTCAGGTGCGTGTGAGCGAGAGGGAGTTGCCGATGACTTGCCCCGTACTTCCCGGAGGGTCCGACCTGCCCGAAGGGTTCGACTTCACCGATCCCGACGTCCTCCAGTCCGGTGTGCCGCTCCCCGAGTTCGCGGCGATGCGCCGGACCTCGCCCGTGTGGTGGTGCGCGCAGCGGCACGGCATCTCGGGGTTCGACGACGCGGGGTACTGGGCGGTGACGCGGCACGAGGACGTCAAGTACGTCTCCACGCATCCCGAGCTGTTCTCCTCCAACACCAACACCGCCGTGGTCCGCTTCAACGAGCACATCCCGCGGGACGCGATCGAGGCCCAGAAGCTGATCATGCTGAACATGGACCCGCCGGAGCACACCCGGGTCCGGCAGATCGTCCAGCGCGGCTTCACCCCGCGCGCCATCCGCTCGCTGGAGAACACCCTCCGGGACCGCGCGCTGAAGATCGTCGAGGCGGCGGTGGCGCAGGCGCAGAAGGGCGACGGCACCTTCGACTTCGTCACGGACGTCGCCGTGGAGCTCCCCCTCCAGGCGATCGCCGAACTGATCGGCGTACCCCAGGAGGACCGCAGCAGGATCTTCGACTGGTCGAACAAGATGGTGGCGTACGACGACCCCGAGTACGCGATCACCGAGGAGGTCGGCGCGGACTCGGCGATGGAGCTGATCTCGTACGCGATGAACCTGGCGGTGGCGCGCAAGGAGTGCCCGGCGAAGGACATCGTCTCGCAGCTGGTCGCGGCGGAGGACGAGGGCAACCTCGCCTCGGACGAGTTCGGCTTCTTCGTGATCCTGCTGGCCGTGGCGGGCAACGAGACCACCCGCAACGCGATCAGCCACGGGATGCACGCCTTCCTCACCCACCCCGAACAGTGGGAGCTGTACAAGCGGGAGCGCCCGAAGACGGCCGCCGAGGAGATCGTGCGCTGGGCGACGCCGGTGGTGTCCTTCCAGCGGACGGCCACCCAGGACCTGGAGTTGGGCGGGCAGCGGATCAAGAAGGGCGACCGGGTCGGCATCTTCTACTCCTCCGCCAACCACGACCCGGAGGTCTTCGAGAACCCCGGCGACTTCGACATCACCCGCGACCCCAACCCCCACCTGGGTTTCGGCGGCGGCGGCCCGCACTTCTGCCTCGGCAAGTCCCTCGCCGTGATGGAGATCGACCTGATCTTCAACGCCCTCGCGGACGCGCTGCCCGACCTGCGGCTGGCGGGCGACCCGAGGCGGCTGCGCTCGGCGTGGATCAACGGGATCAAGGAGCTGCGGGTCGTGGCCTCTTGAAGTCGCTCGTTCCCACTGATTCAGTCGGAGTGATCGTCTGCTTCGACTGAATCAGTGGGGACATGGGCACCGAAGAACAGAATCAGCACTCCGGCGGCGAGCTGGAAGAACAGAGTCAGCACTCAGACGGTGATCTGGAAGAACAGAGTCGGCACCCTGACGGCAAGCTGACGGTCACCGAGCGCACCCGGCACCCTGGCGGCGAGCTGAGGGTCACCGACCGCACCCGGCACCGCCGCCTGCGCGAGCAGGGCAGCACCTCCGTCGCCGACCTCGACGCGGTCCTGCGCGCCGGCTTCGTCTGCCACCTCGCCGTGGTCGTCGACGGCGCCCCGATGGCGGTGCCCACGGTGTACGGGGTCGACGTCGCGGCCCGCACCCTCTACGTGCACGGCTCGGTGGCCGGCCGGAGCCTGGTCCGGGCCCCGGACGCCACCGTCTGCGTCACCGTCACGCACGTCGACGGCCTCGTCCTGGCCCGCTCCGTCTTCGAGCACGGGCTGAACTACCGCTCCGCGATGGTCTACGGCACCCCGCGCCTGATCACCCACCGCTCGGACCCCGAGGCCCTCCTGCACGGGCTGCGCGTGCTCTCCGAGCAGAGCGCCCCCGGCCAGTGGGACTACGCCCGCCGCCCCAGCCCCAAGGAACTCGCGGCCACCTGCCTGCTCGCCCTCCCGCTGGACGAGGCGTCGGTCAAGGTCGCCGCCGGGCCCCCGGAGGACGGCGACGGGCCGGACGCGGAACTCGGCCTGTGGGCCGGGGTGATCCCGATGCGGACCGCGTACGGCACCCCGGAACCGGACCCCGCGCTGCCCGGTGACGTACCCCTGCCAGGGCACATCGAGGCGATGAGTTCCGTTCATTCCGCGCATTCCCTGCGACTTACGTCACATCACGCCAACTGACTCAGAACCCATGAAAGGGGCGTTTAACCAGGTGAGAGCGGGTACAAGCGGCCTCGGGTGATCAACTCTGCACTAAGTGCAAAGGGCAACTAAACGTTTATGGTCTGGTTTGGGTCGCCTCGCACCATGAGGCGGCCCCTGTCCATTCCCACGTCACTTGTCCGGGAATGCGGCTGCTTCCGTCCCCAGAGAGAGCAGGCGAGCGAGCACGTGTCGACGTCCGTCCCCGTCGCACCCCGGTCCGGGGCCCCGTCCCAGGGCAAGGCCTCCGAGACTCCCGTCACCGTCACCGACCCGGCGCAGGTGAAGCGGGCCGTGAAGGCCGCCGCCCTCGGCAACGCCATGGAGTGGTTCGACTTCGGCGTCTACAGCTACATCGCGGTGACCCTCGGCAAGGTCTTCTTCCCGAGCGACAACCCCACCGCGCAGACGCTGTCGACCTTCGGCGCGTTCGCCGCGGCCTTCCTGGTCCGGCCCATCGGCGGCATGGTCTTCGGGCCGCTCGGCGACCGCATCGGCCGCCAGAAGATCCTCGCCATCACCATGATCATGATGGCGACGGCGACCTTCTGCATCGGTCTGATCCCGTCCTTCGCGACGATCGGCATGTGGGCGCCCGCGCTGCTCTTCCTGGCCCGTCTGGTGCAGGGCTTCTCGACCGGCGGCGAGTACGGCGGCGCGTCCACCTTCATCGCCGAGTACTCCCCCGACAAGAAGCGCGGCTTCCTCGGCAGCTGGCTGGAGTTCGGCACGCTGGTGGGCTACATCTGCGGCGCCGGTCTGGTCACCCTCATGACCGCCCTGCTCTCCACCCCGGACCTGGAGTCCTGGGGCTGGCGCATCCCGTTCCTGGTCGCGGGCCCGATGGGCATCATCGGCCTGTACCTGCGGATGAAGCTGGAGGAGACCCCGGCCTTCGCCGCGCAGGCTGCCGAGGACAAGAAGCTGGCCAAGCAGGCCGCGAAGCTGGCGACGCGGGAGAAGAAGGCGGCGCCCAAGCCCGCGAAGCCGTCGCTGAAGGAGACCGTCGTCGGCCAGTGGCGGACGATGCTGCTCTGCATCGGCCTGGTGCTCGTCTTCAACGTCACCAACTACATGCTGCTCTCCTACATGCCGACGTACCTCACCGAGCAGCTCAAGTACGACCCCACGCACGGTCTGCTGGTCATCCTGTGCGTGATGGCGTTCATGATGTGCGTCCAGCCGTTCGCGGGTCTGCTCAGCGACCGCTTCGGCCGCCGCCCGATCATCGCCATCGGCTGCGCGGGCTTCCTGGTGCTGTCCGTCCCGGCGCTGCTGCTGATCCGCCAGGGCAGCCTGCTGGCGATCATCCCCGGTCTGCTGGTGCTCGGCCTGCTCCAGGTCTGCTTCACCGCCGCGATGCCGTCGACGCTGCCGGCCCTCTTCCCGACGAAGACCCGGTACGGGTCGCTGTCGATCGGCTTCAACGTCTCGGTGTCGCTGTTCGGCGGGACGACCCCGCTGTTCGTGGCCGCGCTGATCGGGTGGACCGGGAACCTGATGATGCCCGCGTACTACATGATGGCGGCGGCCGTCATCGGCGGCATCGCGGTGTTCTTCATGTCCGAGAGCGCGCGACGCCCGCTTCCGGGATCGCCGCCCGCCGTGGAGACCGAGGAGGAGGCGGAACAGCTCCGCGCCGCCGCCTCCGCCGCCGCCACATCCGCCTGACCCTCCGGCTTCCGCTTCCGCGCGAGGTCCATGGGTACGGCTGTGGCCCCCACCGTCCGCTCGGTGGGGGCCACAGCCGTACCCCTTTGCCACCCCGCCCCCTTGGGCTGCGGGGCCACCCTCCCCGCCTCTTCCCCCTAGCCCCCGTGAACGGCGGAGCCGCCCTTCCCCCCGCTTCCCCCCTAGCCCCCTTGGGCGGCGGGGCCACCCTCCCCGCCTCTTCCCCCTAGCCGCCTTGGGCGGCGGGGCCGCCCCCCGGGGGCGGGACGGGCGGGCAAGGGGGCGGCCCCTCCCGCTCCCGGCCCACCCGGGTGCCGCCCCTTGGCCCAGCACCTGTGCCGGACGCGCGTCACCGCAGGGGCCCCGGGGTCGCCTCCCGGTGCCGGGCATGCGCAGCCCCGCCCCGCCGGGGCAAGGGGTCCCCAGCCCCGCCCCTTCACCTAAACCCGCGGGGCCATTGCACGGTTCCGTGCGGGTGAGTGGGTGGCTGGTCGCGCAGTTCCCCGCGCCCCTGACGGGGCGCCCAGCGCGGCGGAGCCGCACGTGCAACACAGCCCCGCGCCCCTGAAGGGGCGCGTCTGAGCGGTAGGTCGAGTGCAGCCCCGCGGCCCTGAAGGGGCGCCCGCTCAGCGCTGCACGCGCTGGTACGTGCTGCCGTCCTTCGTCCGGGTCAGGAAGCCGCCCTCCACCAAGTACCGGCGCAGCGCCGAGCAGTCCTCGTGGACGGTCCGGATCGTGTCGTTGACCTCGCGTTCCGAGTACGCGCGCCCCTCCTCGAAGAGCGTCCGCGTCAGATGCGCGAGCAACTCCTCCCGCCGCCCCGGCTTGCGCGGCACGGAGGTGAGTCGCCCGTCCCTGAAGAACGCCTCAACACCTTGACCAGCCACGTGTCCACTCCTGCCGTACGACATCCGAAGAAGCCCCCGTTCTATCCCTTCGGCACCCCCTCCTGCCACGCAATAAACAGCGGCAGCGCCCCGGCCCCGTCCAGCACCACCACCCCGAAGGGCCGGTCGAACCGGACGACCTCCACGCGTCGCGGGGACGGCGGCGGCGCCCCCGCGGGCGCCATCAGCACCGCGCTGACGGCCGCCGCCTCCACCCCCTCCTCGGACACCTTCAGCACCGACTCCTGCACCACCCGCGACACGGCGAGCGGTTCCGGGGACATGGCCGAGAAGTCGGCGTCGTCGCTCGTGGCCCGGTGCACCCCGAGCACCGCCAGCCGCTCGGTGACCTCGTCGGTCGTCCGCAGCTCCATGCGGGGCAGCGCGATGCTGACGGCGTCCGCGTCGAACGGGACGCGCGCCTGCTGCCCGGCCCAGCCGGCGGGCAGCACGTCCCGGGGCCCGGCCCCCTCCTCCCCGAGCAGGAACCGCACCCGCACCGGGGCCCCGCACCGCTCGGCCCGGGTGCGCAGTTCGACCACCCGGGTCCCGCCGACCGTCCAGACGTCGGCCAGGGACACCTGCTGGTGCATGGTCATCACCCGGTGCCGTGTCCCGGCCGCGTCCGTGAAGTCGCGGTCGTCGGTGTCCGACTCCTCGAAGGGGTACCGCCACGGGGCCTTCAGGGCGAGGGCGTTGACGACGGCGAGCAGGATGTCCTCCCCGATCCGCACCGGCAGCTTCTCGACGAGTCCCCCGGTCGCCTCCCGCACCCACGCGTCGATCGCCACCGGGTCGAGGTGCCCCAGCGCCACCCCGGGCATCGCCTCCTGGAACGCCCGGTACACCGGCACCCGGCTCCAGACGCAGGTGGCCACCCCGAGGGCGTCCGTCCCGCCCAGCGTCCGGGACACCGCCTCGACCGCCTCGGCGGCCTCCTTCCCCGACACCCCGAGCAGCGCCCCGAGTTCCTCGGCCGTCTCCCCCCGCGCCCCGGCGGCGACCGCCCCCAGCGCCAGCCACAGCCCGACGGGCGACCGTACGAAGTCCCCGTCGCCGAAGCCGCCGCCGGGCCCGCCCGCGACCACCTCCAGCCAGCGCGCCGCGAAGCGCCCGACGTCCGTGCTCAGGGCCGTACCGCTGCCGGTCATCGGGCCTCCCCCGCCAGCACGGCTGCGGTCGCCCGCGCGAAGCCGTCCACGTTGTCGGTCATGACGTTGTGCCCGCAGTCCGGCACGGCGACGACCGCGACCCCGGCCGCCGTCAGCCCCGCCCCGCCCCGGAAGTGCGGGTCGCCCTCCGGCAGCAGGTAGCCGCGCGGGATCTTCAGGCCGAGCAGCAGGTCCCGCATGACGGGGTCGCTCCCCCGCGTCAGCCCCACCGCGCTGCGGTACACCGCCCGCGCCCCGCCGGTCTTCATCGTCGACCACCAGGTCTCCCCGGCGATCTCCCGCATGGCGTCCCACCCCGTGGCGAGGAACTCCTCCTCGCTGCCCCACCCGGCGATGCCCCCGCTGCCCGGAGCCCCCTTCGCCGGGGTGATCGCGTCCAGGTTGGCGTCCACCAGCACCAGCTTCGCCACCAGTTCCGGCCACCGCTCGGCCAGCACCAGCGCCACCGACCCGCCCATGCTGTGCGCGACGACCTCGGCCCCCGACACCCCGGCCGCCCCCAACAGCGCCGCCAGCGCCCCCGCGTGGGCCTCCAGGCTGTAGTCGAAGTCGTCCGGCCGGTCACTCACCCCGAACCCCAGCAGGTCCACCAGCAGCGAGCGCCGCCCGGCCAGCGCGGGGTGCGAGGCCGCCTCGACGAACATCCCCGAGACACCGCCCAGCCCGTGCACGTACACCCGGCACGGCTCCTCGCCCGGCAGCTCCACCCATCGCATCCGGGCCCCGCCGGACGTCACGACCGCTTCCCGCACACTCCCCACCCCCGTAAAGACCACTTGCCCCGACGGTAGCGCCCGCCACTGACAACGCCCCGGGGAACCCGATCCGCCCGCCCGGCGTCCCAGCCCACACCGCACGACCCTGCATCGAGCCCCGGAGGCTGCCATGCGTACGTCGAGCACCCCGAGATCACGTCAACTGTCCCTGCTCTGCGGCCTGTTGATCCTCGCCCTCACCGCGTGCGGCGTCGACGGAACCGAAGCCGAGGGGCGCGAAGAGCGCGGGACCCGGATGCGGGAGGTCGCCGACGCCTGGCAGGGGGCGAAGGCCCTGGAGACCTGGCACCGGGGTTTCTATCCGCTGCACCCGCTCACCACCGAACTCCCCGAGGGCGCCTTCCGTTCCGGGACGGACAAGGACGCCCACCTCTCCGGCCGCTACGTCGCCACCGTCCCCCTGCCCACCCGCCTTCCCCGCACCGAAGTGCGCTGGCCGGACGGCACCACCGGGCACGTCAGCACGCTCACCGCCCGGCAGACGCTGGACCTGCTCGGCGAGAAGGCCGAGCAGGTCCCGCCCGCGGAGGGCACCCTGCGGGTGACGGGCGTCCGGCTCGCCGCGTCGAAGGTCGCCACCAGCCGGGGCACCGCCCGCGTACCGGCCTGGGAGTTCACGGTCGCGGGCTACGACAGGCCGTTCCGCCGCCCCGCCGTGACCGCGTCCGTGATCCCGAAGTCCCCGATCGCACCGGTGGAGCGGGAGACGTACGCGCAGATGCCCGTGGAGACCCTCAAGTCCGTGTCCGACGACGGGCGTTCGGTGACCGTGCTCGTCCCGCACGGGGCCTGCGACGGCGGCGGCACGGCCGACGTGCTGGAGACCGGTGCGGCCGTCGTGCTGGCGGGGTTCGTCCTCCCCCGGAAGGACGGCGGCTCCCTCGACGGCCCGTGCACCGCCAACCGCCTCCTCGCCACGGTCACCGTGCGCCTCAAGCGCCCCTTGGGCGAGCGCGTCCTGCTCGACTCCCTGCGGGGCGTGCCCGTGCAGCAGTCCCTGTACTGAGGCCCGCCGGGGTCCTGAGGTCCACCCGGGTACGGAGGTCCGCCGGGCCCGCTGTCGTACCCGTACGGCAGGATGGAACGCATGAGCATCGTGAAGATCAACGCACTGACCGTGCCCGCCGAGCAGCGGGAGGTCCTGGAGAAGCGGTTCTCGTCGCGGGCCGGGACCGTGGAGAGCTCCGACGGGTTCGAGTGGTTCGAGCTGCTGCGGCCGGTGGAGGGCACCGACCAGTACCTCGTGTACACGCGGTGGCGCGACGAGGAGGCCTTCAAGGCGTGGATGGAGGGGCCCATGAAGCAGGCGCACCAGGGCGGCGGAGAAGGCGGCGAGCGTCCCAGGCCCGCCGCCTCCGGTTCCACGGTGTGGTCGTTCGAGGTGGTTCAGCAGACCGGCCCGAAGGCCGGCTGACCCGCCGTACGGGTCAGACCCGTACGGATCAGACCGTACGGGTCAGACCGTACGGGTCAGATCTGGAGCAGCCGCTCCGTCACCTCGCGGTACTTGCGCAGGGCGACCCGCAGTTCCTCGGTCTCCGTGCCCTGGTCCCGGGACTCCCAGCCGCCGCGCAGTGAACGGCGGTGCTCGGCGAGGGTCTCGGTGAGGTGCCGGACGGTCTCCTCCAGGACGTGGTCGGCCTCCTCGACCGCGCGGCGCGGCTCGTCCACGAACTGGTTGACCGCCTGCTGGAGGCGCAGCCCCAGCTTGTCGCGCTCCCCGTGCGGGAGGAGCTGGGCGCCCGCGCCCGGCTGGTGGGCGCCGCCCGGCTGGTGCAGACCGCCCGGCTGGTGGGCGTCGCCCGGCTGATGCAGACCGGGCTGGTGGGTCTCGCCGCCGAGGTGGCCGCCGGTGTCCCGGCCGCCCGTCAGGTGCTCCGCCTCGGGCCGGTGCCCGGTGCCCGTCGGCGGTGCCGACGGCGGGGTCAGGTGCTGGTCCTGGCCCGGTACGTGCCCCGCGCCCGCCGCCTCGCGGCTCTCGCCCGGCGGCCTGCGCAGCGGGCCGACGTCCGAGGACGCGCCCGCGCCCGTCACGCCGAAGTCCCGTGCGGTGCGCTGCTGCTGCTCCGCCTGCACCGGGTCGTGCAGCGCGTCCGGTTCGGCGTCGATGCCGCGTGCGGAGGGGGTCGACCTGCCGTGGGCGGAGGGGTCCTTGCCCCGGCCCTGCGGTGCGTCGACGGGCCTGTCGTTTCCGGGTTCGTACGTCATGTCAGACTCCACTCCCCTTGGCCTTGGTGGGCCGGCCCAGCAGGCCCGGCTTGTGCGTTCCGTGCTCGTCCTTGCGGGTCCCGTGGTGACCGTGGTCGCCGCCGTGCGCCGAACCGTGGCCGACGTGGTCGGTGACCAGGGCCTCGAACAGCTCCCGGGCCTCGACCAGCGCCTCGCGCATCTCTTCGGTGCCGCCCTCGCCGCGTGCCGCCCGGCCCACCCGGCGGAAGCCGTCGAGGTGCTTGGCGTGGTGCACGGACAGGGCGTCCATCTGCTCCTGCTCCCCCTGCGGGTAGCCGCGTTCCAGGGCGACCTTGGAGACCAGGCCGTGGGCCTCGGCGACCGCCTTCGGCGGCGAGTCGACGAACTGCTCCTGGACACCGGCCCACAGGGCCACGTAACTCTCGTGCCGTTCCCGGCTCAGCTCGCGCGGCCGGAAGTCGCCGTACCGCTTGACGCGCTCGCCGAGCTCCTGCTCGGCGGCCTTGGTGTCGCCCTGGTGGCGGGCCAGTACACGGTCGTACTCGGGGCCGAAACGGCTCTTCAGGGACTTGCCGCCGCCGACACGGCCCCGCCCGGGACCGAGGAAGACGACTGCCGCCGCGACGGCGATCACGACCACCACGATCAGCACAATGATCAGGACTGTGGACATGCTCTGCCTTTCCGGTGCTTGTTGCTCTCGGGGCGCGTTGTGTCGGGCCTCTCGCCCACCGGGTAGCCCGTAATCCGTTGGCCAAACGGTCACCGGCTCCGGTACAGAGACGGGATGACCTGGATCATCACCACCGAGCACCCGCGCACCCCGGACGCCACCACGCTGCGCCGCGACTACTACGACGAGGTCGCCAGCCGCTACTGGGACCGGCCCGCGACGCAGTCGGAGATCGACGAGGGGCTGACCGACGACGGCACGGAGCTGCTGGTCCCGCCGACGGGCACGTTCGTCGTCGGCCGGTACGACGGAAAGCCGTCGGCGTGCGCCGGAATGGTCCTCCTGGAGCCCGAAGTGGGCGAGCTGACACGGGTGTTCGTGCGTCCCGAGGCGCGCGGCACCGGCGCGGGCGGCCTGCTGCTCGCGGCGGTCGAGCGGACGGCGCGCGCCTACGGCGTCCGGCGTATCCAGCTCGACACGCGCAACGACCTGGTGGAGGCGCGCGGCCTGTACGCCAAGCACGGCTACCGGGAGGTCGGGGCGCTCAACTCCAAGCAGTACGCCGAGCATTGGTTCGTGAAGGACCTCACCCCCGAGGTCTGAACGGCCGAGGTCTGAACGCCCTGGGCCTGAACCCCCGGGGCCCGACCCGTCGTCAGTCGCCCGTGCGGAGCTGCGCCAGCCCGGTCGGCTGTTCCGCGTCCGAGCCGCACAGCTCGCCGCTCAACTCCTCGACGATGTCGCTGAGTTCGTCGCGCCGCTCGGGCACCCACCAGTCGCCGAGGAGTTCCGCGAGGGACTCCTCGCGGGCCACGGCCAGCCGGTCGGCGGCCTCCGCGCCCTTCTCGGTGAGCAGCAGCGCCATACCCTCGCGCCGGGCCAGCCCGCGCTCCTCGACCTGCCGCGCCCCTTCCCGTACGACCTCGGGCGGTACGGTTCCGCGCTCGGCCAGCAGCGCGGGCTGGACCAGGCCGTTCCGGCGCATCCGCAGCAGCAGCCAGCTCGCCACCGGCAGGTGGTCGTACCCGGCGCGCACCGTGATGCGTTCGTACGCGGCCCGGCGGCCGTCCCGGGTGCCCAGCACGGACAGCGCCCGCGCCACCTCGTCCCGCGAGGTGCGCTCGACGGGGTTGGGGGCCAGCGTCTGGGAGGCCTCGGGCGCGGTGACGGAGCCGCGCAGCCGGTCCTCCTTGAGGAACCAGGCCAGCACGAAGGCCAGCAGGCCGACCGGGGCCGCGTACAGGAAGACGTCGGTGATGGCGGAGGAGTACGCGTTCAGCGCCTCGGGGCGCAGGGCGGCGGGGAGTTGGGAGATGGCGCGCGGGTCGGACTCCAGCCGGGCGGCGTCGAGCCCGGGCGGGAGCTGCTGTCCGGCGAGCGCGCTGCGCAGCTTGTCGTCGAGCCGCCCGGTGAAGATCGTGCCGAAGATCGCGACGCCGAAGGACGCGCCGATCGAGCGGAAGAAGGTGGCGCCCGAGGTGGCGACGCCCAGGTCCTCGTACGGCACGGCGTTCTGCACGATCAGGACCAGCACCTGCATGACCAGGCCGAGTCCCGCGCCGAAGACGAAGAAGCACAGGCTCATCCGCCAGGTGCTGCTGGTGGGCGTGAGCTGGTGCAGCAGCACCAGGCCGATCGTGGTGACGGCGGTGCCGACCACCGGGAACACCTTCCACCGGCCGGTGCGGCTGACGATCTGCCCGGAGCCGGTGGTGGAGATCAGCATGCCGAGCACCATCGGCAGCATGTACACGCCGGACATGGTCGGGGTGACGCCCCGCACGACCTGGAGGAAGGTCGGCAGGTAGGTCATCGCGCCGAACATCGCGAAGCCCACGACGAAGCTGATGACGGAGCTGAGCACGAAGGTCCGCACGGTGAACAGCCGCGGCGGAAGCACCGGCTCCGCCGCCCTCTTCTCGACCGCCACGAACGCGACGAGCAGCAGCACGCCCAGCACCGCGAGCCCGATGATCTGCGCCGAACCCCACGCCCAGGTGGTGCCGCCGAGCGAGGCGATGAGGACCAGGCAGGTGGCGAGGGAGGCGATGAGGAAGGTGCCGAGGTAGTCGATGCGGTGCTTGGTGGTGCGGACGGGGATGTGCAGTGCGGCGGAGATGACGAGCAGCGCGACGATGCCGACGGGGAGGTTGATGTAGAAGACCCAGCGCCAGCTCAGGTGCTCGGTGAAGACGCCGCCCAGCAGTGGCCCCAGCACGCTCGTCGTGCCGAAGACGGCCCCGAAGAGGCCCTGGTACTTGCCGCGTTCGCGCGGCGCGACGATGTCGCCGACGATCGCCATGGCCAGCACCATCAGCCCGCCGCCGCCGAGGCCCTGGAGGGCGCGGAAGGCGATCAGCTCGGGCATGTTCTGCGCGATGCCGCACAGCGCGGACCCGACCAGGAAGATCACGATGGCGGTCTGGAACAGCTTCTTGCGCCCGTACTGGTCGCCCAGCTTGCCCCAGAGCGGCGTCGCGGCCGTCGCCGCCAGCATGTACGCGGTGACGACCCATGACAGGTGGTCCATCCCGCCGAGGTCGCTGACGATCGTGGGCAGCGCGGTGGACACGATGGTCTGGTCGAGGGCGGCGAGCAGCATGCCGAGCAGCAGCGCGCCGATCGACACAAGCACGGCCCGCTGGGACAGCTCCGCACCGGGCAGCGCTGCGCTCCCGTCCGGCCGGGTCGACACGGGCCCCTCGCTCCCCTGCTGATTCTCCTGAGCCATACCCCCCATCCTGGTCGTTTTGTACGGAATCGGCCTGCCGAGAGGGGGCCGCGCCGGGCCCTGGCCATGGGGCCGGGCGGCGGGGGTCTGCATAATCTCTGACAGTTCGAGGGAGGGGACCTCATGGAAAACGGACACCTATGTCCTGAATGCGGTACGGAACGGGCAGCACCGGACGACATCGGACCCGGCGGATCCGGCGGATCCGGCGGACCTGACGGATCTGGCGGACCCGACAGACCCGGCACGGGCGCCGCGTCCTGCGACTGCGCCCGCCGCGCCGCCGAGGCCCACCACGCGGAACGCTCGGCCGAGGTCGCGGACGCGGAGGACTTCAACCCGCTCCGCATCCGCCCCTACGTCAACCTCTCGGAACCCTCCGACCCCCGCCCCGATCCCGCCGGGAACCCCGGCCGGCCCGCCGAGCCAGCCGGGAACCCCACCGAGCCAGCCGGGAACCCCACCGGAACCGCCGCGCGACCTGCCGGGAGCTCCGCCCCGCCGCCGCCCCTCGCACCGGCCGAGCAGACCATGTCGCTGCGGCCGATACCCCCGGCCGAGCCCCTCACGCAGCCCCTCCCTCCCCACCTCTCCGAGCCCTTCACCGAGCCGTCCGCCCGAACCCGGCCCTTCACCGAGCCGCCCGCCGCCACTGAGCCCTTCGCCGAGCCCTCCGCCGGAACCGCGCCCTTCGCCGAAGCCGAGCCCCCCGCCAAAACCCGCAGCCGCCGGGGCCCCCTCCTCATCACGGCCGCCGCCACCCTCGCCGTCCTGGCCGGTACCGCCTTCGCCGTGGGCGCCTTCGACTCCGCCCCCGAGGACACCCGCGCCTTCCCCGGCATCACCACCGCCCCGACCTCGGTGGCCGAGGCGACCCCCTCCCCCACGCCGTCCCGGACCACCTCGCCCACCGCCACCGCCACCGCGACCGCCTCCCGCAAGACCCTCCCCGCCCCGACCCGCAGCGCCACCCGCCCGGCCACGCCGTCCCGGAAGGCGACCACCGCGCCGCCGACGACGCCCCAGCCGCCGCCGAGCACACCCCCGCAGCACACCCCGGACCCGAAGCCCCCCAAGGACCAGGTCCCCCCGGGCTCCCTCGCCCAGGGGTCGAGCGGCCCCGACGTACGGGAGCTCCAGGACCGGCTGCAGCAGCTGGGGCTGTACGACGGCCCGCCCGACGGCCGCTACACGCAGGACGTGACGGACTCGGTCGCCCGGTTCCAGGCGTACATGAGCATCGACGACGAGCCGGAGGGCGTGTACGGCCCCCAGACCCGAGAGCGCCTGGAGTCGTGGACGAACGAGCCGTGACCGGGCCCCTGCCGTAACCCTGACGAACCCCCCGGCCGAGCCGCGACCGGGCCCCGGCGTGACAGAACCGCCCACGGTTTTGTACCGTGGAAGAACAAAGTGGTTCCGTCCATGAACCCTGACCGGTGGACGGAACCACTTGTTCCGTTACCCGCACCCACCCGGTGCAGATCCGCGCCCCACCCGAGCGCCCCTGGAGTCACCTCATGCCGCACACCACTGTCCTGCCCTTCAAGGCCCTCCTCCTGGACATGGACGGCACCCTCGTCAACTCCGACGCCGTGGTCGAGCGCTGCTGGCGCCAGTGGGCCCTGGAGCACGGGCTCGACCCGGCCGAGGCGCTCAAGGTCGTGCACGGCCGCCAGGGGTACGCCACCATGGCGGTCCTCCTCCCGGACCGCCCGATGGAGCAGAACCACGCCGACAACAAGGTCATGCTGGCCAAGGAGACCGCCGACACCGACGGCGTCGTCCCGGTCGGCGGCGCTCCCGCGTTCATGGCCGCGATCGCCGAGGTGCCGCACGCCCTGGTGACCTCCGCCGACGAGAAGCTGGCGCAGGCCCGCATGGGCGCGGCCGCCCTGCCGATGCCGACGACCCGGGTCACCGCCGAGCTGGTCGGGGCGAGCAAGCCGGACCCGGAGGGCTTCCTCAAGGGCGCGGCCGAGCTGGGCTTCGACCCCGCCGACTGCATCGTCTTCGAGGACTCGGGCGCGGGCATCCAGGCGGGCCGGGCCGCCGGAATGCGTGTGCTGGGCGTCGGCCCGCGCGCGGCCGAGCACGCCCCGACCGCCGTGGTCGCCGACCTGACCCAGGTCCGCGTGGTGACCGAGCCGGACGGCTCGACGTCCCTGCACATCACGGTCTGAGAGACCGCCGCTGCACGAGCTGCTGTACGGGGAAGGGGGGGGGGCGCCCCACCGCGGGGCCCCCCCCCCCCCCCAACCCCCCCCCCGCCCCCCCCCCCCGCCCCCCCCGGCCCCGGGGGGGCCCCCCGGCCGCCCCCGCCCGGCGGCGGGGGCCCGGGGGGTGTGGCCG
>NZ_JBIUXN010000035.1:14946-68264 GCF_044744005.1 Streptomyces sp. NPDC087440 | reverse complement strand
GGCCAGGGGCGGCACCCGGGTGGGCCGGGAGCGGGAGGGGCCGCCCCCTTGCCCGCCCGTCCCGCCCCCGGGGGGCGGCCCCGCCGCCCAAGGCGACGAGGGAGAGGGGGTGAGGCGGCCCCGCCGCCCAAGGCGGCTAGGGAAGCGGGGGAAGGCGGTCCCGCCGCCCAAGGGGGCGGGACGGCGCAGAGCGAAGCCCAGGGGGCGGGGCTCCGCCACAGGGAGCCGGGCGGGGGGCTCGGGGGCCTGGGGCAGCAGGCCCGAGCCCTCCGGTGTCAGCCCTTGGTGGCACCCGCCGTCATCCCACTGACCAAATGCTTCTGGGCGAACACAAACACCACCCCCGCCGGAATCGCAATCAGCACCGACGCCGCCGCCATCGGCCCCCACTGACTGCTGTACTGGTTCACGAACTTCTGCAGCCCGCCCGCCAGCGTCATGTTCTCGTCCCCGACCAGGAACGCCGACGCGTACGCCACCTCGCCCCACGCCGTGATGAACGAGTAGAACGCCGTCACCGCGATCCCCGGCTTCGCCAGCGGGAGGATCAGCCGCCAGAAGGTCCCGAACGGGGTCAGCCCGTCGACCATCCCCGACTCGTCGATCTCCTGCGGAATCCCGTCGAAGAAGCCCTTCATCATCCAGGCGCAGAAGGGCACCGAGATCGTCAGATACGTAATGACCAGCCCCATGGGCTGATTCAGCAGCCCCAGCTTCGCCATGATGTTGTAGATCGGCACGATCAGCACGGCCACCGGGAACATCTGCGTGATGAGCAGCGTCCACATCAGCCCCCGCTTCCCGGGGAAGCGGAACCGGCTGATCGCGTACCCCGTCGTCGCCGAGACGAAGACACCGATGACCGTCGAAAGCCCGGCGATCAGCAGCGAGTTGCCGAACCACGTCAGGAACGGCGTGTCACCGATCAGCCGCGTGTAGTTCTCGAAGGTCGTCTCGCGGACGAAGTCCGTGGTCGTCGCGTACTTCGCGGGCTTGAGCGACGTCAGCAGCACCCACAGCACGGGGAAGACGGCGACGATCGACGCGACGACCAGCGTGGCGTGCAGCCCGAAGGAGGCCAGCGGCGACCGCCGTTCCCGCAACTGGACGTTGGCCTTCTGCCCCGTCACCAAAGTAGAGGTGGTCACCAGACGTCTCCCTGCTTACGGAGCACTCGCCGGTACACGGCGGCGAAGAGCATCAACAGCACCAGGATCAGCACGCCCCACGTGGAGGACTGCGCGAAGTCGCGCGGGCTGATCTCGAACGAGAACTTGTAGGCCTGCGTGACGAGGATCTGTGTCGCCTCGCCGGGCCCGCCCCGGGTGAGCAGGAAGATCACCGGGAACATGTTGAAGGTCCAGATCGTCGACAGCAGCACCACCGTCGTGCTCACCGGCCGCAGTCCCGGCATCGTGATGTGCCGGAAGCGCTGCCAGGGCGAGGCCCCGTCCATCTCCGCAGCCTCGTACAACTCCCCCGGAATGGACTGGAGTCCACCCAGCAGCGCGACCATCATGAACGGAATCCCGAGCCAGACGTTCACGGAGATCACCGCGAACTTGGCCCACGTCGGGTCGTTCAGCCACGGCACCGCGTCGATGCCGCCGCCCGCGAGGAGCTTGTTGAGGAGCCCGTTGTCCTGGTTGTAGAGGAACCGCCAGGCGAAGACCGACACGAAGCCCGGCACCGCCCACGGCAGGACCAGCAGCATCCGGTAGAAGGCCCGGCCGGCGATCTTGCGGTTGAGGATGTTGGCCAGCGCCAGCCCCAGCGCGAAGGTGATCGACACGCAGGCGACGGTCCACAGGACCGTCCACCCGAGCGTGCTCAGGAACTGGTCCCCGGTCAGGGCGTCCTGGTAGTTGTCCAGACCGACGAACTCGTACGTGGCGGGCAGCTGGTTCACGCCGATCGAGCGCTCGACGTTGCGCTCGTTGGCGTTGGTCAGCGACAGGTAGACGCCGCGGACCAGGGGGTATCCGATGATGACGCCGATGACGACCACGACGGGCGCGACCATCGTCCAGGCGTACCAGTGGGTGGAGAAGGACCGGCGGAGCCTGCCCGGAGTCCTCCCGGGCGCGGCGCCCTTCGTCGTGGGACCGGCCTCGCGGTTCGGGCCGCGGGAGACGGTGGCGTCTCCCGCGGCCGTCGCCACCGGCCGACCGGTGTCAGCGGCAGCCATCAGGTGTTACTTCCAACCCTTGAGGAGCTTGCGGTACGCGTCACCGGCGGCCTTGGTGCCCGCCTCCGGCGTGGTCTGGCCGGTGAGGACCTTGGTGTACTCGGTGACCAGGGGCGCGAACAGGCTGCCGGTCTCCGGGATCCACGGGCGCTCGACGGCCTTCTCGACGGCCGGCTTGAAGAAGCCCACGATCTCGTTCTTGGCGACCTCGGGCTGCGCGTAGACCGAGGTGCGGGTCGGCAGGAGGTTCAGCTCCTTGGTGACCTGGGCCTGGACCTCGGGCGAGGACATGTACTCCACGAAGGCGTACGACGCGTCGAGGTTCTTGGAGCCCGCGTACACGGCCAGGTTGTGGCCGCCCTGCGGGGCGCCCTGCTTGACGGAGCCGGCCGGGACCGGGGCGATGCCCAGGTTGGACTTGTCCTTGAACTGCTCGCCCGCGTAGGTGTCGGTGAGCGCCCACGGACCGTTGATCATCATGGCGACGTCACCGGCCTTGAAGGCCTTCTGCTGGTTCTCGTAGCCGTCGGTGGCGTCCGTCTTGGCGGTGCCCGAGTCGACGAGGTCCTTGGCGACCTTCATGGCCTTGACGCCGGCCGCGTTGTCGATGGTGACGGTCTTGGTCTTGGCGTCGACCAGGTCGCCGCCCTCGCCGTAGAGGAACGGCAGGAAGAAGTACGCGTCGTCGCCGCGCAGGTAGAGACCGGTCTTGCCGGACTTCTCCTTGACCTTCTTCGCGGTCTCCTTCAGCGAGGGGATGTCCTTGGGGACGTCCGCGCCCGCTTCCTTGAGCATCTTCTTGTTGTAGAAGATGCCGAGCGAGTCGATGACCTGCGGGACGGCGTACGTCTTGTCCTTGTACTTCGTGGACGCCGCAGCCTGCGGAAGGAAGTCGTCCGCGTTCTTCAGGGCGGTGGTGCCGTCGAGCGGGGCCAGGTAGCCGAGGTCCGCGAAGTCCGGGGTCCAGGCGACCTCGGAGCGGATCACGTCGGGGGCGCCCGAGCCCGCCTGCGCCGCGTTCTTGAACTTGTTCTGGGCGTCGCCGAAGGGCACGTTGATGTACTTGACGGTGACCTTGGGGTGCTTCTTGGTGAAGTCCTCGGCGATCTTCTTGAAGACCTTGTCCTCGCTGCCGACGGTCGAGGTGTCCCACCAGGTGACCTCACCGGAGAGCTCGCCGCCCGAGCCCTTGGACTGCTTGTCGCCGTCGCCGCCGCCGCACGCGGTCGCCGCGAGCGCCAGGGTCGCGACCAGGGCGGTGGCTGCTATGCCACGTCGCATCTGAACTCCTTCAACTGCCGTACCGCTCCGTCGCGGCGCCGGGTCGTGGAGGAACGTAACAAGCCTGAAAGAAGACCGAAAGAGTTTGCGGGAAATTTCTGCAAGAAGCGGTCGGACGTTACCGCCACGAGACCGGACGGTGTCCGTCGGATGCCTTGATTCACAGGCCAGAGCGGGTTTCGCGGGCTTTCGGAAGTGTTCGGTGTCACCTTCGCAAGAACTTGCAGGACGGGTTACTTTCAGCCCCGCCCGGCGTTGATCCGGGAGCCGGACCCACTCCCCCGCTCCTCGCCCCCGCCTCCGCACGAAAGGGACCGTCCCCATGACGCGCCGCCCCACGCCCCCCACCGATCCCCGCACCGCCCCGTCGGGCTCCTCGGGGTGGTGGCGCGACGCCGTCATCTATCAGGTGTACGTCCGGTCCTTCGCCGACAGCAATGGGGACGGCGTGGGAGATCTGCCGGGAGTGCGCGAGCGCCTCCCGCACCTGGCCGCCCTCGGCGTGGACGCGGTGTGGCTGACCCCCTTCTACGCCTCCCCGCAGGCGGACGGCGGCTACGACGTCGCCGACTACCGGGCCGTCGACCCGCTCTTCGGCACCCTGGACGACGCCGTCGAACTCATCGACCGCGCCCATGAGTTGGGCATCCGGGTCATCGTCGACGTGGTCCCCAACCACACCTCCGAGCAGCACCCCTGGTTCCGCGCGGCCCTCGCCCAGGGCCCCGAGCGCACCCGCTACCACTTCCGCCCCGGACGGGGCACGGACGGCGAACTCCCCCCGAACGACTGGGAGTCCGTCTTCGGTGGCCCCGCCTGGACCCGCACCACCCGTCCCGACGGCACCCCCGGCGACTGGTACCTCCACCTCTTCGCCCCCCAGCAGCCCGACCTCAACTGGGACGACCCCGCCGTGCACGCCGAGTTCGACTCCGTCCTGCGCTTCTGGCTCGACAGAGGCGTCGACGGCTTCCGGATCGACGTCGCCCACGGCATGGTCAAGGCCGCCGGAATGCCGGACATCGGGGCCCGCGAGCAGGCCAAGATGATCGGCTCCCAGGTGCTGCCCTTCTTCGACCAGGACGGCGTCCACACCATCCACCGCGCCTGGCGCCGCCTCCTGGACACGTACGACGGCGAGCGGATCGGCGTCGCGGAGGCCTGGGCCCCCTCCGCCGAGCGGCTCGCCCTGTACGTGCGCCCCGACGAGCTGCACCAGGCGTTCAACTTCCAGTTCCTGACCTGCCCCTGGGACGCGGCGGCGATGCGCACCGTCATCGACGCCTCACTCGCCGCGACCGGCTCGGTCGGCGCGCCCACCACCTGGGTGCTGTCCAACCACGACGTCGTACGCCACCTCACCCGCTACGGCGGCGACGACCACGCGCGGGGCCTGCGCCGGGCCCGCGCCGCCGCGCTGCTCATGCTGGCGCTGCCCGGCTCCACGTACCTCTACCAGGGCGAGGAGCTGGGCCTGCCCGAGGTGAGCGACCTGCCCGACGCCGTCCGCCAGGACCCGTCCTTCTTCCGCAGCGACGGCCAGGACGGACTGCGCGACGGCTGCCGGGTGCCGCTCCCCTGGACACCCGAGGGACCCTCGTACGGATTCGGCGACGGCGGCAGCTGGCTCCCGCAGCCCGAGGAGTGGAAGCGGCTGAGCGCGGCGGCGCAGCAGGGCGTGGCGGACTCCACCCTGGAGCTCTACCGCAAGGCCCTGACCGTACGGAAGGAACTGCCCGGCCTCGGGGACGGCGCGATGCGGTGGCGGCCGTCGGCGGACGGGCTGCTCGATTTCGTACGGGACGGCTTCCGCTGCACCCTCAACGCCGGCTCCGCCCCCGTCGAACTCCCCTCCCCCGGACGGCTGCTGGTCGCATCCGCCGAGGTCGCGGACGGCCCGGGTACGGGCGTCGTGCTCCCGGCCGATACCTGCGCTTGGTGGGCAATCTGACACGCGCCCGGTAAGGTCAACGGTCATGACCGCACGGCTAGCCGACATCGCAGCCCAGGCGGGGGTCAGCGAAGCGACGGTCAGCCGGGTCCTGAACGGCAAGCCCGGTGTTGCCTCGGGCACCCGCGAATCCGTACTCGCCGCACTCGACGTCCTCGGGTACGAGCGCCCGGTCCGGCTGCGCCGGCTGAGCGCGGGCCTCGTCGGGCTGATAACCCCCGAACTCGAGAACCCGATCTTCCCGGCGCTCGCCCAGGTGATAGGGCAGGCGCTGACCCGCCAGGGCTACACCCCGGTGCTCGCCACCCAGACGCCGGGCGGCTCCACCGAGGACGAGCTGACCGAGATGCTGGTGGCCCGGGGGGTCTCCGGGATCATCTTCGTCTCCGGGCTGCACGCCGACACCACCGCCGACATGCAGCGCTACGAGCAGCTGCGCGCCCAGGGCGTGCCCTTCGTCCTGGTCGACGGCTTCTCGCCGAAGGTGCAGGCCCCGTTCATCTCGCCGGACGACCGGGCGGCCATGCGGCTGGCGGTCACGCATCTCGCGGCGCTCGGGCACACCCGGATCGGGCTGGCGGTCGGGCCGAAACGGTTCGTTCCCGTACTGCGCAAGATCGAGGGCTTCCGGGCCAGCATGCAGGAGCGGCTCGGGCTGTCGGCGGAGGAGGCCGAGGAGCTCATCCAGCACTCCCTCTACACGCTGGAGGGCGGGCAGGCCGCCGCGTCCGCGCTCATCGAGCGGGGCTGCACGGCGATCGTCTGCGCCAGCGACATGATGGCGCTCGGCGCGATCCGGGCCGCCCGGCGGCTGGGTCTTGAGGTGCCGAAGGACGTGTCGGTGGTCGGGTTCGACGACTCGCCGCTCATAGCGTTCACCGACCCGCCGCTGACCACCATCCGCAAACCGGTGACGGCCATGGGCCAGGCGGCCGTACGGGCCCTGCTCGAAGAGGTCGGCGGGACGCCCGCGCCGCACAGCGAATTCGTGTTCATGCCCGAGCTGGTGGTCCGGGGGTCCACGGCCTCCGGTCCCCGGCAGTGAGTAGTACCTGAGTCGTAGACCGGGCAGGCCAGAACCCTCCGAGGGATGATCGTGCGCGGATAACGATCTGGCAGACTCTCGTGCCATGGGTGAAGCGACGACGAGAACCGAGGCAGGCCAGGAGGCAGGCCCCGACCAGGGCAGGCGTGCCACCATTCCGTCACCCAAGGTGAGCGAGGACGGGGCCGGTGCGTCCGGCTCCGCGCCGTCCGGTCGCCTGGCCCGCGCGGGCCGTGCCGTCGTCGCGCTGGCCGGGCGGGTACGCTCGCCGCGGCGGCCGCGCATCTGGTTCGAGATCCTGCTGATCCTCGTCAGCTACTGGATCTACTCGATGATCCGCAACGCCGTCCCCGAGCAGAAGGCAAAGGCGCTCGCCAACGCCGACTGGATCTGGAAGGTCGAGAACGACCTCGGGATCGCCGTCGAAAAGACGATCAACCACGCGGTCGACTCCGTGACCTGGCTGATCGTCGGCATGAACTACTACTACGCGACGCTGCACTTCATCGTGACGATCGGCGTGCTGGTGTGGCTGTACCGGTGGCAGCCGGGGCGGTACGCGGCGGCGCGCACGATCCTCTTCGCGACGACCGGTGTCGCCCTGGTCGGCTACTACCTGTACCCGCTGGCCCCTCCCCGTCTCATGAACGGCGGCGGGTTCGTCGACACCGTGCTGGTGCACCACACGTGGGGGTCGATGGCGTCGGGCGACCTCAAGCACATGTCGAACCAGTACGCGGCGATGCCGTCGATGCACATCGGGTGGTCGACGTGGTGCGGGCTGACGATCTTCTTCCTGGCGTCGGCGCCGTGGGCGCGGATCCTCGGGCTCCTCTATCCGACCCTCACGCTGGTCGTGATCGTGGCCACCGCCAACCACTTCTGGCTGGACGCCGTCGGGGGGCTCCTCTGTCTCTCCTTCGGATACGCGGTGGCTTACGCGTGGTACGGGTCCCTGCCCCACCGCCTCCCCAAACTGGTCTCCTCCGGCCCGGGCCGAGGCCTCCTCCCGGCCCGCGCCTGACCCTCTCTCCCGGGCCCCCTGCCCCTCCCGGGGCCGTCCGCCCGTACGGTTCACAGCCACCCCCTCGACTCCCCCCTCTTGCCGCCCCGCCCCCTCGGGCTCCGCCCTGTGCCACCCCGCCCTCTCGGGCCACTCGGCCCCCTCGGGCTCCGCCTCTCGCCGCCCCGCCCCCCTCGGACTCCGCCCGAGCCCCCTTGGGCGGCGGGACTGCCCTCCCCACCCTCCCCCGTAGCCCCCCCTTGGCGGCGGGGCCGCCCTCACCCTCCTCCCCCGTAGCCCCCTTGGGCGGCGGGGCCGCCCCCCGGGGGCGGGACGGGCGGGCAAGGGGGCGGCCCCTCCCGCTCCCGGCTCACCCGGGTGCCGCCCCTGGCCGAGCACCTGCGCCGGGTGCGCGTCCAAGAGGGCCCCGGCCCGCCCCCGTACCGGACATGCGACCCCGCCCTGCCCAGGCAGAAGAGGCCCCGGACCCGCCCCTCCACCTAAAGCGCTCGCCGCGCGGCTATTGGACGGTTCCCTGCGGGTGCGTCGTGGCTGGGCGCGCAGTTCCCCGCGCCCCTAGGGTGCGCCCCCGGCGGAAGCGAGGTGCACAGCCCGCGCGGCGGAGCCGCAGGCTGAGCGCAGCACCGCACCGTCAACAGGGCCCGGCCCCGGGCCCCCAGCGGCCCGCGCGACTAGGCTCAGGAGTCGTACCCCCGCACGCCCACCGCCCAAGGGACCCGCATGACCGTGCCAGGCCGCCGCAGCAGCACCTTCACCCGTCTCATCCGGCACGGCTTCACCGACCCCTCCACCGCCGAGCGCCTCCTCGGCGAGGACTCCCTCGCCCTCGTGCGCCACGACCCCGTCCTCCTCGACGCCCTCGGCGCCACCGCCGACCCCGACCTGGCCCTGCTCGGCCTCGTCCGCCTCGCCGAGGCGCAGGAGGACGAGGTGCAGCGGCACGAGTTCCTGCGCACCCTCGTGTCCGCGAAGCCGTTGCGGGACCGGCTGCTCGGGGTGATGGGCGCCTCCGAGGCCCTCGCCGACCACCTGGCCCGCCACCCCGGCGACTGGCACGCCCTCCTCACGTACGAGGCCGCCGACCTGCACCCCGGGGTGGCGGAGTTCGAGCGGCACCTCGCCGTCGCCGAGGACCCGGTCGCCCTCCGCGTCGCGTACCGCCGCTGCCTGCTGTCGATAGCGGCACGGGACGTGTGCGGGACCACCGACGTGGCGGAGACGGCGGCCGAGCTGGCCGACCTCGCGACGGCCACCCTCCGGGCCGCCCTCGCCATCGCCCGCCGCGCCGCCCCCGACGACGCCGCCCTGTGCCGTCTCGCCGTGATCGCGATGGGCAAGTGCGGCGGCCACGAGCTGAATTACGTCTCCGACGTGGACGTCATCTTCGTCGGCGAGGCGATCGAGGGCGTCGACGAGGACAAGGCCATGCGGGCCGCGACCCGCCTCGCCTCGCACCTCATGCGGATCTGCTCGGAGACCACGGTGGAGGGCACGATCTGGCCGGTCGACGCCAACCTCCGCCCCGAGGGCCGCAACGGGCCCCTCGTCCGCAGCCTCTCCAGCCATGTCGCGTACTACCACCGCTGGGCGAAGACCTGGGAGTTCCAGGCCCTCCTGAAGGCCCGCCCGGTGGCCGGTGGCCTCTCCCTCGGCGAGGAGTACGTCGAGGCCCTCTCCCCCATGGTCTGGCAGGCCGCCGAGCGCGAGAACTTCGTCTCCGACGTGCAGAAGATGCGCCGCCGGGTCGTCGACAACATCCCCGCCGGTCAGGTCGAGCGCGAGCTCAAGCTCGGTCCGGGCGGGCTGCGGGACGTCGAATTCGCCGTACAGCTCCTGCAGTTGGTGCACGGCAGGAGTGACGCGTCCCTGCACAGCGGGACCACCCTCGAAGCGCTTCAGGCGCTCGCCGCCGGGGGGTACGTCGGCCGGGCGGACGCCGCCCAGCTCGACGCGTCGTACCGCTTCCTGCGCAAGATGGAGCACCGCATCCAGCTCTACCGGCTGCGCCGCACCCATCTCGTACCGGAGGACGAGGGCGACCTGCGCCGTCTCGGCCGTTCGCTGGGGCTGCGCGGGGAGCCGGTGACCGAGCTCCAGCAGGCGTGGCGGCGGCACGCCTCCGTCGTACGCCGTCTGCACGAGAAGCTCTTCTACCGGCCGCTGCTCGACGCGGTGGCCCAACTCGCCCCGGGCGAGGCCCGGTTGAGCCCGCGTGCGGCGGGCCAGCGCCTCCAGGCGCTCGGTTACGCGGACCCGGTCGGCGCCCTGCGCCACCTGGAGGCCCTCTCCTCCGGCGTCACCCGCAAGGCCGCCATCCAGCGCACCCTGCTCCCCGTGCTGCTCGGCTGGTTCGCGGACTCCGCCGACCCGGACGCGGGCCTGCTCGGCTTCCGCAAGGTCTCCGACGCGCTCGGCAAGACACCGTGGTACCTGCGGCTGCTGCGCGACGAGGGCGCGGCGGCGGAGAACCTGGCCCGCGTCCTGTCCGCCGGCCGTCTCGCCCCCGACCTCCTGCTGCGCGCCCCCGAGGCCGTCGCCATCCTCGGCGACCCCAAGGGCCTCACCCCGCGCACCCGCGAGCACCTGGAGCAGGAAGTCCTGGCGGCGGTCGGCCGCGCGGACGGCGCGGAGGCGGCCGTCGCGGCGGCCCGTGGCGTACGCCGCCGCGAACTCTTCCGCACCACGGCCGCCGACATCATCGGCTCGTACGGTACGGAGGACAGCCCGGCGGAATCCGATCCCGGCGCCCTGGTCGACCGCGTCGGCAGCGCGGTCACCGCGCTCAATGCGGCCACCCTCGCCGGCGCCCTGCGCGCGGCCGTCCGCGCCCAGTGGGGCGACGAACTCCCCACCCGCTTCGCCGTCATCGGCATGGGCCGCTTCGGCGGCCACGAACTCGCCTACGGCTCCGACGCCGACGTCCTCTTCGTCCACGAACCCCGTGAGGGCGTCGACGACCACGAGGCGGCACAGGCAGCCAACAAGGTCGTCGCCGAGATGCGCCGCCTGCTCCAACTCCCCACCTCGGACCCGCCGTTGCTGATCGACGCGGACCTGCGCCCGGAGGGCAAGAGTGGCCCGCTCGTCCGCTCCCTGAAGTCCTACGAGGCCTACTACCGCCGCTGGTCGCTGGTCTGGGAGAGCCAGGCCCTCCTCCGTGCCGAACCCATGGCGGGCGACGTGGACCTCGGCCGCCGCTTCGTCGACCTCATCGACCCCTTGCGCTACCCGGCGGAGGGCCTGGGCGACGACGCGGTCCGCGAGATCCGCCGCCTGAAGGCCCGGATGGAGTCCGAGCGCATGCCGCGCGGCGCCGACCCCACCCTCCACACGAAACTCGGCCGGGGCGGCCTGAGCGACGTCGAATGGACCGTCCAGCTCCTCCAGATGCAGCACGGCTGGGCCGAACCCGGCCTGCGCACCACCCGCACCCGCGAAGCCCTGCGCGCGGCGCACGCGGCGGGCCTGATCCCGGCCGAGGAGGCCCAGATCCTGGACGACGCGTGGGTCCTGGCCTCCCGCGTCCGCAACGGAGTGATGCTGGTGCGCGGCCGGGCCGGGGACACCTTCCCCTCCGACGGCCGCGAACTGGCGGCGATGGGCCGCTACTTGGGCTACGGAGAGGGCCACGTGGGCGACATGCTGGACGACTACCGCCGCATGACGCGCAGGGCGCGGGCAGTCATGGAGGACCTCTTCTACGGGGCGTGAGACATGCGGGGCGGGAACGGGGTGGCGCCCTGGCAAGAAGCCCTACGCCCCCACCACCCCGTCAATCCCCTCCCGGAGGAGATCCGCATGCCCGTTGTGACGGGCGTACTCGTGGATCAGATGAAGCATGACGAGCCGCAACGACACGTCCTCGCCCCAGCGCGCCTGATACCCCGTCACCTCCAGCGACTCCGCCTCCCGCTCGATGCGCCGCGCCTGCTCGACCTCCGCCTCCCAGGCCGCGAACGCCTCCGCCCGGGTCGCGCCCGTGGCGTCGTACGCCTCCTGGTAGTCCTGCTTCTCGGACCAGACGAAGGGAAGATCGGCCTCCCCCGCGACGACCCGCCGGAACCAGGTCCGCTCGACCTCCGCCATGTGCCGTACGAGGCCCAGCAGCGACAGCGTCGACGGCGGCATGGACTGCGTCCTGAGCTGCTCGTCCGTCAGCCCCTCGCACTTCATGGCGAGGGTGGCCCGGTGGAAGTCGAGAAACGTACGCAACGTCTCCCGCTCGTCGCCCCGCAGGGGCGGCTCGGGGCGGTCGGTCCCAGCGTTCATCGCGAACCCTCTGATTCCTTCGTCGACCGCAGCACGAGCGTGTGGAACCCAAAACTGTCCCGGTACACGCGCAGCCACTCGGTGCGGTGCACGGCGGACGCCTCCAGGGCCTCCGCCGCGTCCGGGTGCTCCGGATGGTTCACCGCCCACTCCGCGAGCGAGCCCGTCCAGTGCCACTCGTAGTCGTCGAGCTCGTGCCGCGTGCTGAGGTGCCCGTACACGGGAACCCACCCGTCGGCGGCGATGTTCTCCACCGTCGTCGCCAGGTCCTCGTACTCGCCGAGCATCTCGACGGCCTCGGCGGTCGGCTCGCTCAGCCAGTACGCGTCACCGATGACCACCGCACCGCCGGGCGCGAGGTGCTGGCGGGCGGCGGCCAGCGTGCCCAGCACCCCACCGAAGGCGTGCGTGGCGCCGACACTCAGGACGACGTCGAAGGCCCCGCCCAAGGTCGCGTTGGCGGCATCACCGGCATGCAGCTCCAGCCGGTCCCCCACCCCGCGCGCCACGGCCTGCGCCCGCGCCTCCTCCAGGGCGTTCGCCGCGATGTCGACCCCGACGGCGGTCGCCCCGGGGTTCGCCTCCAGCGCCCTGATCAGCCATTCCGCCTGGCCGCAGCCGAGGTCGAGAAGGCGCGCCCCGTCGCGCACGACCGCGCGGTCGAGCACCCTGCGTACGGCCGAGTCGTCGAGCGGCGCCGCGATGGGGTGGAGCACGTGTGCCAGCTGTGACTTGAGTGAACGATCCATCCGCGCAGGGTCTCACCCGCGCCCGCCCGCCGCACCCACTTATCCCCAACAGGTGCGACGGACGCCGACGTTGATCCGTCCCTCTACAGCACGGGCAAGTTCTTCCGCAGCTCAAACGCCGTGACCTCGCTGCGGTACTCCTCCCACTCCTGCTTCTTGTTCCGCAGGAAGAAGTCGAAGACGTGCTCGCCCAGCGTCTCGGCGACCAGCTCGCTGCGCTCCATGAGCGCGATCGCCTCGCCGAGGTTCTGCGGCAGCGGCTCGATGCCCATGGCGCGGCGCTCGGCGTCGGACAGCGCCCAGACGTCGTCGTCGGCGCCCGGCGGGAGTTCGTACCCCTCCTCGATCCCCTTGAGACCGGCGGCCAGCAGCACCGCGTACGTCAGGTACGGGTTCGCACCCGAGTCGATCGAGCGGACCTCGACCCGCGAGGAGCCCGTCTTGCCGGGCTTGTACATGGGGACGCGGATGAGGGCGGAACGGTTGTTGTGCCCCCAGCAGATGTACGAGGGGGCCTCGCCGCCCGAACCCGCCGTGCGCGCGGAACCGCCCCAGATCCTCTTGTACGAGTTGACCCACTGGTTGGTCACGGCGGAGATCTCGGCGGCGTGCTTGAGCAGGCCCGCGATGAACGACCGTCCCACCTTGGACAGTTGGTACTCCGCCCCCGACTCGTAGAAGGCGTTCCTGTCCCCCTCGAAGAGCGAGAGATGGGTGTGCATGCCCGAGCCCGGGAACTCGCTGAACGGCTTCGGCATGAAGGTCGCCTGCACGCCCTGTTCGAGGGCCACCTGCTTCATGACCAGGCGGAAGGTCATGATGTTGTCGGCCGTGGAGAGCGCGTCGGCGTACCGCAGGTCGATCTCCTGCTGCCCCGGCGCACCCTCGTGATGGCTGAACTCGACCGAGATGCCCATCGACTCCAGCATGGTGATGGCCTGGCGGCGGAAGTCCATGCCGACGTTCTGCGGGGTGTGGTCGAAGTACCCGGAGTTGTCGGCCGGAACCGGCTTCGACCCGTCGAGCGGCTTGTCCTTGAGCAGGAAGAACTCGATCTCGGGGTGGGTGTAGAAGGTGAAGCCGAGGTCGGAGGTCTTGTTCAGGATGCGCTTGAGGACGTAACGCGGGTCGGCGAAGGACGGCGAGCCGTCCGGCATCAGGATGTCGCAGAACATGCGGGCGGTGCCGGGGGCCTCCGCGCGCCACGGGAGGATCTGGAAGGTGCTGGGGTCCGGCTTGGCGATCATGTCGGACTCGTAGACCCGGGCGAAGCCCTCGATGGCGGAGCCGTCGAAGCCGATGCCCTCGTCGAAGGCCTGCTCCAGCTCGGCCGGGGCCACCGCGACCGATTTCAGGAAGCCGAGCACATCGGTGAACCACAGGCGCACGAAGCGGATGTCACGCTCCTCCAGGGTACGGAGCACGAATTCCTGCTGCTTGTCCATTTTCACTTCCATCCTTGCTGGTCAGGCCGCCTGCTCCCGCGCCTCGGGACACACTCGGGGCTTCCAGCATCCCACCACACGGTTTCGCGCAGGTTGCGCAGTGCCCCTCCCGCCGGGGAAAGAACCGGGGAAAGTTCGCGGCTCACGCCCGGGATCACGGTGTACGGATCACCACGTACACCGTACGCAGCAGGGCGGCGGCGGGGAGGAGGGCGACGCATGCGTTCTGGGCGGTGTCGCGGAGGGTGTGCGGGGCGAGGCGGTCGTGGGGCCGGTCGGTGGCGTACGTGGGGGACGCGACCGGCATGTCGGGGGCAAGGGGGGCCGGGGGCGGGTGAGTTGGTGCGGAGGAAAGCGGGACGTGGGGCGAGGGGGCGATTAGCATCTCGGGCCATGAGGGGAGCCCGGCACATCCGTATCGCAGGCACCGTGCGTCACGCGCGGGGCGCTGCGCGGCGCGGCGTGCGCGCCGTGGGGCGGGTGCGGGGCGGCGCAGGCGTCGTACGGCGTGGGCGGCTCCTCGTGGGCATCGTGCCTCGCGCGCGGGGCGGCGCGGACATCGTCCGGCACGCACGATGCGGCGCAGGGTCCGTCCGGCGCACACGGTCCGGCGCAGGTCCCGTCCGGCGCGCGCGGTCCGGTGCGGGCGGCGTGTGGCGGACCGAGGGCGGGGTGCGGCGGGGTGTGGCGCTTTTGTGTGCTGCCGCGGCACTGCTCGGGGCTCTGCTCGCCTGTCTGGGGCCCGTCGGGGGTGGCGGGGAGGGAAGGGATTCGCACCGCGTCACCGCCGGGGTGGCCGGGGCCGCGTACAACTGCCCGTACGAGCAGGAGGGCTGCGGGGTGTTTCCGCACCTGTCGCCCGCCGTGCTGACCGCCCCGCCGCAGGATTCCGCCCCGGGCACCGCCGTGCTCGCGGTGCGGCACGCGGGCGGTGACGAGAGGCCGAGGGTGCGGCGGTCGGGCGAGGTGCGGGCCCGGGCGCCGGGGGCGCATGTGCTGGGCGTGCTGCGGAGGTAGGAGGCCGAGGGCGGGCTTCGGCGCGCCCGTTCCCGGCTGCGGATCGTCTCCGTACACACCACAACTCCCCTTTCAGAGAAGTTTCAGAGAAGGAAGACCAGCCATGACCGCCACCTCGTCCCCCAGCAGTTCCCGCAAGGCCCGAATAGAGGAGATGCGGCGCGCCGAGAAGACCCGCGACCGCCGCAACAAGATCATCGCGTTCGGCGTCGGCGGGGCCGTCCTCGCCGGGGTGATCGGCTTCGGGGTGTACGTCTTCGGCAAGGAGTCCGACAAGAAGGACGCCGAGATCGCGGCGGCGAACGCCCCGATCAAGGACGAGAAGGTCTGGGACGCGAAGAAGCTGGGCCGTACCCACGTGGCCAAGGAGGTCACGTACCCGATGACCCCGCCGGTGGGCGGCGACCACCACCAGGCGTGGATGAACTGCCAGGGCGACGTCTATCCGAAGCCGGTCCCGGCCAAGCACGCGGTGCACTCGCTGGAGCACGGCGCGGTGTGGGTGACGTACAACGACAAGGCCGCCAAGGGCGATGTCGACAAGCTGGCGGCGAAGGTCAAGAAGACGCAGTACTCGCTGATGAGCCCGGTGCAGGAGCAGTCCGGGGCGATCATGCTGAGCGCGTGGGGCAAGCAGGTCACCGTCGACGGGGCGGACGACCCGCGGGTCGACCAGTTCTTCACCCGGTACGTGATGGGCAAGCAGACCCCGGAGCCGGGCGCGGCCTGCTCGAACGGCGTGACGCTGGACGCGGCGGGCGCGCCGGTGCTGGGCGGGGGCATGGGGTGAGCCGTACGGCGTGGCAGGCCGTCGGGGCGGTGGTGTTCGCGCTGCTGGTGGTGGCCGGGACGGTGACGGTGACGCGGGCGGCGATGACGTCGTCTTCCGGAGTGTCCGGGGGGTCCGGAGTGTCCGCGCCGTCGGAGGCCGCGTCGTCCGGGGCCGGGCCGGGGGTGCCCGGCGGGCCTCGGGGGGACTCGGCGGACGCCGGGTTCGCCCGGGACATGGCGGCGCACCACCAGCAGGCGGTGGAGATGTCGTTCCTGGTCAGGGACCGGACGAAGGACGCGGACGTACGGCGTCTCGCGTACGACATCGCCAACACGCAGGCCAACCAGCGGGGCATGATGCTGGGCTGGCTGGACCTGTGGGGGCTGCCGAAGACGGGCACCGCACCGATGGGGTGGATGGGGCACGCGGGACACGCGCAGAACCCCGAGGGACTGATGCCGGGGATGGCCACCCGGGCCCAACTCGCCGACCTGGGCAGGGCTTCGGGGCGGGCGGCCGAGGTGCGGTACCTGACGTTGATGATCGCGCACCACAAGGGCGGGGTGGAGATGGCCCGGGGGTGCGTGCGGCTGTGCTCGGTGCCGGTGGAGAAGGACCTGGCACAGGGGATGGTGGACGCGCAGCAGGCGGAGGTGGAGCTGATGGAGGGGATGCTGCGGGAGCGGGGGCAGTAGCCGGGGGGCGCTCCCGGCTGACGGCACCTCAGGCCCGGGGCGGTTAGCTCCAGGTGATGGTGGTCGGGGGGCGGATCGCCGCGCACAGGGGCATGCCCTTGGGGTCCGTCAGGGACGGCATGCGGCCCTCCGCCCGCCCCCGGGCGACCAGCTCCGCCGGGATGTCCGCGCAGAAGATCTTGGCGCGGCGGAACATCGCGAAGGTGCCGTCCGGGCCCACCTCGCCCCACGTCAGGTAGAGGAACCGCTCCCCCGGGCGGCCGTGGACGTACGGGCCGCGGAAGTCCGGGCCGGGCAGGACGTCCAGCGTGAGGTCCCAGACCGCCTCGGCCGCGTCCCCGCGCACCAGGCCCTCCGGGTCCTTCTTGCGCTGCACCGCCACGTGCACGTTCCGGAACTCGCCGCAGTCCGCGCCCGGCAGGTCGTCCCCGATGAGTCTCAGCTTCAGCTCCGTCGTGTCCGTCATGGGTTCATCAGAGCACGCGGGTCTGACATCTGGCAGAGGACCGCTTCCGCGACCCGTTCGGGTCGGTCCAGCATCAGCAGGTGCCCGGCCCCGGGGACGATCTCGAAGCGTGCGGCCAGCGCGTCGGCCAGGTCGCGCTGGAGGTCCAGCCAGTGGAGGGCGGAGAGCGTGGCACGGCCGTCGTACGCGGCGAGCACCGTCACCGGCAGGGTCGCGGCGAGCGGGTGCGTGGTGCGCAGGGCGAGGAGTTCGGCGGCGACCGCCCGGTAGGAACTGTTCTCCAGCAGGGTGCCGCGCAGCACCCGGACCGTCCGGTAGGTGCGGCGCACCAGCGGGGTGGGCGCCGGGTCGTGGGCGTGCCGGGCGCGGGAGGCCCGTACGACCGCGCGGCGGACGGCGGGGCCCAGCAGCGCGGGCAGTCCGGCCGCGGCCAGCGCCGTGCCCAGTGCGCGCGTCGCGCCGGTCCGTACGGCGGGAGCCGCGGGCACGCGCGCGTGGGGCTCCGCGCTGGAGTCCACCAGGACGACGCCCGCCGCCCGCTCCGGGTGCAGCCGGGCGAAGGCCTCCGCGTGGAATCCGGCGATGGAGTGTCCGACGACGGTGACAGGGTTACGCAGTCCCAGCGCGTCCAGCAGTGCCACGATCCGGTGCGCCTCCCCCGCCGCCGTCGGAGGCACCGGCGCCGGGCCCGAGAGCCCGTGGCCCGGCCGGTCGAAGCGCACCACCGTGCGGTGCGGCGCGAGCAGCGGCACGACCGGCTCCCAGTCGTACCAGCTCATCGCCAGCCCCGCGCTCAGCACGCACACCGGGCCGCTGCCCTCCACCACCACGTGGTGGGGCACCCCCGCGATCCGTACGAACTCTCCCGTGATCGTCATGGGGACAGCTTCTCGCGCCGGACCGAGTACGCGAGAACCGCCAGCCAGATCGCCACCAGCAGCACCTGGAGCCGCTGCCCGGCGCCCAGCGCCCAGGTGCCCCGGCCCGCCTGGAAGAGGGCGACGGAGGTCAGGGTCCAGGCGGTGGCGGCCAGGACGAGACCGGCCAGCAGCGGGCCGCGCCGCAGCAGCGGCGTCCACTGCCGGTACCGGCGGGCGGCGACGGTGAGCGCGACGACCCCGGCGAGCGCGCCCACCATCGCCAGGCTGCTGCTCCAGGCGTGCGCCGCGTGGGTGGCGGGGACGAGCCCGGCGGTCTCCCGGGCGGCGCACACCGGGTCGACGGTCGGCGCGCAGCTCAGCGGCAGCCGGGAGTCGGCGACGGTGGCCGCGCCGAAGAGGACCAGTCCCGACCAGCCGGTGACGAGCCAGGGGCGGCGCGGGGTGCGCAGCAGGGCCCAGAGCGCGCCGAGGAACAGCAGCGTGCCGGCCGCCAGGTCGGTGGCGCGGAAGACGCCTCCCAACGGCTGGTCGGCGGCGGCCAGTTCACTGACGTACGTGTTGATGGGGTTCAGGCCGGTCCACACGAGGACCTCGACCACCCACGCGGTGTACGCGGCCGCGCCGAGGCCGAGGAGCAGGGAAATCGGGCGGGAGGAGTCGGAGGGCGGAGGCGTGGAGCCGGAGGGCGAGGGCCTGGAGCCGGGGGGTGTGGAGTCGGGGGGTGTGGAGTCAGGGGGTGTGGGCGCAGAGTTGACGTCGAATCTGGACATAGTGCGATAGATGCTAATTCGGCCCTCCCGCCTCCTCCGTGAGCAATACCCGCCGGGGGTAAGGTGCGTGGCGTGACGACGAGGCGCGGGCGGGAAACGTGGGGCGGGCGGCTGCTGCTGCTCGCCGTGCTCCTGTTCGGCATCGTCACGATGCACACGCTGGGACATCCGGCCGAGGAGCACGGGGACACGGCCTCCGTGACGGTGCATCACCCGGGGTCCGGCGCGCCCCACCACAAAGAGGCGACAGCAAGCGCCCGTGCGACCGCCTCCACGAGCACCCTTGTGCCCGCCTCCGCGAGCACCCTTGCGACGACCTCCGAGCCCCCCGTGCACGGCATGGACCCCATGTCCGTGTGTCTCGCCGTCCTGACGGTGTGGGGCATCGCGCTCCTGTGCGCGCTCGCACTGTCGCGACGCCCGCAAGGGTGGGCCGAACCGGTGCGCGACAGTGGCCTGTTGCGCTCCCTGTGGCCCCATCCGCCACGCCTGCGCGTGGCGCTCGCCCGTCTGTCGGTCCTGCGGATCTAGAAGCGGCCCCCTCCCCGCTTCGTCCCTCCGCCGCTCCCGCGCGCCCGCGCGGCCCACGGGAGCCGGGCACACACCGACAGACACACGAGGTACTTCGTCATGCGTACGCATCACACGCGCCGTTCCGTGCTGGGCGCGGGCATCGCCGCCGCCACCGGCGCCGGTTTCCTGACCGCATGTTCGTCCGGCGACGCCACCGGGCACGCGGGCGCGGGCCACGGCGGGTCCACCCCGCCGCCCGCCCCCCGGGGCTACGTCTCCCCGTACGACAAGGAGGTCGCCGCCGCCGAGGCCGCCCGGGGCGACGGCCCCACCCGCACCGTCAGGCTCACCGCCACGCCCGGCCCGCTCGACCTGGGCGGCGGCGTCACCGTGAAGTCATGGGCGTACGGGGACGCCCTGCCCGGCAAGGAGGTGCGGGTGACGGCGGGCGACACCCTCGCGCTGACCCTCGCCAACCACCTCCCCGCCGCCACCTCCCTGCACTGGCACGGCCTCGCCCTGCGCAACGACATGGACGGCGTACCGGGGCTCACGCAGCGGGACGTCGCGCCGGGCGCGGAGTTCACGTACCGCTTCAAGGTCCCGCACCCGGGGACGTACTGGTTCCACCCGCACTCCGGCGTGCAGCAGGACCGGGGGCTGTACGCGCCGCTGATCGTCGAGGACCCGAAGGAGCCCCTGGCGTACGACCGGGAGTGGGTCGTGGTGCTGGACGACTGGGTGGACGGGGTGGCGGGCTCCACCCCGGACGCGGTGCTGGCCGAGCTCAGCAAGGGCATGGGCGGCATGGACCACGGCGGGAGCACCGGCACCGGTGGCATGGACCACGGCGGAGGCACCGGCACCGGTGGCGGTCACGAGGGCCACGGCATGCCCGCCCCCACCGATGCCCCCAAGGGCCCCTCCCGCATGCTGATGGGCGCCACCAGCGAGCTGCTGGGCGCCGACGCGGGCGACGTCGCCTACCCGTACTACCTGGTCAACGGGCGCGTCCCGGCCGACCCCTCGACGTACCGCGCCAGGCCCGGCGAGCGGATCAGGCTGCGGATCGTGAATGCGGGCGGTGACACCGCCTTCCGGGTCGCGCTCGGCGGGCACCGGATGACGGTGACGCACACCGACGGCTTCCCGGTCGAGCACGCCACGACGGACGCGCTGCTGCTGGGGATGGGCGAGCGGTACGACGTGCTGGTGACCGCGAAGGACGGGGTGTTCCCGCTGACGGCGGTCGCGGAGGGCAAGAAGGCGTCGGGGCTCGCGCTGCTGCGGACCGGCGGCGGGGCCGCGCCCTCCGCCGACGTACGGCCCAGGGAGCTGACCGGGAAGCTGGTGACGGCCGAGCGGCTGCGGGCCACGAAGTCGGCGGCCCTGCCGTCGCGCGCGCCGGACCGGACGATCCGGCTCCGGCTGACCGGCGGGATGGCGAAGTACGACTGGGCCTTCGACGGGAAGCCGTACACCCCCGATCAGCGGCACCCGGTGCGGGCGGGCGAGCGGGTGCGGCTGGAGGTCGCCAACGCGACGGCGATGTGGCACCCGGTGCACCTGCACGGGCACACCTTCGCGCTCGGGGCCGCGGCGGGCGGCGCCCGCAAGGACACCGCGATCGTGCTGCCGAACGGGCGGCTGACCGTGGACTTCGACGCGGACAATCCGGGCCTGTGGATGGTGCACTGCCACAACGTGTACCACGCGGAGGCCGGGATGATGACGGTGCTGGGCTACCGGCGCTGAGCGGGGGCGGGTGAGGCCCGGGGTGGGGGTGAGCAACCCCGCCCCGGGAGTCCCCCCTCTCCCCGGGAGTACCGGGCCCCCAGCAGACGTAAGGACGAAGTGAAGGCGCTGTTAGGCTCGCCGGAGCCCGCGATATCGAACTCGCATTCGCCCCGCCCTCCGAGGACCCGCGCATGAGCCAGCCCCCCTCCCCCTTCGAGCCGAACCCCTGGGCCCCGCCGCAGGAGGGCGCAGCGGACCAGCAGACCCGGATCGGCGACCCGCCTCCCGCCCCGCACGCACCGGGCCCGGGCTACGGATACGGACCGCAGACCCCGTACCCCTTCGGCGGCTACGCCCCGCCGCCGGAGCGCCCGAAGAACGGCATGAGCATCGCCTCCCTGGTGCTCGGCGTCGTCGGCTTCCTGGCGGGCTTCCTCATCCTGTTCTTCTGGCTGAGCTGGCTGCCCGCGGTACTGGCCGTGATCTTCGGCCTCGTCGGCCTCGGCCAGGTCAAGAGGGGCACCTCGGACAGCAAGGGCCTGGCAGTGAGCGGCCTGGTCCTCGGCGTGCTCGGCGTGCTCCTCGCGGTGGGCGGCGGCTTCATCACCGTCTTCATGGTCAAGAAGGGCGCCGACGGGCACGACCGAGTCCTCCAGGTGGAGGCGCCCGAGAGTCGGGAAGCCGCCGACGCCCGGTCGAAGAAGGCGGCCGAGAAGCAGGCCGCGGAGAAGGCCCGGCACCTGAAGTTCGGCGAAACGTACACCTACCCGAGCGGGCTCAAGGTCACGGTCGCCAAGCCGGTCCCGTACGCCTTCGACGACTACAACGTCTCGATCAAGGACACCAAGGGCAAGAAGGCTCTCCAGGTCGTCGTGACGGTGGTCAACGGCAGCCCCGAGCCGATCGACTTCAAGACCAGCCTCCCCCAGGTGACCGACGCGCAGGGCAACGACGCGGATCTGGTGATCGACGGCAGCGGCCGCCAGGAGATCATCTCCGGCAAGGTCGGCCCGGGCACGAAGAAGGTCGGCAAGACCGCGTACGCCATGCCGGAGGGTGCGACCGGCTCGCTGGAGGTCATCTTCAACCCGGACCTGGCCGTCATGGAGGACGTGACCTGGACCGGCCCCACCGCATAGGGCCTTCCGCCAGCCCTTCCCGGGACATCGCGTCAAGTAGACGATTAGAGTGGCGTGCGTGCCTCAACTACGCCTCGCCCTCAGCCAGATCGACTCCACCGTCGGCGATCTCACCGGCAACGCCGAGGCGATCGTCCACTGGACCCGGCACGCCGCCGAGCAGGGCGCGCACCTGGTCGCCTTCCCGGAGATGGCCCTCACCGGCTATCCGGTCGAGGACCTCGCCCTGCGCTCCTCGTTCGTCGAGGCCTCCCGCGAGGCCGTGCGCGCGCTCGCGGTGCGGCTGGAGGTGGAGGGGTTCGGGGAGGTTCCGGTGGTCGTCGGGTACCTGGACCGGTCCGAGCGGGCCGCCCGGTACGGCCAGCCCGCCGGGGCGCCTCAGAACGCCGCCGCCGTGCTGTACGGGGGCGAGGTGGCGCTGTCCTTCGCCAAGCACCACCTGCCCAACTACGGGGTGTTCGACGAGTTCCGGTACTTCGTGCCGGGCGAGACCCTGCCGGTGGTGCGCGTGCACGGCGTCGACGTCGCCCTCGCAATCTGCGAGGACCTCTGGCAGGACGGCGGCCGGGTGCCCGCCGCCAGGACGGCCGGGGCCGGGCTGCTGCTGTCGGTCAACGCCTCGCCGTACGAGGTGGACAAGGACGACACCCGCCTCGACCTGGTGCGCAGGCGGGCCCGCGAGGCGGGCTGCACCACCGCGTACGTCGCGATGATCGGCGGCCAGGACGAGCTGGTCTACGACGGCGACTCGATCGTCTGCGACAGGGACGGCGAGGTGATCGCCCGGGCCCCGCAGTTCAGCGAGGGCTGCATGCTGCTCGACCTGGACCTGCCCGCCGCCTCGACCGACCCGGTCACCGGGGTCGTGGACGACGGGCTGCGGGTGGACCGCGTGGTGCTCCGGGCCGAGCCGCTCGCCCCGTACGACGCCGAGCTGGCCGGAGGGTACGCGGAGCGCCTGGAGGACACCGAGGAGATCTACACGGCGCTGGTGGTGGGCCTGCGCGCGTACCTCGCGAAGAACGGTTTCCGCTCGGTCCTGATCGGCCTCTCCGGCGGCATCGACTCCGCCCTGGTCGCCGCGATCGCCTGCGACGCGGTGGGCGCGCAGCACGTGTACGGCGTCTCCATGCCGTCGAAGTACAGCTCCCAGCACTCGCGGGACGACGCCGCCGAACTGGCCCGCCGGACCGGCCTGAACCTCCGCACCGTCGAGATCGCCCCGATGTTCGACGCGTACACGGCGGCGCTGGGCCTGACCGGGCTCGCCGAGGAGAACCTCCAGTCCCGGCTGCGCGGCACCACCCTGATGGGGCTCTCCAACCAGGAGGGCCACCTGGTGCTGGCCCCCGGCAACAAGTCCGAGTTGGCGGTGGGCTATTCGACCCTGTACGGCGACTCGGTGGGCGCCTACGGGCCGGTCAAGGACGTCTACAAGACCTGGATCTTCGCCCTCGCCCGCTGGCGCAACAAGGCCGCCGAGGAACGCGGCCAGACCCCGCCGATCCCGGAGAACTCGATCTCCAAGCCGCCGAGCGCGGAGCTGCGCCCCGGCCAGGTCGACACCGACTCGCTGCCCGACTACGACGTCCTCGACCGGATTCTGGAGCTGTACGTCGACCGGGACCAGGGCCTGGAGGCGATCGTCGCGCAGGGCTTCGAGCGGGAGCTCGTCGCGCGGACGCTGCGGATGGTCGACACGGCGGAGTACAAGCGCCGCCAGTACCCGCCGGGGACCAAGATCTCCCCCAAGGGCTTCGGCAAGGACCGCAGGCTGCCGGTCACCAACAGGTGGCGCGAGGGGGCGCAGTAAGTACTGCGGTACGGGAAAGGCGCCGCCCGCGCTGCATGCGGGCGGCCCCTTCCCCGTGCGTACGGCTAGAACTTCACCCTGGCTGCGATCGGCAGGTGGTCGCTCGCGGTGCGCGGCAGTGTCCAGGAGGACGTCGGCTCGACGCCCTTGACCATGATCTGGTCGATGCGCGCCATCGGGAACGCGGCCGGCCAGCTGAAGCCGAAGCCGTCGCCCGCCGCGCCCTGGGTGGAGCGCATCTGGGCGGTGATGCCGTTGAGGGCGCGGTCGTTCATGGTGCCGTTGAGGTCGCCGAGCAGGACGACGCGGCGCAGCGGCTCACGGGCGATGGCCTCGCCGAGGGCGTCGGCGCTGGCGTCGCGCTGCCCGGCGGTGAAGCCCGCGTTGAGCTTGACCCGTACCGACGGCATGTGGGCGACGTACACCGCGACCTCGCCCTGGGGGGTGGCGACCGTGGCGCGCAGGGCGCGGGCCCAGCCGAGCCGGATGTCGACCTTGCGCACGTCGGTGAGGGGGTACTTGCTCCACAGGCCGACCGTGCCCTGCACCGTGTGGTGCCGGTAGGAGGCGGCGGCCATCGCCTTCTCGTACCCGGCGAGGTTGTCGCCCGCGATCTCCTCCAGGGCCACGACGTCGGCGCCGGACGCGGCGAGGGTGGCGACGGTTCCGGCGGGGTCGTTGTTCTCGGCGTTCACATTGTGGGTGGCGACGGTGAGGTCGCCGCCCGGGGTCGACTTGTCGGTGTACAGGCCCGCGAAGAGGTTGAGCCAGACGACCGCCGGGAGGATCAGCACGACCAGCGCCAGCGCGGAGCGGCGCATCAGGGCCAGGATCAGCAGCAGCGGGATGCCGAGGCCGAACCACGGCAAGAAGGTCTCGGTGAGGCTGCCGAGGTTGCCGACCGTGTTGGGGATCTCCGCGTGGAAGACCATGACGACCGTGAGCAGCAGGCCGAGCACGGCGAGGACGATTCCGCGCCGCCAGATCCGGCGGTCGCCGCGCCAGCCGTCGGCGAAGCGGCGCAGGGGCGAGCGGGCGGCGCCGGGAGTGCTGGGGGTACGGGGGGTTCCGGGGGTCGTGAAGGGCTCGGAGGGATCGGGCTCCGGTCCGTGGTTACCGGTGTCCGGCCTGTACGCCTGCGCCATTCCGCTGTCCTCACTGCCTTGCCCGCTTGCCTTGCTCGTACGCCGTCCCCGCCCCGCCCTTGACCCTAGGCGATGACCCCGGGACGCAGCTCCGCCGCCATCCGCGTCGGGCGTACTGCGGGAAGGACGACGGGGTCCTGTGGGCAGTTCCGCAGGTGGGCCCGGAATGCGTGGCTGTGACGAAACGCGCATAAAAGGGCAGGTGGGGAGCGTCTTGTGACCGCGCACTTCCCGCGAGGCGGCACGGGATGCCACCATGGACGCGGTCCGGAGACGCCGTAAGGGCGCTTCGAGATGACGAAGGAGCCGTACCAGCCATGACGCTTCAGGCTGCCCAGAATTCCGCCCCCGAGGGGCGCACCCCCGATTCCGCCCCCCAGGGGCCCACCCCCGCCCAGGCCGACCCGAAGGCCCTGTACGGCGGGACCGGCACGCGCCGGATCACCGTCCACCAGATCGCCGCCGCCAAGCAGCGCGGCGAGAAGTGGCCCATGCTCACCGCGTACGACGCCATGACGGCGTCCGTGTTCGACGAGGCCGGGGTACCGGTGCTGCTCGTCGGCGACTCGATGGGCAACTGCCACCTCGGGTACGAGACGACCGTGCCGGTCACCATGGACGAGATGGCCTTCCTGTCGGCGGCCGTCGTCCGGGGGACCCGGCGCGCGATGGTCGTCGCCGACCTGCCGTTCGGGTCGTACCAGGAAGGGCCCGTACAGGCCCTGCGCAACGCCACCCGGCTGATCAAGGAGTCCGGGGTCGGCGCCGTCAAGCTGGAGGGCGGCGAGCGGTCGCTGCCGCAGACCGAGCTGCTGGTGGCCTCCGGGATTCCGGTGATGTCGCACCTGGGGCTCACGCCCCAGTCGGTGAACACGCTCGGGTACCGGGTGCAGGGGCGGGGCGACGAGGCCGCGCACCAGCTGCTGCGGGACGCGAAGGCCGCGGAGAACGCGGGGGCGTTCGCGCTGGTGCTGGAGCTGGTTCCGGCGGAGCTGGCGGCGGAGGTCACCCGGAGCCTGTCGATCCCCACGATCGGGATCGGGGCGGGCCCGGACACCGACGCGCAGGTGCTGGTCTACACCGACATGGTGGGGCTGACCGGCGGGAAGGTGCCGCGCTTCACGAAGCAGTACGCGAACTTGCGGCAGACCCTGGGGGACGCCGCCAAGGCGTTCGCCGAGGAGGTCGCGGGCGGGGCCTTCCCGCGCGAGGAGCACACCTTCCACTAGGCCCTGCCAGGCCCCTCTGAACCACTGTCGCGCAGACGACGGCCCACCGCCTTCCCCCTCGGTGGGCCGTCGGCGTGTCCGGGGGCGGTTCTGTCGGTGGTGCTGTCGGTGGTTTGTCGGTGGGCCGCACGGGCTGTGCACAGGCTGTCGGCCGATTGTCAGTGGCGGGTGCTCCACTGTGGGACATGACGCGACACGACAACACACCACACGCCATCGAGGTCCGAGGCCTCGTCAAGCATTACGGCGAGACCAAAGCCCTGGACGGAGTCGATCTCAACGTCCGCGAGGGCACCGTCCTCGGGGTTCTGGGGCCGAACGGAGCGGGCAAGACCACGCTCGTACGATGCCTGTCCACCCTGATCCGGCCGGACGCGGGGACCGCGACCGTCGCCGGGTACGACGTGGTCCGCCAGCCCCGCCAGCTGCGCCGCACGATAGGGCTGACCGGCCAGTACGCCTCGGTCGACGAGAAGCTCTCCGGCTGGGAGAACCTCTACATGATCGGGCGGCTGCTCGACCTGTCCCGCAAGGACGCCCGCCGCAGGTCCGACGACCTGCTGGAGCGGTTCTCGCTCACCGAGGCCGCCAAGAAGCCCGCCGCGCAGTACTCCGGCGGCATGCGGCGGCGGCTCGACCTCGCGGCGTCCATGATCGGGCAGCCCGCCGTGCTGTACCTCGACGAGCCGACCACCGGTCTCGACCCGCGCACCCGCAACGAGGTGTGGGGCGAGGTCCAGCGCATGGTCGGCGAGGGCGTCACCGTGCTGCTCACCACGCAGTACATGGAGGAGGCCGAGCAGCTCGCCAGCGAGCTGACCGTGATCGACCGGGGGCGGGTCGTCGCGGAGGGCAAGATCCACGAGCTGAAGGCGAAGGTCGGCGGGCGCACGCTCCAGATCCGGCCGTCGGACCCGGCGCAGCTGTCCGCGATGGCGGACGCCGTCCGCGGGGCGGGCCTGGACGGGGTGGCCGGCGCACAGGTGCTGCCCGCGGAGGGCCTGCTGTACGTGCCGATCCTCAGCGACGAGCAACTGACCTCCGTGGTCGGGCTGTTGGGCGCGCAGGGCTTCGCGATCGCCGACATCGGCACCCACCTGCCCAGCCTGGACGAGGTGTTCCTGGCGATCACCGGCGAGAAGAGCAGCGAGAGCGACGCGCTCCGCGAGACGAAGGAAGAGGTAGCGGCATGAGTACGGCCACCCTGACGAAGCCCGACGCCGGGCAGAGCGGCCCCACCCGGCCCGCCGTGGCCGAGAACGCGGAGGGCCGGATCGGCCTGCGCGCCAATCTGCGCCACATCGGCGCGCTCGCCCGGCGCAACACGCTCCAGATCAAGCAGGACCCGGAGTCGATGTTCGACGTCCTGTTCATGCCGATCGTCTTCACGCTGCTGTTCACGTTCGTCTTCGGCGGCGCGATGATGGGCAAGGGCAACCAGAGCGAGTACGTCAGCTACCTGGTGCCCGGCCTGATGGCCATGATGGGCATGAACGTGTCGATGTCGGTGGGCACCGGAGTCAACGAGGACTTCCAGAAGGGGGTCATGGACCGTTTCCGGACGATGCCCATCGCCCGCTCCTCGGTCCTCATCGCGAAGATCGTCGTCGAGGTCGGCCGCATGCTGGTCGCCTTCACGATCCTGCTGGTCGTCGGCCTGATCCTGGGCCTGACGATCGGGACCTCCTGGCTGCACGTGCTGGCGGCGGTCGGTCTCTCGCTGCTGTTCGGCGCCTCCCTGATGTGGATCTTCATCCTGATCGGGCTCACCGTGAAGACGGCCCAGGCCGTGCAGGGCATGGCGATGATCGTGCTGATGCCGCTCCAGTTCGGCTCGTCGATCTTCACTCCGACCTCCACGATGCCGGGCTGGCTGGAGACCTTCACCAACTACAACCCGCTGTCCAACCTCGCCGACGCGGCGCGCGGCCTCTTCCGGGGCGACATGCCGATCGCGCACGACGTGTGGATGGTGCTGGCCTGGTCGGCGGCGATCACGCTGGCGACCGCACCGCTGGCGATCCGCAAGTTCCGCAACAAGACCTGACGGGCACTCAGGGGTGAGCCGCCCCTTCCCCGTCCTTCCGATACTCGTCGCGTCGCGCATACACCAGGGCGGTGGCCTCCCCGAGGGGAAGGCCGCCGCCTTCGGCGTGCGCACGCGCGTAGGCGTCGTCGTCCAGGAGCGTGCGGGCCAGGCGGACCGCCTCGTCCCGGGCGTCGGACTCCTGCCCGTTGACGAAGTGGCCGTCGGGGAGGTGCTTCTCGTACGCGCCCAGCAGCCTGGCCGCGTCAGTGGCCAGGACGGCGCGCCGGGCCGGGTCGGGCTCCCGGCCGGCCAGTCCGGCCAGTGTTCCCGCCGCGGTCATCAGGTGCACCGCGGGCATCTGCGGGGCGACCATCAGGGAGAGCTGGGCGTGCGAGCGTTCCAGGGCGTACGCGACGAGGCCGATCGCCTCCTCGTACGACTCCTCCATATTGGCGACCCAAGCGAGCAGGCCGAGCGAGAAGCCGTCGAAGATCATCAGGTTGCCGTTGTCGAAGTTGTTGCGCAGCAGGCCGAGTTGCTCGCGGGCCTCGGCCAGGCGGCCGGTGCGGGCGAGGCGGATGCCGAGGAAGAGGTGGGCGGCCGGGCGGACCTCGACGCGCTGGTTCTCGGTGTCGGACAGGACCGTGCGCAGGATGGTCTCGCCCTCGGCGCCGTCGCCGAGTTCGACGAGGGTGCCCGCCAGCCGCACCTTCAGCAGCATGGTCTGCGAGCGGGCGTCGAGCCGCTGGGTGTGGGCGATGGCGTCCCGGTAGGCGTCGGCCGCCGCCGCGTAGTCGCCGATGCGCTCGTACGCCTCACCGCGCGCGGAGAGCGATTCGGCCGCGCCCCAGGAGTCGCCGAGCCGCTCGAAGATGGCCAGCGACTCGTCGGCGTCCCGGCGGGCGTCGCCGACCCAGGCGGTGTGGTTGGCGAAGATGTTGGCCCGCATCTCCAGGGCCGCGGCCAGCTCCCATTCGTAACCGAAGTCGCGGCAGGCCCGGACGGTCGCGTTGATCGCCTCGCGCAGCGGTTCGCTGCTCTCGCTGGTCATCAGCAACGCCATGATCCACATGGAGCCGGGGACCCGGCAGGTCTGCGGCAGCCCGGGCCGGTAGGTGGCGACGACCCGCTCCAGCCACTCCTTGGCGTCGTCGGTGAACCAGACGTCCAGGTCGTGGTTCATGCTGATCAGGTTGAGCAGCCGGACACCGCGCCGGGCCTCCTGGAGGACGTCCGGGCTCATCGGCGGGGGTGCGTCGGTGCACTGCTCGAACACGGCGGGGGCGGGTTCGACGGGTTCCGAGAGCGCGAACGGGTCGCGGCTCAGCTCCATGGCGGCGGCGGTCCAGTGCCGCTGGTCGGGGCGCAGGTCGCGGACGTGCCAGTACCAGGACAGGGCGTGCACCAGGCACAGCGCCTCGTGCTCGTCCTTCGCGGCGACGGCACGGCGCAGGGCGGTGCGCAGGTTCTCGTACTCGCTCTGGAAGCGGCCCATCCAGTGGAGTTGCTCGCGGCCGCGCAGCAACGTGTCGCCCTTGCGGGCGAGTTCGCGGTAGTGGACCAGGTGGCGGCGTTCGACGGCCGCCTGTGCGCCGGACTCGGCGAGGCGCTCGGCGGCGTACTCCGAGACGGTCTCCAGCAGCCGGTAGCGCATCTCGCCGTCCGGTTCGGCGGGGGCGGCGACAACGAGGGACTTGTCGACCAGGGAGCCCAGCAGTTCCAGGGCGTCGCTTCCGCAGACGGCTTCGGCGGCGGCCAGGTCACAGCCGCCGGAGAACGTCGACAGGGCGCTCAGCACCGCCCGTTCGGGCTCGTCCAGCAGCTCCCACGACCAGTCGACGACCGCGCGCAGTGTCTGCTGCCTCGGCAGTACGGTCCGCGAGCCCGCGGTGAGCAGCCGGAACCGGTCGTCCAGCCGGTCCGCGATCTGACGCGGCGTCAATATGCGCAGGCGGGCGGCGGCGAGCTCGATGGCGAGCGGCAGCCCGTCCAGACGGCGGCAGATCTCGGCGGCGGCCGCCATGTCCGCGTCGACCCGGAACCCGGGCCTGGCGGCGGCCCCCCGCTCGGCGAACAGCTCCAGCGCGACGGGCTGCGGCAGCGGGTCCACCGGGCGCACCAACTCCCCCGGCACGCCCAGGGGTTCGCGGCTCGTCGCGAGGACGGTGAGGCCGGGGCAGTGGGCGAGGAGCAGCTCGACCAGGTGGGCGGCGGCGTCCAGCAGGTGCTCGCAGTTGTCCAGCAGCAGGAGCATGCGGCGGTGCGCGCAGTGCTCGACCAGGCGCACGAGGGGGTCGTCGGCCTTCCGGCCGGAGGCCCGGATGCTTTCGGCGCCCGCGCCGCGCAGGAGCGTCTCGCGGGCGCCGAGCGCGGTGAGGACGACGTCCGGAACGCCCTCGGGGTCGTCGACGGGGGCCAGTTCGACCAGCCAGACGCCGTCGGGCCAGCGGGCGTCGCAGCCCTCGGCCGCCTCCTGCGAGAGGCGGGTCTTGCCCGCGCCGCCGGGGCCCAGCAGGGTCACCAGGCGGGCGCGGGCCAGGTCGTCGCGGATCACCCCGATGTCGCTCTCGCGGCCGACGAAGGAGGTGAGGCGGGCGCGGAGGTTGCCGGTGGGCGGGGGCGGCGGCGGGGGTGCGGGCGGGGCGGCTTGGGGTTCGGGCTCGGACAGCAACTCCCCGTGCAGGGCGCGCAGTTCGGCGGAGGGATCGATGCCCAGGCGGTCGGCGAGCTGTCTGCGTACGGTCTCGTACGCGTCCAGCGCCTCGGCGGTACGGCCCGTCGCGTGCAGGGCGCGCAGGCGCAGCACCTGGAGCGGCTCGTCCAGGGGGTGCTCGGCGCACAGCGCGGTGAGCTCCGGCAGCACCTCCTGCGCGCGGCCCAGCGGGAGGGAGGCGGCCAGCCGGGCGCGGCGGGCGTCCAGGCGGCGGGCGTCCCAGCGGGCCGCGTCGGCGGTCAGGGCGGGGAGGTCGGCGAGGGCGGGGCCGTCGGTGCTCTGCCACAGGGCGAGCGCGTCGTCGAGGAGGGCGACGGCCTTCGCCGGGTCGTCCTCGGCGAGGGCGCGGACGCCCTCCGCGGTGAGCCGCTCGAAACGGTGCAGGTCGACGTCGTCGGGGTCGGCCACCAGGGCGTACCCGCCGTGCCGGGAGGCGACGGCGTCCCGGCCGAGCGCCCGGCGCAGGCGGGCGATCAGGGCCTGGGCGGCGGCGGGGGCGTCGGCGGGCGGGGCGTCGGCCTCCCCCCACACCTCGTCCACCAGCACGGGCACCGGGACGGCCCGGCCCGGGCGCAGCGCCAGCACGGTGAGGGCCGCGCGCAGGCGGGGGCCGCCGAGGGGGACGGCGGTGCCGTCGTCGCGGAGGGCTCGGGCGGGGCCGAGGATCTGGTAGCGCACCGGGTCATTGTCCCTGGGGTTCGGGTGTTCGGGGGTGGGGGGCCGCGGGCGGGCTCCTCCCGGGGTGGGGGTGTGCGGGTTCGGCCCGTCGGGGGGGCTGGTGCCGGCGTGGGGGTGGCTGGCGGGGCGGGGCTCCTTCGCGCCGTCCCCGGCGCCGGGCTGTTTTTGCCCCAGCCCCGCCCCTTCACCTAAACCCTGCGGGGCAATGAGGGGGGTCCGTGCGGGTGGGTGGGTGGCTGGTCGCGCAGTTCCCCGCGCCCCTGACGGGGCGCTTCCCCGACGGCGGTGCGGCTGCTGGGCGCGCCCGCGCGGCGGAGCCGCAGATCGGCACAGCCCCGCGCCCCTGAAGGGGCGCTTCCCTGACGGCGGTGCGGCTGCTGGGCGGGGCCGCGGACCGGTACGGCCCCGCCGCCCTTCACCAGCGTTCTGGACCGGGGCCCAGGAGGCCCTCCAGGAGGTGCCGGAGGCGGCTGCGGCCGCGGTGGGCCCGGACCGTGTTCTCGCCCGCCGCCGCGCTCACCAGGTGCTGGGCCGTGTCCAGGTCCACCTCTCCGTCGGGTGGGACGGAGAGCATCTCGTGGGCGAGGGAGGGAAGTTCGGTGTCGGAGGGGGAGCCGGAAAGGGCGAGGACCGTGGTTCCGGCGCGGCGGACGTCGTGGACGCGTTCCAGCAGGTCCGCGTCCGGGCCGGTGGGGCCGGACACCACCAGCAGCGTCTCGCCGCGGCCCGCCGCCGCCAGCCGCCCCAGGCCCACCGAGAGGTGCGCGGGGTCGTGCGGGCCCACCTCGTGCCGTACGAGCGTGGGGGCCAGGGTCGGCAGTCCGGCCCAGGCCGCCTCGTCCATGAGGTGGGCGGCCAGGTGCCAGGGTTCGTACGCCTTGGTGCCGACCAGGAGGAGGCCGCCGCTGCCCGGCGGCGAGACCGAGGCGCGCAGCACCCCGGCGAAGCGTCTCGTGGCGCCCAGCCACTCCGTACCGGCCAGGACCTCTCGCAGCAGTGCGACCCTCACGGCATCCATGCGCGCGATCCTCGCCGCCCGGGGCGGATCCCGTACCGGAGAAGGCCCCGGCTCACCCGGACGAGCGGACTACCTGCAAGTAGGGTCGGGCCATGACTTCCACTTCAGACACTCCGCAGACCGAGGCCCCGAAGAAGCCCCTCAAGGACCCGTGGGACCTGCCCGACGTCTCCGGGCTCGTCGTCGGCGTCCTCGGCGGCACCGGCGACCAGGGCCGCGGCCTCGCGTACCGGCTGGCGCGGGCCGGGCAGAAGGTGATCATCGGTTCCCGTGCGGCCGAGCGGGCCGAGGCGGCCGCCGGGGAGCTCGGGCTGGGCGTCGAGGGCGCCGACAACGCCGAGTGCGCGCGGCGCAGCGACGTCGTGATCGTGGCCGTGCCCTGGGACGGGCACGCCAAGACGCTGGAGTCGCTGCGGGAGGAGCTGGCGGGGAAGCTCGTCATCGACTGCGTCAACCCGCTCGGCTTCGACAAGAAGGGCGCGTACGCGCTGAAGCCGGAAGAGGGCAGCGCCGCCGAGCAGGCCGCCGCCCTGCTGCCCGACTCGCGGGTGACCGCCGCCTTCCACCACCTGTCCGCCGTCCTGCTCCAGGACCCGGCGGTCGAGGAGATCGACACCGACGTGATGGTGCTGGGCGAGGCCCGCGCCGACACCGACCTGGTGCAGGCGCTGGCCGCCCGCATCCCGGGCATGCGCGGCGTCTTCGCGGGCCGGCTGCGCAACGCCCACCAGGTGGAGTCCCTGGTGGCCAACCTGATCTCGGTGAACCGCCGCTACAAGGCCCACGCCGGGCTGCGCGTGACCGACGTATAAGGCGATCCGGGCATGGGGGACACTGGACGGGTTGTACTCGCACGCCGTCCGTTCCGACAGGAGTCGTCCCCCATGCCCCGCCTCGCTCTGTACGCCCTGGTCGTCTGCGTCCTCTCGGTCGTCGCGGCCGTGGTCTCCTTCGTGGAGGGCAACCTGCTCGGGATCGTGTGGATTCTGCTCGCGGGCGTCTCCTCGAACATGGCCTGGTACTACCTGCGCAAGGCCAAGGTCGAGAAGGAGGCCGCGGCCTCCTAGGTCTCGGCTTCTCAGGGCGCGGTGCAGATCGGGGCTCCGGTCTGCCAGAACTGGAACAGGTCGCGGCCGCAGTACGACTCCAGCTCGTTCACGCCGAGGCCGCCCGTGATCGCGTAGATCACGTCGAAGAAGACCCGGTTGACCTCCGGCACCCACAGCAGCGCGAAGACGAAGAACAGGCCGAACGGCGCGTACGGCTCGATCTGGCGACGGATCTTGTACGAGAGCCAGGGCTCCAGCACGCCGTACCCGTCGAGCCCGGGGACGGGCAGGAAGTTCAGCAGCGCCGCCGAGACCTGGAGCAGGGCGAGGAACGCCAGCGCGTACCGGAAGGGCGTCGGGACGCCGTCCAGCGCGCCCAGCCAGAACGGCGCGGTGCACACGATCGCGAACAGGACGTTCGTGAGCGGGCCCGCCGCCGAGATCAGGCTGTGCTTCCAGCGGCCCTGGATGCGGCCCCGCTCGATGAAGACCGCGCCGCCGGGCAGGCCGATGCCGCCCATGATCACGAAGACCAGCGGCAGCACGATGCTGAGCAGGACGTGCGTGTACTTGAGCGGGTTGAGGGTGAGGTAGCCCTTCGCGCCGATGGTGATGTCGCCGCTGTGCAGGGCGGTGCGGGCGTGTGCGTACTCGTGCAGGCAGAGGGAGACGATCCAGGCCGCCGTCACGAAGAGGAACACGGCGAAGCCCGTGGAGGCCGCGAAGCCCGTCCAGACGGCCCAGCCGGAGGCCGCCATGACGGCGACGATGCCGAGGAAGACCGGGGAGATCCGGCGGTCCTGGCGGCTGATGGCGGTGGTCATGGGGGCGGCTCCTGGGGGGGGGCGGGGGGTGGTGCGGGGCGTCGACCGTACCCGTGTACGGGGTAGAACGCCCGGACCCGGCACGGGGGTTCCCTCGCCGGGTCCCCCGCATCCGGCGCCGGGGGTGCGGCCCTGGCCCGCCGGGGCCGAGGGGCCTCCCGTTCGGGGGCGGGGGCGGGGTACTCCGGTGCGGAGTACGTGCGGCCCCGGGCTGCCTGGGCAGGGGGTCCCCAGCCCCGCCCCTTCACCTAAACCCGCGGGGCTGTGGACGGTTCCGTGCGGGTGGGTGGGGGGTTGCTCGCGCAGTTCCCCGCGCCCCTGACGGGGCGCTCCCTGACGGCGGGGAAATGGAGTTGCCTCCCGCCGTGCGGGCACGGAATATGGCACCTCGTGTCCCGAAAGCTCTCCGCCCTCCTTCCCGATCTCTCCCCCTGGCGCTCCTCGGCCGATTTCCGGCTGCTGTGGGTGCAGGGGATCGTCGCCTTCTTCGGCAGTTCCATGGCGCTGGTCGCCATGCCGCTCCAGATCGCCCACCTCACCGACTCGCCGCTCGCCGTCGGCGCGATCGGGGCCGTCGAGCTGGTGCCGCTGATCGTCTTCGGGCTGTACGGAGGGGCGCTGGCCGACGCCGTCGACCGCAAGCGGATCATCCTGCTGACCGAGGTCGGGCTCGGGGTGCTGGCCGTGGTGCTGCTGGTGAACGCGCTGCTGCCGCAGCCGATGCTCTGGCCGCTGTACGTCGTCGCGGCGGGCGTCGCCGCACTGTCCGGGCTCCAGCGGCCCGCCCTCGACTCCCTGATGGCCCGCATCGTCCCGCACGACCAGCTCACCGCCGCCGCCGCGCTCAACGCGCTGCGCTGGCAGATCGGGGCCATCGCGGGCCCGGCGCTCGCGGGCGTCGTCGTCGCGTACGCGGGCACCCCGACCGCGTACTCCGTCACCGTCGTCGGCTTCGCCGCGTCCGTCCTGATGTGTCTGCGGCTGTCCCCCGCACCCGCCGCCGAGAACGCCGAGAAGCCCTCGCTGCGCGGCATCGCGGAGGGCGCGCGCTACGCCTGGAGCAAGCCGGTCCTGCTCGGAACGTACGGAATCGACCTGGCCGCGATGCTGCTGGCGTTCCCGAACGCGATCTTCCCCTTCCTGGCGAAGGACCTCGGGGCCGAGTGGGCGCTCGGGCTGATGTACGCGGCGATGCCGCTCGGCGCGTGCCTGGTCGGCCTCACCAGCGGCTGGGCGTCGAAGGTTCGCCGGCACGGGCGAATGGTCGTGCTGGGCGCCATGGGATGGGGCCTCTCGATGGCCGCCATCGGGCTGACCAGCAACATCTGGCTGGTGCTGCTGCTCATCGCGGCGGCCGGCGGCGGCGACATGATCAGCGGGCTCGCCCGCTCCACCATCTGGAACCAGACCATTCCGGAGGAGCTGCGCGGCAGGCTCGCCGGGATAGAGATCCTCTCCTACAGCTGCGGCCCCCAGCTCGGCCAGGTCCGCGCGGGCGCGGTGGCGAGCTGGACGGGCGTGCGGGGCGCGGTGTGGAGCGGCGGCGCGGCGTGCGTGGTGGCGGTGGGGCTGCTGGCGGCCGTACTGCCCAAGCTCATGTCGTACGACGCGGAGACGGACGAGGACGCGGTGCGCCGCCGCGCCCAGCGCGAGGCGGAAGCGGGGGCTGGAGCTGGGGCGAAGCCGACGCCCGTGCCGGACGAGGGCGAGAGCGCACCCGCGGCGGCGTAGACGCAGGTGCGGACAGCCGAAGGCCGGAGGAACCGGAGGTGCCCGACCCCGTGGCTACGGGGGCCGGGAGCCAGGACCAGCGGCCGGGTCCGGGGCCAGGGGCCGGGGCCGGGGGCCAGGGGCCGAGGCCAGGGCCAGGGACCGGGGCCAGGGACCGGGGCCGGGGGCCGAGGGCCGAGGCCGGGGCCGGGGCCAGGAACCGGGCCAGGGGCCGGGCGCATGGCCTGGGCCCGAGAGGCCAGGGGGCCGGGGGAGGGCTCGGCCCTCCCCCGGCCGTCGGGTCGGCTCCCGGTCGGTCCGGGCCGTCCCCGGACAGCGCCCCCGGACGGCCCCCGGTCAGTTCTCCGGCGTGCCCGCGGAGCCCCCCTTGTCGTGCCACTTCGGGTCGTTCTCCCAGTCCAGGTTCCGCTCGCGGGCCGTCTCCATTGCGTGCTGGGCCTCCTCGCGGGTCGCGTACGGGCCGAAGCGGTCCTTGGACGGGCACTGGGGGCCCTCCTCGACGGTCTTGTGCTCCAGGCAGTAGAACCACTCGCCGGGCTTGCCGGTGGTACGTCGCTTGAACAGGGCCATGACCTTGTACTCCTCGCTCCGGCGCGCGGCGTTCGCGCACTCGTTTCTGCCGCCATAGTGCCCCCGGAGCGCTGACTACACTCGTCCGCATGTCTGGCCAGTCGCTGCTCGTACCAGGCGAGCTCACTCCCGTCCGTTCCGTCCCCGGCAACATCCGGCGCCCCGAGTACGTCGGGAAACCCGCGCCGACCCCGTACACAGGGCCCGAGGTCCAGGACTCCGACACGATCGAGCGCATGCGCATCGCGGGCCGTATCGCCGCGCAGGCGATGGAGGAGGCCGCCCGGCACATCGCTCCCGGCGTGACCACCGACGAGCTCGACCGGGTCGCGCACGAGTTCATGCTCGACCACGGGGCGTACCCCTCGACCCTCGGCTACCGGGGCTTCCCCAAGTCGCTGTGCAGCTCGGTCAACGAGGTCATCTGCCACGGCATCCCCGACTCGACCGTCCTCAACGACGGCGACATCGTGAACCTCGACGTGACCGCGTACCTCAACGGCGTGCACGGCGACAACAACGCCACCTACCTCTGCGGCGACGTCGACGAGGAGTCGAAGCTGCTCGTGGAGCGCACCCGCGAGTCCCTCAACCGGGCCATCAAGGCGGTCAAGCCGGGCCGCCAGATCAACGTGATCGGGCGTGTCATCGAGTCGTACGCCAAGCGCTTCGGCTACGGCGTCGTCCGGGACTTCACCGGTCACGGCATCTCGACGTCCTTCCACTCCGGGCTCATCGTCCCGCACTACGACAGCCCGCACGCGACGACCGTGATGCAGCCCGGCATGACCTTCACCATCGAGCCGATGCTCACGCTCGGCACGCACGAGTACGACATGTGGGAGGACGGCTGGACGGTCGTCACCAAGGACCGCAAGCGCACTGCCCAGTTCGAGCACACGCTGGTGGTGACGGAGACCGGCGCGGACATCCTGACGCTGCCCTGACCCCCGGGCCGGGTCCGGGATTTTTTACCGACAGGTCGTCGGGAACCAGTTGACTTAGGTAAGCCTAAGCAGCGAAGATCGGTGGTGGCGGGTGCCATTGCTGCCACCACCGCTCCCCTTTTACTGTCGCCCTTGTCCCATCTGTCCCCGGAGGTCCGCTTTGGACACCCTCTTCTCCACCCAGATCCGTGTCGCCTCGCACGAGCAGCACACGGAGGCGGAGACCTCGACGTTCATGAGCGACCTCCTCGGCGGCAAGCTCGGCGTGGACGCGTACACGCGCTACACCGAGCAGCTGTGGTTCGTCTACAAGGCCCTTGAGGACGCGGCGCCTTCGCTCGCCGCCGACCCGGTCGCGGGCCCCTTCATACAGTCCGAGCTGATGCGCACCGCGGAGCTGGAGCGCGACCTGGCGCACCTGCGCGGCGAGAACTGGCGCGACGGCCTCGTCGCCCTCCCCTCGACAGCGGCATACGCGGCACGTGTCACCGAGTGCGCGGCCACCTGGCCCGGCGGTTACGTGGCCCACCACTACACCCGCTACCTCGGCGACCTCTCCGGCGGCCAGATCATCCGCGACAAGGCGGAGAAGACCTGGGGCTTCGAGCGCAAGGGCGACGGCGTGCGCTTCTACGTCTTCGAGGGCGTCTCCAACCCGGCCGCGTTCAAGCGCAACTACCGCGAGCTGCTGGACGCGATCCCGGCGGACGAGCTGGAGAAGAAGCGCATCATCGAGGAGTGCAAGAAGGCCTTCGACTTCAACGGGTCGGTCTTCCGCGAGCTGGGCGGCGAATTCCCGCTGAGTGCGTAGTTCTTGACGGTACGTTCGTGATGTGGGCCCGCGCCGGGTACGGTGCGGGCCCGCGCGCGTTCCCTCAGGGGCGGGGGTGCTCGGCGAAGCGGACGCGGCCGCCGATCTCGATCAGGCCGCCGGGGCCGGGCGCGGTGAGGAGCTGGGACCCCTTGCCCTGGCGGATGTTGAGGGCGCGGCCGAGTTCGGCGGTGAGGAGGAGGGCGGCGGCCCCGGTCGCCTCGTCCTCGGCGATGCCGTCGTCCCGGCGCGGGAAGGCACGGGCCCGCACCCGGCCCGCGGCCTCGTCCTCCCAGGCCCACGCGTAGAGCCAGCCCTCGCCGGGCGGGGGCGCGGGCAGGGCGTCGACCTCCCGCACGGTCGCGTACTGCCGGAGCGTGCGCGGCGGGGCCCAGTCGGCGCGGGCGGTGATCCAGGTGAACTCCCCGTCCTGGCGGGCGACGACGTCGCCCACGGACAGCTCCAGCACCTCGATGTCGAGGAGCCAGGCGGCGCCGACGAGGGGGTGCCCGGCGAAGGGGAGCCGGGTGGTGGGGGTGTAGATGTCGAGCACCCCGCGCTCGGGGTCGTCGACGAACACGGTCTCGCTGAGGCCGAGTTCGCGGGCGAGGGCCTGACGGGAGGAGGGGGTGGGGTGGGTGCGGGGGGCGTCGCGGACGACGGCGAGGGGGTTGCCGTGGTGGCCGGTGGGGCCGCAGAACACGTGCACAAGGTCGAGGCTATTCACGCCGGGCATTCTGCCGGGTCCCTCCGGGGGGGGTGTGGGGACGGTGCGGGGCGGGGGTGCTGTGCGGGGCGGGGGCGCTGCGCGGAGCCGGTGGGGTGTCGGCACCCGGTGCGGGGGCGCTGCGCGGAGCCGGTGGGGTGTCGGCACCCGGTGCCGGGGCGCTGCGCGGAGCCGGTGGGGTGTCGGCACCCGGTGCCGGGGCGGGTTCTTCCCCTACCCGCCCCTTCCCGTAACCCTGCGGGGCTGTGAACGGGTTCGTGCGGGTGGAGTGTGGCTGGCGTTTTGCGCAGTTCCCCGCGCCCCTTGAGGGGCGCGGGGAACTGCGCGAGCAACCCACCACAAAGCCGCGCGGCGAGCGCTTTAGGTGAAGGGGTGGGGCTGGGGCGGGAACAAGTTTGGTGCCGGGGGCGGATGTTGAGGGGCTGGGCCCGGAAAGCCCCGTAGGGCCGCACCCCGAACACGGGGGTGCGGCCCTACGGAAGGTCGAGAGGGATCAGGCCTCGGAGCCCGCCTTGCGGCGACGCGCCGCGAAGACCACCGCGCCACCGGCCACCGCCAGCGCCCCCGCTGCACCCAGCAGCGCCCCCGTCGGCGTCGACGCCCCGGTCGCGGCCAAGTTGCCCGCAGCCGCCCCACCGCCGACCGAACCGGCCGAGGCACCGCCCGTGGCGCCCGCACCGCCCACACTGCCCGCGCCACCGGTGGTGTCACCGCCACCGGTCGTACCACCCTCGCCACCCGTGGAACCCGTGGAGCCGGTGGAGCCCGTGGACCCGGTGGACCCCGTACCGCCCGAGCCACCCGGCTCCGGCAGCTGCGCACCCTTGTCCACCGAGACCGCCACCGTCAGCGGAGCCATCTGCTCACCCGCCGGGTACATCCCGCCGAACGCCTTCGACCCGTCCGCCGTCAGCTTCGCCGGGACCCCGGTCAGCTTGACGACGCCGTCGACCACGTTCAGCTTGCCCTGGGGCGACAGCTCGGCGATGGTCACGCCCTTGTACGCGACGTCCTTGCCGGGCGAGTTGTCCGCGTTGCGCTCCTTGGTCGCGACGTCGGCGACCAGACCGGCCTTGCCGCCCTTCACCTCCACCTTGAACGCGGAGAAGCTGAGGTCGAGGGCGTAGACGCCGTTCGTCTCGTGGCCCACGAAGCGGACCTTGCCGTCGAAGGCCGCGGAGAGGTTCTGCTTCTCGGCGTCGAGGGTGCCCTTGCCCTTCGGGAAGCGGAAGCCGTCGCCGGCCTTGACCGCGCCGCCGGACAGCTCGGACTTGCCGTGGGCGATGGGCCCGTTGACGTACTTCAGGAAGCGCTCGTGGACGCCCCAGTCGAGGTTGCCGTCCACGATGGCGCCCTTGACGTCCTCGACCGGCGGCTTCGGGTCGGGCTTGGGGTCCGGCTTCGGGTCCGGGTTGGGCTTGGGGTCCGGGTCGGGCTTCGGGTCCGGCTTGGGATCGGGCTTCGGGTCGGGCTTCGGGTCCGGGTCGGGCTTCGCGGCCTCCGCACCCGTGTTCAGCGTGAGCGTGTCGAAGGCGTCGCCGACCTCGTACCCCCGCCCGCCGAGCGCCTGGAGGCCCGCCGCCGTGATCGCGGCCGGAACCGCCTTGACGACGGTCTTGCCCGCGGCGTCCTTGCCGGTCTCCGCCTTCGCGAGGTCGAGCGTGGCGAACTCGATGTCGTCGGCCTTGGTGGTCTTGCCCGCCATCGTGAAGTCGACGTCGGCCACCAGCGAGCCCTTGGCCCCGTCCGTCGACCGCACCTTCAGGTCGGAGAACTTGTAGGCGTAGCCGTACTTGGTGGCGTCGAAGAGCACCGACCCGGTGAACGCCGCGTCCACCGCGCCCTTCTCGGCGTAGGAACCCTTGCCCCCGGTGAAGGTGAAGACACCGTTGGGGTCGGCCTGCGACGCGCCGTCGGCGGCGACGATCGAACCGGCGGCGGGCTTGCCCGCGCCGCCCGCGATGTGCGTCCGCAGGGACTCCTTGACGCCCCACTCCAGGGTGGCGTTCTTCAGGTCGAGCGGCTTGGCCGCCGCGGGCTCACCGGCGGCGAAGGCCGGAAGCGCGAGGACGGTCGTACCGAGTGCGGCCGCGGTCGCGGCTGCCGCGACGAGCGAGATGCGGCGGCGGGTTGCTGCCATGGTCGGGGGACTCCTGTCGGAAGGAACAGCGAGGAACGGGGGGGGTGACACGTGCGAGGGAGGGGAGGGGACCCGCGCCGCCGCTCCCTCACGGGCAGCGGCACGGACGTACAGAAGCAGTGCCAGGAGGCGCGGGCCTCAGCCCTGCGCGCCGCTTCCCCGCCTGCGGACCACGAAGAACGCGGCCCCGGCGAGCACCAGGACGACGGCGCCCGCGGCGACGTACATCACGGTGTGGGAGGAGTCGGAGGCCGCGGCGGTCTTCGCCGTCTTCGGCTCCGCGGAGGTCTTCTTGTCCGCCGCCGGGGCGGGCGTCGCGGAGGACTTGGCGTCACTGCCCAGGTCGGGCAGCGCGGGCAGCTTCGCCTTGGCGTCGACGGCGACGGCGAGCGACACCGGGTCCATCTCGGTGCCCGCCTTGTACATCGAGCCGAACGCCTTCGCGCCGTCCTCGGTGAGGGTGGCCGGGGCCTCGGTCAGGTTGACCAGGCCGTCCTTGGCGTCCAGCGTCTTTGCCTCGAAGGTGACCAGCGGGACGGCGGTCGTCCGCACGTCCTTCTTCGTGGCCGGGTCCTTGCTCGTGACGTCCGCGACGAGGGTGCCCTTGCCGTCGGCGACCTTCACGCCCACCTTGGCGAGGGTCAGGTCGAGGTGGGCTCCGGAGAAGCGGACGCTGCCCGCGAAGGTGGCGTCGAGGGTCTTCTTCCCGCTGTCGTACGCGCCCTTGCCCTGCGGGAAGCGGAACAGCGCCCCGCCGTCCAGCGCGCCCTCGGCCAGGTCCCACTTGCCCTTGGAGATGGGGCCGGTGACGTACTCGCGGAAGGTGCGCCGCACGCCCCAGTCGACGGCCGCGTCCTGGAAGGCGCCGGACGCCTTCTCGTCGCCCTTGCCCTTTTCGTCGCCCTTGCCCTTCTCCTCGGGCGCCTTCTCCGCGGGCTGCTGCGCGTCCGGCTGCTTCTGCGGCGCCTTCTCGCCCGCCGCCACGTCCGCCGACAGGCTGACCGGGTCGAGCCGGGTGCCCGCCGTGTAGTACCCGGCGAAGGCGCTCGCGCCCTGCGAAGTCAGCGTCGCGGGAACGTTGTTGAGGGCGACCGGGCTGCCGCCGCCCTTCATGTTGATGCCGCCGACGGCCAGTGCGGCGAGCGCGATCTGGCTGGAGCGGGTCACCTTGCCGGTGCCCTTGGCCTTGCTCGTCACATCGGCGAAGAGCGTTCCCGTACCGCCGGATATGCGGACGGTGGGCCGGCTGATGACGAGGTCGAGGTCGAACGAACCGTCCGGCTTCTTGTGGCCGGTGAAGCGCACCCCGCCGGAGAAGCCGGAGTTGAGGGCCCCGCTGTCCGGGTCGTACGAACCGCTGGCCGAGTGGAAGCGGAACTGGCTGCCGCCGACGGTCGCGGCGCCGCCCTGGAGGGTGAAGGTGCCCTGGGCGATGGGCCCGGTGACGTAACTCTGGAAGGAGGACTTGATCCCCCAGTCGAGCCTGCCGCCCTGGACGGTGCGCGGTGCCGCACTGGCGGTCGAGGCCGGGAGCAGCGCTCCCAGCACGGCCGCGATGAGCGCGACGGCATACGCGCGGGCCGGTCTGGACGACCGGGCCGTGGTGGACGACAGCATGAGGACCCCTCCGAGGTCTAGCGAGCAAGGTAAGGCTAACCTAAGGTATGCCTGACCTCGTTCGGAACCCTTCGCACCCTCACGGAGGACCCGGACGGGCGGAACTCCCCCATCACCCCGGCCACTTCGGCCGCCCGGAAACGAACAGGACGGTGCGCTCCGTGCGAACGCCAGCCGTGTCCCCGCGCTCCTCACGCCTGGCAGGCGCCCTGGTGTCCGTGCTCGCCCTCGCCGTCGCCGCCACGGGCTGCGGCGGTACGACGACGGGCGCGGCCCCCTCCTCGGGCGGCGGCGTGAAGGCCGGGGCCCAGCAGGCCGCCGACCGCGTCGAGCCGCTCGCCGCGACCCCGAAGCCGGTCCTTCCGGTGACGGCCGCCTCCGCCGACGGCAAGGAGGTGAAGGTCACGTCGACCGACCGGATCGTGCCGCTCACCGGCAGCCTCAACGAGATCGTCTTCACGCTCGGCCTGGGGAAGAACGTCGTCGCCCGTGACATCACCGCCACCTTCGAACAGGCCAAGGACCTCCCCGTGGTGACACGTGCTCACGACGTGTCGGCGGAGAGCGTCCTGTCCCTGAAGCCGACGGTCGTCCTCGCCGACACCACCACCGGCCCGGTCGAGGCCATCGAGCAGATCCGCGACGCGGGCATCCCGCTGGTCGTGGTGAACCCGGCCAAGGAACTCGCCGACGTCGACAGGCGGATCGACGCGGTGGCCTCGGCGCTGGGCGTGCAGCCCGCGGGCGCGGAGCTGAAGCAGCGCACGCAGGCGCGCCTGGCCGCCGTCCAGAAGGACATCCCGAAGCCCGCGGACGGCAAGAAGCCCCGGGTGAGCTTCCTCTACCTGCGCGGCTCGGCCTCGGTCTACCTGCTGGGCGGCCGGGACTCCGGGGCGAGTTCGCTGCTGGAGGCGGCGGGCGCGATCGACGCGGGCAAGGACTCGGGCCTGGCCAAGGACTTCACCGCGATCACCAGCGAGGCCCTGGTCAAGGCGGCCCCCGACGCGATCCTCGTCATGTCCAAGGGCCTGGAGTCCGTCAACGGAATCGACGGCCTCCTCAAGGTCCCGGGCGTCGCCGAGACCCCGGCGGGCCTGGACCGCCGCATCGTCTCGATCCCGGACGGCGTGCTGCTCAACTACGGCCCCCGCACGGACCAGGTGCTCACGTCCCTGGTCGACCAGCTCTACCCGAAGGACAAGTGACCCGGTGACCGCCACGAGAGCCTCCGGCACGGAGCACGCAGACGTCCGGGCGCCGGACACGGAACACGCAGGCACCCCCGCACCGGACACGGAGCGCGCAGGTTTCCCCGCCCCGGGCACGGAGCGCGCAGGCATCCCCGCATCGGACAAGGAACCCGCAAACACCCCCGCCCCGGACACCGAGCGCGCAGGTTTCACCGCCCCGGGCACGGAGCACGCAGACACCCCCGCACCGGACACGGAGCGCGCAGGCATCCCCGCCCCGGACACGAAGCACGCAGACACCCCCGCCCCGGACACGGGCCACCCGCCCCGCCCCGCCGGCCTCACGCTTCCCACGACCGAGGCCGCCGCCCTCGCCGTCCCGGCGGACGCCGCACCCTCACCCGGCGGCACGGCCGACACCCCTGGCCGGACCGCCGCGACCACCGAAGCCCCGCCTCGGGCCCCCGTGCCCGCCGACACCGGTGGCGCGCACGCCCCCGCGCCCTCCCCGGTGGCGGGCCTCCGGCCCACGCCCCCGGCACCCGAACCGGTCCGCTCCCCCACCACCGGACCGGCCGACGCACCGCGCAGCGCCCCCGGTGCAGAGGTCCCGGCAGCCGGGTCGCAGGCCCCCACGGGCGGGGCGGAGCCCGCGTCCCAACCCGCCTCCCCCGCAAGGGAATCCGCCGGGAAGCCCCCCGCCAAGGGCCGCCGCGGCACCACCTTCACGCTCACCGTCGGCCTCGCCGTCGCCCTGCTCGTGCTGGCCCTGGTTTCGGCCGGGCTCGGGACGTACCACATCTCGCCCGGCGACGTCCTGGCCTCCGTGCAGAACCGGCTCGGGCTCGGTGGCGCGCCGCTGGACCGGGTCGGCGAGAGCGTGCTGTGGAACATCCGGCTGCCCCGGGTCGTCCTCGCCCTCCTGGTCGGCGCCTCGCTGGGCTGCGCGGGCGCGCTCATGCAGGGCGTGTTCGGCAACCCCCTCGCCGAGCCCGGCGTCATCGGCATCTCCGCCGGTGCGGCGGTCGGCGCGGTCGCCTCGATCGCGTTGGGGCTGAGCTTCTTCGGCAACTGGACGGTGACGTTCTGCGCGTTCGTCGCGGGCCTGGTCACCGTGCTGCTCGTGTACGTCCTGTCCCGCTCCGGCGGCAAGACCGAAGTGGTCACGCTGATCCTCACCGGCATCGCGGTGAACGCCTTCGCCGGAGCGCTGATCGGCCTGGCGATCTTCTTCGCGGACAACGCGCAGATCACCCAGATCACCTTCTGGCAGCTCGGCTCCCTCGCCGGGGCCACCTGGCCGAAGGTCCTCGCCGTGCTGCCCTGCGCGCTGCTCGGCCTGCTCGTCGCCCCCTTCTACGCCCGCAAGCTGGACCTCCTCGCGCTCGGCGAGCGCCCGGCCCGGCACCTGGGCGTGGACGTCGAGAAGATGCGGATGGCACTGGTGCTGGTGGTGGCGCTGCTGACGGCCGCCGCCGTGGCCGTCGCAGGCATCATCACCTTCGTCGGGCTGCTCGTCCCGCACCTGCTGCGCATGGCGAACGGCCCCGGCCACCGCTTCCTGGTCCCCGGCAGCGCGCTGGGCGGCGCGATCGTCCTGCTCGCGGGCGACCTCGCGGCCCGCACGGTCGCCAACCCCGCCGAACTCCCCCTCGGCGTCCTCACCGCCCTCTTCGGCAGCCCGTTCTTCTTCTGGCTGCTGCGCCGGACCCGCCGCAAGCAGGGAGGCTGGGCATGACGCCCCTCTCCCGTCACCGCCCGGCCCGCACACCCCGTCCGTCCGGCCGGGGGTCCGGGGGTCGTCCCCCGGGAAAGCACAGTTGGCTGCTGCGCCGGACCCGCCGCAAGCAGGGAGGCTGGGCATGACGACCCTCCCCCGTCACCGCCCGGCCCGCACGCCCCGTCCTCAGCAAGGTGGTGGGGCATGAGCGCCCTGAAGTCACTGTTCTCGTCCGGCCGTTCCCGTACGTTCCCCGCTCCCCTCCGCCGGGGCGCCGCCGCCGTCGAGGTCGACGGGCTGCATGTGCGGCTGGGGCAGCGCGAGGTGCTGTCCGGCATCGACCTGACCGCCCGGGCCGGTGAGGTGCTCGCCCTGGTCGGGCCCAACGGCGCGGGCAAGTCCACCCTGCTGGCCGCCGTCGCCGCCGATCTGGCCGCGACGCACGGGACGGTACGGATCGACGGCCGCCCCGTCGGCGCGTGGACCGCCGCCGAACTGGCCGTGCGCCGCTCCGTGCTCCCGCAGTCCGCCGCGCTGTCCTTCCCCTTCCCGGTCGAGGACGTCGTACGGATGGGCCGCGCGCCCTGGGCGGGCACCGAGCAGGAGGACGAGGACGACCTCGCGGTGGCCGAGGCGATGGCCGCCACCGAGGTCACCGATTTCGGGCCGCGCCCCTTCTCCGCGCTGTCCGGCGGCGAGCGCGCCCGGGTCGCGCTCGCCCGCGTACTGGCCCAGCGCGCACCCGTACTCCTGCTCGACGAGCCGACCGCCGCGCTGGACCTGCGCCACCAGGAACTGGTCCTGCGGATCTGCCGGGAGCGGGCGGCGGCCGGGGACGCGGTCGTGGTCGTCCTGCACGACCTGGGCCTGGCGGCGGCGTACGCGGACCGGGCGGCCGTGCTGCACGACGGCCGGATCGCCGTCTGCGGCCCGCCCGCCGAGGTGTTCGGCGAGGACCTGCTGTCCCGGGTCTACCGGCAGCCGGTCGAGGTGCTGCCGCACCCGCGCACGGGCGCCCCGCTGGTGATCCCCAAGAGGGCGGCGCACCCCGGCGCTTGACCTGGATTTGACCCTGCGCAGGGGCGGTCATGGGGCTCCCGTGACCGCCCCGTACTCGTGGGGCGGGAGTGAGATCTGAATCACCTCCCGGGTGGTTATGTCCGGGGTAAGGCGCGCTTAACTTAGGTAAGCCTCAGTAGACCTGTGGGCCTCGTAGATCTTTCACCCCGCGTGGAGTCCCCTTATGCGTCCCCTCCGTCTCACCGCCCTGTCCGCGATCGCCGTCGCGACCGCCGTCACCGCCATGACCGGCTGCACCCAGAAGAGCAAGGACACGAAGGGCGACGCGAGCGGCGGCGCGATCCAGGTGATCGCCAAGGACGACTCCTGCGAGGTGTCGAAGAAGGAGTTCCCGGCCGGCAAGGTCGAACTGGCCGTGGAGAACAAGGGCTCCAAGGTCACCGAGGTGTACGTGCTGTTCCCCGACGACCGGATCGTCACCGAGCGCGAGAACATCGGCCCGGGCACCAAGGCCGACCTCACCGCCGAGATCAAGGCCGGTGCGTACGAGATCGCCTGCAAGCCCGGCATGAAGGGCGACGGCATCCGCCAGAAGGTCACCGTGACCGGCGGCGGCGCGGCCGCCAAGCGCAGCCCGGAGAAGGACGCGGCGGTCGCCGCGTACCGCACCTATGTGCGCGAGCAGGCCGAGCAGACCCTTCCCAAGGCGCAGGTGTTCGCCGACGCGGTGAAGGCGGGCGACCTGGAGGCCGCGAAGAAGGCGTACGCGCCCTCGCGCATCGGCTGGGAGCGCACGGAGCCCGTCGCGGAGTCCTTCGGCGACATCGACCCGATGGTCGACCTGCGCGAGGACGGCGTCGAGGAGTCCGGCAAGCCGTGGACCGGCTGGCACCGCCTGGAGAAGGCGCTGTGGCAGGACAAGAAGATCGGCGACGAGGAGAAGAAGCTCGCCGACACCCTGATGAAGGACCTCAACACCTGGGTGAAGAAGGTCGGTACCGCCGAGATCACCCCCTCCTCGATGGCCAACGGTGCCAAGGAGCTCCTCGACGAGGTCGCCACCGGCAAGGTCACCGGTGAGGAGGAGCGCTACAGCCACACCGACCTGGTCGACTTCAAGGCGAACGTCGAGGGCGCGGAGAAGGCGTACACGCTGCTCAAGCCGATCACCGCGAAGACCGACCCGAAGCTCACCGGGGACCTGGACAGGCAGTTCGCCGCGCTGAACAAGCTGCTCGACAAGCACCGCCCGAACACCTCCTCGTACGAGTTCACCTCGTACGACAAGGTCTCCACGGCGGACCGCAAGGAGCTCTCCGACGGCGTCAACGCGCTCGCGGAGCCGCTGTCGAAGCTCGCCGCAGCCGTCACGAAGTAAGTCGAAGCAAGCCCCGGAGAGAAGGCGTCCCCCATGCCGGACGAAGTGAACTCCCCCTCCCCGTCCCGCCGTTCGGTGATCGGCTGGGGCGGGGCCGGGCTCGCGCTCGGCGCCGTCGCGGCGGGCGGGGCCGCCGTCGTGCTGAACCGCGACGAGGACCCGGCGCCCGCCGCGTCCGGCGGTGCGGCCGTGCCCTTCCACGGCCCGCACCAGGCGGGCATCGCCACGGCCGTCCCGGACCGGCTGCACTTCGCCGCGTTCGACGTGACGACCAAGGACCGGGCGGACCTCGTCCGGCTGCTGAAGGACTGGACGGCGGCGGCCGCCCTGCTGACGGCGGGCCACGCCGTCGGCGCGGGCGCGTACGGCGGTCTGCCGGAGGCCCCGCCGGACGACACCGGTGAGGCGCTCGGCCTCAAGCCGTCCCGGCTGACCCTGACCGTCGGCTTCGGGCCCGCCCTCTTCGACGGCCGCTTCGGGCTGAAGGACAAGCGCCCCGCCGCCCTGGTCGACCTGCCGAAGTTCCCGGGCGACAACCTCGACGCGGCGCGCAGCGGCGGCGACCTGTGCGTGCAGGCCTGTGCGGACGACCCCCAGGTCGCCGTGCACGCGATCCGCAACCTGGCCCGCATCGGCTTCGGCAAGGTCGCCGTGCGCTGGTCGCAGCTGGGCTTCGGCAAGACGTCCTCGACGACGCCGGACGCGCAGACCCCTCGTAACCTCTTCGGCTTCAAGGACGGCACCCGCAACATCGCGGGCACCGACACGGCCTCGCTCGACAAGCACGTGTGGGCGGCGGAGAAGGACGGGTCCGCGTGGATGGCGGGCGGCTCCTACCTGGTGGCCCGGCGCATCCGGATGAACATCGAGACCTGGGACCGCACCTCGCTCCAGGAGCAGGAGGACGTCTTCGGCCGCGACAAGGGCGAGGGCGCCGCGGTCGGCAAGTCCAAGGAGCACGACGAGCCGCTGCTGAAGGCGATGCTGCCGACCTCGCACGTGCGCCTGGCCCACCCGGACGCCAACTCCGGTGCCCGGATGCTGCGTCGGGGCTACTCCTTCACCGACGGCACGGACGGGCTGGGCCGCCTGGACGCGGGACTGTTCTTCCTGGCCTACCAGCGCGACGCACGGGACGCCTTCATTCCCGTACAGCGCTCTCTCGCACGCTCCGACGCGCTCAACGAATACATCCAGCACGTGGGTTCGGCGCACTTCGCCGTCCCGCCGGGCGTCCGCGACAAGGACGACTGGTGGGGCCGGGCGCTGTTCTCGTAAAGCTTCACCGAAGGGAACCGACGTGTTCGCGAACTACCTGACCGGCCTGCGCGAGGGCCTCGAAGCCAGCCTCGTCGTCTGCATCCTGGTCGCCTACCTGGTCAAGACCGGCCGCAGGGACGCCCTGAAGCCGGTGTGGATCGGCATCGCGGTGGCGGTGCTGCTCGCGCTGGGCTTCGGCGCGGCGCTCACCTACGGCTCGCAGGAGCTGACCTTCGAGGCGCAGGAGGCGCTCGGCGGTTCGCTGTCGATCGTCGCGGTGGGCCTGGTGTCGTGGATGGTGTTCTGGATGCGGCGCACCGCCCGGCACCTGAAGGCGGAGCTGACCGGAAAGCTGGACGCGGCGCTCCAGATGGGCACGTTCGCGCTGGTGGCGACGGCGTTCCTGGCGGTGGGCCGGGAGGGGCTGGAGACCGCGCTGTTCGTGTGGTCGTCGGTACGGGCGCTGAGCGACGGCACCCACGGCCCGGTGATCGGCGTGACGCTGGGCCTGCTGACGGCGGTGGCGCTGGGCTGGCTGTTCTACAAGGGCGCGGTCCGCATCAACCTGGCGAAGTTCTTCACCTGGACCGGCGCGATGCTGCTGGTCGTCGCGGCGGGCGTGCTCGCGTACGGCGTCCACGACCTCCAGGAGGCCCGCTTCCTCGGCGGCCTCTCCAACAAGGCCTTCGACATCAGCGAGCAGATCCCGCCGGACAGTTGGTACGGCACCCTCCTCAAGGGCGTCTTCAACTTCCAGCCGGACCCGACCGTCCTCCAGGTCACGGTGTGGGCGCTGTATCTGGTCCCCATGCTCGTGCTCTTCTTCGCCCCGGTAGGGTTCCGGTCGTCGGTGACGGCGGGGACGACAGGGACGGCAAGGGCTGCTGATGGCAACGCGCACACGGAGACTGCGGCGCCTGACGGCGTCCCTGGCGGCGGCGACGGCCCTGGCGCTGACGGCGAGCGGGTGCGTGACGGTGCACGGCGAGCTGGAGATCGTACCGACGGCGACGAAGGCTGAGGCCGCGCGGGCGCTGAAGGACTTCACGGAGGCGTCCAACAAGGCGGACAAGGCGTACGATCCGGCCGCCGTCGCGGGCCGGGTCACCGGCGCGCTCGCCGCGATCAACCAGGGCGGCCTGAAGGCCCGTCAGAAACAGCGTCCGGGCGGCAATCCCGCCTTCACTCCACTGGAGTTGACGGACGCGCGCTTCCTCATACCCAAGAAGGCGGGCTGGCCGCGCTGGTTCGTGGCGGACGCCGACAGCAACCGGGACACCGACGACGGCGGCCGGGCCGACTCGCGCTGGCTGCTGGTGTTCGTGCGCGGCGGTCCGAACCAACTCTGGGAAGCCTCCCACCTGTTGACGCTCCAGGCGAACCAGGTCCCCGCCCTCGCCCTCGACGGCGAGGGCTTCGCGAAGCCGGTCGCCGAGGACGACGCGAGCCTCGCGGTCGCGCCCCGCCGGCTGAGCGCCGACTACGCCTCGTACCTCCAGAACAGGGGCAGGCCCCCGGTGTTCGCCCCCGGGCAGGACACCACGCTGTGGCTGGCCCAGCGCACGCGGGCCGCGCAGCGGGTGGGGCGGTCGATGCAGTACGTCGACCAGGAGCTGGTGGCGGACGCGTTCGCGCCGGTGGGACTGGCGACGAAGGACGGCGGGGCACTCGTGTTCTTCGCCTCCCGGCACTTCGAGAAGCAGACGGCGGCACCGGGCGTGCCGCTGCTGGACATCAACCCGGACGTGCGGGCGCTGATGACGGGCACACCGAAGACCTCGCTGCTGAAGGAGCGGGTCTCCAGCCAGTTGGCGCTGGTCCCGAAGAAGGGCGCGGGGACGGTACGGGTGGCCTCGCGGGTGCAGGGCCTGGTGGCGGCGACGGGGTCGTAGCCCCCTTGTAGGGGTTCAGCGTCCGATCGGCCAGGCCACCGCGTGCGGGTCGGTGTCCGCGCCCGCCTCGTCGGCCGCGGCGGCGTACCGGGCGCAGGCGTCGGTGAGGGTCTCCAGGAGGGTCAGCGGGTCGGGCAGGGAGTGCTCAAGACCGCGCACCCAGTGCACGTCCAGCTCACCGGGCAGCTTCGCGGGCGGTACGAGGACGTAGCTGCCCCGGCAGTGCCAGCGCAGGCCCGGATGCTCGTCCATGGTCTCGGGGTGGCAGTCCAGCTCGCAGGGCCACCACTCGTCCTCGTCCTCGGGAGTGCCCCGGGTCGCGGTGAAGAACAGCATGCGGGCGTCCGCGCCGCTGCCGCCCTCGCCGAACACGGCGACCGGGCCGACCTCGATGCCCGCGTCGATCAGCCGCTCCAGGGCCTCGACACCGGCGTCCAGCGGCACGTCCAGCACGTCGTGGACCATGCCGGTCGCGGTGATGAAGTTGGCCTGCGGCTGGGCGGTGGCCCACCGCTCGATCTGGCCGCGGTCGGTGGTCGACTGCGTCTGCCAGGCGAAGGAGACGGGGTGGCGGGCGGGCGTCGGACAGCCGACCCGCTCGCAGGAACATCGGTACCCGTTCGGATACGCGGCCGGGGCGAGCGGCAGTCCGGCCCCCGCGGCGGCGCGCAGCAGCGCGAGGCGCTCGACGGCGGCGTCCGGGACCCCGGCCGACCTGCCCTGGGCGCGGCGGCGCAGCCACTGGGCGATCCGGCCGCCCGCTCCGGCTTTCGCTCCGGCACCGCTGCCACGACCGCCGTCGGCACCGCTGTTGAACTCCGCGCCCATCTGGCTCCTCACCCTCACGCCTCGGCCCCTGGGGACCCCACCATGCTCGCACCATCCTGCGCCCCGGGTGGCCGGTGTCCGCATCCGGGGTCGCCGGGACGGGTGCTCCGCGGGATTTCAGCGGTCCTTCACCGGGGTGCCAGACCATTCAGGGCGTAGTCGACGAGCCGGTCGGCGTACGCGTGGGTGAGCGGCCCCGTGCGCATCAGCCACCGCCCCGACAGCGGCCCGGTGAACATCTCCACGGCGGTGTCCAGATCCAGGTCGGCCCGCACCTCGCCGCGCTCCCGGGAGGCGGCGAGCCGGTCGACGTACAGCTTCAGCGAAGGGCGCAGCAGCCGGTCGACGTACTGCGCGCACAGCTCGGCGTCGACGACGCCCTCCGCCGTGAGGGCGCGGGTGGGGATGTCGTACGTGGGGTCGACGAGTTCGTCCACGGTCGCCCGCAGGACGAGGCGGAGGTCGGCGGCGAGGTCACCGGTGTCGGGGATGGCCGCACCGACCTCGCCGACGGCGGCCGCGGCCTGATCGGCGAGGTCGGAGTAGGCGTCGAGCAGGACGGCGGCCCTGGAGGGCCACCACCGGTAGATGGTCTGCTTCCCCACCCCCGCCCGGGCGGCGATCCCCTCGATGGTGGTCTTCTGGTACCCCACCTCCCCCACGAGCCCGAGGGCGGCCTCAAAAATGGCCCGCCGCGACCGCTCACTGCGCCGCGAGGAATCAGGACTCTTCTGGTTCACCATCCCCCCAACCTATCCCCCCACGAGACGATACGAACCGTCCCGCAAGAATCCCGCTCCCCTCAGGAGCGCCCCTTCAGGGGCGCGGGGAACTGCGCGAGCAGCCACACACAAGCCGCGCGGCAAGCGCTTTAGGTGAAGGGGCGGGACCGGGGCGAAATCCGGGGGGGCCGGGGGCGCGCCCCCCGCCCGGACCCCCCCCCCCCCCCCCCCCCCAACCGGCCCCCCCCCCCCCCCCCCCCCCCCCCCCCCCCCCCCCCCCCCCCCCCCCCCCAACCCCCCCCCCCCCCCCCCCCCCCCCCCGTAC
>NZ_JBIUXN010000035.1:0-14941 GCF_044744005.1 Streptomyces sp. NPDC087440 | reverse complement strand
TCCCCTGTGGGGGGGGGTTTTTTTTTTGTGGGGGGGGGGGGGGGGGGGGGGGGGGGGGGGGGGGCGCGCCCCCCCCCCCCCCCCCCGGAACAGCACCCCCCACCCACCCGCACCGAACCCCCCGCAATGCCCCCACCCCACCCCCCACGAACCACCCTTTCGGTGCACAGCGAAAGGGCCCTCCAGCCCCCACCATGGGCACCAGGAACACCCGCCCGCCCTCCGCAAAGGAGCCCTCATTGACCCCACGCACTCGTGACGCAGCGCCCCGCCGCTACCTGATGTGCCCCCCGGAGCACTTCAGGGTCACGTACTCCATCAACCCCTGGATGGACCCCGCCAAGCCCGTCGAACTCCCCCTGGCCCTCGCCCAGTGGGAGGACCTCCGCGACCGCTACCTCGCGCTCGGCCACACCGTCGAGCTGCTCGACCCCCGCCCGGGCCTGCCCGACATGGTCTTCGCCGCCAACGGCGCGACCGTGGTCGACGGCCGCGTCCTGGGCGCCCGCTTCGCCTACGCCGAGCGCACCCTGGAGGCGGAGGCCCACCGCGACTGGTTCCACGCCCACGGCTTCCCCGAGATCCACGAGCCCGAGCACGTCAACGAGGGCGAGGGCGACTTCGCCGTCACGTCCTCCTGGACCCTCGCGGGACGCGGCTTCCGCTCGACCTCCGCCGCCCACGACGAGGCGCAGGAGTTCTTCGGCCGCCCGGTCGTCGGCCTGGACCTGGTCGACCCCCGCTACTACCACCTGGACACCGCCCTGGCCGTCCTGGACGACCGCACGGACGAGGTCATGTACTACCCCGGCGCCTTCTCCCCCGGCAGCCGGGCCGTCCTGGCCCGCCTCTTCCCCGACGCGCTGATCGCCGAGGAACCGGACGCGGCGGCCCTCGGCCTCAACGCGGTCAGCGACGGCCGCCACGTCCTGCTGCCGCAAGCGGCCCAGGGCCTCTTCGAGCCGCTCCGCGCCCGCGGCTTCGAACCCATCGGCATGGACCTCGGCGAACTCCTCAAGGGCGGCGGCAGCGTGAAGTGCTGCACCCAGGAACTGCGCCCGGACCTACGACCCGAGCCGCGCACGTAGTCCTACTCAGCACCCGACGGGGGCGGCCACGCGTCGCCCCAGTCGGCGTCCCGCGCCGCCCGGTACAGCTCCCCGTGCCGCTTCTTCGACACGTTCTCCCCTCCCAGGGAGAGCCGCCCGTCGTCGTCCGCCCGGCACAGCTCCAGCATCACGAGCCCCTTGCGGATCTGCGGCCTGCGCACGACGCGCGCCCCGGCCGGCACCGCGTCGACGACCTCCGGCCGCACGGCCACCACGTACGCGAACTTCTCGTCCTCGTACGGCAGTGAGCCGCCCTTCACCTTCCGGTGCAGTGAGGACCGGCTGACCCGTGCGGAGAAGTGGCACCAGTCCGTCGGATCGCCCGCGACCGGGCAGGTCCCGCTGTCCGGGCACGGTGCGGCGATCCGCAGCCCCGCCGCCACCAGCCGCTCCCGCGCCGCGAGGATGCGCCGGTACCCGTCGGGCGTCCCGGGCTCGACGAGCACGACGGCCCCCCGCGCGGCCTTCGCCACCTCGTCCACCAGGACGTCCCGGTCGCCCTCCGTCAGCTCCTTCAGCACATACGACACCGTGACGAGATCACTGCTCTCGATCTGGAGCGCCGCTCCGATTCGAGAGCGCTGCCACGCGACGTCGGCCAGCGCAGGCACCCCCGACGCCCGGGCCAGCTCCCGCCCCAGCTCCAGCGCGGGCTCCGCCCAGTCGAGCACGGTGCTCGCCTGCGTCCCCCACGCCTCGCTCACCGCCCAGCTCGCCGCACCGGTCCCCCCGCCCACGTCCACGTGTGTTGCGGGCGCCCACTGAGGGGCAGCCTCCCGCAACGCGCCGAGCGCGGACCGTACCGCCTCGAAGGTCGCGGGCATCCGGTACGCGGCGTAGGCGGCCACGTCGGAGCGGTCCCGCAGCACGGGCGCGTCGGTGGGGGTGGTCCCCCGGTAGTTGGCGATCAGCCGGTCGACGGCCTGCGTCGCCTGCTTGGGCGGCAGCCCGTCGAGCGACCCGGCCAGGGCGGCACGCAGGACATCCGGGAGGGAGAGGGAGTCGTTCACCGAAGAAGTGTAGGGGTCGGAAGCGGAGGCCAAAAAGGGACACGGAGGGACGTGAGGGAACTGCTGCGCATCCAGGGGCAGTTGCATACGCTGACAACCGTTGACCGTTTCTGAAGGCCGTGTGGCGATACGTGCGTACGGGCGTTTGCGCGCCCCGCACCGCCGTCGTGCGGCGCGCACGGATGCCGGGGGGTATGGGGATGGGGCAGCGCATCGGGATCGTACGGATGGCACTGGTGGCCGGGGCGGCGGTACTGGCCCTGCTGCTGCTCCTGGCCATGTGCGGCGGAGGGGACAAGGGCAAGAACGCCGGCGCGCAGAAGGCCGGGGGCACGGCGTCGGCGGCCCCGCAGCGCAAGGCCGCCCCGACGCTTCCCCGGCTGGCCACCCCGACGGCGTACGACACGCAGCGCGGCTGGCGGATCACCGGCGGTTCGGCGGACTACGCGGTCTCCCAGGAACCGGCCCTGGTCGCACACCTCGAACGCGTCGGCACGGACCGTTTCGTGGTCCGCGCCTACGACGCGCGCACGGGCAAGCCGTCCTGGGCGGGCAAGCCGTGGCGGCCGCTGTCCGACCCGGCCCACTTCCCCCGGCTGCTGCCCCTCCAGGACGGCGACGACCGCTTCTTCGTCACGTGGTCCTACGGCAAGGTCAGCGGCCCGGACGCGCTGTCGACGGGGGACTCGGTGGTCGCCCTGGACGTGTACGACGCGCGGGACGGCACCCAGCGCCATGTGGACCTCCCCTGGCAGGGCACCCCGGTCGTCTCCGCCACCGGCCCCGACATCCTCGTCACGGACGGCGCGGCCACCGCCACCACCGTCGACCCGCAGACCGGCCGCACCACCTCCCTCTCCCCGAAGGACCTCGCGCCCCCGAAGGGCTGCAAGAACTGCCGCTCCCAGACCGAGGTGCGCGGCCTCACCAGCAAGGGCCTCCTGGTCAGCGGCAGCAGGGAGTTCTGGGTCCGGGGCGGCTGGTACAGCGCGAAGGTCGCCCCGCGCGACACGGCCCCCGCCTCGGGCGTCCCGACCTCCCTGACCCCCTCCGGCCACATCCTCGCCAAGTGGCAGAAGAAGAAGCCCGACGGCTGGGACCGCTGGGCGGTGCACGACGCGGCGACGGGCAAGGTCCTCGCCACGGTCGACTGCCGCAAACCGGCCATCGAACCCGGCACCTACCCGCAGGCCGTCACCTCGCCCTCCGGCGACTACCTGGTCGCGGGCAACCTGGCCTTCGATCTGCGCCAACCGGCCCCCAAGGGCGCGAAGACGGGCCACTGCCTCCAGGAGCGCGAGGGCGTCAAACCGGTCACCCTCACCTCGGTCACCAACGAGGGCATCGCGTACGGAACCACCTCCACCACCTCCGGCGGCGGCACTCCGGTCGAACTCCCCCTCGCCACGGCCACCCCCTCCGCCCTCCCCGACACCACGCTCCTCCCGGAGGCGGAGGTGGCGAACATCGGCCTGTTCCGCACGGCCGACCGCCAGGACCGCCCCCAACTCATCGGCTACGCCCGCCACTGACCCCGTACGAACGGGCCGTCCCCGTACGAGCGGGCCGACCCCGTACGAGCGGGATATCCGCCCAACCCCTGGCGCCCGGCCCCCAACTCCTCCACTCTGAGCGGATGTTGCTGCCGAGCGCACACGAGCAGACCGAGCTGGTCGAGATCGTCCGCATCACCCCGGACGCGAACGACCCGCTCCCCAAGACCATGGCGGGCGAGGAAACCGCCCTCTGGGAGGCCGCGGAGGCCCGATCCGCCTTCGCCCTGATCTCCGCCCTGCCGGGCAGCCAGCCCGGCCAGACCTTCCTCCCGGGCTGGGGCCTGCGCGCCCACGGCCCGCGAGGCCTCCTCTTCGAGATCGCCTTCTCCTACGACTGCCACGCGGCCCGGATCTGGGGCCCCTCCGTCCCCCACAAACAAGAGGGCCTCTACCCCTTCGATCCCACCAGCCCCCCGGCCCAATCCCTCCTGGACCTCTTCCGTTCCACGACCTAGGGGCGCTGGGCGCCCCGTCAGGGGCGCGGGGCTGTTTCGATATGCGGCTCCACCGCGCGGGCGCGACCAGCACGCTCGCCACCGCCAAGGAGCGCCCCGTCAGGGGCGCGGGGAACTGCGCGACCAGCCACGACGCACCCGCACGGAACCGTGCAATTGCCCCGCGGGTTTAGGTGAAGGGGTGGGGCTGGGGACCCCCTGCCCAGTCAGCCCGGGGCCGCACGCCCACCATCGGCCCGGGCCGCCTGGCCCACACCCACCCACGACGCCGGGCCCCCGGCCCCACACCCCCGCCCCCCACCGCCAGTGGAGCGCGCCTAAACGTCCCCCACCCGCCGCCACGGCCTGCACAACCCCAGAAACAACCCCCCCGCCAGCACAGCGCAAGCGACCTGTACGACGGCCATCGGCACCGCCGTCCGCTCCCCCGCGATCCCCACCAGCGGCGAAGCCACCGCCCCGACCAGGAACGACGACGTCCCGAGCAGCGCCGAAGCCGACCCCGCCGCGTGCGGCGTCCGCATCAGGGCCTGGGTGTTGGTGCTCGGCATGATGAGCCCCATCGCCGACATCAGCACAAAGAGCCCGGCCGCGACCGGCCACAGCCCGACCTTCCCGAACACCCCCGACGTCATGAGCAGCAGCGCCACCGCCGCCACCAGGACGACCGCCAGCCCGACCCCGAGCACCTTGTCCAGCCGGACCCGCCCGACCAGCAGCTTCCCGTTGATCTGCCCCACGACGATCAGCCCCACCGAGTTCACGCCGAACAGCAGGCTGAACGTCTGCGGCGAAGCCCCGTAAATCTCCTGCACCACAAAGGGCGACGCCGAGATGTACGCGAACAGCACCGCGAAGGCGAGCCCGCCGGTGAGCATGTACCCGGTGAAGACCCGGTCCGCCAGCAGCCCCTTCATGGTCCGCAGTGCCGCGCCCACGCCACCGGTGTGCCTGCGCTCCGGCGGCAGCGTCTCGTGCAGCCACTTCCAGACCACGAACGTCAGCACGACCCCCACCCCGGTCAGTACATAGAAGACGCCCCGCCAGTCGGTGATCCTGAGCACCTGCCCGCCGATCACGGGCGCGATCACCGGAGCCACCCCGGAGATCAGCATCAGCGTCGCGAAGAACCTCGCCATCTCGACACCGTCGTACAGGTCGCGGACCACCGCCCGCGCGATGACGATGCCCGCCGCACCGGCGAGCCCCTGGAGCAGCCGGAAGGCGACCAGCATCTCCACGTTCGGCGCGAGTGCGCACATCGCGGTGGCGATGACGTACACGAGCATGCCGATGAGCAGCGGACGCCGCCGCCCCAGCTTGTCGCTGAGCGGCCCGACGACGAGCTGGCCGAGCGCCATGCCCGCGAGGCACGCGGTGAGCGTGAGCTGCACGGTCGCGGCGGGCGACCGCAGCGCGTCGGTGACCTCGGGCAGGGCGGGGAGGTACATGTCCATGGACAGCGGCGGCAGCGCGGTGAGCCCGCCGAGCACGAGCGTGACCAGCAGACTGGTCCGCCGCACACCGGCGGAACCGGAAGCGGACGCGGCAGACGCGGAAGCGGACCCGGCAGGCACGGAAGCAGACCCGGCAGACGCAGAAGCAGCGACAACGGGCCCCGGAACCCCGGCCCCCGCCGTCGCCGCGGTGGCCGACTCGACCGCCGCCGTCACCTCCGCGCCCGCCGAGGGTATGTGGTCCTGTCCCGCTGCTTCCGCAGCCTTGGCGCCGCTGTCCGGCATCATCACTCCCATTTCGTTGAATCCCGACCTATGCTCTCAGCTCGTCCGGAGTGATCGGAACAAACGTTCGCCGCAGGTGACAGCGACAACGGCAGCGACGCAGCGGCACCCCGCGCGACGCAACGAAGGGCGGCACCCATGCACACCCGGGACACCCCGGACACCCCCGTCCGCTGGGGAATCCTCGCCACCGGCGACATCGCCTCGGCGTTCACGGCGGAGCTGACGAAGATGCCGGACGCCCACGTGGCGGCGGTCGCCTCCCGCACCGAGGCCCGCGCCAAGACCTTCGCGGACCGCTTCGCCATCCCGAAGGCGTACGGAAACTGGGCGGACCTGGCGGCCGACGACGACATCGACATCGTCTACGTCGCCGCCCCGCACTCCGCCCACCACGCCGCCGCCGGACTCTGCCTGGCGGCGGGCCGCAACGTCCTCTGCGAGAAGTCCTTCACCCTCAACGCGGCCGAGGCCGCCGACCTGATCGCCCTGGCCCGCACCCACGACCGCTTCCTCATGGAAGCCATGTGGATGTACTGCAACCCCCTGGTCCGGCGCCTGGCCGCCCTGGTCCGCGACGGCGCGATCGGCGAGGTCCGCACGGTCCACGCGGACTTCGGCCTCCCCGGCCCGTTCGCCCCGGCCCACCGGCTGCGCGACCCCGCCCAGGGCGGCGGTGCCCTGCTGGACCTGGGCGTCTACCCGGTGTCCTTCGCCCACCTCCTGCTGGGCGAGCCCGACACCGTACGGGCGACCGCACTCCTGTCCCCCGAGGGCGTGGACCTCAACACCGGCATCCTCCTCGGCTGGCAGGACCGGGGCGCCCTGGCCACCCTGACCTGCTCCATCACTGCGGGCACCCCGGTCACCGCGTCCGTCACCGGCACGAAGGGCCGCATCGACGTCCCGCACGGTTTCTTCTATCCGGAGCGCTTCACCCTGCACCGGTACGGCCAGGACCCCGAGGAGTTCGTCGCCGCCCCCGACGCCCCGCACGACAGCCTGCGCCACGAGGCGGCGGAGGTGATGCGCTGCCTGCGCGCGGGCGAACGGGAGTCCCCGCTGGTCCCCCTGGCCGGGAGCCTGGCGGTGATGCGGACGCTCGACGCGGTACGCGACCGCATCGGCGTCCGCTACCCCGGCGAAACCACCGAGACCGGCAAGCCCTGGACCGAACACCCCTAGACCGGCTTCAGCCCCGGATTCCCCGCCTCCGTCACCAGCGACGCCACCGTCGTGACCGGCGCCCCGGGCGTCGTCACCGCAGCCACTGTCCGGAAGTCGGCCCGCGCCTGCTTCTCCGTGAGGGAGACGAGGGCGTAGCCGCGCCGCCCGTTGTAGTGCTTCATGTGCGGGTTGGCGCCGGTCAAGCGCTCCCAGTCGGCGGGCTTGTCGGCGCCGTCCTTGCCGCTCGCGATCGAGGTGGTGACGATCTCGGTGCCGAGGGTCCGCGAGGCGGGGTCCCGGAAGTCCTTCTTGATGTCGAGTCCGTACGAGACGTGGACGTCGCCCGTGAGGACCAGGAGGTTCTCGACCCCCGCCGACTCGACCCCGGCGAGCACGCGCTCGCGCGACGCCGGGTAGCCGTCCCAGGAGTCCATGCTCAGCTTGAAGTCGGGTGTGGACCGGTTCCTCCGCTCGGCGAACGTCACCTGCTGCGGCACGACGTTCCACACGGGCCTGGGCCCGCCCGGGTTGCGCCACCCGTCGATCAGCCACCGCTCCTGCGCGGCCCCGGTCATGGTCCGCCTCGGGTCCTCGGACTCGGGTCCGGGGGTCTGCCACCCGTCCCCGTACGCCTGGTCGGAGCGGTACTGGCGGGTGTCGAGGATGTCGAACTGGGCGAGCCGCCCGAACCGCAGCCGCCGGTAGAGCCGCATGTCGGGGCCGGTGGGCTGCTGCGGGGCGCGCAGCGGCTGGTTCTCCCAGTAGGCGCGGTAGGCGGCGGCCCGGCGCAGCAGGAACTCCTCCGGCGGCACGTCGTTCTCGGGAGTGTCGCCCGCGTAGTTGTTCTCCGTCTCGTGGTCGTCCCACGTCACCACGAACGGGTGCGCGGCGTGCGCGGCCCGCAGATCGGGGTCCGTCTTGTAGAGGGCGTACCGCAGTCGGTAGTCCTCCAGCGTCACGGTCTCCCGGTTGAAGTGCGCGGGCAGCCGCCGGTCGGTGTACTTCCGCTCGCCGCCGACCGCGTTCACCGCGTACTCGTACAGGTAGTCCCCGAGGTGGAACACGACGTCGACGTCCTCGCCCGCGAGGTGGCGGTAGGCGGTGAAGTAGCCGTCGTGGTACGCCTGGCAGGACACGACCCCCATGCGCAGAGCGGCAGTTCGCGCGCCCCGCCCGGGCGCGGTCCGCGTCCGCCCCACCGGGCTGATCCACTTCCCGGTCCGGAAGCGGTAGTAGAAGACCCGCCCCTCGCCGAGCCCCGTCACCTCCGCGTGCACGCTGTGGTGGAACTCCGGGTGGGCGACGACGCTCCCGCGCCGCACCACCCTGCGGAAGCGCTCGTCGCCCGCGACCTCCCACTCCACCCGCACCCGCTGCCGCGGCAGACCGCTGTCGCTCTCGTACGGTCTGGGGGCCAGCCGCGTCCACAGCAGGACGGAGCCGGGGGCGGGGTCGCCGGAGGCCACGCCCAGCGTGAAGGGGTCCTCGGTGATGCGCCGGGCGTCGAGGTCCCCGGCGGGGGCGGCGTGGGCCTGGGGGAGGTTGGTGGCGAAGGCGAGGGTCGCGGCGGCACCGGCGACGGTCAGGAAGCGGCGGCGGCCGTGCACCAACTGGCGGGCGGCGGCACGGAGTTCGGGTGCATGCGTCTGCGTGGGGCTCGTCATGAGGGGCACTCCAGTACCCCGGAGCGGCCCCCTCTTGTCGCGTACACGTCCACCACATGACGGACAGATGAGTTCCTGTGCGCCGGAGGTGACTACCCTCCCTGCCCATGAGACTTCAGAAGATCGCGGTCGTCACAGGAGCAGGCTCGGGCATCGGCCGGGCGGTGGCGGTCGAACTGGCCGCGTCCGGCTGGTCGGTCGCCCTCGCGGGCCGCCGCGCGGAGCCCCTCGCCGAGACGGCGGAGCTGGCGGGCGGCGACACCCTGCCCGTCCCCACGGACGTCTCCGACCCCGCGTCCGTCACGGCGCTCTTCGCCGCCGTCCAGGACCACTACGGCCGCCTGGACCTGCTCTTCAACAACGCGGGCACCTTCGGCCCCGGCGGCACCCCCACCGAGGACCTCTCCCCCGCCGACTGGCAGGCGGTCGTCAACGTGAACATCACGGGCGCCTTCCTGTGCGCACAGGCGGCCTACCGCCGGATGAAGTCCCAGTCCCCCCGGGGCGGCCGCATCATCAACAACGGCTCGATCTCCGCCCACGCCCCCCGCCCGCACTCCATCGCGTACACGACCACCAAGCACGCGATGACGGGCCTGACCAAGTCCCTCTCCCTGGACGGCCGTCCGTACGACATCGCGGTGGGCCAGATCGACATCGGCAACGCGGCCACCGACATGACCGAACGCATGCGGACCGGCATCCTCCAGGCCAACGGCGAACTGGCCGTGGAACCGGTCATGGACGTGGCGGACGTGGCCCGCACGGTGCGCCACATGGCGGACCTCCCCCTGTCCGCCAACATCCCCTTCGCGACGGTGATGGCGACGAACATGCCGTACGTGGGCCGCGGCTGACACACGTCAGGGGCACGGGCCCACGACGCGCGGCCCGTACCCCTGCCTGCCTTCCCGGCGAGGCCCTACGCCTGCCCGGTCTCGAACCGGCTGACCTTCCCCCCGTCCACCACAAACCGCCAGGCGGTCCGCATGGTCCCCCACGTGTTGTTCCGGTAGTCCACGACGAGCGCGAGCCCGCCGTCCGCCTCCGAGGCGACGTCCATGTGCCCGCCCGACGAGAAGATCTCCCGCTCGACCCAGTCGGCGACGTCCCGGTCGCTCCCGTCGTCGGACATGGTCACGCCGGGCGCGAGCAGCGCGTCGAACGCGCTCCGGTCCCCGGCGTTCACGGCGGTGACGAACGCCCGCACGGTGGGCTCACTGAGCTGGTCAACGGACACGGCCATGGCACGCTCCTCCTCACTCGCCCCGGACGGACGCCGGGCCTCCCACCCTGCCCCGCCTCCCCCACCCCCGCACCCCGACGCCCGCCCTACCGCCCCTGAGCTGGGGAAACGTACCCGAACCAGCCCTCGGTCTCCTCCTGCCCGAGCACCCGCTCCAGCACCAGGCCACCAGGGATCGCGGGGAAGTACCGCCCGGCCGGCCAGCTCCGCCGGTACGGCGGCGGGTCGAGCACGAGCACCCGGGCCCCGCCCACCACCGGAATGTCCGCCGGATTCCCCTCGTTCCACACGGTCACACCGTCCGCCCCGACGAACTCGAAGGACCCGTACGTCAGGACCTGCCCCTCGACGTCCCGGCACACGGCGACCGCCTCCGCCGACGGCACCTCCCCGGCCAGGTGCCCGCCGCCGATCAGGGCCTCGGCCAGGAGCGTGTGCAGCTGGAAGTTGTCCCCGATCCCCCCGATCCGTACGAGAAACCCGGCCCGCGTCGTCCGGTCCAGCACCACGACCGGCTCCTCGTCCAGCACCCGCAGCGCGTACACGAGCCCCTTGAACGGCCACCCGGACACCTGCCCGACCCGCGCGAGCAACCCCTCCAACTCCCGCTTGTACGAAGCCCGCTGCCGCCCCCGCACATCCCCCAGGACCGCGAAGGCCGCCATCTGCCACTGCGGGACCGTCCACCACGCGATGGCCTCGGCGAACCCGAACCGCTCGACGACGTCGTCCCCCGGCCCCTGCGGATGCTCCTCCGGGTCGGGGAAATCCCCGCCCCCGCTCTCCTCCCACCGCGCGCAGAACTCCAGCACGTCCTCGAAGACCGCCCGCATCCCCGCGAACACCCCCGGCGCACACGCCCCGGGATCGGCCCCCCGCTCGACACAGGCCCCCACGACCACGGCGATCACGCCCCGCATCCCGTCGGGCGCACCGGTCAGCGTCCCCGCCAGCCGGGGCCCGCCCTCCCGGACCTCCTCGGCCCCCGCACCGCCGAACGCTCCCCGTATCGCGTCGAAGGCGGCTCCGGTCGCCTCGGGATCCCGCGCGGCGACGGCCGCCTCGAACTCCCCGACCGCACGGACGAATTCCCCACCCACACCGCTTGATCCCAACGTCATCCGCGCACCCTACAAACCCGCACCGACAGCCCTGCGGGCAGCCCCGTGCGGGGAGGGGAAGGGGGAAGAGCGGCAGACGAGTCGGGCTGTACGCCGGGTTCTGTCGCCCGGTCGCCTCGCGGCGGCCGGGGAGACGGCCATCCATCTAGGACCGGCGTTGCCACCGGTCTCGTGCGGTCTACCCGCGAACATCGGGCGAGCAGCCCTCAAGCGTCCGCGCAGGACCGTCTTCCGACGGTCCCTCTTGACCTTGCTCCGGGTGGGGTTTACCTAGCCGCCTGAGTCGCCTCAGGCGCTGGTGGTCTCTTACACCACCGTTTCACCCTTACCGAGGGCCTTGCGGCCCCAGGCGGTCTGTTTTCTGTGGCACTGTCCCGCGAGTCACCCCGGGTGGCCGTTAGCCACCACCCTGCCCTGTGGAGCCCGGACGTTCCTCGGGAGGCTCCCGAAGGAACCCCACGCGGCCGTCCGCCCGGCTCGTCTGCCGTGCCGACCATGCTACCCGCAGGGAGGATCACGCTTGACCTTGCCGCAGCGTCAAGGTTTCTACTGGGGGCATGAACAGGAGCACGGGCAGGGGCATGCGGATCGGGGAGGTCGCCGCGCTGGTCGGGGTGACCCCGCGCGCGGTGCGGCACTACCACCACGTCGGGCTGCTGCCCGAGCCCGTCCGGCGGCCCAACGGGTACCGCGAGTACGGGCTGCGGGACGCCGTCGTGCTGGCCCGGATCAGGCGGCTGACCGAGCTGGGGCTCGGGCTGGACGAGGTGCGGGACGTCGTACGGGACGACGCCGGGCGCGAACTGGTCGAGGTGCTCGGCGAGCTGGACGCCGACCTGGCCCGGCAGGAGGCGCAGATCCGGGCCCGACGGGGGCGGATCGGGGCGTTGCTGGCGCAGGCGGAGGCCGGGGAGCTGACGGCGGAGGGGCCGGTGTCGGAGGAACTGGGCGCACTGCTGAAGGAGCTTCCGGTGTTCTCCGGCGGCATGGCGGCCAAGGACCGCGAGATCCTCACGCTGCTGGAGACCGTGTCGCCGGACGCGGTGCGGGGCGAGCTGCTGGGGGCGATGCGGGACGCGTTCGTGTCGACACCGGGGGCGGCGGAGCGGGTGCGGGAGGTGTACGCGCTGCTGGACGCCCTGGTGGACGCGGCGGCCGACGACCCCCGGGTGGAGGAGGCGGCGACGGCACTGGCCGCGTGCATCCCGGACGGGCTGTGGGAGCCGGGAGCGGTCCCGGACGCGGGCGAACCCTTCCTCCAGGCGTTCTTCGCGGAGTTCTCCCCCGCCCAGTCCGAGGCCGTACCGCGGGCCATGCGCATTGTCGAAGAACGGGAGGGGTCATGAAGAAGGTGGTCAGAGGGGTCGCGTACGCCGTGCTCCCGGGAGAGGTGGCACTGCTGGTCTGCCTGCTGGCGGGCGTGCGGGTGCCCGGCTACGTACTGCTGGCGGCCGAGGTGCTCGTGCTGTCGGTCGTACTCGCCGAGGTCGTGCTCTTCGTACGGCTGCGGAGGCAGGGCCTGTCGGCGCGCGAGGCGGTGCGGGAGCTGGTGCCGGAGCCGGTGCGGCGGATGCTGGGCCACGAGCTGCGGGTGCTGGCGTCGCTCGGGCGGTGGGCGGCCCGGCGCAGGCACGGGGTGGGGCCGGGGGATCTGGCCTTCAGCCATGCGAAGGCGCAGGCGGCGCTGCTGTACGGGTTCACGTTCGTGTGCGTGGTGGAGACGGTGGGGCTGCATGTGCTGCTGGCCGGGGTGCCGGTGCTGCAGGCCGCCTTCCTGGTGCTGGACGTCTACACGGTCGTACTGATCCTGGGGCTGCACGCCGCCGCCGTGACCCGCCCGCACGTCGTGCGGGCGGACGGCGGGCTGCGGGTGCGGTCCGGGGCGCACGTGGACCTGGCGATCGGGGCCGAGCAGATCGATTCCGTACGGTACGACCTGCGGCTGAACCCCGGGCAGGCCGGGGACGACGTACTGGAGCTGGCGGTGGCCTCGCAGACCTCCGTGACCGTACGGCTGAACTCGCCCGTGGAGGCGGTGTCGCTGCTCGGCAGGCGGCGGCCGGTGACGACCGTGCACTTCCACGCGGACGACGCACGGGCGCTGGTGGCGGCGGTCGCGGCGATCAGGCGGGAGCGAACAGAACCTTCGCCGAGCCCGGGTCTGCCTGCGTCAGCCTGACCCGGATGCGCTCGCCCAGCGGCAGGTTGCCGCCGCCCTCCACGCGGGCGATGACGGCGAGGTCGGCACTGTCCAACTGGACGGTGCCGACGGTCGGTTCACGGTCCTTCACGTCCACGACGTGCGCGTCGAACAGCTCCCCGACCCGGTCCTTGAGCAGGGCGGCCTCCACGATGTCGACGCACTCGCGCTCGACGGTGTTCTGCCGCCGGGTGCCCTCCGCCATCTCCTTGGGCAGCTCGGGCAGCGCCGCCATCACCCACTCCGGGGGCTCCTCCCCCGCCACGGCGGCCAGGCACAGCTCGCCCGCGTACCGGTCGACCAGGCGGCGCAGGGGTGCGGTGCAGTGGGTGTACGGGGCGGCCACGGCGGCGTGGATCGCCTGCTCGGGGACCTCCCCGCCGGTGAACACGGTGTACCCGGCGCCCCGCAGCAGGGTCGTGCACTCCTGGAGGAAGGCGGCGTGGGCGGGGTCCGCCGGGTCGAGGCCGCGCACGACGTCGGCGTACGAGGTGTGGTGCGGCCAGTCGATGTGCAGGGCGCGGGCGGTACGCCGCAGCCGGGCGACGGCGCCGTCGGGGGCGGCGGGGAGGGTGCGCAGAATGCCGTTGCCCGCCTTCCTCATCAGCTCGGCGGCGGCCATTCCGGTGAGGAGGGAGATCTGGGCGTTCCACCCGTCGGCGGGCAGCGGGGTCCGGTAGGCGAGCCGGTACGCGCCGTCGGCGAGCTCGATCTCCTGCTCGGGGACGTTGAGGGAGATGCCGCCCCGGGCCCGCTCCTGCTCCTCGCGGAGCCGTCCGATGTCGCGGAGGAGGGCGAGGGGCTCCTCGGCCTTACCGCTGTCGATCTGCTGCTGCACCCCTTCGTAGTCGAGCTTGGCGCGGCTGCGGACGAGGGCACGGCGGACGTCGGTGGCGACGGCGGCCCCGTCGGCGTCGAGGTCGATCCGCCACAGGAGGGCGGGGCAGGTCTGGTCGGGCAGCAGGCTGGCGGCGCCCTCGGACAGCGTCCGCGGGTGCAGCGGAACCTTCTCGTCGGGGAAGTACAGGGTCGTCACCCGGCGGTGCGCCTCGGCGTCGAGGGCCCCGCCGGGGGTAACGAAGGCAGCCACGTCCGCGATGGCGTAGTGCACACGGAACCCTCCCCCCTCCCTCCGGGCCAGGTGCATGGCCTGGTCGAGGTCGGTGGAGGTGGGCGGGTCGATGGTGAAGAGGGGGAGGTCGGTGGCGTCGTACGGGTCCGGGGGCAGGGCGGGCTGCCGGGCGGCCCGTTCGGCCTCGGCCAGGACGTCGGCCGGGAACTCCTCCGGGTCCAGGGGTACGTCCAGACTCGCCCGCACGTCGCGGAAGGCGGCACGGAGGGGGGCGGCGTCGGCGGTGCCGGTCACGTGGATATGGCGGCGGGGCATGGGTTGAGGGTAGGGCGGGGGTGGGGGGTTTGCGCGGTGGGCGCGGCGGGCGCGGTGCGGGGTGATCGGCACCCGGTGCCGGGGCGGGTCGCTGCGCGGGGCCCGAGTCGGGTCGGCACCCGGTGCCGGGGCGGGTTTCTCCCCTCCCCACCCCTTCCCGTAACCCTGCGGGGCTGGTCGTGGCTGGGGTTTTGCGCAGTTCCCCGCGCCCCTGAAAGGGGCGCGGGGAACTGCGCGAGCAACCCACCACAAGCCGCGCGGCCGAGCGCTTTAGGTGAAGGGGC
>NZ_JBIUXN010000034.1:0-81269 GCF_044744005.1 Streptomyces sp. NPDC087440 | reverse complement strand
GGGGGGGGGGGTTTTTGGGGGGGGGGGGGGGGGGGGCGGTTTGGGGGGGGGGGGGGGGGGGGGGGGGGGGTTGGTGGTTGCGGTTCAGGCCGGGGGCGCTGCCCCCGGACCCCCGGATTCGGCCCCTGACCCGCCCCTTCCCTAAAGCGCTCGCCGCGCGGCTTGTTGTTTGGTTGCTCGCGCAGTTCCCCGCGCCCCTGAAGGGTTGCTGCTTCGCAGCTCCCTTCAGGGGCGTCTGCGGGGCTAGGCGCTCGTGGCGTAGGACTCGGCTTCCTTTTCCAGGGTGATCAGGGTCAGTTTCGGGGTGGACTGGTGCTGGGAGACCGTCGCGTAGCCCCTGTTGCGGTAGAGGCGGAGGTTCGTCTCGTTGCGGTGGCCGGTGAAGAGGCGGAAGCGCTTCGCGTCCAGGGACGCGGCCACGTGTGCCTCGATGGCCGCGAGCAGGCGGCCGCCCAGGCCGTGGCGGCGCATCCGGGGGTGGACGATGAGTTTGCCGATGTGTGCCGTGCCGTCGGCGTCGACCGTCGCCCGGACCGAGCCGACCACCTCGCCGCCCAGGCGGGCCACCAGTGCGTGGCCCCGGCCGAGTTCGGCCGTCAGGTCCGCCAGGGACTGGGTGAGGGGTTCGATGGTGTAGTCGTCGTACAGCTCCGCCTCGCTCTGGTAGCAGAGGTACTGGAGTTTGAGGATCTGCTCGGCGTCCCGCTCGTCCGCCACCGCAGAGATGATCACGCTCGTGCCCATGTGCTGCCTCCTGCTCGCCCGCTCCACCGGCCGGTTCTACGGCTCCATTCCCCTGCGCACAGGGGGCGCAACCTCCGCCGCGAGCATTCTGCGCAGGCATCCCAGGCAACGGGAACGCATGGGCCCCAAACTCCCTTGTGACATTCCCAACTCCCCTGCGATTTCCCGGTAGGTGGGGTCGGAGGGGGACAACAACAGAGCCAGCAGGGGGCGGCAGCGGGCCGGGAGGCGGCCGACCGCCGCGCGCAGCACGCGGCGGCGTTCGGCGGCGAGCACGGCGGGTTCGGGGCCCGCGTCGTGGGACGCGGGGGGCTCGGTGGCGTACGGGGCCTCCCGTCGCACCCGGCGGCGGGCGAGGCGGGCCTCGGCGCGGACGGCGCCGCGCACCCAGCCCGCGGGCTCCGGCGGGAGGGCGGCGTCCGGGTGCTCCAACAGCCGTACCCAGACGGCCTGTTCGAGGTCGGCGGCGTCGACCCCCGCGCCCGGCGCCTCCGCCGCGGCCTCGGCGGCGAGGAGGGGGGTGAGGGCCTGCACCTCTTGCGGCTGTAGATCCATGCCCGGCGGGACGCGGCCCGGACCGGGGGCGGTTGCCGATCCGGGCGCGTCTCACTCGTACGGGTAACGGATTGATTACGGTGCGCAGTTACTGCGGGCGGTGGTCGGCGGCTGCGAGGAGGGCCGTGTCCGGGTTGTCGGAGAAGATGCCGTCGATGCCCGTGGCGAAGTAGGTGCGGAAGGCCGCGAAGACGTCGCCGTACGCGGTGGGGTCGGCGCCCCTGCGGAAGTCGGCGGGGAGGAAGGCGTTCTCGTTGCGGGCCGTGTACGGGTGGAGGACCAGGCCGCGGGCGTGGGCGTCGCGGACCAGGGTGGTGGGCTTGCCCAGCTTGCCCGCGGCGTCGCGCGGGATGACCAGGTCCAGAGTGGGGCCGATGCCCTGGGCGTACGTGGAGATCCACTTCAGGCCCTCGGGCTTGACCAGGTCCGCGACCGTGCGCGGGTCGCCCGCCTGGACGAAGTCCCAGGGGCGGTCGGTGGCGGCGCCCAGGAGGACGACGCGGGGGCCCGAGACCAGCCTGGCCATGCGCTGCATGCTGCTGGGCTCGAAGGACTGGAGGAAGGTCGGGGAGTTCGTGGTGTGGCGGCCGTATTTACGGAGGAGGCGGGCGAGGGGTTCTTCGAGGCCGAGGCCCAGGCCGCGGAAGTAGGTGGGGTGTTTTGTCTCGACGTGCAGCCAGACCGAGCGGTCGCGCCTGCGGCCCTCCTTCTCGGCCCAGCGCAGCACCTCCTCGAAGGTGGGTATCTGCCAGCGGCCGTCGTAGACCGTGTTGCGCTGGCGGACGGCCGGGATGCGCTCCTTGGCGCGCAGGGTCTTCAGCTCGGCGAGGGTGAAGTCCTCGGTGAACCAGCCGGTGAGCTGCACGCCGTCCACGGTCTTGGTGGTCCTGCGGGGCGCGAATTCGGGGTGGTCGGCGACGTCCGTCGTGCCCGTGATGTCGTTCTCGTGGCGGCAGACCAGGTGGCCGTCCTTGGTGGGGACGAGGTCCTGCTCGACGACGTGCGCGCCCATGTCCAGGGCGAGCTGGTAGGAGCCGAGGGTGTGCTCGGGGCGGTAGCCGCTCGCTCCCCGGTGCGCGACGACGGTCGGGACCGGCAGCCGCTTGTAGGCGGGTCCACCGTGACCGTCGCCACGTCTCGCGGATTCCGCGGCCTGTGCCGTACCGGACATTCCGAGCGCCGCGCCGGACGCGCCGAGAACCGCCGCACCGAGCAACGCCCGCCGCCCGGGGCCGAATTCCGCACCGTGTGTCATGAAATCTCCTCGTTGTCCCGGCGAGTTCTTGACCCGGGCTTGACCGGCCCGTGCCCTGATGGGGGCCCGATCGTAGACGCGTACGCATGAAGGAGGGGAGACACTGGACGGAACGCACCGCAAACACACGTCAACACTGCGTATCCAACTGGTGAACCCGATGTGCGATCAGCAGCGACCCGCGAGTATCGTCCTCACCTGCGCCGTCCCGCGTAAACCTGATTCCGCTCGCCGGAAACCCACGACTTCGGAGGAACCGTTGTCCCGTCTCGGGCTCATCAAGGCAGTGCTCGGACCGATCTTGCGTCTGATGTTCCGCCCCCAGGTGGAGGGCGCGGAGAACATCCCGGGGACGGGTCCGGTGATCCTCGCCGGCAATCACCTCACCTTCATCGACTCGATGATCATGCCGATCTGCCTGGAGCGCCAGGTCCACTACATCGGCAAGGACGAGTACGTCACGGGCAAGGGCCTCAAGGGCCGCCTCATGGCGTGGTTCTTCACCAGCTGCGGCATGATCCCGGTCGACCGGGACGGCGGGCGCGGCGGCGTCGCGGCCCTGATGACCGGCCGCCGGGTGCTGGAGGAGGGCAAGATGTTCTCGATCTACCCCGAGGGCACCCGCTCCCCCGACGGCCGTCTGTACCGGGGCCGCACCGGCATCGCGCGGCTGACCCTGATGACCGGCGCCCCGGTCGTCCCGTTCGCGATGATCGGCACCGACAAGATCCAGCCGGGCGGCGCGGGTCTGCCGCGCCCGGGCAAGGTGACGGTGCGCTTCGGCAAGCCGATGGAGTTCTCCCGCTACGAGGGCATGGACCGCGACCGGTACGTGCTGCGCGCGGTGACCGACTCGGTGATGTCGGAGGTCATGCAGCTGTCCGGCCAGGAGTACGTGGACATGTACGCCACGAAGGCCAAGGCGGCCTGACCGCGCAGGAGTTGATACGGGAGGGGGCCCGCCGGAATCGTCCGGCGGGCCCCCTTTCGTCTGCATGCGTCGGCGTACGTCAGTGCTCGATGCCCTCTTCCAGCTTCTGGCCGCGCAGCATGAACCAGGCCGCGCACGCCGTCGCGAACAGCACCAGCGCGCCGACGAGGGCGGCGGTCTGGAAGCCGTCGGTGAAGGAGTCGCGGGCCGAGGCGAGGAGCGCGGCCGCCTGGTCCTGGGGCAGGGCGGCCGACGATTCCACGGCCCCGCCGAGGGAGTCGTGTGCGGCGGCCGACACGTCGGCGGGCACCCCGTCCGGCACCGGGAAACCCCGGTAGATGCCGGTGACGATGGAGCCGAGCAGGGCGATGCCGAGGGCCGCGCCGAGTTCGTACGCGGTCTCGGAGACGGCGGAGGCGGCGCCCGCCTGCTCCTTGGGGACGCTGGAGAGGATCACGTCGGCGGTGACGGTGAAGGCCAGTCCGGCGCCGAGTCCGCCGAGGAACAGGGCGCAGCCCAGTGCCACGACCCCGGTGTCGGCGGTGAGCAGGGTGCAGGCCAGGAGCGAGAGCCCGACGGCGGTCAGTCCGCCCGACACCGCGAGGCGCACCGACGTACGACGGGCCAGGAATCCGGCGGTCAGGCCCGCGCCCACCGCGCCGACGGCTGCCGGGAGTTCGATGAGTCCGGCGTTCAACGGCGAGCGTTCCTGGACCAGTTGGAGGAACTGGGAGAGGAAGAAGACCAGCCCGGAGAGGCCGAGGATGGTGAGGAGGTCGGCGAGCACGGCCCCCGAGAAGCCCCGGTGCTGGAACAGGCGCATGTCCAACAGGGGGGACTTCAGGGTGCGTTGACGGCGTACGAACCAGTAGAGCGCGCCCAGTCCGACGACGCCCGCCGCCGCGATGTCCCAGCGGAAGCCGTGCACGGCCGCTTCCTTGATGGCGTACACGACGGCGACCATGCCGACCAGCGAGAGCAGCACGCTGAGGAGGTCCCAGGGGCCGGGCGAGGGGTCCTTGGACTCGGGCAGCAGCTTGATGCCGACGACGACGAGGACGGCCATGACGGGGAGGTTGATCAGGAAGACCGAGCCCCACCAGAAGTTCTCCAGGAGGAAACCGCCGACGACGGGTCCGACCGCGGCACCGGCCGAGGCCGCCGCGCCCCAGATGCCGACGGCGAGGCTGCGTTCCTTGGGGTCGTGGAAGATGTTGCGGATCAGCGCGAGCGTGGACGGCATGAGGGTCGCACCGGCGACACCGAGCAGGGCACGGGCGACGATCATCATCTCGGGGCTGGTGGCGTACGCGTTGAGCACGGACACCGCGCCGAATGCGACGGCACCGGTGAGTAGGAGCTTCTTGCGTCCGATCCGGTCGCCGAGGCTGCCCATGGACACCAGCAGGCCCGCGATGATGAACGAGTAGACGTCGCCGATCCACAGGAGCTGGGTGCCCGAGGGCTTCAGGTCCTCGCTCAGGAACGGTGTCGCGAGGCCGAGGACGGTGGCGTCGACGGCCACCAGGAGCACCGCGAAGACGAGCACGGCCAGGGCGAGCCAGCGGCCCGGACTGGCTATGCCTCCGGACTCCGCCGCTCCCGCGTGCCGTTGTTCGGTGCTTGTCATTTCTCCACGCTCCGTCGTGCGCCGCCGAGCAGCAACTCGGCGACCATGTGCTGGTAGTCCTTGCTTGCGGTCCGGCCGTCCTGGATGGACCAGGCGGCGGAGGTGACCAGCCCGTACAGGGCGTCGGTCAGCCAGGCCGGGCCGAGGTCGATGCGGAACTCGCCGCTCTCCTGGCCGCGCCGGAAGAGGGCGGCGATGCGGGCGTCGATCTGGTCCCAGCCCTCGTTCTGCTCGCCCTCGAAGAGCTGGTTCTCGGTGATGAGGAAGGCGAAGAGACCCGCGACGGGCTCCGAGCCCGCGATGAGGCGGCGCAGGGCTTCGGTGGCGGTGCCCTCGTCGAGGGCGGCCTTGTCGAGGGCGGCGTACAGCTCCCGGATGCCGAGGTCCTCCAGGGCCTTGATGAGGGCGTCGCGCCCGGCGAAGTGGCGGTGCAGGGTGGCACGGCCGATGCCGGCGGCCTTGGCGACCTCGTCCATGGTCGCGGTGGCCTTGCGGGTGAGGAGGGCGGCGGCGGAGTGGAGGACGCGGTCGCGGTCGACTGTCATGAGACGAGGATAGCCCGAATGAGACGCGGGTGTCTCACTCGGAGGGTGAGGAGCAAGCGGAAGGGGCCCGGACGGGTGACGTCCGGGCCCCTGGGGATCGTATCGAGGGCTACTTCTTGGCCTCGGCCCACGCGTGCTGTGTCGCCAGGTCCGCCTTCAGTTCCGCGAGCTGGGCGGCGACCGCCGAGGGGGCCGTGCCGCCACGGCCGCTGCGGGAAGCCAGTGCGCCCGGGACGTTCAGGACCGTCCGCACCTCCGGCTTCAAGTGCTCGGAGATCTTGGCGAACTGATCGTCCGTCAGCTGGTCCAGCTCGATGCCCTCCGCCTCGCACACCTTCACGCACTCGCCCGCGACCTCGTGCGCGACCCGGAACGGGACGCCCTGCTTGACCAGCCACTCCGCGATGTCGGTGGCGAGCGAGAAGCCCGCCGGGGCCAGCTCCTCCATCCGCTCGCGGTTGACGGTGAGGGTGGCCATCATGCCGGTGAAGGCGGGCAGCAGGACTTCGAGGGTCTCGCAGGAGTCAAAGACCGGCTCCTTGTCCTCCTGGAGGTCGCGGTTGTACGCGAGGGGCAGCGCCTTCAGGGTGGCCATCAGGCCGGTGAGGTTGCCGATCAGCCGCCCCGACTTGCCGCGCGCCAGCTCCGCGATGTCCGGGTTCTTCTTCTGCGGCATGATCGAGGAGCCGGTGGAGAAGGCGTCGTGGAGGGTGACGAAGGAGAACTCCTTCGTGTTCCAGATGATGATCTCCTCGGCGATCCGGGAGAGGTTCACGCCGACCATCGCGGTGATGAACGCGAACTCGGCGACGAAGTCCCGGGAGGCCGTCCCGTCGATGGAGTTGCCGACCGAACCCCGCTCGAAGCCGAGGTCGGCGGCGACCGCCTCCGGGTCCAGGCCCAGCGAGGACCCGGCCAGCGCGCCCGAACCGTACGGAGAGACGGCCGTGCGGGTGTCCCACTGCCGCAGCCGCTCCGCGTCCCGGGACAGGGACTGCACATGGGCCAGGACGTGGTGCGCGAAGAGGACCGGCTGCGCGTGCTGGAGGTGGGTGCGGCCCGGCATCGCGACGTCCGGGTGTGCCTCGGCCAGCCCGACCAGGGCGTCCTGGAGTTCGGCGAGGAGCCCGCCGATGGTGCGGGCGTGGTCGCGCAGGTACATCCGGAAGAGGGTGGCGACCTGGTCGTTGCGGGACCGCCCGGCCCGCAGCTTGCCGCCGAGGTCGGCGCCGAGGCGCTCGATGAGACCCCGTTCCAGGGCGGAGTGGACGTCCTCGTCGGCGACCGTACCGACGAAGTCGCCGGACGCCACGTCCGCTTCGAGCAGGTCGAGTCCGGCGAGCATGCGGGTCAGTTCGTCGGCGGTGAGCAGTCCGGCCTTGTTCAGGACGCGGGCGTGGGCGCGGGAACCGGCGATGTCGTACGGGGCGAGCACCCAGTCGAAGTGGACGGACGCGGACAGTTTGGCGAGCGCCTCGGCCGGACCGTCGGCGAACCGGCCGCCCCAGAGCCGGCCTTCACCGGTGTTGCTGCTCACAGCAGAGACTCCTCAGGAAGTGTCGATGTGCTGCCGCCTCCCCGCGCGGAGGAACGGGGAGGCGGCACGTCGTACGGGTAACGAGTGGCGGTCGGGCGAGGTCGCGCCGGGCCGCCGCACCCTTCGGGGACAGGCCGAGGACCGCGCGGCGGGCCCGTAAGCGATAGGCATAACTATGCAGAGCTCCGTATGTTTTGTCAAAGCCCTGTCCCGGTGCCCCGGATGCCGTGCGAATCCCCCGCCAACGAGCGGGCAGGCGCAACAACGCCGATGCTGGAGACGATTTCCGCGATTCCCGCCGGAGCGAAGGAGCAGTGGACACGATGACGCGACCGAGGATTGTGGTGGTCGGCGCAGGCTTCGTCGGGATCGAGTGCCTGCACCGGCTGGAGCGCAAGCTCTCCCCGCGCGACGCCGAACTGATCCTGATCTCCCCGCAGGACTACCAGCTCTACCTCCCCCTGCTCCCCCACGTGGCGGCGGGCGTCCTGACCCCCCAGTCCGTCGCGGTCTCGCTGCGCCGCCGTCTGCGGCGTACGAAGATCGTGCCGGGCGTGGCCATCGGCATCGACGCCAAGGCGAAGGTGTGCATCGTCCGCAAGACGACGGGTGAGATCACCGCCAAGCCGTACGACCACCTGGTCATCGCCGCCGGGTCCACGACCCGCACCTTCGACATCCCGGGCCTCACCGACCACGCGCTGGGCGTCAAGACGCTCAGCCAGGGCGCGTACATCCGCGACCACGTGATCGAGCAGCTCGACCTGGCGGCGGCGGCCGTGGACGAGGAGGAGCGCCGGGCGCGCCTCCAGTTCGTCGTCGTGGGCGGCGGCTACGCGGGCGTGGAGACGGCCGCCTGCCTCCAGCGCCTCACCACGAACGCCCTCAAGCGCTACTCCCGCCTGGACCCGTCCCTGGTGCGCTGGCACCTGGTCGACGTGGCCCCGCGCCTGCTCCCGGAGCTGGGCGATCGGCTCGGCGTGAAGGCGATGGCGATGCTGCGCGAACGCGGCATCGAGTTCTCCCTCAACACCTCCGTCGCCGCCGTCGACGAGACCACGGTCAAGCTGACCGACGGCCGCACCCTCCCCTCCCGCACCCTCATCTGGACGGCGGGCGTCGCCGCGTCGCCGCTGGTCAACACGCTCGGCGCGGAGACCGTCCGGGGCCGCATCATCTCCTCCGACCAGCTGAAGGTGCCGGGTTACGACGGCCTGTACGCGGCGGGCGACGTGGCGGCGGTGCCGGACGTGGCCAAGGGCGGCGACGCGATCTGCCCCCCGACCGCGCAGCACGCGCAGCGCCAGGGCAAGGTCCTCGCGGACAACATCGTGGCGAGCATGACGGGCACCCCCCTGAAGCCGTACATCCACAAGGACCTGGGCCTGGTGGTGGACCTGGGCGGCGCGGACGCGGTCTCCAAGCCGCTCGGCATCGAACTCCACGGCCTCCCCGCCCAGGTGGTGGCCCGCGGCTACCACGTGATGGCCCTCCCCACACTGACGGCCCGGGCCCGCGTGGTCGTGAACTGGGGCCTCAACGCGGTCGCCGGCGACGACTTCGTCCGCACCGGCTTCCAGGACAACCGCCCCAAGACCCTCCAGGACTTCGAACGCACGAAGGCCTACCTGTCCCCGGAGGAGGTCCAGGAGTACGGCGCGGGCGTGCGGGCCCAGCTGTAGGTTTACGGCCGGGTGCGGCTGTACCGAGCCGCACCCGGAAGCAGGCGTCCAGCTGGTGAATACTCTGGTCCGCATCGCACATGAGCCGAAGAATGACCCCATGGGCAAGTCATACGCAGACATATCCGGGCGGCTGCGCGCCTTCATCGAAGCGCAGCCGGTGTTCTTCACGGCCACCGCGCCGCTCGCCGGTGACGGGACCATCAATCTCTCGCCCAAGGGCCTCAAGGGGTCCTGGGTGGTGCTGGACGAGCACACCGTCGCCTATCTGGACTTCGCGGGCAGCAACGCCGAGACCGTGGCGCACCTGCGCGAGAACGGGCGGATCACGCTCATGTGGTGCGCCTTCGAGGGACCGCCGAACATCGTCCGTGTGCACGGGCGCGGCGAGCCGGTCTTCCGCGACGACCCGCGGTTCCCGGGGCTGCTGGAGCGGTTCACCGGGTACGACGTCACGCGCAACGGGCTGCGGGCCGTCATCGTGGTGACCGCCGAGAAGGTCCGGGACACGTGCGGGTACGCGGTGCCGTTCATGACGTACGACGAGGACCGGACGCTGCACACCTCGCGGTTCGCGCGGGAGGACGACGCGTCGCTGTCGGCGTACTTCGAGAAGAAGGACGACATCGCCACCAGCATCGACGGACTTCCCGGAGTGCCGTTGCCGCTTCCGCCGCTGAAGGCTTCGTAACGTCGGGGGATGATCCTCGCGCGCGTCGCCGCCGGTTGTGCCGTCCTGGTGTCCTGTCTGCTGGGGGCGGGCGCCCCCGAAGTCCCGCTTCCCGAGCGGATGGCCGACACCGGCGGCGGGCACCAGCTCGTCACCGCCGTGGCCGACAGCGGTCGGTCCAGCGCGGGGACCGTGACCTGGTGGGAGCGCAGGGGCTCCCGGTGGGTCGCGGCGGGGAGCGCGCCGGCGCGGTTCGGGGCGAAGGGGCTGGTCGAGGGGGCGACGCGGGTGCAGAGCACCAACACGACGCCGACGGGGCTGTACGAGTTGCCGTACGGGTTCGGGACCGAGGCCGCGCCGGTGGGGACGCAGGTCCGCTACCGGCGGGTCGGGGCGAGGTCGTGGTGGTGCCAGGACAACCTGTCGCGCGCGTACAACCGGTGGGTGGAGGGGCTCCCGAAGGACTGCCGGGCGAGCGAGTCCGAGAAGCTGGACGCCTACGGGGTGCAGTACGCGCACGCGCTGGTGGTGGGGTTCAACTACGACCGGCCCGTACGGGGTCGGGGTGCGGGCATCTTCCTGCACGTCAACGGGCCCGGTGCGACGGCCGGTTGCGTGTCCGTGCCGAAGGAGGCGATGCGGCGGATCCTGCGCTGGGTCGATCCCGGACGTAAGCCTCATGTCGCCATCGGGACGGCGGGCGGGGCGACGGCGATCACCCGCTACTGATGCGTACGTGTAGCGACCACATATCGAGACGGTGTTGCGTGGGCGGGCCGTCCGGGCGTTGCATCACGACGTGCGTACCGAAACCGAGACACCCGCTCCCACCAGCCCGGATGCTGCCGAACGTACGGCCAGGCGGGCCGTCACCGTCTTTCCCGTACTGGTGCTTCTCGCCGGTGCCCTGGGGCTGCTGACCCCGGGCACCTTCGCCGACTGGAAGACCTCCGTGCCGTATCTGCTCGGCATCGTCATGTTCTGCATGGGGCTGACGATGACACCGGTGGACTTCAAGGGGGTCGCCCAGCGGCCGTGGGCGGTGCTGCTCGGGCTCGTCGCCCATTACGTGATCATGCCGGGACTCGGGTGGCTCATCGCCCACGCGCTGAACCTGCCGCCGCAACTCGCGGCGGGTGTGATCCTGGTGGGCTGTGCGCCCAGTGGGACCGCGTCGAACGTGGTGACGTACCTGGCGCGCGGCGACGTGGCGCTGTCGGTGTCCGTGGCGACCGTGTCCACCATGCTGGCTCCACTGGTCACGCCGCCGCTGACGCTGCTGCTGGCCGGGGAGTACCTGCCGGTCGACGCCGGGGCGATGGTCGGGGACATCCTCAAGACCGTGCTGCTGCCGGTGATCGCGGGGCTCGTCGTACGACTGGTGGCGGGGCGGTGGCTGGCGCGGGTGCTCGGCACGCTGCCGTGGCTGTCGGCCGCGACGATCGCCGTCATCGTGGCGGTGGTGGTGGCGGGCAGCGCCGCCGCGATCAAGTCGGCGGCCCTGCTCGTCTTCGTCGCCGTGGTGCTGCACAACGGGCTGGGGCTCGCCCTCGGGTACGGGGCCGGGAAGCTCGGCCGCCTCGGGAAGCCCGCGAGCCGGGCGATGGCCTTCGAGGTCGGCATGCAGAACTCGGGGCTCGCCGCCTCGCTGGCCACCGCCCACTTCAGCCCGCTGGCCGCGCTGCCCTCCGCGGTCTTCTCGGTGTGGCACAACGTGTCGGGGGCGCTGGTGGCCGCCTGGATGTCGTACCGCAGCAGGAAGGACGAGGAGCGGACGGCCTAGCGTTCCTTCTGCGCGAGGCGCAGCAGGTGGTCGGCCAGCGCCTGGCCGCCCGCGGGGTCGCGGCTGATCAGCATCAGCGTGTCGTCGCCCGCGATCGTGCCGAGGATGGCCCGCAGCTCCGCCTGGTCGATGGCCGAGGCCAGGAACTGGGCGGCGCCCGGCGGGGTGCGCAGGACGACCAGGTTGGCCGAGGCCTCCGCCGAGATCAGCAGCTCGGCGGAGAGGCGGCGCATCCGCTCCTCCTTGGCGGACTCCCCCAGCGGCGCCTGCGGGGTGCGGAAGCCGCCCTCGCTGGGCACCGCGTAGATCAGCTCGCCGCCGGTGTTGCGGATCTTCACCGCGCCGAGCTCGTCGAGGTCGCGGCTGAGCGTCGCCTGGGTGACGCTCAGCCCGTCGTCGCTGAGCAGCTTGGCGAGCTGGCTCTGCGAGCGCACCGGCTGCCGGTTGAGGATGTCCACGATCCGGCGGTGCCGTGCGGTCCGGGTCTGGGGTACGGCGGGGCCGCCGTTGCCGCCGTGTTCGTTGTCCCGCGCGTGCGCCTCGGTCATCTGCGTCATTCTCCGGATCGTTGGTCCCCGTGTGCCGTGTCGAGAACGCCTGGCAGGGCCTGGAGGAACGCGTCCAGGATGTCGTCGCCGATGGTCAGGGCGGGCATGAGCCGTACGACATCCGGGGCGGGCGCGTTCACCAGGAAACCGGCGTCCTGAGCCGCCTGCTGCACCTGGGGAGCGAGGGACTCGGACAAGACGATACCCAGGAGCAGGCCCGCACCCCGGACGTGGGAGACCAGCGGGTGTCCCAGTGACTGGATCCCGTCCCGCAGTTTCTCGCCCTTGCGCTTGGTCTCGTCGAGGAGTCCGTCGGCCGCGATGGTGTCCAGGACGGCGAGTCCGGCGGCGCAGGCGGTCGGGTTGCCGCCGAAGGTGGAGCCGTGCTGGCCGGGCTTGAGGAGGTCGGCGGCCGCTCCGTACGCGACGGTGGCGCCCAGCGGGAGTCCGCCGCCGATGCCCTTGGCGAGGGTCACGATGTCGGGGTCGATGCCCTCCTCGGCCTGGTGGGCGAGGAAGTGGCCGGTGCGGCCCGTGCCGGTCTGGACCTCGTCGAGGACCAGGAGGGTGCCGGTGGCCCGGGTGATCTCCCGGGCGGCCGACAAGTAGCCGGGCGGGGGTACGACGACGCCGATCTCGCCCTGGATGGGCTCGATGACCAGCAGCGCGGTGTCCTCGGTGACGGCCTCGCGGAGGGCTTCCACGTCTCCGTACGGTACGTGGGTGACGTCGCCGGGGAGCGGGAGGAAGGGCGTCCGCTTGCCCTGCTGGCCGGTGAGGGCGAGGGCGCCCATGGTGCGGCCGTGGAAGCCGCCGGTGGTGGCGACCATGTGGGTGCGGCCGGTGAGCCGGCCAATCTTGAGGGCGGCCTCGTTGGCCTCGGCGCCCGAGTTGCAGAAGTAGACCTTGCCGGGGCGGCCGGAGAGCTCGATGATCCGCTCGGCGAGCGCGACGGGCGGCTCGGCGACGAAGAGGTTGGAGACGTGGCTCAGGGAGGCGATCTGGTGCGAGACCGCCGTGACGATCGCCGGGTGGGCGTGGCCGAGGGCGTTGACCGCGATGCCGCCGACGAAATCGGCGTATTCCTTGCCGTCGGCGTCCCAGAGGGTGGATCCCTGGCCGCGCACGAGGGCGAGCGTGGGGGTGCCGTAGTTGTCGGTGAGGGCGTTCTGCCACCGTCCGGCGAGGTCGGCGTTGCTCATGACTGGTGCTCCCCCTGGGGCTCGTCGGGCACGACCATCGTGCCGATTCCTTCGTCCGTGAAGATCTCCAGCAGGATCGAGTGCTGGACCCGCCCGTCGATGACGCGGGCGGTGTGGACGCCGTTGCGCACGGCGTGCAGACAGCCCTGCATCTTGGGGACCATGCCGCTGGCCAGCTCGGGCAGGAGTTTCTCCAGCTCGGTGGCGGTGAGGCGGCTGATGACGTCGTCGCTGTTGGGCCAGTCCTCGTAGAGGCCCTCGACGTCGGTGAGGACCATCAGCGTTTCGGCGTCCAGCGCCGCAGCGAGTGCCGCAGCCGCCGTATCAGCATTGACGTTGTAGACATGGCCGTCGTCCTGGGAGCGGGCGATCGAGGAGACGACCGGGATGCGGCCGTCCGCCAGGAGCGCCTCGATGGCGCCCGTGTCGATCGCGGTGATTTCGCCGACCCGGCCGATGTCGACGGCCGCGCCGTCGATCTGCGGGAAGTGCTGGGTGGCGGTGATGGTGTGCGCGTCCTCGCCGGTGAGGCCGACCGCGAGGGGGCCGTGCTGGTTGAGCAGGCCGACCAGCTCGCGCTGGACCTGTCCGGCCAGGACCATGCGTACGACGTCCATGGCTTCGGGCGTGGTGACCCGCAGGCCCGCCTTGAACTCGCTGACGATGCCCGCCGCGTCCAGCTGCTTGCTGATCTGCGGGCCGCCGCCGTGCACGACGACGGGCCTCAGGCCCGCGTGGTGCAGGAAGACGACGTCCTGGGCGAAGGCCGCCTTGAGGTCCTCGTCGATCATGGCGTTGCCGCCGAACTTGATGACGACGGTCTTGCCCTGATGGCGGGTCAACCAGGGCAGCGCCTCGATGAGGATCTGCGCCTTGGGGAGGGCGGTGTGCTTGCGGGCGGTGGATTTCGCAGGGGTGCTCATGAGGAGTACGCGCTGTTCTCGTGGACGTAGTCGGCGGTGAGGTCGTTGGCCCAGATCACGGCGGACTCGGAGCCCTCGGCGAGGTCGGCGGTGATCTTGATCTCCCGGTAGCGCATGTCGACCAGGTCGCGGTCGTCGCCGACGGAGCCCTTCTTGCAGACCCAGACGCCGTTGATGGCCACGTTGAGCTCGTTCGGGTCGAAGGCGGCCTTCGTGGTGCCGATGGCGGACAGGACCCGGCCCCAGTTGGGGTCCTCGCCGTGCAGGGCGCACTTGAGGAGGTTGTTGCGGGCGATGGACCGGCCGACCTCGACGGCGTCGTCCTCGGTGGCCGCGTTGATCACCTCGATCCGGATGTCCTTGCTGGCCCCCTCGGCGTCGCCGATGAGCTGGCGGGCGAGGTCGTCGCAGACGGTACGTACGGCAGTCGCGAACTCCTCGTGGCCGGGGGCGACTTCGGAGGCGCCGGAGGCGAGCAGCAGCACGGTGTCGTTGGTCGACATGCAGCCGTCGGAGTCGACCCGGTCGAAGGTCTGCCGGGTGGCGTCGCGCAGCGCCTTGTCCAGCACGGGGGCTTCGAGGTCGGCGTCGGTGGTGAGGACGACGAGCATGGTGGCGAGGCCCGGGGCGAGCATGCCCGCGCCCTTGGCCATGCCGCCGACGGTCCAGCCCTGGCCCTCGTACACGGACGTCTTGTGCACGGTGTCGGTGGTCTTGATGGCGATGGCGGCCTTCTCGCCGCCGTGGGCGGAGAGTTCGGCGGCGGCCTTCTCGATGCCGGGGAGCAGCTTGTCCATGGGCAGCAGGACGCCGATGAGGCCGGTCGACGCGACGGCGACCTCGCCCGCGCCGATGCCGAGCACGTCGGCCGCCTTCTCGGCGGTGGCGTGGGTGTCCTGGAAGCCCTTCGGGCCCGTACAGGCGTTGGCGCCACCGGAGTTGAGGACGACGGCGGCGATCTCGCCGGACTTGACGACCTGCTCGGACCAGAGGACGGGGGCGGCCTTGACGCGGTTGGAGGTGAAGACGCCCGCGGCGGCGCGGCGCGGGCCGGTGTTGACCACGAGGGCCAGGTCCGGGTTGCCGTTCGCCTTGATCCCGGCGGCGATGCCCGCCGCCGTGAATCCCTGTGCTGCCGTGACGCTCACTGCTTCTCCTTGTTCGCTTCTCCGCTCGCGCAGCGCAGCGGCGCGGGTTTCATGGTCGGGTGCGGCCGGGCGGCTGCGCGTGCGTCGCTCACGGTGCTACTCCGATCGAGGAAAGGCCCGTGGACTCGTCGAGTCCGAGGGCGATGTTCATGCTCTGGACCGCGCCGCCGGCGGTGCCCTTGGCGAGGTTGTCGATGGCGCTGACGACGATGACGCGCCGGGCGGCCTCGTCGTACGCGACCTGGATCTGTGCGGCGTTGGAGCCGTACACGGAGGCGGTGGCGGGCCACTGCCCCTCGGGGAGGAGGCGCACGAACGGCTCGTCGGCGTACGCCTTCTCGTACGCGGCCCGTACGTCCTGCTCCGTCACCCCGGGCTTCGCCTTCGCGCTGCTGGTGGCGAGGATGCCGCGGGGCATCGGGGCCAGGGTCGGGGTGAAGGAGACGGTGACCCGCTCCCCCGCGACCGCGCTGAGGTTCTGGATCATCTCGGGGGTGTGCCGGTGGCCGCCGCCCACGCCGTACGGGGACATGGAGCCCATGACCTCGGAGCCGAGCAGGTGCGGCTTGGCGGCCTTGCCCGCGCCGGAGGTGCCGGACGCGGCGACGATCACGGCGTCGGGCTCGACAAGCCCTGCCGCGTACGCCGGTACGAGGCCGAGCGAGACGGCCGTGGGGTAGCAACCGGGCACCGCGATGCGCTTGGACCCCTCCAGCGCGGCGCGGGCGCCCGGCAGTTCGGGCAGGCCGTAGGGCCAGGTGCCGGCGTGCGGGGAGCCGTAGAACTTCTCCCAGTCGGCGGCGTCGGCGAGCCGGAAGTCGGCCCCCATGTCGACGACCAGCACCTCGTCCCCGAGCTGTTCGGCGACGGCGGCGGACTGGCCGTGCGGCAGCGCGAGGAAGACGACGTCGTGACCGGCGAGGACCTCGCCAGTGGTCGGCTCCAGGACGCGGTCCGCGAGCGGGGCGAGGTGCGGCTGCACGGTGCCGAGCTTCTGACCTGCGTTGGAGTGCCCGGTCAGCGCGCCGATCTCCACCTCGGGGTGCACGAGGAGGAAACGCAGCAGCTCTCCGCCCGCGTATCCACTCGCTCCCGCCACTGCTGCCCTGACCACCATCGGACCCTCCTCGTTGATGGCATGACTATACGTACGAACGCAGTTTTATGCAAAGAGGGGCTGGGGGTGACAGGGAGCGGGACGGCCGGGCGTGTTATTCGGCGGCGGAACGGTCCTGCCGGTCCCACTGCCATCTCAGGATCGCGTCGAGCCGGTGGTCGTCCTCGAAACCGGGGCGGGAGAGCGGGCCCAGCCGTTCGATCGCCTCCCCCGTGCGTGGGTCGTCCCGCCGAAGGAGAGCGTGGACGGCGTTGAGCCGCGTGGCGAAGTCGTCCTCGTCGAGCAGGGTCAGCAGGGCGTCGGCGACCGTCGCCGTACGGTCCGGGCCGCTCGCGACAGCCGCCGAGGTGCGGGCCCGCACCTCGGCCACCGCGTCCTGGAGCAGAGCGACGACGGCGTCCGTGGACGCGGAGCTGCCGTCGTGAGCCGCGGCCAGCGCCCCGCCCGCTTCGGCACGCACCGCCGGGTCCTCGTCCCCGACGAGCACCAGCAGCGCGGTCCGGGCCTCCGCGCGGAGAGAGGGGGCGGGTGCGGTGTCCCAGGCGAGCAGGAGGTCGGGGGTCCGGGCGCGGACCCGTGCGTCCGGATGACCGGCGTGCCGCAACCCCACGGCCTCCGCTTCCCGGTGCTCCGTCTCGTTCAGGACGCGGAGCACCTCGGCGAGGACGCCGGGGTCGTCCTCGCCGTCGGTGGCCCAGGCGACCAGGAGTTCCGCCGTCTCCTTCTCGTAGGAGTTGCGCCGGCTCGACTGCAACAGCAGGTACCAGCGGAGGACGTCGAGGACGAAGTGGCGGTGCACCGGACACGGGCTGTGGCGGTACGCCGTGACGGCCGACCACGTCTCCTTGCTGCGGCGTTCGTTGAGGACCCACCGGGTGGCCGACCAGTCGACATGGTCCGGGTCGCGCTGTGCCACGGCCCTGGCCACCAGTTCGTCGACCGGCGTCAGGATCCGGAAGGCCCATTCCAGGTTGGTCAGGATCGCGCCGTGCCCGGCGCGGGCCGTGCGGCCGCCGAGCGTCACCTGCGTCACGTGATCGCACGCGTCGTCGCTCACGCGGGCCTGGTGCACGGGACCGGACCGACCTGTACGGTCCCGGAGTTCGTCCGACGCGCCCCGCTCGTACCAGCGTCGGGCCAGGGTGAGCAGGTGCGCGCGTTCGGTCGCCGGGAGGCGCAGTCGGGGCTCCCGGCCCAGCACGGCGTCGACCACTGCCGGGGAGCCGCCGTCGACTGCCCGTACCAGCGGGGTCGTTCCGTCCGGCAGCCTGCGGTCCGGGTCCGCGCCGCCCCCGACCAGCGCCTCCGCGACAGCGGCGTCATAGGCGTCGATCGCCAGGCACAGCACGGGCAGGCCGTCACTGGTGACCGTGTCCGGGCCCGCTCCCGCCTCCAGCAACGCGATGACGGCCTCCGCGTCCCCCCGCTGGACCGCCGTCACGAGCTCTGCACCGACCATGGGGGAAGGGTAGTCGGCGAGGTCGGGCCGAGGAGGAGGCCGAGGGCGGGCGGGCATTGTCAGACCGGGGTGTCACACTGCGTCACATGAACGTGGTCGAGCTGACTTTCGAGCAGTGGCGGGCTCTCCCCCCGCCCTTCGTGCACCGTGCCGCCGAAGAGGCCGCGCGGCGGGTGGGCGGGCGGGTGGTCGCCGTGGACGCCGTCCGGCATCTCGGTGGCCCGTGGCACCGGGTGCGGATCGAGCGTGCGGGGCGGGAGTACGGGCTGATACCCGGTGGGCCGGTGATGCTCGGGGTCGACGTGGGGGCCTGGCGGCCGACGCCCGCGCAGGAGGCGGACTACGCGGCGAGCGCGGCGCAGAGGTTCGCGCCGGGGCCCGACCTGCGGACCCATCTCGCCGAGGTGCTCAGCCCGCGCCGGAAGGTGGTGCTCCCGACGCTGCTGATGGCCGTCGAGGCGGAGGAGTTGGGCGGGCCGCCCGAGGAGATACCGGCCGCCCTCGCTGTGCGGGGTCTGCGGCTGCCGGGTGCGGACGAGTGGGAGCACGCGTGCGGGGCGGGCGCGGACACCCTGTTCCGGTGGGGCGACGAGTGCCCGCTGGACCGCGATCCGTACCGGAGCACGACCGGCCCGCACCGGGAGCCGAACGCCTTCGGGCTGCGGATCGCGTACGACACCTATCACGCGGAGTTGAGCAGCGACCCCGCCTCGGTGCACGGCGGGGACGGCGGCGAGTCGGTGTGCGGCGGATACGGGAACCTGCTGGCCTGGCTGCCGTTGGCCACCGCGCACCGCAATCCGGGGACGGCGGAGTTCGTGTACGGGGAGGAGGGGGAGGACGCCTGGGAGGACTTTCGCGTACGGCCCGTGCTCGCGCTCTGAGGCCGGGCGCCGTCAGCGCCAGTAGCCGGTGAAGGTCACCGTGTCCTTGGTGAAGCCCCGGTCGGTGACCAGGTGGCGGCGGATTCCGGTGGCGAGCCGCTGGCCGCCCGCCGCCCAGGCGTAGCCGGGGCCGGAAGGAAAGGTGGCGGCGCGGACGGCGGCGAGGGCGGTGTCGCCGACGGGGGTGCCCGGAGGCCTGGTCAGCCAGTGGATCGTGGTGTGGGGGCGCGGGTCGGGGAGGGGCTGGGCGTCCTCGGGGTCCGGGACCTCGATGTAGGCCTCGGTGGGGGTGTCGTCGGTGGCCGAGGCGAGGATGCCGAGGACGGCGGGCAGGGCGCTCTCGTCGCCGACCAGGAGGCGCCAGGTCGTACGGGGCGGGGGCAGGAAGGTGATGCCCTCGTCGAAGATGCCGATCTCGTCGCCTGGTGCGGCGTCGCGGGCCCACTGCGAGGCGGGGCCGAGCTTGCCTTCGGCGTCCTCGTGGAGGACGAAGTCGACGTCCAGTTCGGGGCCCTCGCCGTACAGGCCCTCGGTGCGGTGCCGGCGCACGGTGTAGTTGCGGCCGATGGGGCGGGTGTCCTTGGACATGAGCATGTACTCGGCGACCCAGAGACCGTTGGTGCGCTTGGGGAGGCGGAGGACGCCCGCGGCAGTGGGGAGGAAGACCCGGAACCACTGGTCGTACCCCATCGGCACGAAGTTCTTCAGGGCCTCGCCGCCCAGGGTGACGCGGACGAAGCTCGGGCTGATCTGCTTGCGGGCCACGACGCGCAGGACGAGGAACTCCCGCTGTTCGGGCTTGCGGTACTTGCCGTCCTTGGCCATGCCGTTCACTCCCCGATGTACTTAGGTTAGGCAAACCTAACATTGGATCGGGTGCGATGGACAGTCGCCGGTCAACGGGGCCCGGCGGGAGCCGTGTTGACGGAATCGCACCTGTTGCGGGTGGGGCGCATGGGGTTAGATGGCGGCTGCCGCATTACCGGGGGAAGTGAGGTCGGCCGGTGGACCACGTCGTACTGGCGTGCCGCGTACTCGTCGCGATGGTGTTCGTGGCCTCGGCGGCGAGCAAGCTGCTCTCGGCCGCGTCGTTCCGGTCGTTCGTTACCGCGACCCGTGACATGGCGGTGCCCGCCGCGATCGCTCCCGCCGTGGCGGTGGGCGTGGTGGCGGGAGAGGTCGCCTCGGTGGTGCTCCTGGTGTGGTGGCCGGGCGGGGTGGCGGGCTTCGTCGTGGCCGGGGTGCTGCTGGTGGGGTTCACCGCCGGGATCGCGGGAGTGCTGCTGCGGGGCAAGGACCAGTCCTGCAACTGCTTCGGCTCCACCACCGCGCCGATCGGCCCCCGCCACGTGGTGCGCAACGCGGCGCTGCTGGCCGTGGTCGCGGCCGGGCTGCTCTGCCGGACGCCGTGGGAGAGCGATGCCCACTGGACGGGAGTGGTGGCGGCCGTCGTCGCCGGGCTGGTCGGGGCGGTGCTGGTGCTGTCCACCGACAATCTGGCCGAGATGCTCGCTTCCGGATCTGCGCAGGACTCCGAGCAGCAGCCCGCACCGCAGGGCGACCGCGCCGCAGGGAAGAACGGCGCACGCTGACGCACGGGTCGCCCGCCGGGACCCCTGACAGGTCTCGGCTCCGGGGCGGACGCCCCCTGACGGCCGGGTCGCCCGTTGCCCGTACTGCCGACGAAGCAGTACGCCTGCCTCCCCGGGGACGATGACCCGCACGCGCCCGCAGCGGAGCCTGGACGGCATGACGACGACCCTCGCCCCCGCCCCGCGCGCCCTGCTTCCCGTCGAGCGCGCCTGCGTCCTGGTCGGCCTGCTGCTCCTCGCCTCCGGGCTGCTGCACCTGGCGGTCTTCGCGGTGGACGGCGGGCCCTGGACCGGCCCCGTGTCCTGGCGCAAGCCCGTCACCTTCGGGCTCTCCTTCGGGGTGACGCTGCTCGCGGTGGCGTGGGTGGCGTCGTACCTGCGCATCACCGAGCGCACGCGGACAGTGGTGCTCGGACTGTTCGCGGCGGACTGCGTGCTGGAGGTCGGCGGGATCACCCTCCAGGCGTGGCGGCACCGGCCCTCGCACCTCAACATGGAGACCGGCTTCGACACGGTCGTGTCCATGGCGCTCGCCGTGGGCGGCGGACTGCTGGTGGTGCTGCTGACGGTGCTGGCCGTGGCGTGCTTCCGGCGGGGTGCGGGAGGCCCCGCCGGGATGCCGCTCGCACTGCGGGCCGGATTCGCGTTCCTGCTGGTGGGGCTGGCGTCGGGGGCGGCGATGATCGCGCGCGGGGTGATCCTCACCCGTACCGGACACCAGGTGGACGCGTACGCCTCGACGGGCGTGCTCAAGCCCCTGCACGGGGTCAGCCTGCACGCGGTGCTGGTGCTGCCCGCGCTGGCGTGGCTGATGGACGTCCGTACGACATGGGGTGCGCCGGTACGGGAACGGGCCGTGCGGGGCGGGGTGTGGGCGTACGGGATCGCGGCGGCGGGGGCGCTCGCCTGGGGCTTCCTGGGATGAACGCAGGACTGCCCCGGCCGGTGAAGTACCGGCCGGGGCAGTCCTGTCGACGCAGCGTCAGAGGCTGCGGTCAGAGGCTGCGGTCAGAAGCTCAGGCGAGGGTCGCCAGGGCCTCGTTCAGCGTCTTCGACGGGCGCATGACGGCCGAGGCCTTCTTGGCGTCCGGCTGGTAGTAGCCGCCGATCTCGACCGGCGAGCCCTGCACGGCGATCAGCTCGGAGACGATGGCCTCCTCCTGCTCGGCGAGCTTGGCCGCCAGCGAACCGAACGCCTCGGCGAGCGCGGCGTCGTCGGTCTGCTTGGCCAGCTCCTGGGCCCAGTACAGGGCCAGGTAGAAGTGGCTGCCGCGGTTGTCGATGCCGCCGAGCTTGCGGCTCGGGGACTTGTCCTCGTTGAGGAAGGTGCCCGTGGCGCGGTCCAGGGTGTCAGCGAGCACCTGGGCGCGCGCGTTGCCCGTGGTGGTGGCGAGGTGCTCGAAGGAGACGGCCAGCGCCAGGAACTCACCGAGGGAGTCCCAGCGGAGGTAGTTCTCCTTGACGAGCTGCTGGACGTGCTTGGGGGCGGAGCCGCCGGCGCCCGTCTCGAAGAGGCCGCCGCCGTTCATCAGCGGGACGACGGAGAGCATCTTGGCGCTGGTGCCCAGCTCCAGGATGGGGAAGAGGTCCGTCAGGTAGTCACGCAGGACGTTGCCGGTGACGGAGATGGTGTCCTCGCCGCGGCGGATGCGCTCCAGGGAGTACGCGATGGCCTTGACCGGCGACATGATCTCGATCGTCAGACCGTCGGTGTCGTGGTCACCCAGGTACTTCTTCACCTTGGTGATGAGCTGCGCGTCGTGGGCGCGCTCCTCGTCCAGCCAGAACACGGCCGGGACGCCGGTGGCGCGGGCGCGGGTGACGGCCAGCTTGACCCAGTCCTGGATCGGGAGGTCCTTGGTCTGGCACATGCGGAAGATGTCACCGGCGCCGACGGCCTGCTCCAGGACGGCGGTGCCGTTGGCGTCGACGACGCGGACAGTGCCGGTGGTCTGGATCTCGAAGGTCTTGTCGTGGGAGCCGTACTCCTCGGCCTTCTGCGCCATCAGGCCGACGTTCGGGACGGAGCCCATGGTGGCCGGGTCGTAGGCGCCGTGGGCGCGGCAGTCGTCGATGACGACCTGGTAGATGCCCGCGTACGAGGAGTCCGGGAGGACGGCGAGGGTGTCGGCCTCGTTGCCGTCCGGGCCCCACATGTGGCCGGAGGTGCGGATCATGGCCGGCATCGAGGCGTCGACGATGACGTCGGACGGCACGTGCAGGTTGGAGATGCCCTTGTCGGAGTCGACCATGGCCAGCTCCGGGCCCTCGGCGAGCTCGGCGTCGAAGGAGGCCTTGATCTCGGCGCCCTGGGGCAGGGCCTCCAGGCCCTTGTAGATGCCGCCGAGGCCGTCGTTCGGGGTCAGACCGGCGGTGGCCAGGACGTCGCCGTACTGGGCGAAGGTCTTGGGGAAGAAGGCGCGGACCACGTGGCCGAAGATGATCGGGTCGGAGACCTTCATCATCGTGGCCTTGAGGTGCACGGAGAACAGGACGCCCTCGGACTTGGCGCGGGCGAGCTGCGCGGTGAAGAACTCGCGCAGGGCGGCGACGCGCATGACCGAGGCGTCGACGACCTCACCGGCGAGGACCGGTACGGACTCGCGCAGGACGGTGGTGGAGCCGTCGTCGCCGACCAGCTCGATGCGGAGCGAGCCCGCGTCGGCGATCACGGCGGACTTCTCGGTGGAGCGGAAGTCGTCGGCGCCCATGGTGGCGACGTTGGTCTTGGACTCCGGGGTCCACTTGCCCATGCGGTGGGGGTGGGCCTTGGCGTAGTTCTTGACCGAGGCGGGGGCGCGGCGGTCGGAGTTGCCCTCGCGCAGGACCGGGTTGACGGCGGAGCCCTTGACCTTGTCGTAACGGGCGCGGACGTCCTTGTCCTCGTCGGACTTCGGGTCGTCCGGGTAGTCCGGGAGGGCGTAACCCTGCGCCTGGAGCTCGGCGATCGCGGCCTTCAGCTGCGGGATCGAGGCCGAGATGTTGGGCAGCTTGATGATGTTGGCGCCGGGCGTCTTGGCCAGCTCGCCGAGCTCGGCGAGGGCGTCATCGATGCGCTGCTCCTCCTTCAGGCGCTCGGGGAAGCTCGCGATGATGCGGCCTGCGAGGGAGATGTCGCGGCTCTCGACCGTGACACCGGCCGTGGAGGCGTAGGCCTCGACGACGGGCAGGAACGAATAGGTCGCGAGGGCCGGGGCCTCGTCGGTGTGCGTATAGATGATGGTCGAGTCAGTCACCGGGTACTCCGCTCCACGTCTGCAACATTGCTTGACGTCAAGATATCTCGTGGGGGCGGGTGGGGGTGACGTGGGGGGCGTACGGGGTGTGGGGGTGTGGGGCTGTTTCGCGGTGCGGCTCCGGACCGTCCTGTGCTGGGCGCTGTCCGTGCCGCTTCAGGGGCGCGGGGAACTGCGCGACCAGCCACCCACGCACCCGCACGGAACCGTCCATTGCCCCGCGGGTTGAGGTGAAGGGGTGGGGCTGGGGCGGCGCCGCAGGCAATTTCGGTGCCGGGGCACGTCGGGGGTGGGGGCGCGCCCCGCCCCCGCCTGGGGGGCCGGGGGCGGTGAGTGGGGCCCGCCCCCGGGCCGTGGTGGGTTGCTGTTCAGGCCGCCTTCGGCGAGGGGCTCCCCTCCCCGCCCCTTCCCGCAAGCGCTCGCCGCGCGGCCATCGCACGGTTCCGTGCGGGAGCGTCGTGGCTGGTCGCGCAGTTCCCCGCGCCCCTGACGGGGCGCTTCCTGGCGGCGGAACGAGGGCTACGCCTCCAGGAAGCTCGCGTCCAGCGAGGCCAGGCGGGGCGGGTCCGCGAGGATGTTCAGTTCGAGGATCTTGCCGTCCACGATCGTGAAGTCCATGACGCCCATGACCTTCCCGTCGATCACGTTGATCAGGCCCGGCACCCCGTTCACCAGCGCCGGCCGCGCGTACTGGGCCGCCTGCCGGAACATGAGCGCGTTCGAGACGACCTCCCGCGCCCCCCGCACCACCTTCGACAGCGGCGAGGTCCCCGCGTCCGCGCGCAGCACGCACTGCGGGTCGAGGAGGGAGAGCAGCCCGTCGAAGTCCCCGCCCCGGGACGCGGCGAGGAAGGCCGAGACCACCTCGCGCTGCCGGGACGCGTTCGTGTCCGGCGCGGGGGCCGTGCCCTGCACCCGCCGCCGGGCCCGGCTGGCGAGCTGCCGGGTGGCCGCCGGGGTCCGGTCGACCAGCGGGGCGATCTCCTCGAAGGGCACCGCGAACATGTCGTGCAGGACGAAGGCCAGGCGTTCGGCCGGGCCCAGGGTCTCCAGTACGACCAGGAGCGCCAGCCCCACCGAGTCCGCCAGCAGCGCCTGCTGCTCCGGGTCGGCCTCGTCGTCCCTGCGCAGGATCGGGTCCGGCACATGGGTGTCGGAGAGGGGGTCCAGCGGGTCCTCGCGGCGCGTCGTGCGCGAACGCAGCTGGTCGAGGCAGACCCGGGCGACGACGGTGGTCAGCCAGCCGGGCAGGTTGTCGATGGTGGCGGGATCCTGTCTGCCGAGTCTCAGCCAGGCCTCCTGCACGGCGTCCTCCGCCTCCGCGGAGGAGCCCAGCATCCGGTAGGCGACCCCGCGCAGCCGGTCCCGGTTGGCCTCGAACTGGCCCGCCAGGAAGTCGGGGCTGTCGGCTGCGGTGCGTGTCGGTTCCATGATCGGGTCCCCCGGAGTCTCTCGTCGTGAGGTCGCGGCCGCCTGTCGTCGTACGGTCGCAACTGGTTGACGATCGCCGCCCGGACGATGTGACGGGCCGGGCCAACAGCGCTCCGAACGCGACCATTTGGCCCCGCCCGCCCCCGTGCGACGATCTTGCGTACCGTAGCTCAGGCCCCCGGCAGCCGGTCCAGGAAGCCCTTGAGCGAGGAGACCCGGCCGTCCGTCGCGACGGTGGCCACGTCGAAGCCCGCGATGGGCGCGGACCCGTCCGTCAGGGAGACCAGCTCCCAGTGGAACCGGACGATGTCGTGGTGCCCGTCGGGCTCGCCGGCGAGCCGGAACTCGAAGCCGGGGAACTGGGTGTGCGCCCCGGCGATCATCTCCGTGACCTCCGCGTGCCCGCGCACGTCGGCGACCGGGTCGGTGTACGCGGTGTCCTCGGTGAAGGCGACCGCGACGGCCTTGGCGAGGTCGTCGGGCCCGGTGGTGGCGTTCCAGGCGGCGAAGTAGTTCTGGAGGGAGGTGCGGAAGTCGACGCTCATGGTGGTGTCCTCTGTTCTGTCAGGTGTACGGGTCCGGGGGCGCCCGGTGCGTTCCCCCGGCGACGTGCCCACGGTCTCCCAACCGGACCCGGGCGTCGATTACTCCCCAGGTAACGCCCTTCCCGCTCAGGGGCGTTCGGCCCCGAGGTCCACGTCCCGCCAGGCCTCGCGCGGCGGGCCGTCCGCGGTGGCCGCACCCCAGATCCGTACCGCGTCGTCCGCCCGGCCCTCGTAGGGCTTCCACCCCGGGTCGCCGGTTGCCGCGAACTCGGCCCAGGCGTTCACCAGTTGGACGGACAGGGCGTCGTCATCGGGCACGGGCGGGCCGCCGATGAGGAACTCCAGCGCGGGGTCGTGGTGGTTGCCGAAGGCGAAGGGGACGTCCGCGCAGTGCCAGGCCCGCACTTGGGGCGTTCCGTCGGCTGCGGTACGTCGCCGGGCGTAGCGGGACAGGAAGGTGCGGCCCCCGGCCCGGACATGGGCGTCGGCGACGCGGTGGCTGTACTCGGAGAAGAACCGGTCGCCCATCAGCGCGAGGTACAGGTCGAGGACGGACGCGCCCGGCATCCGGTCCCGGTAGGCGGCGAGGAGGGAGGCAGGGAGGTCGAAGTCGGCCAGGAAACGGGCGAGTTCGGCCTCCGTGGTCACCTTGGCGATGTTGCCGACGGCGTCGAGGAGCCACTGCTCCTCGGTGGTGTGGCAGACCAGCAGGTCCACCCCGGCGAGCGAGGCCCCGGCGTGCCCGGCGAGGGGATCGGCGGGCAGGTCCGCGCCGTCGGCGACCGGACCGTACAGAACCGGGTCGTAGCGCCTGCGGCCCCTCCCGGCGTCCTGCTTCCAGGACGCCGCCACCCGGTCGGAGGCGGCCACGAGCGCCGCGGGGGACGCCCCGAGCAGCCCCTCGGCGGTGGCCGGGACCCCGGCCTCGGCCGCCACCTCACGGGTGACGTCCTCGGCGAGCTCCCGCGAGAAGCACGGCCCGACCGCACTGTGCGCGACGACCCGGTGGAACAGGCCGCGCGCCTCCTCCCGCAGCAGCAGGCTGACGGCGGAGGTGGCCCCGGCGGACTGTCCGGCGACGGTGACGCGGTCGGGGTCGCCGCCGAGGGCCGCGATGTTCGTACGAATCCAGCGCAGGGCGGCGACCTGGTCGAGCAGACCCCGGTTCTCGGGGAGTTCCGCTGCGCCGCCCGGCACGTGCCCGAACCCCTCGAAGCCGAGGCGGTAGTTGACGGTGACGACCACCAGTCCGGCACGGGCCAGCACCGTACCGTCGAAGTCGGGCTGAGCGCTGGAGCCGAAGGTGTACGCACCGCCGTGCAGCCAGACGAAGACCGGCAGTCCCGAACTCCCCGCCGGGGCCCAGGTGTTGAGGGTCAGTACGTCCTCGTCACCCGGCGACCAGGCGGGCGCGCCGGGCAGTTCGGCGGACTGCGGGGCGATGGGCCCGAAGGCGGTGCAGTCGCGTACGCCGTCCCAGGGCGCGGGCGGCTGCGGGGCCCGGAAGCGACGGGGACCGAACGGCGGTGCGGCGTACGGGATTCCGAGGTGGGACACGACGCCCGGAGCGGTCTCCACCCCTCGGACGAGCCCCTCCCGCAGACGGATGACGGGGCCGGGACGGGACGGGGCGGACTGCGGCATACGGATACGGCTCCTGGCGTGCGTGGGGTGGGCGAGGGGCCACCGTAGCGGCCAACGCGCCGCCGTTCACGGGAATATCGGGCGAGGGCCCGGGGCGCAGCCCGGGGCGCAGCCCGGGGCGCAGCCCGGGGCGCAGCCCGGGGCGCAGCCCGGGGCGGGGCGCAGCCCGGGGCGGGGCGCAGCCCGGGGCGGGGCGCAGGACACCCGGGCCGCCCCGCAGCACGCGTGCAGGACGGACCCGCAGCACGCGTGCAGGATGCACCGCAGCAAGCGCACCGCCCGCCCCGTATCCGACTTGACCGATTCGTTGCGGTACGAGGTCTTCTGGCGGGGGCGTCGCGGCCGTAGGCTCCGGGCCGTGTACGACAAGGGTCAGACCCTCTCCGAGGCCCGCGCGCTCCACCCCTTCGCCACCGCTCCCGTCGTCGCCGTGTGCGCCGCCGCGGCGGGGCTCCTCACCGCCCTGTCGGGCCGGTACGGCTACCACCGCGACGAGCTGTACTTCCTGGTCGCCGGGGACCATCCGGACTGGGGGTACGTCGACCAGCCACCCCTGACCCCGCTGCTGACCAGGGCGTTCAGCTCCGTCTTCGGGGACGGACCGGCGGGGCTGCGGGTCGCCGGGACGCTGGCCTGCGTGGTGCTGGTGCTGCTGGTGGCGGGTGTGGCACGGGAGTTGGCCGGGGACCGGCGGGCGCAGGTGCTGGCGGCGGTGCTCGCGGCGACGTCGACGTTCGTGCTGGCCGTGGGGCACATCGTCACCACGGCAACGTACGACCTGGTGGCGTGGCTGGCGATCGGCTGGCTGTTCCTGCGGCTGCTGCGCACCCGCGATCCGCGCTGGTGGGCGCCGGTGGGGGCGGCCGTCGGGATCGGCATCCAGAACAAGTACCTGGTGGCGATGCTGGTCGCCGCCCTGCTCGGCGGGCTCGCGGTGGCCGGGCCCCGGCGGCTGCTGCGCAGCGGGTGGCTGGGGGTGGGGGTGGCGCTCGCGGTGCTGATCGCCTGGCCCAACCTGTGGTGGCAGGAGCAGCACGGCTGGCCCCAACTCACCGTCGCGGGCGGCATCGTGGCGGACGACGGGACGGAGAACCGGCTGCTGTTCGTGCCGCAGCAGTTGCTGTTCCTGTCGCCGTTGTACGTACCGCTGTGCGTGGCGGGGTGGCTGCGGCTGTGGCGGGACGAGCGGGTGGGGTGGGCGCGGGCGGTGGCGTGGGCGTATCCGCTGCTCTGCCTCCAGGTGATCGGCACGGGCGGCAAGCCGTACTACGCGCTGCCGCTGCTGCTGGTCCTGCTGGCGGCGGGGTGCCCGCCGGTGGTGGAGTGGCTGGTGGGCCGGGTGCGGCGGGGGCTGCTGGCCGGGGCGGTCGCGGTGACGGCGGCGATGAGCCTGGCGGTGGGGCTGCCGGTGCTGCCGGTGAGCCAGGTGTCGTGGGTGAACGGGATCAACCCGGAGCAGGGCGAGCAGGTGGGCTGGCCGGAGTTCGCGGACGCGGTGGCGGCGGGGTGGGCGAAGGTGCCGCCGGGCGAGCGGGCCCGGTCGGTGATCTTCACGCAGAACTACGGGCAGGCGGGTGCTCTCGTACGGTACGGGCCTGCGCGGGGTCTGCCCGCGCCGTACTCGGGGCACATGAGCTTCGCCGACTGGGGGCCGCCGCCGGACTCCGCGACGGGGCGGGTGCTGGTGGTGCGGCAGCGGGGCACGGAGGGGGGCGCCGGGGAGTTCTTCCGCGGGTGCGAGGAGGTGGGGCGGGTGGACAACGGGGCGGGGGTGGCGAACGAGGAGCAGGGTGCGGTGGTGGTCCTCTGCGCGGGGACGACGGGCCCGTGGTCCACGGTGTGGCCCCGCCTGCGCCACTTCTACTGACGCCGCCCAGCCCGGGCCGCTTGGACGGCGGGGCCGCGCTCCCTCCCCTTCCCCCTAGCCCCCTTGGGCGGCAGCTCGCCCTCCTCTTCCCCCTGCCCCTCGGGCGGCGGTCACACTCCCCTTCCCCTTCCCCCAGCCCCCTTGGGCGGCGGGGCCGCCCCCCGGGGGCGGGACGGGCGGGCAAGGGGGCGGCCCGCCCGATCCGGGCCCACCCGGATACCGGCCCCCGCCCGCACCTTGCGTGCCGGACGCCCGCGACGCCGGGGCCCCCGGCCCGCCTCCCGGCACTGGGGTGCGTTCAGCCCCGGCCCGCCGGGGCAAGGGGGTCCCCAGCCCCGCCCCTTCACCTAAACCCGCGGGGCCATTGCACGGTTCCGTGCGGGTGAGTGGGTGGCTGGTCGCGCAGTTCCCCGCGCCCCTGACGGGGCGCTCCCTGACGGCGGTGAGCCTGCTGGGCGCGCCCGCGCGGCGGAGCCGCAGATCGGAACAGCCCCGCACATCGGAACAGCCCCCACCCCTTACGGGCCCTCCCGGTGGCGCACCACCGTGTCCGGCCCCGGCGACATCACCGTCTCGTGACCGTCCTCGAACCTCACCCGGTACGGCGGCAGCCCGTCCGCCCCGAGCACCTCCACGATCTCCGCGACCCGGTCCCGCTGCCCCACGATCCTGCCGTGCGTCAGCAACCGGTCGCCCACGTTCGCCCGCATCGCCACTGACCTCCAGAGGTCGGCTCGGAAGCGCCAAGTCTAGTGCGCGGCAAGGGAGTTGACGCCACTCAGGCCCGCACCCGCTGGGTGACCGCGATGCACACCAGCACCGCCACCGCCGCGGCCGGCGCCGCCACCGGCAGCACCTCGCCCAGCAGCAGCACCGACCACACCAGGGTCAACAGCGGCTGTGCGAGCTGGAGTTGGCTGGCCCGGGCCACCCCGATCTCCGCCATTCCCCGGTACCAGACCACCAGGCCCAGGAACTGCGAGCCGATCGCCACCCACAGCAGCCCGGCCAGTGCCTTCCCCGTCAGGTGCGACGGCTCCACCGCCAGCGCGACCACCGCCGTGGGCAGCGCCACCGGCAGGCACATGACCAATGCCCACCCGATGACCTGCCAGCCCGGCATCACCCGGGCCAGTCGGCCGCCCTCGGTGTACCCGGCGGCGCACACCAGCAGCGCCCCGAAGAGGAGGAGGTCCGCGCCGGACAGGGCGCCGCCGCTCTGCTGCACGGTGAAGGTGATCACGACGGCCGCCCCGGCGAGCGCCGCCGCCCAGAAGGCGCGGGAGGGGCGGTGGCCGGTGCGTACGGCCGAGAAGACGGCGGTGGTCAGCGGCAGCAGGCCCACCACGACGGCCGCGTGGGCGGTGGTCGAGGTCTGGAGGGCGAGGGTGGTCAGCATCGGGAAGCCGAGGACGACCCCGATGCCGACGACGGCCAGGCCGCCCCAGTGCCGCCGCTCGGGCACGGGCACGCGCAGGGCGAGCAGGGCGCCGCCCGCGACGAGGGCGGCGAGCACGCTCCGTACTGACACCAGCGTCCAGGGCCCGAAGCCGTCGAGACCCCAGGCGGTGGCGGGAAAGGTGAGCGAGAACGCCACGACCCCGAGCGCGGCGAGCACGGTGCCGCTGCGGGCCGGAACTCCCCCGCGCACCGGGAACTCTGCCGCGCGGGTCCGCCGCCCCCGGGGACGACCCCACCGAACCGGCCCCGCCGCGTCCGTCCGTCCCACCGGGCCTGCCGCACTCGTCCGCTCCACCGAGCCCACCGGGCCCGTCTGCTCCGCGGAGCCCGCCCCGCACGTCCGCCCCACCGGGCCCGCCGCGTCAGCCCGCTCCGTCGCGATGCCCGCGCCGGAGGCCTGGGCCGGGATCTGCGTGTGCTGTGCACCGGCGGGCGCCCCCGGCATGCGCCCCGGGTGCTGGGAGGGGCCGTCAACTGCTATCGCATTGTGGGCAGTAGCGCTATTCTCTGCGTTCATGCATGAGCGTAGCAGCGTCTCTGAACTGGCCTCAGCCCTTCGCGCAGATCTTCACCGCTACTCCCCCGGTGGAAAGCTGCCGTCCAGCCGGGCCCTCGTCGAGCAGTACCGGGTCAGTCCGGTGACCGTCTCCCGGGCGCTGGCCCGGCTCGCGGCCGAGGGGCTCGTGGAGACGCGGCCCGGCGCCGGGGCGTTCCGCACCGCGGACCCGCGGACGGAGGCGCGCGCGGCCGGTGACACGTCCTGGCAGGAGGTCACGCTCAGCGCCGAGGGCGCCACCGATCCCGCGCCGCGCGCCGTCGACGCGACGGGCCTGCTGGTCACCCTGTCCGCGCCCGCCGTCGGGGTGACCGAGTTCAACGGCGGCTATCTGCACGCCTCCCTCCAGCCGGAGCAGGCCATGGCCGCCGCCCTCGCCCGGGCCGGACGCCGTCCGGGGGCGTGGGGGCGGCCGCCCGTCGAGGGCATCGACGAGCTGCGCGAGTGGTTCGCCCGGGGCATCGGCGGGGCGATCACCGCCGCCGACGTGCTGATCGCGGCGGGCGGCCAGAGCGCCCTGACCACCACGTTGCGCGCCCTCGCGCCGCCCGGCTCGGCCGTGCTGGTCGAGTCCCCGACGTACCCCGGGCTGCTCGCCGTCGCGCGGGCCGCCGGGCTGCGGCCGGTGCCCGTGCCGGTGGACGCCGACGGCGTACGTCCGGACCTGCTGGAGGCCGCCTTCCGGGCCACCGGGGCCCGGGTCTTCATCTGCCAGCCCCTCTTCCAGAATCCGACCGGCGCGGTGCTCTCGGACGCGCGCCGCCCGGAGGTGCTGCGCATCACGCGGGCGGCGGGGGCCTTCCTGGTCGAGGACGATTTCGTACGACGACTGGTGCACGCGGACGCGGGCCCGCTGCCCCGCCCGCTCGCCTCGGACGACCACGAGGGGGTCGTCGTGCACGTCTGTTCGCTGACGAAGGCGACCTCGCCCAGCTTCCGGGTGTGCGCGCTGGCGGCGCGCGGCCCGGTCCTGGAGCGGCTGCGGGCCATCCAGGTGGTGGAGAACTTCTTCGTGCCGCGCCCCCTCCAGGAGGCGGCGGTGGAACTGGTCGGCTCCCCGGCCTGGCCGCGCCACCTGCGCACGGTGTCCGCCGAGCTGCGGGTCCGCCGCGACACCCTGGTCTCCGCCCTGCGCCTGCACCTGCCGGAACTGGCCCTCCCGCACGTCCCCTCGGGCGGCTACCACCTGTGGCTGCGCCTGCCGGACGGGGTGGACGAGCCGTCGATGGTGTCGGCGGCCCTGCGCGCGGGGGTGGCGATCGCGCCGGGCCGCCCGTACTTCAGCGCGGAGCCCCCGGCGCAGCATGTCCGGCTGAGCTTCGCGGCGGTGGCGAGCACGGCGGAACTCACCGAGGGCGTACGGAGACTGCGTACGGCCTACGACTCCCTGGTCTGAACCGGCGGCCCGGTCCGCCCCGGGGGCCGGGGTTCACGTCAGCCGCACCTCGACGGCGTGGTCGCGGAAGACGTCGAGGGCGGAGTCGAAGTAGGCGACGAGGTGGGTGCGGGCGACCTCGGAGTCCCGCCACTCCAGGACGAAGGGGGCGGTGGCCCCGAAGCCGCCGCGCAGGCAGTCGTTGAGGGCGTCGAGGTTGCCCCCGAAGTATCCGCCGGGCCCGTTGATCGCCTCGCCGAGGGCGAGGAAGAGGGCGGACCGGTCGGTGATGTGCTGGCCCTCCAGGGTGTACGTCGCCCCGGCGGGCCGGTCGTCCTCCTGGAGGACCTCCGCGAAGTACGTCTCCTGCACCTCCCCGAGCCGCACCCGCCGCGCTTCGGCATCGAGGGCTTCCCAGGACCTGCCACCGTGATCACTCATGCCCGCATTCTGCGCCCTGACCGGGCGCCCCGCAGGGGCGCGAAAGAACAGCGACCGCCACTGTCCCTCCCGGGGTCAGTAGTGGTCCGCCACCACCCTCGCCATCGCCCCGATCCGGTCCGCCCCCACTTCCCGCCCCGAGAAGAAGACGTGCCCCCGTACCTCCGGATACGTCTTCGCCAGCGTCAGGTGACGCGACAGTTCCGCCGGGTCCTGCCATGCCGCGGGCTGCGCCGGGTCCCCCGCCTTGTAGAGCGCCTCGCCCACGTACAGGGAGACTCCCGTCCCGCGCACCGTGCCCGCCCACCACTTCAGCAGTTCCGCGTAGTCCGCGGCCTCGAAGCCGACGTTCCAGTAGAGCTGCGGGCAGATGTAGTCCACCCAGCCCTCCCGCACCCACGTGCGGGTGTCCGCGTAGAGGTCGTCGTACGTGGCCGCGCCCGCCCGGGTCCGCGACCCCTCGGGGTCCCGGTCGGCGTTGCGCCACACCCCGAAGGGGCTGATCCCGAAGCGCACCCCGGGCCGCACCTTCCGCAGCCGCTCCCCCGTCTCCCGTACGAGCACGTCCGTCGTGTGCCGCCGCCAGTCCGCCAGCGAGGCGAAGCCGCGCCCGTGGCGCGCGAAGGCGGCCGCGTCGTCGAAGGTCTCGCCCTGCACCGGGTACGGGTAGAAGTAGTCGTCGAAGTGCACGGCGTCCACGGGGTAGCGCCGCACCGCGTCGAGGATCGCGTCCTGCACGAAGCGGCGGACCTCCGGGAGCCCCGGGTGGTAGTAGAGCTTTCCGCCGTACGGGATCACCCACTCCGGGTGCACCCGTGCCGGATGGGACGCCACGAGCCGCCCGGGGTCTGTGTGATTCGCCACCCGGTACGGGTTGAACCAGGCGTGCAGTTCCAGCCCTCTGCGGTGGGCCTCCTCGACGGCCGTGCCGAGGGGGTCCCAGCCGGGGTCCTGGCCCTGCTTCCCGGTGAGGCATTCCGCCCAGGGTTCGTACGGCGACGGCCACAGCGCGTCGGCGGTCGGACGGACCTGGAAGATCACCGCGTTCAGCTTCCTGCGTACCGCCGTGTCCAGGTGAACCAGCAGCTCAGCGCGCTGTTGATCAGCGGTGAGGCCCGTGCGGGACGGCCAGTCCCGGTTGGCGACGGAGGCCAGCCACATGCCCCGCATCCCGTCTCGCCGGGGCGGTCTCGGGCGCCCGGCGGCACTGCCCGTCAGGGTCAGCGCGGAGAGCGCTCCGACCGCTCCGGCCACAAGCCGCCTTCGTGCGACATGTCCCACAAAACAACACCTCACCGCTCCGGTACGGACCCGCTGTCCGGCCCAGCATGCCCGCCCTCCCGGCCGGAACCCGTCAGGCGCGGAGTAACGTCGGGGGTTCACGGCGGGCCCCCGGAGACACCGGCAGGGCCCCCGGACCCTAGAGCGTGACGTAGAGCGAAAGGCACGATGTGACCGACATCGAACGCGTCGGAGTGGTGGGCTGCGGCCAGATGGGCGCCGGCATCGCGGAGGTGTGCGCCCGCAGCGGCCTTGAGGTCAAGGTCGCCGAGACCACGGGCGAGGCCCTGGAGATCGGCCGCACGCGCCTTTACAACTCCCTCTCGAAGGCCGCCGAGCGCGGCAAGATCTCCGAGGAGGAGCGCGACGCGGCGCTGGGGCGCCTGAGCTTCACCACCGACCTCGGCGAGTTCGCCGACCGCGACCTCGTGATCGAGGCCGTCGTGGAGAACGAGCAGGTCAAGACGGAGATCTTCCAGGTCCTGGACCAGGTGGTGACCCGCCCGGACGCGATCTTGGCCTCCAACACCTCCTCCATCCCGCTGGTGAAGCTGGCCGTCGCCACCTCCCGGCCGGACGCCGTCATCGGCATCCACTTCTTCAACCCGGCCCCGGTGCAGAAGCTCGTCGAGCTGATCCCGGCCCTCACCACCTCCGAGGGCACGATCAGCCGGGCGCACGCCATGGTGGAGAAGATCCTCGGCAAGCACGCCATCCGCGCCCAGGACCGCTCGGGCTTCGTGGTGAACGCGCTGCTGATCCCGTACCTGCTCTCGGCGATCCGGATGTTCGAGTCGGGCATCGCGTCCCGCGAGGACATCGACAACGGCATGGAGCTGGGCTGCGCCCACCCGATGGGCCCGCTGAAGCTGGCGGACCTGATCGGTCTGGACACGGTCGCCTCGGTGGCGGACTCGATGTACGCCGAGTTCAAGGAGCCGCTGTACGCGGCCCCGCCGCTGCTCCAGCGGATGGTCGACGCCGGCCGCCTCGGCCGCAAGACGGGCTCGGGCTTCTACCCGTACGGCTGATCCCCGCCCGGTACACAGCGTGACCGGCGCCCCCCGCACTCCTGATTCGCACGGAGTGTGCGGGGGCGCGCGCGGTGTGCGGGGTGTGCTCGCATATGCCCCGAACACACGCTCCCGCCCTGCACGCAAAGGGAGTTGACTCACCGTCACAACAACTGAGTCGACTCTCCCGTGAAGGAGCGGAACATCGTGACCACCGACCCGGAACAGAGCGTGGTCGTAGACGAACTCGCGGAGGTGCGCCGCCGCCTCGACGTGGGACTGGCCCACATCGAGGGACGGCTCGCCGTGCAGACGCTGCGGGACGACCAGAACGACAAGGATCTCGCCGATCTGGTCGCCCGCGTCAGCGCCCTGGAGCACGCCCGCTGGCCGCTGCCCGCGGTGGCGGCGCTCACCGCACTCGGTGCGCTCGCCGTCGCCGTGTGGCAGGCCCTCGGGCGCTGACCACAGCCGTGACCAGCTGACCGAAAGCCGTGCCTACCTGCTGGAGCCGGAGGCCAACTCCCCCTGGCCCAGCCTGAGGTGATACAGCATCAGCAGCCCGGCCGCCATGTTGGCGGCCGGGACCTCACCCCGGGCGATCATGTCCGGGATCAGTTTCAGCGGTATCCACTCGCGGCGCGAGGACTCGAAGTCGTCCTCGGGGTAGCCGGTGTACGTGGCCCCCTCCGCCCAGTACAGGTGGTGCCGGGCGTCGGTGAGGCCGTTGGACGGCTCGACGGTGAGCAGGTGGCGCAGCGGCCCCGGCCGCCACCCCGTCTCCTCCTCCATCTCGCGGGCCGCGGCCGCCTCGACGTCCTCCCCGTCCTCGACGACGCCCGCGGCCAGTTCCCAGCCCCAGCTGTCGGTGATGAAGCGGTGGCGCCAGAGCATCAGCACCTCGTTCGCCTCGTTGACGGCCGTCGCGACGGCGACCGCGCGCAGGCGGATGAGGAAGTGGTCCAGATGACGGCCGTTGGGGAGTTCGACGTCCGCGAGATTCACCCGGAACCACGGGTTCTCATACACAGTTTGTTCGTTTAGGTTCGTCCACTGCACAGTTCTGCCACCTTCCGGCATGGAGATGCACGTAGATGGCAACATCGCAGTAGCGCAGCGCTGGGGGAACCAGCGCCCGGCGGCCCTTTGCGGCGGCCTTACAGGGGAATGCGCAACGCCCCGTCGATCATTTCGGCCGCCTCGTCGGCCTCGGCACAGCCGCTGGCCGCCAGATGTTCGCGCACGGCCCGCAGTCGGTCTCTCAGCCGCTGGGACTCCATGCCCCGCGCCTGCTCGGCCATCTCGACCGCGGTGGCCACGGCCCGGTCGGCCTCCCCCTGCCGCAGTTCGACATGGGTGAGGATCGCGAGCCGGTGCACCCGGCCGCGGTCGTGTGCGCGGGTGTCGACCGCCGCCGCCGCGTGCTCCCGCGCGGTCGTGAGGTCCCCCATGCTGAGCAGCGCCTCCGCCACCTGCACATTGACCAGGCCCGGTTGTACGTACCCGGTCTCGTCCGGCTCGCTGCCGGGGCGGATGCGGTCGGCGGCCTTCTCGGCCCGCCGGATGCAGGCGAGCGCGCTCGTCCCGTCCCCGAGGTGGGCGTAGGACTTGGCCTGCATCGCGTAGAGGTCGGCGGCGAGCGCCGGGGTGATTTCACGCCCGGCGGTCCGCAGGGCGGCCTCGGCGAAGGCGACCGCCTGGCGGTACTCCCGCATGAACAGCGACTGGTTGACGAGCAGGGCGATGACGTACGCGCCGAGCCCCCGGTCGCAGCTGGCCTTGGCGAGCCGCAGGGCCTGGTGGAAGTAGCGCTGGGCGAGCCCCTGGGCGTCGGAGTCGTAGGCGCAGATGCCCGCGATGGCCACCAACCCGCCGGTGGCGCGGTGCAGTTGACGGCCCGTCGCGTCGTTGTAGCCGCCGCGCAGCAGGGGCGCGGTCTCGGAGTTGAGGAAGCCGACGATGCGGGTGCGGGTCGCGATCCCGCCGGCCTTGCGGTACATCTGCTCGTAGTGCGCCCGGGCGGCCTTGAGGGTCTCGATGTCCGCGAGGTTCACCTGGGCCAGCCCGGACCGGGACACGTCGCTGTCCTCGGGCGGGTTCTCCCACTCCCAGACCGGCATCACGGCGGGCGTGCCCGTGACGGCGGGTGCGCCGAGCACGTGCGGGCGCTGCTGTTCGTCGGAGCGCCACAGGGCGGTGGCCCGCTCCACGAACCCGGAGAGGGTGGAGCTGGAACCGGTGTCCGGGGACGTCGACTCCCCCCGCATTCCGCCCAGTCCGATGTCGTCGAGCGCGACCTGCCGGTGCAGCCGGGTGCTGAGCACCTCGCAGATCAGGTCCGGGGCCTGGCCGCGCGGCCGTTGCCCCTTGAGCCACCGGCGTACCGCCGTGTGGTCGTAGCGGAGGGCCAACCCCCGTTTCTTTCCCGCCTGGTTGACGTGGGCGGCAAGGCCCGCCTGGGAGATCCCCGCTTCGTCGAGCAGGGCGTCGAGGAGTGCATTGGGCTGCATGGGAGCGCCTCCGGATGACGTCAGTCGCGCACCAGCGTAGTACCGGGGCATTCACACGGGGGGTGAACGGAATGCCAGCATCCACCCCCTTCACCCACTCCCGCCGCACCCGTCGAGTCGGTTGACTGAACTGCCTCGCAAGAGGCGGCCGGGCCGTCGGCTCCCCCCTCCATCAGTGCGGCGGCCCGTTCCCACCCCCGCCCGCTCCGCCCGGCCGACCTGCATCTCCGCGGCGGGGCGGGCGGCCCGCGTCAATTCCCGTCAGTGGCGGGAGGGTTCGGGGTGCTGGTGCCAGGCGGCGAGACCGCCGCCCTGGGCCGGCACCCGCAGCCGGTCGTTGCGCAGTACCACCAGCGCCACGTCGTCGGACACCTGCCCGCCCGTGTGCCGCAGCAGGGCGCGCTGCACCCGCTGGACGACCGCCGCGGGCGTCGCCGGATGCAGGGCGACGGCCCCGGCGAGCGCCTCCCGCAGCGAGAAGAAACGGCCGTGCGCGTCCCGGGCGTCCTCCGCGCCGTCCGTGTGCAGCACCAGCAGTTCCCCGGGCAGCAGCGTCGCCAGGTGCCGGACGGGCAGCTCGGCGGGGAGCGGGAAGGGGCCCAGCGGCGGCAGCGGGTCCCCGCCCGCCACCGGCTCGACGGTCCGGCCCACCCGGTACGGCCAGGGGTGGCCGCAGTTGAGCGCGAGCACCTCGCCGTCCTCCTGGACCTCCAGCAGCAGTACGGTGACGAACTCCTCCAGCAGCGGGCTGTCCGCCTGCGCCCCCTCGGTCGCGGGGTGCTCGTCACGGGCCCGCTCCCGCAGGTGGCGTTGCAGGGCGCGCTCCAACCGCCGCATCACACGGCCGAGTTCGGGCTCGTCGTGCGCGGCCTCGCGGAAGCTGCCGAGCAGTGCGGCAACGGCTCCGATCGCGGGGAGGCCGTGGCCCCGTACGTCGCCGATGACGACCCGCACCCCGTGCACGGTCGCCATCACCTCGTACAGATCCCCTCCCACGACCGCCCCCTGGCTCACCGAGAGCTGTCCGGCGGCCAGGGCGATCCCGTCGAGGCGGGCGGGCAGCGGGCGCAGCAGCACCTCCTGGGCGGCCCGCGCGACCTCCTTGAAGCGGCGCAGCTCGCGCAGCGGGCCGAGCCGCACCCCCACGCCCACCAGCACCGCGCCCAGCACGAAGCAGCCGCAGGTGACGAGGTCGGAGAGCGGGCGGGCCAGTTCCCAGGCGACGAGGACGGCCAGCAGGAGGCCGAGGAGCACGGCCCCGTACGCGTACCAGGACAGGCGTGCGGCGGGCGGGGTGACGCGCACCCTCCGATGTCGCAGGCGCGGAAGCCGCGGGCGCGGAAGTCGCGGGCCCGGAAGTCCCCGGCGCAGAAGGAGCCGCGCCCCCGCCCCGCGGCCGACCCTCTGACTGATCATTTCCGGACGGCCCCCTCGGAGCGCTTGGCTGCGGTACGGCCGGTCGGCCGGAACGATTGTGTCTACCGTTCGTGCCGCTATGCGTACATCGCCCGTGGATCTCACCCAAATGAGTGAGGGGCACACCCGTGTCCCGGATGTGCCCCTCGGTAACTCCCTCAACAGGGGTTGCCCTGACGGGTGTTACGCGCCGCGCAGGACGGCTCCCGTGTGCTCGGCCGCGAGGGCCACCGCCGCGTCGCGGGCGGCCGAGGCCTCCTCGACGGTGAGCGTGCGGTCGGCGGCGCGGAAGCGCAGCGCGTACGCGAGGGACTTCTTGCCCTCGCCGAGCTGCTCGCCGGTGTAGACGTCGAACAGGCGGATGTCCTCCAGGAGTTCACCCGCGCCCGTGCGCAGCCAGTCCTCGACGACGACGTTGGGGACGTCCGCGTCGACGACCAGGGCGACGTCCTGGGTGGCGACGGGGAAGGTGGAGATCCGGGGCGCCTGCAGCGCACCCTGACCGGCCTTCTCCAGCACGTCCAGGTCCAGCTCCGTCGCGCAGGTGCGCTCCGGCAGGTTCATCGCCTTGACGACGCGCGGGTGCAGTTCACCGGCGTACCCGATGACCTGTTCCGTGCCGTCCACGACGACCGACAGCGCGGCGCACCGGCCCGGGTGCCACGGCGCGTTCGCGGCGGCGGCCACGATCAGCTCGACACCGGCCTCACGGGCCAGCGTACGAGCGGACTCGACGGCGTCGGCCCAGGTCGCCGGGCGGCCCTTGCCCCACCAGCCGGCCTGCTCGCGGGCGCCCGCGAGGACGACGGCGGCGTGCCGGGGCTGGGCCGGCAGCGAGGCGTTGAGCTGCGCGATCTCCTCGTCGGTGGGACGACGGTCGACCGGCAGGCGCACCGCCCGGGTCTCCTCGCCGGAGGGCAGGAAGACCAGACCGGTCTCGAAGAGCGCCAGGTCGTGCGACCCGCGTCCGTCGTTGCGGCGCAGCGCGCCGAGCAGGCCCGGGAGCAGCGTCGTACGGAGCGCGGGCTCCGTGTCGGCGAGCGGGTTGACCAGCTTGACGGTGGTGCGGCGGGCGTCGTCGGCGGCCAGCTGGAGCTGGTCGAAGGCGGCGTCCCCGACGAACGGGTAGTTCAGCGCCTCGACGTAACCGGCACCCGCGAGGGCGCGGCCGATGCGGCGGTGCAGGCGCTGGCGCTCGGTGAGACCACGGCCGGACGGCGGGGTCGGCAGCGTGGAGGGCAGGTTCTCGTAGCCCTCCAGCCGGATGACCTCTTCGGCCAGGTCGTTGGGGAACGCCAGGTCGGGACGCCAGGACGGCACGGTGACGACCAGCTCGTCGGTGCCGTAGACGTCGCAGCCGACCTCCTGGAGGCGGCGCACGACGGTCTCGCGGCCGTAGGCCACGCCCGCGACGCGGTCCGGGTGGTCCGCCTTCATGGAGATGGAGCGGGGCGCGGAGGGCGCGATGACCTCGGTGACCCCGGCCTCGGCGGTGCCGCCCGCGAGCAGCACGAGCAGGTCGACGGTGCGCTGGACCGCGGCCGGACCTGCCTGCGGGTCGACGCCGCGCTCGAAGCGCTTGGACGCCTCGGAGGTCAGCCTGTGCCGGCGCGATGCCCGCGCGATGGTGAGCGCGTCGAAGTGCGCCGCCTCGATGACCAGCTCGGTGGTGCCCTTGGCCTCACCGGTCTCCGGGTCGATCTCGACGTCGGCGACCTCGGTGTTCGCGCCGCCCATGACGCCCGCGAGGCCGATGGGCCCGCGGTCGTCGGTGATGACGAGGTCCTCGGCGTCCAGGACGCGCTGGGCGCCGTCGAGCGTCGTGAACTTCTCGCCCTGCTCGGCGCGGCGGACGCCGATGGTGCCCTGGACGCGCGAGCGGTCGTAGGCGTGCAGCGGCTGGCCCAGCTCCAGCATCACGTAGTTCGTGATGTCGACGGCCAGCGAGATGGGACGCATGCCCGCCTTCTGGAGGCGTCGCTGCATCCAGATCGGCGAGCGGGCCTCGGGGTCGAGCCCGGTGACCGTGCGGGCGGTGAAGCGGTCGCAGCCCTGCGGGTCGCTGATCTTCACCGGGTAGCCGTACGAGTTCGGCGCGGGGACGTCGAGCAGCGCCGGGTCGCGCAGCGGCAGGCCGTACGCGGTGGCGGTCTCGCGGGCGATGCCGCGCATCGACAGGGCGTAACCCCGGTCAGGCGTGACCGCGATGTCGAGCACCTCGTCCACGAGCTCAAGCAGCTCGATGGCGTCGGTGCCCGGCTCGTACTCCGGCGGCAGCACGATGATGCCGTGCGTGCCGTCGTCGCCCATGCCCAGCTCGTCGCCGGAGCAGATCATGCCGTGCGAGGTCTTGCCGTACGTCTTGCGCGCGGCGATCGCGAAGTCGCCGGGCAGCACCGCGCCCGGGAGGACCACGACGACCTTGTCGCCGACCGCGAAGTTGCGGGCGCCGCAGACGATCTCCTGCGGCTCGCCGGTGCCGTTGGCGGAGCCGACGTCGACCGTGCAGAAGCGGATCGGCTTCTTGAAGCCCTCCAGCTCCTCGATGGTCAGGACCTGGCCGACGACCAGCGGGCCCTTGATGCCGCCGCCGGTCTCCTCGACCGTCTCGACCTCAAGTCCTGCGGACACCAGCTTGGCCTGCACGTCACGGCCGGTCTCGGTGGCGGGGAGGTCCACGTACTCCCGCAGCCAGGAAAGCGGGACCCGCATCAGATCTCCATCCCGAAGGGCCGAGTGAAACGCACGTCACCCTCGACCATGTCTCGCATGTCTTCCACGTTGTGCCGGAACATCAGCATCCGCTCGATGCCGAAGCCGAAGGCGAACCCGCTGTACTTCTCCGGGTCGACGCCGCAGGCGGTCAGCACCTTGGGGTTGACCATGCCGCAGCCGCCCAGCTCGATCCAGCCCTCGCTGCCGCAGGTGCGGCAGGGACGGTCCGGGTTGCCGACGGACTCGCCGCGGCAGACGTAGCAGACCATGTCCATCTCGGCGGACGGCTCGGTGAAGGGGAAGTAGTTCGGGCGCAGCCGGGTCTTCATGCCCTCGCCGAAGAGCGCCTGGACCATGTGGTCGAGAGTGCCCTTCAGGTCGGCCATGGTCAGGCCCTCGTCGACGGCCAGCAGCTCGATCTGGTGGAAGACCGGGGTGTGCGTGGCGTCGAGCTCGTCGGTGCGGTAGACGCGGCCGGGGCACACGACGTACACGGGCGGCTCACGGCGCTCCAGCAGCGCGCGGGCCTGCACCGGCGAGGTGTGCGTGCGCAGCACGACACCCGACTCGTCGTTCTTGGCGCCGTCCGCGCCCTGCACGAAGAAGGTGTCCTGCATCTGCCGGGCCGGGTGGTCCGGCACGAAGTTCAGGGCGTCGAAGTTGAACCACTCGGCCTCGACCTCGGGGCCCTCGGCGACCTCGTAGCCCATCGCCACGAAGACGTCGGCGACGCGCTCCATGAAGGTGGTCAGCGGGTGCCGGGCGCCGGCCGGGGTGCGGTCGTACGGCAGCGTGACGTCCACCGCCTCCTCGACCAGCACGCGCTCGTCGCGCTCGGCCTCCAGCACCGCCAGACGGGCGGCGAGGGCCTTGTTCACCGCGCCGCGCGCCATGCCGACGCGCTTGCCCGCCTCGGCCTTGGCCTGGGGCGGGAGCGCGCCGATCTCGCGGTTGGCGAGGGACAGCGGCGAGGTGGGCCCGGTGTGCGCGGTCTTGGCGTGCGTGAGCGCGTCGAGGTCGGCGGCGGCCTCGAAGGCGGCGAGCGCCTCGTCCCGCATGCGCTCGATCTCTTCGGGTTTCAGCGCCTCGACCTCGACAGGGTCGTACGACTTATTGGGTGCGGACATCTCTTCCCGTACTTCCGATGGCTGATGGGCGGCCCCGCTCGACGCATGAGGACGCAAAGGTGCCAAAAGTCGAGTCTAAAGGGCCGTGGGACGCGAAGAAGCCCGTGGGGCGCTCAGGCCAGATAGGCGGGAGCCCCGACGGGCAGAATAAATCGGAATTCGGCGCCACCGCCGGGCCCGCGGCCGACCGTGATCGTGCCGCCGTGCGCCTCGACGATGCCCTTGACGATGTACAGGCCAAGACCGGTGCCGCCGCGCTTGCTGCCCCGCCAGAAACGGGTGAAGACACGGCTCAGCGACTCTTCGGGAATTCCCGGGCCCTCGTCGCTGACGGTCACGGCTGTTCCCTTCTCGTCGTCCTTGGCTGTGGCGGGCGCCACCTCAATGGTGACCATTCCCTCGCCGTGGCGCACCGCATTTTCCAGCAGGTTCCCGAGCACCTGGTCGATCTTGTCCGGGTCGGCCCACAGGTCGGGCAGCGGGTGCTCGATCCGCACGAGAAAACGATCGGCGGCCTGACCTGCGGAGATGCGTGCGTGGACATGGCGTCCTACGGCGGCGGCCACATCGACGGGCTGCCTGCGCAGCTCCAGCCTGCCGGTGTCGATCCGTGCGATGTCGAGCAGTTCGGCGATGAGGCGGGCGATGCGGTCGGCGTCGTTGTCGACGGTCTCCAGCATCATCAGCTTCTGGTCGTCGGTGAAGCGTGCCCACTTCCGCAGCAGGGTGCGGGTGAACCCCTTCACCGAGGTCAGCGGCGAGCGCAGCTCGTGGGCGACGGTGGCGATCAGCTCGGCGTGGCTGCGCTCGGTGCGCCGCCGGGCCTCGGTCCCGCGCAGCGACACCACGACCCGCCGCACCGGTCCGCGCGGGTGCTCGCGTACGTACCGCGCGGAGACCAGCACCTCGCGCCCGCCGGGCAGCAGCAGGTTCCGCTCGGGCTGCCCGACGCGGATGGCGAGCCCGTCGTACGGATCGGTGAGCGTCCACCACCGCCGCCCCTTGAGGTCTTCCAGCGGGAGTACGTCGACGAGCGCGCGCCCGAGCGCGAGATCGGCCGGGACGGCGGTGATCCGGGAGGCGGCGGCGTTGAAGCAGACGATGCGCCCGGCCTCGTCGGCGACGACCAGGCCGTCGGGGAGGTCGTCCGCCCCGACCCCGGACGTGCCGAACTCCCCTGCCACAGCGGCCTGTTCCGTGATCTCCGCGGCCATCCCCGTCCCCCACTCTCCGAGTAGCGCAGTAGGGCCCCCGAGCCCGTCACCCTACTCCGGCCGGGAGGCCCTCAGGCAGTGGTGCGTACCCGCTGTGCCCGCGCGGATGCATAGAGGCACACGGCGGCTGCCGTAGCGAGATTCAGGCTCTCGGCCTTGCCGTGGATGGGGACGCGGACGACGGCGTCGGCGAGCGCCCGGGTCTCCTCGGGCAGGCCCCAGGCTTCGTTGCCGAAGACCCAGGCGGTGGGGACGCCCATGGTCCCTGCGTCGAGTTCGTCGTCGAGGTCGTTGTCGCCCGCGCCGTCGGCGGCCAGGATGCGCACGCCCGCGGCCTGGAGCTGGGCCACGGCCTGCTCGACGGGTACGCCGACGGCGACCGGCAGGTGGAAGTGCGAGCCGACCGAGGCCCGCACCGACTTCGGGTTGTAGAGGTCCACGGAGGCGTCCGTGAGGACCACCGCGTCGGCGCCCGCCGCGTCCGCGCAGCGCAGCACCGTACCGGCGTTGCCGGGGTCGCGGACGTGCGCCAGGACGGCGACCAGCTTGGGCTTCGCCGCGAGGATGTCCTCGAACGGGGAGTCCAGGAAGTGGCAGACGCCGACGATGCCCTGCGGGGTGATGGTCTGCGAGATCTCGGCGAGGACGTCGTCCCCGGCCAGGTGCACCCGGGCCCCGGCGGCGTGCGCGGCGTCCACGATGTCGGCGTACCGCTCGGCGGTCTCCACGGTCGCGAACAGCTCGATCAGCGTGGGCGTCCCGTCGGGCCCCCGGTGCCCGACGGCCTCGCGCACGGCCTGCGGGCCCTCGGCGATGAACCGGCGCTCCTTGCCCCGGAAGCTGCGCTTGGCCAGCCGCTTGGCGGCGGTGACGCGGGGGGAACGCGGGGAGATCAGCTCGGGGGTGCCCATGGGTGTGCGGCTCACTTCTTTGCGTACGTACGAGAGGGGGCGACGGCGTTCTCCCGGGGGACGCCCCTCGGACCCCCGGCCGGGAAACAACCGGACCCGCAGGCGCGGAATGCGCCTGCGGGTCCGGCTTCAAGCCAAGAAGGGCTCTGCCTGTCCGGGGAGGACTAGGCGGCGGCCTTCGGGGCGTTGACGTCGCTCGGAAGCGCCTTCTGGGCGACCTCGACGAGCGCGGCGAACGCGTTCGGGTCGTTGACGGCCAGCTCGGCGAGGATCTTGCGGTCCACCTCGATGTTGGCGGCGTTCAGACCCTGGATGAGGCGGTTGTACGTCATGCCGTTCTCGCGGGCAGCGGCGTTGATGCGCTGGATCCACAGACGGCGGAAGTCGCCCTTGCGCTTCTTGCGGTCGTTGTAGTTGTAGACCAGGGAGTGGGTGACCTGCTCCTTGGCCTTGCGGTACAGGCGCGAACGCTGGCCGCGGTAGCCCTTGGCCGCCTCGAGGATTGCCCGGCGCTTCTTGTGGGCGTTTACTGCGCGCTTGACGCGTGCCACTTTTGACTCCTTGTAGCGGGGTCGTGGGGGTGTTCACACGACCCGGAAATGAATTGGTCCCGGTCTCGATCCAGTGCCTGCGGCGTCAGAGCCGAGGCTGCGGGATCACTTGCCGAGAAGCTTCTTGATCTTCGCGGCGTCGCCCGGGGCCAGCTCAACGGTGCCGGTGAGGCGACGCGTCACGCGGGACGACTTGTGCTCAAGCAGGTGGCGCTTGCCGGCGCGCTCGCGGAGCACCTTGCCGGAGCCGGTGATCTTGAAGCGCTTCTTGGAACCGCTGTGCGTCTTGTTCTTCGGCATAGCGCCGTATCTCCTCGTCAGTGCCGCTCCCCCGGCCCCCGGTGCGGGCACCGGACTGCGGGAGCGTCAGATCTTTGGTTGGGGGTTTCCGGTACGGAATCCTGGGGCCGCCTGGGTGGCGGCCCCGTGGATCACGCCTCGGAAGGTGCCTCGGCCGGGGCCTCGGCGACGACCTCGGCAGCCGCCGGCTCGTCGTCCTGGGCAACGCCCTGACGCTCCGCCTTGCGGGCGGCCTGGGCCTCACGGGCCTCGGCCATCGCCTCGGTCTTCTTCTTGTGCGGGCCAAGAACCATGATCATGTTCCGGCCGTCCTGCTTCGGGTTGGACTCGATGAAGCCCAGTTCCTCCACGTCGGAGGCGAGTCGCTGAAGCAGCCGGAAGCCAAGCTCGGGACGGGACTGCTCACGACCACGGAACATGATCGTGATCTTGACCTTGTCACCCTGCTTGAGGAACCGGACGACGTGACCCTTCTTGGTGTCATAGTCGTGCGGGTCGATCTTCGGGCGGAGCTTCATTTCCTTGATGACCGTGTGCGCCTGGTTCTTGCGCGCCTCACGGGCCTTCATGGCCGACTCGTACTTGAACTTCCCGTAGTCCATGAGCTTGCACACGGGCGGACGGGCGTTCGCCGCGACCTCGACCAGGTCGAGGTCGTACTCCTGCGCCAGTTCCAGGGCCTTAGCGAGCGGGACGATGCCCACCTGCTCGCCGCTGGGTCCGACAAGTCGCACCTCGGGAACGCGAATCCGGTCGTTGATGCGGGGCTCGGCGCTGATGGATCCTCCTCAGTAGCACCACACGACTGTCTGGCAGACAGCCGCGAGACGTCTTATCTCTTCGGACCAACCGCATCGGGATACAAAAAATGCCCCGGACGGGACACAGGCAGGGCTCCTGGATATACCGGAGCACCGCCGCGTCTGAAACCGCGGGGCGCACACATCGGACAGCTCCATCGTCCGTACGGAACGATGGGGACCGTCTTCTGACCGGTGACCCGCCGTCCCGGGGGACGGTCAGGTGGGAGATCGGAGCCTCCACTTGTGGGCCGGGCACAGATGTGTCCGGCCGGTCGCTTGACCAGACTACCAGGGGTACGCGGAACGGGCGAACCGGTCCGGTGTGCAAAGGCGCGCAGGCCGGGACCTATCGTTGACGCCATGAGCGACGCGACCAGCAGCACCGACACCACCGAAGACCACAACCCCGGCTTCGACGACATCACCCGCGACATCGCGGACGTGCCCGCCGTCGAGGTGATCACCACGGTGGCCGTGCACCTGATGAGCGCCGCCGCCGTCAACCTCGGCCTGGCCGAGGGCGGCGAGGACCAGAAGGACCTGGACGAGGCCCGCAAGCTGATCCAGGCACTGGCCGGTCTGATCACGGCCAGCGCCACGGAGATCAGCTCGTTCCACGCGGCCCCGCTGCGGGACGGGCTGAAGTCCCTCCAGCTCGCCTTCCGCGAGGCCTCGGTCGTACCGGACGAGCCGGGTCAGGGCCCGGGTGAGAAGTACACGGGTCCCGTCTACGGCTGAGCCGGTCCCGGCTCAGGGCAGAACGGGGTTGCCCCGTTCCGCCGCCGTCGCGTCCGCGTGGATGCGGTTCTCGCCGACGGGGTGCGTCAGCCGGTGCGCGAGCGCCGCGAGCACCCCGCCGACCAGCGGGGCGACGATGAACAGCCACAGCTGGGAGAGTGCCGCGCCCCCGGCGAAGAGGGCCGGCCCGAGGCTGCGGGCCGGGTTGACGGACGTACCCGTCAGCGGGATGCCCACCAGGTGGATGACGGCGAGGGCGAGACCGATCGGCAGCCCGTCGAAGCCGAGGACGGCCACCTTGTGCGTGACGGCGAGCACCACGAACACCAGCAGGAACGTGAGCACCACTTCGGCGAGGAACGCACCGCCGGTGTTGATGCCCACGGCGGACCGGTCGCCGAACCCGTTCGACCCGAAGGCCTCACTGGTCTTCAGTCCCGGGACCTGCTTGGCGAGCAGGAACAGCAGGGCCGCTCCGGCGATGCCACCGAGGAACTGGGAGACCCAGTAGCCCACTGCCGTACGGGAGTTGATCCGCCCCGCCATCAGCATGCCGAGGGTGACCGCCGGGTTCACGTGGCAACCGGAGATCGGGCCGAGCGCGTACGCCAGGGCCAACAGGGTGAAGCCGAAGGCGAGCGCGATGCCGAGAGTCCCGATGTAGGCGCCCGCCAGGACGGCCGAGCCGACGGCGAAGAAGACCAGAAGCAGCGTCCCGAGGAATTCGGAGACCAGTGTCCGTCTGTCCATGACACACCTCGCGAAGATCGTTGACTGTCTTCGCATTGTCTGCCGGTGTGCGTGGTCGCGCCTGTTCAGCGCGTGAGGAGCGGCTCCCCGGGCGGGGTGCTGTCCGGCGGCAGCAGGGCCAGGTCCAGTCCGCGTACGAGGCGGGCGCGCAGGACGTCGTCCTGCGCGAGGGCGTTCGCGATGCGGCGGGCGGCCTCGGCGGGGGCGGCGTCGGGGGCCAGGACCAGGGCGAGGGTGCCGTCGGCCTCGCCGGGGCCGAGGTGGGCGCGGAGCACGGCGGGTTCGGCGGTGACCAGGGCGCGGACCGCTTCGACGACGGCGGGGTCGTCGAGCGGCCGGGTGCTGGTGCGCCCCTCGGCGAGGGCGCGCAGGGCGGGCCCGGTGAGCTGGAAGGGAACGGGTCCCGCGAGGTCGAGGACGACGGTGTCGGCCTGCTCGTGGGCGGCGGCCTGGAGGGCCTGGTGCAGGGGGACGGCGACGGGCCGGGCGGCGGGGTCCCAGAGGGCGAGGGCCTCGGTGGAGGTGAACGCCGGGAGGGCCTTCCGCTCCCCCGCGCGCAGCGTCGGCACGGCCATGTCGCTGGTCTTCTCGCGCTTCAGCCCGGTCTCGGGGTCGGTCTCGACCTCGCCGAGGACGGCGACGACGGGAACGAGGAGGCGGGCGCCGGGAAGGGCCTCGATGACGCGCTGATGACTCTGCGCGTCCTTGGGGCCCTGCGCCCAGGAGGCGAGGGCGGCGGCGAGGGCGGGGTGGGCGGAGCCGTCGTCTTCGGAGAAACCGGGGTCCGGGATGTTCTTGAGCTGCACGGGGTCGAGGGTAGTCGGTCCCTCGGCCCGTCCGGCGTTTGAGGACGCGCGGCGAAGCCGTGCAGGGGGGCAAGGGGCGTAGCCCCATCAGGAACAGCACCCACCCCACGCCCCGCAGGGTTTGGGTGAAGGGGCGGGGCAGGGGCGGAAACAAGCCCGGTGCCGGGCAAGGCCCTATCGGGGCCGGGACGTACGCCAGAGGACGCCGCCCGCGGCGAGAAGCCCCAGGCCCGCCCCGCCGGCGACGAGGGCCCATGTCTCCGGCCCCGCCGACGACACAGCGGGGGCCACGGGCCCCGGCCCGAAGTAGGCGTTCGGATACCCCGCCGCCGTGGAGCGGACCCGCTCCCGCCCCCGCCCCGCCGCCCCGATCGCCGCCGCCGGGTCCACCATCCCGTACCCCCGCGAGTCGTCCCGCCCCCCGTCCGGAGCATCACGCGCCGTCCGTGCCAGCAGCCGCTTGATCTCCGCCGGAGGAAGGTCCGGGTGCGCGGCACGCACCAGCGCCACCGCCCCCGAGACGAAGGCGGACGCCGCGCTCGTGCCCCACCCCTCGTAGTAGCTGCGGTCGGGGTCGGCGATCACGATGTCGACGCCGGGGGCGGCCACCGTCGCGTACCACCGGCGGGTGGAGAAGGAGGCGTGCGTGCCCGCCGAGTTCACCGCGGTCACCGCGATCACGCCCGGGTAGGCGGCCGGGTAGGAGATGTGGTCGCCCTTCTCTCCCCCGTTCCCGGCGGAGGCGACGACCACCGCGCCCTTGCGCAGCGCGTACTGGACGGCCGCGTCCTCCTCGGCCTCCGGGTGCGCGGACTCGCTGTCGTCGCCGAGGGAGAGGTTGATGACGTCCGCGCCCTGGTCGACCGCCCAACGGATGCCCTTGGCCAGGGCGTTGCCCCGCGACTCGCGGGCCTTGTCCCGGGAGGGGTCCGTGCCTTCGAGGATGACCCGTACCGGTAGCACCTTCGCCTCGGGGGCGACGCCGAGCACGCCTTCGCCCCCGCCGGGGCCGTGTCCGTGGCCCGCGATGATGGACGCCATCGCGGTGCCGTGCCGGGCCCAGGAGCGGTCGCCGCTCTTCGCGCCGAAGCCGACGAGGTCGTGTCCGGGCAGGACGTTGCCCGCCAGGTCCGGGTGCTTGTCGTCGACGCCGGTGTCGAGGACGGCGACGGTCACGCCCTGCCCCTTGGTGGTGCGCCACGCCTCCTGCGTGTGCATCGCCGCGAGTCCCCACTGCTTGTCGCGGATGGTGTCGGCGTACGCGGGGGCGGCGGGCAGGGCGACCAGCAGGGCGGCGGCGGTGCCCGCGAAGACGGTGCGGCGGCGGCGGTTCATCCGGGTGGCTCCGTGGGCGTCTCGACGGTCTTGCGCAGGCCGCGTTCGACCCGGTCGGCGATGCCCTTGGCCTCGTGGCCGAGGCCGGACTGGGCGGGGGCGGTGGTCGCGCCGTCGGCGGTCGCGAGGGGGGCGGGCTGGGGGTCGGTGACGGTGCGTCCGTCGGCGAAGCCGGACACCGCGTACACCACGACCGGTACGTCCTTGAGTACGCGCACCGTCCAGCTGGCCCGCTGCGGGTCGCCGAATCCGGCGGCGACGGTTCCCGGCACCGGGAACGCACGCGGCATCAGATCGGCGCGCTCCGCCAGCTTTTCGCGTACGAAGCGGGTGCGCAGGGCGGTGGTCGCCGCGCGGTCGCCCTGGGTGAAGACCATGCCGACGGTGGTGACGCTGCTGGTGGTGGCGTCGGTGTAGGTGGCCCGCAGCAGCCGTGCGCAGCCGACCGGCCCGAGGGCCTTGAGCAGGAGCGGGTCGAGGGCGTCCGCGCAGGGTCCGTCGGGGGCGACGGCGACCCGGGTCCAGGCGCGGTCGGCGCCGCCGGGACCGGCACCCTGGCCCTTGAGGGTGCGGGGGAAGAGGGTGTCGACGGGGACGTTGTGCCAGGCGGTGCGGGCGCTCTGGAAGCGGCTGTCGGGGGTGGCGGCCGCGGGGTCGTCGACGGCGAGCAGGCTTCCGGCGACTGCTCCGCCGAGAAGCCCCGCACCGAGCACGGCACAGGCGGCGACTGCCGCGATACGGGCGGGAGTTCGGGCTCCCACGGGGCGCAGCCGGGTGGTGCGCTCGGCGGGACTCTCCTCGTCGTCGCGGGCCCAGTGCTGCGGCGGTGCGAAGGTCAGGGGGGCGGCTGCGTCCGTACGGGGCGTCAGGTCGACGCGCCCGGCCTCGCGGGGCGACGGCGCACGGACCTCGGCCTCCCCGCGCGCGGGCGACGCGGGCGTCCGGGGGTCGCGCACGGGTCGGGACCCGTCGCCGGTGTGCTCGGCGTCCCCGGAGGGACTGGGGCCCGCGATCGTATCGACACGGGAGGGCAGTGCTGCCGGGGGCGGGTACGGGGGCGACGTGGGGGCGGTGCCCGCACTGCCGTGGTGGGGCGACGTGGGCGCGGTGCCCGCACCGCCGTGGTGGGGCGACGGCAGGGGCGCACCGGCCGGTTCACGAGACGGCGCCGCCGCCACGGAGCCGGGGACACCGGCGCGTTCGGCCTGCGGGTGTGCGGACACGGCCCGGGGAGGGGAGAGCGCCCCGAGGTCTGCGGAAGCACTCGCGAACGCACCGGCCCGCGCCACCGGACCGCCATCCGCCGCGCGAACGCCGGAGGCCGCTGCCGATACGCCGGAGTGCGCGACCGGAAGGCCGTCGTGCGGTGACGCCGGGGCGGCGGGAGCCGCGGGCCGCAGGGCGTCATGCGGGAGCGCCGGGGCCGCGGGCCGCAAGCCGTCGTGCGGGAGCGCCGGGGCCGCGGGCCGCAAGCCGTCGTGCGGGAGCACCGGGGCCGCAGGCCGCAGGGCGTCGTGCGGAGGTGCCGGGGTGGTTCGCGTGTCCGGGGGGACGGGGTGGGAAGAGGGCGGAGCGGGTGGGAAGGAGGGGCGGGGAGGGATGTGGGGGCGGTGTGGTTCGGTGGTCATCCGGCCCCCAGGTCCGTCTCTTCTCGTTCTCCCGGCTCGTACCCCGTCGGGGTCCCGTCACCCGGGGCTTCCAGCGGAGTTCCGTCACTCTACGGGCTGGCCGCGCCGGGACGGGAACCGATGCGCGGCGTGGGGCGGATCTGACCGGAACGTCCCTTCGGGATCTGCCCGCCGGTCCGCATGCCGGATTCCGGAGTTGTCCTCCGGTCGGGGCCTACCGGGGGGTAATCGACTCTGGCAAGCTGCGCCCATGACTCTCCGTGCTGCTCATGCCCAGGCCCCCCGGGCCGCCGACCGTGCCCGCTACGACCGTGCGACCGCGCACCTGGACGGTCCCCTCGCCGTCGTCGACCTGGAGGCGTTCGACGACAACGCCGCCGACCTGGTGCGCCGGGCGGGCGGCAAGCCCGTGCGGGTGGCGAGCAAGTCGGTGCGCTGCCGGGCGTTGCTGGAGCGGGTGTTGGCGACGGACGGCTTCGCGGGCGTGATGTCGTACACGCTCGCGGAGTCGCTGTGGCTGGCGCGGTCCGGGTTCGAGGACGTGCTGCTGGCGTATCCGTCGCCGGACCGGAAGGGGTACGCGGAGCTGGCGGCGGACCCGAAGCTGGCGGCCGCCGTGACGGTGATGGTGGACGACGTCGCGCAGTTGGAGCTGATCGACCGGGCGCGGGACGGCGGCACCGAGGAGATCCGGGTCTGTCTGGAGATGGACACCTCGCTGCGGATGCTCGGCGGGCGGGTGCGGATAGGCGCCCTGCGCTCGCCGCTGCGCGAGCCGGACCAGTTGGCGGAGCTGGCCCGGTCGATCGACCGGCGGCCGGGCTTCCGGCTGGTGGGGATCATGGCGTACGAGGGGCATGTGGCCGGTGTCGGGGACACGATCCCCGGGCGGCCGCTGCGCTCGCGGATGGTGCGGGCCATGCAGGGTGCGGCGCGCCGGGAGCTGGCGGTGCGGCGGGCGGCCGTGGTGCGGGCCGTGCGCGGCGTCGTACCGGATCTGGAGTTCGTGAACGGCGGCGGGACCGGGAGCGTGGAGAGCACGGTCGCGGAGGACTCGGTGACGGAGGTGGCGGCCGGGTCGGGGCTGTACGTGCCGCGGCTGTTCGACAACTACCGGGCGTTCGACGGACGTCCGGCGGCGCTGTTCGCGATGCCTGTCGTACGCCGTCCTGGCGTGGGCGTGGTGACGGTGCTCGGCGGCGGCTACCCGGCGTCGGGCGCGGCGGGCCCCGACCGCTCCCCCGTGCCGTACCTGCCCGAGGGGCTGCGGTACGACGGGCAGGAGGGCGCGGGCGAGGTGCAGACGCCGCTGCTGGGTGCGGCGGCGGACGATCTGCTGATCGGTGACAAGGTGTGGTTCCGGCACGCCAAGGCGGGCGAACTGTGCGAACGGTTCGAGGAGTTGCAGCTGATAGAGGGCGACCGGGTGACGGGCACCGCGCCGACGTACCGGGGCGAGGGGCACACCTTCCTGTAGACCCCCGGAGGGGTTCAGGTGGCGTTGCGGATGCCCTGGGTGATCTTGTCCATGCCGTCCAGCGGCGGTCCGTCGGGGCCCGCGTCGAACGAGAACCGTACGAGGACGATCGACGACGGGCCCATGCTGCTGGGGAAGGCCAGCGACTGGACGTATCCGCCGGGGCCCTTGCCCGTGACGACCTTCCAGCGGACCAGGTAGCCCTGCTTGCCCGCGACGGTGACCGCCTCGGCCTTGACCTCCTGGTGGGACGTGATGCCGCCGTACTTCTGGCGGTCCAGGACGTCCTTGCCGTAGGCGAGCTCCGCGGCCTTGCCGATGTCGGCCTTGGCGACGGCCTCGGGGGTGGTCTGCTCGGCGGGGGCGGTGCGCGAGCTGACCGCGCCGTGGAAGCAGAAGCCGCGCTCGCCCGGGCAGTCGTACGACTCCTCGGTCTGCATGGAGGCGGCCTCGCGGTCGCCGCCGAACTCGGGGATCTCCCAGCCGTCGAGGATGGGCAGGGTGACGCCGTTGAGCTGGTCGGCGAGGACGGTGGCGTCCCCCGAGGGGCCGGTGGTGGCGGGCGGCGGGCTCGGGGCGCCGCTGCCGCCGGGGACGGGCGGCGTGGTGGCGGCCACCGGTGGCGGCTTCGGGTCGTCCTCGCCGCCGAGGACGACGACGCCGGTGACGATGGCCGCGACCAGGACGACTCCGGCGGTGATCACCGCGATCAGGCCGCCCTTGCTGAGCCCTCCGCCGCCGCCCGCCGGGGGTGCGGCGGGGGGCGCGGGGGTGCCGAACTGCGGCTGGGCGGGCGGGAATCCGTACCCCTGCTGCGGCGGCTGCTGGGGGTAGCCGTACTGCGGGGCGGACGGGTTCTGCGGCGCCTGCTGCGGCTGGCCGGGAGGATTCTGCGGCGCCTGCTGCGGCTGGCCGGGGGCCCGGGTGTGCGCGCTCCAGGCGTTGCCGTCCCACCAGCGCTCCTGGGTGGGAGCGCTGGGGTCCTGGTACCAGCCGGGCGGGGTCGTCATGCTCATGCGGCACACCTTAGACGGCACCCGCGACGGGGCTAGAGGGGCGTGACGTACGCGCCCGAGATGCCGCCGTCGACCAGGAAGTCCGTCGCGTTGACGAAGGACGCGTCGTCGGAGGCGAGGAAGGCGACGGCCGCCGCGATCTCGTCCGCCTCGGCGAACCGGCCGAGCGGGATGTGCACGAGACGGCGGGCGGCCCGCTCCGGGTCGGATGCAAACAACTCTTGCAGCAGCGGGGTGTTGACGGGCCCCGGGCACAGCGCGTTGACGCGGATGCCCTCGCGGGCGAACTGCACGCCGAGCTCGCGCGACATGGCGAGCACGCCGCCCTTGGAGGCGGTGTACGAGATCTGGGAGGTCGCCGCCCCCATGATCGCCACGAACGAGGCGGTGTTGATGATCGAGCCGCGCCCCTGCCGCTGCATGTAGGGCAGGGCCGCCTTGCAGCACAGGTACACGGAGGTGAGGTTGACGTCCTGGACGCGCTTCCAGGCCTCCAGCCCGGTGGTGAGGATGGAGTCGTCGTCCGGCGGGCTGATCCCCGCATTGTTGAAGGCGATGTCGACGCTGCCGTACGTGTCGTACGCGGCCTTGAAGAGGGCGTCGACCTGCTCGGCGTCGGTGACGTCGACCTTGACGAAGATCCCGCCGACGGCCTCGGCGGCGGCCTTGCCCGCGCTCTCGTCGATGTCGCCGCAGACGACGTTCGCCCCTTCGGAGGCGAGGCGCCGGGCGGTGGCGAGGCCGATGCCGCTGCCGGCGCCGGTGATGACGGCGGTGCGGCCGACGAGACGACGGCAGACGACCTGGTTCTCGTTGTTCGTGTTGCTCATGGTGGTTCAGGCCTCCGTGCTGATGAAGACGTTCTTGGTCTCGGTGAATGCGGTCAGGGCGTCGGGGCCGAGCTCGCGGCCGAGCCCCGACTGGCGGTAGCCGCCGAAGGGCGTCCAATAACGGACGCTGCTGTGGGAGTTGACGGAGAGGTTCCCCGCCCGGACGGCCTGCGAGACCCGCAGCGCGCGCCCCACGTCGCGGGTCCAGATCGACCCGGAAAGCCCGTACTCGGTGTCGTTGGCGAGCCGGATCGCGTCCGCCTCGTCGTCGAAGGGCAGCACGACGGCGACCGGCCCGAAGATCTCCTCGACGGCGGCGGGGGCGTCGGGGGCGAGTCCGGTGAGGACGGTCGGCGGGAACCAGAACCCCGCCCCCTCCGGCGCGGTGCCCCGGATGCCGGGGGCGTCGTCGGGAACGTACGACCGCACCCTCTCCAGCTGGGCCTGCGAGATCAGCGGGCCCATCTGGGTCTTCTCGTCGGACGGGTCCCCCACGACGATCTGCTCGATGAGCGGGGCGAGCAGTTCCAGGAACCGGTCGTGGACGCTGCGCTCGACGAGGATGCGGGTGCGGGCGCAGCAGTCCTGCCCGGAGTTGTCGAGGAACGACATGGGGGTCGCGGCCACCGCGGCTTCCAGATCGGCGTCCGCGAAGACGATGTTGGGGCTCTTGCCGCCGAGTTCCAGGGTCACGCGCTTCACCCGCTCGGCGCACTTGGCCATGATCTGCTTGCCGACACGGGTGGAGCCGGTGAAGACGATCTTGGCGACGCCGGGGTGCTCGACGAGGGCGTTCCCGGCGACCGGACCCTCCCCCGGGAGCACCTGGAAGAGGTGCTCGGGAAGACCGGCCTCCAGAGCGAGCTCGGCGAGCCGCAGGGCGGTCAGCGGGGTGGTCTCGGCGGGCTTGAGGATCACCGCGTTGCCCGCGGCGAGGGCGGGGGCGGTGGCCCAGGCGGCGATCGGCATGGGGAAGTTCCAGGGCGCGATCACGCCGATGACGCCGAGGGGTTCGTGGATGGTGACGTCGAGGCCGCCGGGGGTGGGGATCTGGCGGCCGTTGAGCCGCTCGGCGCCGCCGGCGGAGTACGTCAGCAGGTCACGGACGTTGCCCGCCTCCCAGCGGGCGTTGCCGAGGGTGTGACCGGCTTCCCGGACCTCCAGGAGGGCGAGCTCCTCGACGTGGTCGTCGACGAGGGCGGCGAAGCGGTGGAGGTGGCGGGCACGGGCGGCGGGGGCCTCACGGGCCCACGCCTGCTGGGCGTGCGCGGCGCGGGTGACGGCGGCGTCGACGTCCTGGGGGGAGGAGGCGGTGACGGTGGCGAGGGTCTCGCCGGTGGCGGGGTTGAGAATCTTCACGGGTGTCCTTGTCGGGGGATTTCTGGGTGACTCGCCCATGCCCCGTCAGGGGCGCGGGACCGTACTCGATCTGCGGCTCCGCCGCGCGGATGCGCCCCTTCAGGGGCGCGGAACTGTGCTTGATCTGCGGCTCCGCCGCGCGGGCGCGACCGCTTCGTGCCCCTTTAGGGGCGCGGGGAACTGCGCGACCAGCCACGACGCGCCTGCACGGGAACCGTGCAATTGCCCCGCGGGTTTAGGTGAAGGGGCGGGGTTGGGGACCTGCCTTTCCGGTACGGGAGGTGCCGGGCTCCTCCTGGACGGGCGTCCGGTGTCGGGGCCTGGCCGGGACCCCTCTGGACGCGCGTCCGGCACGGGGGCTGGGCCAGGGGCGGCACCCGGGTGGGCCGGGAGCGGGAGGGGCCGCCCCCTTGCCCGCCCGTCCCGCCCCCGGGGGGCGGCCCCGCCGCCCAAGGCGGCTAGGGAGAAGGAGGTGGAGGGCGGTTCCGCCGCCCAAGGGGGCTACGAGGAAGCGTGGGAAGGATGGCCCCGCCGCCCAAGACGGCTGGCGGGAAGGGCGGGCCGGGCCGCACCCGCCCGGCCCCACCGGGCAACGAGCCCCCTACATCCGCTCGAAGGAGCGCCTCAGCTCCCAGTCCGTCACCGCCGCGTCGAACGCCGCCAGCTCCACCCGCGCCATGTTCGCGTAGTGCGCCACCACCTCATCCCCGAAGGCGTCCCGGGCGATGGGGCTGGCGCCCCACAGCTCGGCCGCCTCCCGCAGGGTGGTGGGCACGTGCTCGTAGTCCGCCGTGTAGGCGTTCCCCTCGCACACCGCAGGGAGTTCGAGCTTGTGCTCGACCCCGTACAGCCCCGCCGCGATCATCGCCGACACCGCCAGGTACGGGTTGACGTCCCCGCCCGGCAGCCGGTTCTCGAACCGCATCGACGCCCCGTGCCCGACGACCCGCAGCGAACACGTCCGGTTGTCGAGCCCCCACGCGACGGCGGTCGGCGCGAAGGACCCCGGCTGGAAGCGCTTGTAGGAGTTGATGTTCGGCGCGTACAGCAGCGAGAAGTCCCGCAGCGCGGCGAGCTGCCCCGCGAGGAAGTGCCGCATCAGGGGCGACATCCCGTCCGGGCCGTCGCCCGCCATCGCGCTGTGCCCCTCCCCGTCCCGCAGCGACAGGTGGATGTGGCAGGAGTTCCCCTCCCGCTCGTTGTACTTCGCCATGAAGGTCAGCGAGACGCCCTCCTGCGCGGCGATCTCCTTCGCACCGTTCTTGTAGATGGCGTGCTGGTCACAGGTCCGCAGCACCTCGTCGTACTTGAACGCGATCTCGTGCTGCCCGGGGTTGCACTCCCCCTTGGCGGACTCCACGACGAGCCCGGCCGCCGCCATCTCGTTGCGGATGCGCCGCAGCAGCGGTTCCACCCGGCCGGTGCCGAGGATGGAGTAGTCGACGTTGTACTGGTTGACCGGCGTCAGGTCCCGGTAACCGGCGTCCCACCCCTCCTCGTACGTGTCCTTGAAGACGATGAATTCGAGCTCGGTGCCCGCGTGCGCGGTGTAACCCAGCTCGGCCAGCCGTTCCATCTGGCGGCGCAGGATCTGCCGGGGCGCGGCGACGACGGGCGAGCCGTCGTGCCAGGTCAGGTCGGCCATCAGCATCGCGGTGCCGTCGTTCCAGGGCACCCGGCGCAGGGTGCTCAGGTCCGGGCGCATCCCGAAGTCGCCGTAGCCGCTCTCCCAGGAGGACATGGCGTAGCCGTCCACGGTGTTGAGGTCGACGTCGACGGCCAGGAGGTAGTTGCAGCCCTCCGCGCCGTGCTCCAGCACCTCGTCGAGGAAGAAGGGGGCGGCGAACCGCTTGCCCGTCAGCCGGCCCTGCATGTCGGGGAAGGCCAGGACGACGGTGTCGATCTCTCCGCCCGCCACCAGGGCGCGCAGCTCTTCGAGCAGGAGCGGGGGTGTGCGGTCTGCCACGGGAAGTTCCTCCTTGGGTCAGCCGGAAGCCACCGGGAGCCCTAAGGTATGGCCCAAGACCATTGATTGGGAAGGGGGTTCGGGCGCGTGTCGAGTGTTGGGTCGGACGAGGGGTACGAGCACGACGGGCGGGACGACAGGCTGACGGCCGTCCTGCGCCCGGTGCGCGCGGGCAACGGCTTCGAGGAGGCGCTGGAGCAGGTTCTCCAGGTGCTGCGCCTGGGTCTGGTGCCCCCCGGTGAACGCCTGCCCGCCGAGCGCGAGTTGGCCGACCGGCTGCGGATAAGCCGGGTCACCCTGCGCGAGGTGCTGAAGGTCCTCCAGGAGCAGGGCCTGGTGGAGAGCAGGCGCGGCCGCTACGGCGGTACGTTCGTGCGCCGCCGCCCGGACACCCCCGGCGAGGCGGAACTGCGGCGCAGGGTGGGCGACTTGGACGTGGAGGACGCCCTGCGCTTCCGGGAGGTGCTGGAGGTCGGCGCGGCCGGACTGTGCGCCGCACGCGGCCTGCACGGCCCGGAAGCGGCCCGGCTGCGCGACGCCCTGGCCGCCACCCACGACGCCCCGCTCGCCGACTACCGCCGCCGGGACACCCTGCTGCACCTCACCCTGGCGGAGCTGTCGGGCTCGCCCCGGCTGGCCGCCCAGTACGCGGCGGTGCGGGCCGAGGTGAACGAACTCCTGGACTGCATCCCGCTGTTGGTGCGGAACCTGGAGCACTCCCAGTTCCAGCACACCGCCCTGGTGGACGCCGTCCTGGCCGGGGAGGCGGAGGACGCCCGCGAGGTGATGCGGGAGCACTGCTCGGGAACGGCGGCGCTGCTGCGGGGATTCCTCACCTGAGCCCAGGACGTAACTCCCCTGTCACCTGAGGGGGTTGCCAACGACGACCCCGCCCGCAAAGGTGTGGAGCCACACCTTTGCCAGGCGACGGCGGGAGCGGCCCATGGCCACGGACGGACCAACGGCACACGAGGCACCACAGGCGAACGGGTCGGAGGTCTCGCAGGACTCCTCCCACGACACCGACTACCTCAAACGGCGCGCCCTGCGCCGCGGCAGCGCGGGCTGGCTGCTGCTGACCGGACTCGGCGTCGCGTACGTCGTCTCCGGGGACTTCTCCGGCTGGAACGTGGGCCTGTCCAAGGGCGGCTTCGGCGGGCTCGCCATCGCCACCCTCCTGATGGGCGTGATGTACGCCTGCCTGGTCTTCGCCCTCGCGGAACTGTCCGCGATCCTGCCGACCGCGGGCGGCGGCTACGGCTTCGCCCGCCGGGCGCTGGGCACCTGGGGCGGCTTCCTCACCGGCACCGCGATCCTGATCGAGTACATCCTGGCCCCGGCCGCGATCTCCATCTTCATCGGCGACTACGTCGAGTCGCTCAACCTCTTCGGGCTGACCGCGGGCTGGCCGGTCTACCTCGCCTGCTTCGTGATCTTCATCGGCATCCATCTGTGGGGCGTCGGCGAGGCACTGCGCTTCAGCCTGGTGGTGACGGCCGTCGCGGTGGCCGCGCTGCTGATCTTCGCGGTCGGGGCCTTTACCGAGTTCACCGCGGACAGCCTCAACGACATCCCGGTCGACAAGGACGCCTTCGGGGCGAACTCCTGGCTGCCGTTCGGGCTGATCGGGATCTGGTCGGCGTTCCCGTTCGGCATGTGGTTCTTCCTGGGCGTGGAGGGCGTGCCGCTCGCCGCCGAGGAGGCCAAGGATCCGGTGCGCTCGATGCCGAAGGCCCTGTCCACCGCGATGGGCATCCTCGTGCTCCTCGCCATGCTGACGTTCTTCGCCGCGACCGGCGCGCGCGGCTCGGCGGCCGTGCAGGACGCCGGAAACCCCCTGGTGGTGGCCCTCCAGGGCGACGGCGCGGCCACCGGCCTGAGCCGTTTCGTCAACTACGCGGGCCTCGCCGGGCTCGTCGCCTCCTTCTTCTCGCTCATCTACGCGGGCTCCCGCCAGCTCTTCGCGCTCTCCCGGGCCGGCTATCTGCCCCGCTTCCTCTCCCTCACCAGCCGCCGCAAGGCCCCCTACCTGGGCCTCCTCATCCCCGGCGCGATCGGTTTCGCGCTCGCCGCCGCCACGGGCGACGGCGCCCGCATGCTCAACATCGCCGTGTTCGGCGCGACCATCTCGTACGCCCTGATGGCCCTCTCGCACCTGGTGCTGCGCCGCCGCGAGCCCGAACTCCCGCGCCCGTACCGCACTCCCGGCGGAATCGCGACCTCGGGCACGGCCTTTGTGCTGGCCCTGTTCGCGCTGGTCGCGACGTTCCTGGTGGACATCACGGCGGCGGTCATCGCGCTGATCGTGTACGTCGTCGCGCTCGGCTACTTCGCGCTCTACTCTCGGCACCACCTCGTCGCGTCCGCGCCGGAGGAGGAGTTCGCGGCGCTCGCCGCCGCCGAGGCGGAACTCGAACGCACGTAAACCCCGTACCGCACCACCTCATGGAGGAACCGCCCGTGCCGCGCAAGCCCCTCGTCGGTATCAGCACGTATCTGGAGGAGTCCGTGAAGTGGCGGGTGTGGGACCTGCCCGCCGCCCTGGTCCCGGCGGGGTATCCGCGGCTGGTGCGGGCGTCGGGCGGCCACGCGGTGCTGCTGCCGCCCGACGACCCGCAGGACGCGGCCGAGGTGGTGGCCCGGCTGGACGCCGTGGTGATCGCGGGCGGTCAGGACGTCGATCCCGTACGGTACGGGGCCGAGCGCGACCCGCGCACCGGACCGCCCGCACCGGAGCGGGACGCGTGGGAACTCGCCCTGATCCGGGCGGCGTTGGCGTCCGGCACGCCGCTGCTGGGGATCTGCCGGGGCATGCAACTGCTGAACGTGGCGCTCGGCGGGACCCTCGTGCAGCATCTCGACGGGCACGGGGACACGGTGGGCGTCTTCGGGGAGCACCCGGTGAAGCCGGTCCCGGGCACCCGGTACGCGGACGTCGTGCCGGACCTGGACCTGGTGCCCGCCTACCACCACCAGGCGGTGGACCGGCTCGGCGAGGGCCTGCTCGCCTCGGCGCACGCGGAGGACGGGACGGTGGAGGCGGTCGAACTCCCGGGAGAGGACTGGGTGTTGGGCGTGCAGTGGCATCCGGAGATGGGCCAGGACCAGCGGGTGATGCGGGCACTGGTGCAGGCGGCGGGCGAGCGCACCGCCCGGCACCGAGCCGCCCTGCACTGAGCCGCACTGCACCGAGCCGCCCGGCGCTGCCCCGGAGGGTTCCCCCTCACTCCCCCAGCCTGCGCCGCAGCCAGGACACGGTGACCGCGCCCTGGGCGGCCTGGAAGGCGCGGAGGGTGGGGAGGCCGGGCGGGGCGGGCAGCAGCGAGTGGTGGACGAAGTAGCCCGCGAGCGCGGCGAGCACGCAGGTGACGCCGTCCGGGTCCGCGCCCTCGGCGGACGGGTGGGCTGCGAAGATCTCCTCCGGGTCGCCGCCGCCCTGGGCCGCCACGCTCGGCAGCATCACCAGCAGCTCGAACCACGCGACGGCGCGCACGGTGTGCGGCCAGTCGACGAAGACGGCACCGCCGTCGGGGGTGAGCAGGATGTTGTCGGCCCGCAGGTCGGCGTGGCAGAGGGTGTCGCCGTGGGCGAACTCCGCCCAGCGGGAGGAGAGTTCGACGAGCCTGGGGAGGTTCTCCGCCACCCACGGATCGAGTCCGCCCCACTCCCCCGACTCCAGCCGCTGCTGCCAGCCGCGGAAGGTGTGCGCGTCGGCATCCTCCGTGCGGGGCGCGTCGTAGGGGGCCGGGGTGAGGGCGGTGCTCAGGTCGGCGAGGGCGGCCAGCACCCGGTCGAGTTCGGCGCGCTGCCAGGGGATGCGGGGCTGGACGCCCTCGACGTCCTCCAGGACCAGGACCACCCAGGTGCCGTCGTCGTACGAACCGAGCAGGCGCGGGGCGGGGACGCCGGGCGGGAGGGCTGCGGTGTTGCGGGCCTCGCGGCGGTGCAGCTTCGGGGAGTGCGGGTTGGCCTCGGAGCTGACCGCCTTCACGAAGGCGCGGGTGCCGTCGGAGCAGGTGAGCCGGGCGGCGACGCCGGGGGAGAAACCGCCCGGCTGGGTGCGGGCCCCGACCACGGCCGCACCCAGGATGTCGCGCTCGACGGCGGTGCGGACGTGGGGCGGCAGGGCGTGCCACTCCAGGCGGACGCCGGTGGCCGGTGGGGAGGTGACCTGCGGGGACGGCTTTTCCATGGCTCATGGTCGACCGCTCCCGGCGCCCCGGGCAACACATTTCCCGCACCCGCCCGGTCAGCGCGGTGGAAGGGCGGGTACCCGCACCGTCGACCACAGTGGAAGCAGGCCCCACCCGACGACGTACGGAGCCCTCATGCACTGCCTGGTGACCGGAGCCAGCGGCTACATCGGCGGACGGCTCGTCCCCGAACTCCTCGCCGCCGGCCACCGCGTCCGCTGCCTCGCCCGCACGCCCGCCAAACTCCGCGACTTCCCCTGGGCGGAACAGGTCGAGGTGGTCCGGGGCGACGTCACCGACCCCGAGTCGACCCGCCGGGCGATGGAGGGGGTGGACGTGGCGTACTACCTCGTCCACGCCCTCAGCTCCGGCACCCGCTTCGAGGAGACGGACCGCCGCGCGGCCCGCGTCTTCGGCGAGGAGGCGCAGCGGGCGGGCGTCCGCCGGATCGTCTACCTCGGCGGCCTCACCCCGTCGGGCGTACCGGAGGACGAGCTCTCCCCGCACCTGCGCTCGCGCGCCGAGGTCGGCCGCATCCTGCTGGACTCGGGGGTGCCGACGGCCGTCCTGCGCGCGGCGGTGATCATCGGCTCGGGCTCCGCGTCCTTCGAGATGCTGCGCTATCTGACCGAGCGGCTGCCGCTCATGGTCACCCCGAGCTGGGTCCGTACCCGCATCCAGCCCATCGCCGTCCGCGACGTCCTGCGCCTCCTCGTCGGCTCCGCCGACCTGCCGCCCGACGTCAACCGGAGCTTCGACGTCGGCGGCCCCGACATCCTCACCTACCGCGACATGATGCAGCGGTACGCCCGGGTGGCGGGCCTGCCGAAGCGGCTGATCCTGCCGGTGCCGGTGCTCACCCCGCGCCTGTCGAGCCACTGGGTCGGCCTCGTCACCCCGGTGCCCGCCTCGCTCGCCCGCCCGCTCTCGGAGTCGCTGCGGCACGAGGTGGTCCGTACGGAGTACGACATCGAGTCGTACGTCCCCACTCCGCCGGACGCCCCCGTCGGCTTCGACCGGGCGGTGGAACTGGCGCTGCGCCGGGTGCAGGACGCGAACGTGACCACCCGGTGGTCGTCGGCCTCGGTGCCGGGCACCCCGAGCGACCCGCTGCCCACCGACCCGGACTGGGCGGGCGGCAGCCTGTACACGGATGTCCGGGAGGCGGTCGTGGACGCGTCGCCGGAGCGGCTGTGGCGGGTGATCGAGGGCATCGGGGGCGAGAACGGCTGGTACTCGTTCCCGCTGGCCTGGGCGGTACGGGGCTGGCTGGACCGCCTGGTGGGGGGCGTGGGCCTGCGCCGGGGCCGCCGGGACAAGGCACGTCTGCGGGTCGGGGACTCGCTGGACTTCTGGCGGGTCGAGGAGATCGAGCCGGGAACCCTGCTGAGGCTGCGGGCGGAGATGAGGGTGCCGGGGCTGGCGTGGCTGGAGCTGGGGGTGGGACGGGACGGGGAGGGCCGCACGGTCTACCACCAGCGGGCGGTGTTCCACCCGCACGGGCTGGCGGGGCATGCGTACTGGTGGAGCGTGGCGCCGTTCCACGGGGTGGTGTTCGGGGGGATGGTACGGAACATCGCGGTGGCGGCGGGCCGCTAGGGCGCGGGGCGGTTGCAGGTTCCGTGCGGGTGGGTGGGTGGCTGGTCGCGCAGTTCCCCGCGCCCCTAGGTTGTCCCCCTGCCCGGAACGGGCACTTCAGCCCGTCCGGCGTTTGAGGACGCGCGGCGCAGCCGTGCAGGGGGCGAGGGGCGTAGCCCCATCAGGAACAGCAACCCACCACCCAGCCTCGCGAGTTTAGGTGAAGGGGTGGGGCTGGGGCGGAAACGGCCCCGTACGGGGCGACGGCACAAGCAGGGGCCGGGCGCAGCCGGGCGAGGGCCCGGGCCGCACCCGGACACCCCCGAACCCGAGGCGGAGCCGTCAGAGCCGCGTGCCCGCAAGCATCTTCGTCAGCGGCCCCCGGCTGTGCTGCTCCACCTTGCGCCCCACAGCGAAGGACACCGCCCCGATGGCGACAACCCCCGCCCCAGCCCCCGCCACAATCGCCTTGCGGTTCTGGATGAGGGTCCACGCCGTCGTCGCCGTCGAGACGACCTTCCCCGAAGCGGACTCCAGCGCCTGCTTACCGGCCTGAACCCCCTTGAGCCCGGCCGTCGTCGCCGTCTGGGCCGCCGTGGACGCCTTCGTCGTGGCGTCCTTCGCCGTACCCGTGGCCTCCTTGGCCTGGTCGGTGGCGCGCGCCGCGGTCTTCTTCGCCGTGGCGGCAGTGGACTTGGCGTTAGCGTTCTGTGCAGTCATGGCCATCGGGTAACCGCAAGTGAGCGCCGCAAACACTCACCACCCCCCGAGCCTCACCCTCCGTCCTGTACGTCCCCCCGCGTCGACGACGTGATCCGGTCCCCCGCCGCGAAGTCCCCCGGCGGCAGACCCGGCAGGTGTGCCTCCGGTGCGGGCGGTGCCGTCGGCGCCCCCGGTGACGTACCGAAGGTGAGCCGGGACATGATGCGGTACCGGTCGCCCCGGTAGAGGGAGTGGACGTACTCCATCGGCCGCCCCGAGGTGTCCGTGGTGAGCCGCTCGATCAGCAGCGCGGGCGACAGCACCGGCACGTCGAGCACGGCCGCCTCCGCCTCGTTGACGACAGTCGGCTCGATGGACTGGCTGGCCTCGCGGACGTACACCTGATGGCGGTCGCGCAGGTGGTCGTACAGTTCGCCCGCCTCCAGCTCCTCCCGGCTCAGGTGCGGCACCAGCGCGGCCGGGAAATGCAGGTGTTCGATGGCCATGGGGATGCCGTCGACGCGTTGCAGCCGGGCGATGTAGACGAGGTCGGCGGCGGGCGAGATCCGCAGCTTGCGGCCGATGCGGGCGCCCGCCTGCCGGGTGGTGAGTTCGAGTACGGAACTCGTCCACACCCCGGTGGCGATCGGGGCGTGGAAGCGGGGGGACCGCGCGTCGTCCAGGACGAGCTCCTGAGTGATCTTCGCGGGGGCGACGAAGGTGCCGCGCCCGTGTTCGCGCACCAGCTGTCCGGTGGCGACGAGTTCGTCCACGGCGGCCCGCAACGTCGGCCGGGAGACGCCGAGTTCGGAGCTCAGGACGCGTTCGGAGGGGATCGGGTCCCCGGCCGAGCGCGTTTCGATCATGCCGAGCAGATGCTCGCGGACCCATTCGCGCTTGAGCACGGCACCGGGCGGCCCGCTCCGACTGTGGATCTCCATACGGCGTGTCTCCGGTCAACTGGTCAACTCATTGCGAACTGGTAAAGCCATCGTAACCATTGACGGCACCCCGAAAACCCCTTGTACGCAAGGGTATTGACGTTGCGCCACCTCCATGCCACCTTCTGGAAATGTCTACACCAGTTGACCAATTGACCAGCTGGTCACATCCCCTTCGAGGTGTCCTCAGTGCCTACAGTGCCCTCTGCATCCTCAGCCCTCCCCCGGACGTTCCGCCTCGTCGCGGGCTGCGCGGTCCTCGGACTGACCCTGGCCCTCTCCGCGTGCGGCTCCGACTCCGACAAGCCCTCCACCGATGGACCGCAGAAGGTCACGATGTGGATGATGAAGGACAGCGTCACCAAGGAGTACCTCGACCGCTTCAAGAAGGACTTCGCGGCCACCCACAAGGACGTCACCCTGGACGTCCAGATCCAGGAGTGGGACGGCATCGGCGAGAAGGTCACCGCCGCCCTGGCCAGCAACGACGCCCCTGACGTGATCGAGGTCGGCAACACCCAGGTCGCCCAGTACGCGGCGAGCGGCGGCGTGAAGGACCTCAGCGGGAAGAAGTCCGACCTCAAGGGCGACGACTGGCTGCCCGGTCTCGCCGAGCCGGGCAACATCGACGGCAAGCAGTTCGGCATCCCGTGGTACGCGGCCAACCGCGTGGTGATCTACAACAAGGACCACTTCGAGAAGGCCGGCATCACGGCCCCGCCGAAGACCCGCGACGAGTGGATCACCATCACCAAGAAGCTCAACACCGGGAAGAACCAGGGGATTTACCTGCCCGGCCAGACCTGGTACACCCTCGCGGGCTTCATCTGGGACGAGGGCGGCGACCTCGCGGTCAAGGACGGCAAGAACTACAAGGGCGCCCTCGACACCCCCGAGGCGCTCCAGGGCATGGCGTTCTACCAGCAGCTCCAGGCCCTCGGCAAGGGTCCCAAGGACTCCGACGAGGCCAAGCCGAACCTGGCGGACGTGGTCTCCAAGGGCGACGTCTCGCAGTACATCGCCGTCCCCGGCAACGTGAAGCTGGTCGAGGAGGCGAACCCGGCGCTCAAGGGCAAGTTCGGCTTCTTCCCGGTCCCCGGCAAGACCGCCGACAAGCCCGGCGCGTCCTTCACCGGCGGCTCCGACCTGATCATCCCCGAGGCGTCGAAGCACCAGGACGCCGCGTACGAGGTGATCAAGGCGTTCACCGGCGAGAAGTGGCAGACGGACATGGCCAAGACCATGAGTTACGTCCCCAACAAGACGTCCTTCGCCAAGGCGCTCGACGGCGACGCGGGCGGCGCCGCGATGGCGCTGGCCGCCGCCAACGGCCGGGCCACCCCCAACTCCCCCGAGTGGGCGGCCGTCGAGGCCACCAACCCGATCAAGGGCTACATGACCGCGGTGCTCACCGGCAAGGACATGGCCACGGAGGCGAAGAAGGCCTCGGACAGCATCACCAAGACCCTGACCAAGTAACGGCACAAACGAGCAAGGTTGGCGCCCCGGACCATGAGTCTTACCCTGCCGCGCGCACTGCCGCGCACGTTCTGGCCGTACCTGTTGATCGCACCGGCGGTGGCCGGAGCCGCGTACCTGCTGGTCTATCCACTGGTGCGCAACGTGGTGATCTCGTTCCAGCGCTACGGCATGGGCGAACTCATCCGGGGTGAAGCCCAGTTCGTCGGCTTCGAGAACTACCGGAAGATCCTCGGCGACGAGGAGTTCTGGACGGTCGTCTGGCGCACCCTGTGGTGGACGGCCCTCAACACCGCGCTGATCATGGTGATCGCCACCCTGGTCGCGCTGATGATCCAGCGGCTGCGCAAGGTGATGCGCATCCTCGTGATGAGCGGGCTCGTCCTGGCGTGGGCGAGCCCGGTCATCGCGACCACCACCGTCTTCCAGTGGCTCTTCGCCTCCCGCTACGGCGTCGTCAACTGGGTCCTGGTCCACCTGGGCTTCTCCTCGTACGAGAACTACTCCTGGTTCGCGAACGGCCCCGCCACCTTCGCGATCCTGGTCGTCCTGATCGTCTGGCAGTCGGTGCCGTTCGCCGCGATCACCCTCCACTCCGCGCTGATCACGGTGCCGAGCGAGCTGTACGAGTCGGCCCGGCTGGACGGGGCGAGCGGCTCCCGCATGTTCCGCTCGATCACGCTGCCGATCCTGCGCCCCATTTTCGGCCTGGTGCTGAGCCTGGAGATCATCTGGACCTTCACCTGCTTCGCGCAGATCTGGGCGATCAGCAAGGGCGGCCCGGACGGCTCGACCACCACACTGCCGGTGTACGCGTACCAGATCGCCCAGTCGCTGCACCGGTACGACCTGGCGGGCGCGGCGTCGACCGTCACGGTGCTGATCCTGGTCGTGATGCTCATCGCGTACGCCCGGCAGATGTTCAAGGAAGAGGCGGACCTGTGACCACCACCGCGCCGACAACCGCCGTACCCCACAAGGCGGTTGCCGCGACCACCGCCACCGCGACGGCCCGCGAGCCCCGCCGCTTCCTGCGCCGCCTGCCGCTGAACCTGGCGGCCCTGCTGACCTTCGTCCTGTCGGTCTTCCCCGTCTACTGGATGGTGACGACCGCCTTCAAGCCGACGAAGGACATCCAGGCCGACACCCCGCTGTTCTTCCCGACCTCCTTCACTCTCGACCACTTCTCGAAGGCGATCGCGGCCGACGGCTTCTGGATGTTCTGGCGCAACAGCCTCTTTCTGACCTTCAGCAGCGTGCTGATGGCGCTGGCGGTGGCGCTCGGCGCGGCCTTCGCCGTGGCCCGCCTGCGCTGGCGCGGCCGGCGCGGCTTCTACCTGCTGGTCTTCATGGCCCAAGTGGCGCCCTGGGGCTCGCTGTTGATCCCGATGTACATCATCGCGCGGGACACCGACATGCTCGACAAGCTCCCGATGCTGACCCTGATCTACTTCATGATCAACCTGCCCTTCACCATCGTGACGCTGCGCAGCTTCCTGGTCGGCATCCCGGTGGAGCTGGAGGAGGCCGCCCAGGTCGACGGCTGCACCCGGGCCGGGGCCTTCCGCCGCATCACCTTCCCGCTGCTGGCCCCCGGCCTGCTCTCCACCTCCCTCTTCGGGACGATCACCGCGTGGAACGAGTTCGCGTACGCCAACATGCTGATCATCAAGAGTCAGGACGACCGCTCGCTCCCGGTCTGGCTGTCCTCCTTCTCCAACGTCTTCGGCACCGACTGGGGCGCCACGATGGCCGCCTCCACGCTCTTCGCCCTGCCCGTGCTGGTGCTCTTCCTGGTGCTCCAGGGCCGGGTCGCCGCGGGGATGACGGGCGGGGCCGTCAAGGGCTGACGCCACGGTCCGACAGCGGTACGCGTTCCACTCGCCCCCACTCCCACCAAGGAGCCCCCACCCGCCATGCCCGCACCCCGCACCTCCCCGGGACTGAACCTGGTCCCGCGCCCCACCCAGTTCGCGCGCATCCAGGGCGAGTTCGTCCTCGACGGGGCGACCGCCCTGCGCGTCGGCCCCGGCGCGGAGGCGGCGGCCGCCCTCCTGCGCACGCTGCTGCGCCCGGCGACCGGCCTGCCCCTGCCCGCGTCCCCCGACGGCCGGATCGTCCTCGCCGTGGACCCGGCGCTGAGCGGGCTCGGCGAGGAGGGGTACGGGCTGACGGTGGGCACGGACGCGGTGATGCTGCGCGCGGCCCGCCCGGCAGGCCTCCTCAACGGCATCCAGACGCTGCGCCAACTCCTGCCGCCGGAAGCCCTGTTGGACGTCCCCCTGCCGGGCTTCCGCTGGACGCTCCCCTGCGCCCAGATCACCGACGTACCCCGGTTCGCCTGGCGGGGGGCGATGCTGGATGTGGCCCGCCACTTCCAGCCGGTCTCCTTCCTGCACCGCTTCGTGGACCTCCTCGCCTTCCACAAGCTGAACGTCCTCCACCTCCACCTGACGGACGACCAGGGCTGGCGGCTGCCGGTGCCGGGCTACCCGAGGCTGACGGAAGTGGCTTCCGTACGGTCCGAGACGCTGGGCGACGGCACGCCGCACGGCGGCGCGTACACCCGCGAGGAACTGACCGGCCTGGTGGCGTACGCGAGCGAGCGGGGCGTGACGGTCGTCCCGGAGATCGAGATGCCGGGCCACGCGCGGGCGGCCCTGGCCGCCTACCCCGAACTGGGCAACGACCCCACCCGACCGCTCGACGTGTGGACCCGCTGGGGCGTCTGCGAGAACACCTTCGGCGTGCACGAGGAGGCCCTCGCCTTCTGCCGTGCGGTCCTCCGCGAAACCCTGTCGATCTTCCCCTCCCGGCGCATCCACGTCGGCGGCGACGAATGCCCGACCACGGAGTGGGCGGCGACCCCCTCCGCCCGCGAGCGCGCCGCCGCCCTCGGCCTGCCGGGACCGGAGGCCCTGCACGGCTGGTTCATGAACGAGATCGCGTCCTTCCTCACCGCACACGGCCGCACGCCGATCGGCTGGACCTCCGACGGCCGGGACCTGGGCCCCCGTTTCACCTCCATGAGCTGGCTGGACGCGGAGCACGGGCGCACGGCGGCGGAGTCGGGCCTCGACGTGATCATGGCCCCGCACCGCTCGACGTACCTGGACTACGCCCAGTCCCCCGCCCCCGCCGAACCCCCCGCCCAGCCGGGCGTGATCGTCACCCTCGAAGACGTGTACGCCTTCGAACCGGCCCCCTCCGACTGGCCCCCGGAGGCCGCCTCCCGGGTCCTGGGCACCCAGGCCCAGCTCTGGAGCGAGTACTGGTCCACCCCCGCCCACGCCGAATACCTGGCCTTCCCCCGCCTGTGCGCCCTCGCCGAGGTCGCCTGGGCCGCCCCCGGCCAGCGCTCCTACCCCGACTTCACCCGCCGCCTGGCCACCCACACCGACCGGCTCGACGCCCTGAACGTCCCCCACACCCCCTAGCCCCCGGACCCTCTGCGCGTCAGTGCCAGCAGATCCCGGCCCGGGCCCGCCGGTCCCGGGCCCGTGGGCCACACCGCCCGCAGGTCCCGGGTCAGCGCGACCCCCGCGACCTCCACCCGCACCAGCCTGCGCGCCCCGACCTCCTCGCCGACCGCCAGTTCGCTGAGGACGCTCGCCCCGGCCCCGCTCACGGCCGCCGCCTTGACCGCCGTGGTCGAGGACAGTTCCAGCAGCGGGGCCGACAGTCCCCCGTACGCGGCCAGCGCCGCGTCCAGCACCTGCCGCGTCCCCGATCCCTCCTCCCGCAGGATCAACGGCGTCGCCGCCAGCTCCCCCGCCGTCACCACCCGCCCCGCCCGCGCCCACGCGTGCCCCGGCGCGACCACCACGATCAGCCGGTCCCGGGCGACCACCACCCCGTCCAGCCCCTCCGGCACCGCGAGCCCCTCCACGAAGCCCAGGTCCGCCGCCCCCTCCAGCAACTGCCGGGCCACCGCCGCGGAGTTCCCGGCCAGCAGCGACACCGCCGTGCCGGGCCGTTCCGCCTGGAGCGCCACCAGCCACCCGGGCAGCAGGTACTCCGCGATGGTCATGCTGGCCGCCACCCGCAGCCGCGAGTCCCGCCGCCCGCGCAGCGCCCGCGCGCCCGCGTCGAAGGCCTCCGCCGCCTCCACGATCCGCCCCGCCCAGTCGGTCACCAGCGCCCCGGCGGCCGTCAGCCGCGACCCGCGCGGAGAGCGCTCCACCAGGGTCACCCCGAGCTGCCGTTCCATCGACCGGATGCGGCCGCTCGCGGCGGGCTGCGTGATGCCCAGTTCCTTCGCGGCCCGCCCCAGACTCCCCAGCCGGGCCACGGCCAGCAACAGCTCCAGCGCGCCCAGCTCGGGCACCCGGTGGGACAGCGGTATCGACGGCTCCAGACTCATAACCCCAGCTTATGCCCTCATCGCAAACCGGCTCCTACCAGGGGCGATCCATCCGGCGGAGCATGAAAGACATGGTCACCACCGCACGTCCCCCGGCCCCTCGCACCCGTCATCTCGGCCCCAACTGGTACGCCGCCGTGATGGGCACCGCGATCCTGGCCACCGCCGGAAACGCCCTCCCGGCCCCCTTCACCCCGCCCCGCGCGCTCCTGTCCGCCGCCTGGGCACTGGCCGCCCTCGCCCTCCTGGTCCTGCTCGCCGCGCGCGCCCTGCACTGGCGCCACCACCGCGACCAGGCCCGCGCCCACCTCGCGGACGCCTCCGTCGCCCCCTTCTACGGCTGCTTCGCAATGGGCGTGCTGGCGGTGGGCGGCGCGACCATGGCCGCGGGCCGGGACGTCGTCGGCGACAGCGCGGCCCTCGCCGCCGCCTGGGTGCTGTGGACGGCGGGCACCGTCCTGTCCCTGCTGGCCGCGCTGGCCGTCCCGTACCTCATGGTCGTACGGCACCGGATCGACGGCGTCGGCAGCGCGACGCCGGTGTGGCTGCTGCCGGTGGTGGCCCCGATGGTGGCGGCGGCGCTGGGCCCCCAGCTGATCCCGCACCTGCCCGAGGGGCAGGCCAGGACCGCGATGCTGCTCGGCTGCTACGCGATGTTCGGGCTGAGCCTGCTGGCCACGCTGCTCCTGCTGCCGCTGGTCTTCGCCCGGCTGCTCACCCACGGCCCGCTGCCCCTGGCGCTCACCCCCACCCTGTTCCTGGTGCTCGGCCCGCTCGGGCAGTCGACCACCGCCGTCAACCAGCTCGCGGACGTCGCGCCGGGTGCGGTCGGGGAGCAGTACGCACACGGCTTCCAGGTGTTCGCGGTCGTCTACGGGGTGCCGGTGCTGGGCTTCGCCCTGCTGTGGCTGGCCCTGGCGGCGCTGCTGGTGGTCCGCGCGGCCCGCGCGGGGATGCCCTTCGCGATGACCTGGTGGGGCTTCACCTTCCCCGTCGGCACCTGCGTGACGGGCGCGGCGGGCCTGGCCCGGCACACCGGCCTGGACGCGCTGGGCTGGCTGGCGGCGGCCCTGTTCGCCGGGCTGGTCCTGGCCTGGGCGGTGACGGCTTTTCGTACGGTACGGGGCCTGCTCAGCGGTGTGCTGCTCGCAGCGCCCCGGCCAGCAGCGTAGGGGCTTCGGCGAGCGAGGGGCCGTACCAGGTGAGCATCCGCCCGTCGACGAGCGCGCAGGGGGTGCCGGGGAAGGCCTCGGGGCCGTCCTGGGCGGTGAAGCGGTAGGGCTCGTCGGGGAGGACCACCATCTCGGGTGCGTGGGCGCGGAGTTCGTCGAGGGGGACGCGCGGGTAGCGGTCGGGGTGCCCGGCGTACACGTTCTCGACGCCGAGGCGGCGCAGCAGGTCCCCGGCGAAGGTGTCCCGGCCGAGCACCATCCAGGGCTTGCGCCAGACCGGTACGACGGCCCGGCGCGGTGCCGCCGCCGCGGGCAGGTCCGCCCAGGCGGTGCGGGCCACCGCCAGCCAGTGCGGCCGAGGGTCCGCGCCGCAGGCGCGCAGTACCCTCTCCAGCTCGGTGAACGCCTGCTCCAGCGTGCGCACTTCGGTCACCAGGACGTCGACGCCCGCCGCGCGGAGGGCGGCGAGGTCGGGTTCCCGGTTCTCCTCCTCGTTGGCGACGACGAGATCGGGGCGCAGGGCGAGGATCGCGGGCACGTCGGGGTTCTTGGTGCCCCGGACCCGGACGACGCCGGGCCCGAGGTCGGCGGGGTGGGTGCACCAGTCGGTGGCGCCGACCAGCACACCGGGCGCGGTGACCGCGATGGCCTCGGTCAGCGAGGGGACGAGGGAGACCACCCGGGGCCCGTCGCCCGGCGCAACGATCCGCACCGCAGCCTCACCGCCTGGATTCGTCGGCGGCGTCGATGTGCTCGGCGACCGCCACCACCAGGATCTTGGTGTCCGGCTCGGTGGCCCGCCACCGGTGCCGCACACCCCCGGACAGGTGCAGGGCGTCGCCGCGCGAGAGCCGGTAGGCGCGGCCCTCGGCCTCGACCTCGACGGCGCCCTCCGCGACGTACATCAGCTCGTCGTTGCGGTGCTGGTACTCGCGGCCCGCGTCCTGCATGCCGGTGAACTCCAGCGCGTGCAACTGGTGGTGGCCGCGCACCAACGGACGTACCCCTGAACCCAGTTCGAGCCCGGGGTCGTCGTCCGCGCGCACCAGGCCGACCGAGAGCGCCGAGTCGGCGGCGGCGAGCAGCTGGTCGGTGGTGGTCTCCAGGGCCTCGGCGACCCGCTGGAGGGAGCGCATGCTGGGGCGGGCCCGCTCGTTCTCTATCTGGCTGAGGAAGGGCACCGAGAGGCCGCTGCGCTCGGCCACCACGGCGAGGGTGAGCTCCAGGGCGCGGCGCCGCCTCCGGACGGCGGTGCCGACCCGGAGGATTTCCTTGTCGTCCTTCTTGTCCCGCTGGTGTTCCTCGGGCATCGACACGGCTCGTCTCCCTTCCCCATCTCGTTCTTTCCACCGACGCACAGCAGACTACGCAGCTTCACGCCATGGTTTCGTACACATGTCACACCTGGGTGACACAACAGAGGCGGTCGTGAGGCCACTTGGGGCACGGGCGCCCCGGCGGTCAGCGGGAGAAGACGAGCAGCGGGCGGGCCGCGTCGACCGTCGCCGGGGGCAGGTCCGTGTAGGCGATGACCTCGGTGGCATCGGCGAACCGGCCGAGCCTGGTGCGTACCGCCACGACGTCCGCGGCCTGCTCGGGCGTCCAGCCGAGGTGCTCGACGAGGGTCGCGGCGGGGACGGCGTTGGCGTCGAGGAGGCCGCCGTCGTCGTACTGGCGGGGCAGGTCGGGGCGGCCGATGCGCAGGTCGCGGGCGGCGCCGGGGTTCTTGACGAGCAGCGCGCGGGCCTCTTCGCGGCGGACCTCGCGGCGCATCGCGTCACGGACCGCGTCGCGGTTGCCGTCCTCGACGGTGGGCCCGACCGCGGGCACCGCCAGCAGCCCGGTGAGCACGACGGCGACCACGCCGCCCAGCCACAGCAGCAGGGGCAGGACGTCCCAGGGGCCCTCCGTGTCGGGCACCAGGACGGCGGCGGTGACGACCAGCACCGTCCACAGGCCGCCCGCGGCGGCGTAGATCCACTTCTTCGTCCTGGCGGTCCACCAGACGAAGGGCACGACGGTCAGGGAGCCGAGGCTGAGCAGGGGGACCAGCCCCCAGCCGAGGGCGGACCAGGTGCGGGAGCGGGCAGGGGCGGGCGGAGTGCGGCTTTCGTCGTTCATACTTCCGCAAAGTCTAAGCAAAGACCGCAGGTGGGGCCAGGGGCCTTGGTCCCGCTCGGGCCGGAACGCAGAGCGCCGGTTCGGGTCGGAACGCACAGCGCCGGGCCCCGCCGTTCGATGGGAACGGCGGGGCCCGGCGGTCGGAAGGGGGAGGGTCAGCCCGCGGCCGGGGCCATCTTCTCCGCGATGCCCGGATTGACCTTCATCCAGGCCTTCACGGCCTCGTCCTCGTGCCCGGTGCCGCGCTTCTGGATCTCGTCCTCCAGGCTGGCGAGCTGCTTCTCGCTCAGCTTGAAGTCCTTGAACCACTTGGTCAGCTGCGGGTAGTTCTTGCCGAAGTCCTTGTTGCCGATGATGTGCAGGCGGTCGCCCTCACCGAAGAGCTTCTTGGAGTCCTTGAGCTTGGTCATGTCGTACGCGTTGTACGCCCAGTGGGGCGTCCACAGCAGGACCGCGACCGGCTCCTTCTTGGCGTACGCGCGCTTCAGCTCGGCCAGCATGCCCGGCGTGGAGCTGTCGACGACCTCGTACTCCTTGTCCAGACCGTAGCCGGGAAGGACGTTCTCCTTGAGGTTCTTCATCGTGGCGGTGCCCGCCTCGATGCCGACGATCCGGCCCTTGAACTGCTCGCTCTTGCCCTCGAGGTCCTCCAGGGACTTCACGTCCTTGACGTAGGACGGGACGGCGACCTCGATGGAGGTGGGTCCGTACCAGGAGCCGACGTCGGTCAGCTTGTCCTTGTACTTGTCCCAGTAGTTCTTCTGCGTGTACGGCAGCCAGCCGTCGAGCTGGACGTCCACGTCACCGCCCGCGAGGGCCGCGTACATCGGGCCGACCTCGAACTGCTTGAGGTTGATCTTGTAGCCGCGCTGCTCCAGGACGTTCTTCCACAGGTGCGTGGCCGCGATGTCCTCTTCCCAGGGGAACCAGCCCATCTCGACCGCGCGGTCCCGCTCGTCCTTGCCGTCGGCGTTCTTCGCGGTCTTGGCGACCGGGGCGAGCTTGTCGACCAGGCCCGGGTTGTCCTTCAGCCAGGTGCGGACGGCGTCCTGCTCCTTGCCCTTGCCGGACTTCTGGATCTGCGCCTCAAGGCTGGTGAGCTGCTTCTCGGTCAGCTTGAAGTCCTTGATCCACTTGGCGACCTCGGGGTTCTTCTTGGAGAAGTCCTTGGAGGCCAGCGTGTGGACGCCGTCGCCCTTGCCCCAGGCGCCCTTCGGGTCCTTGAGCTTCTTCAACTTGAAGTCGTTGTACGCCCAGTGCGGCGACCAGAGCGGGACGACGATCGGCTCCTGCTTGGCGTACGCGCGCTTCAGCTCGGCCAGCATGCCGGGCGTGGAGCCCTCGACGAGCTTGTACTCCTTGTCCAGGCCGTAGGCGCCCAGCACCTTGTCCTTGAGCAGGCCCATCTCGCCGGCGCTCGGCTCGATGCCGACGATCTTGCCGCCGAACTGGTCGGCCTTGCCCTTGAGGTCGTCGAGGGAGTTGATGTCCTTCATGTACGCCGGGACGGTCAGCTCCAGGGAGGTCGGGCTGTACCAGGCGCCCATGTCCTCCAGCTTGTCCTTGTACTTGGCCCAGTACTGGGCGTGCGTGGTGGGCAGCCAGGCGTCGGTGTTCAGGTCGATCTGGCCGGTCGACTGACCGGTGTAGAGGGCGCCCGCCTCGTACTGCTTGGCGTCGACGGTGAAGCCGCGCTGCTCCAGGAGCTCCTTCCAGAGGAAGGTGGAAGCGATGCCCTCGTCCCACGGGATGTAGCCCATGGAGATCTTCTTGCCCTTGCCGATCTGCGACGGGTCGGAGGCCGTGTCGTCCTTCTTGCCGCCGAACAGGCTCATGCTGCCCGCGACCAGCGCGAGGACGACGATGCCCGCGACGGCCACGACGGGCTGCGGACGGTACGACCAGACCTTGGCGCCGCCGGTCATCATCGCGCGGGCCTTGGCCAGGGCGCGGCGGCCCAGCGGGGAGACGGCGGTGCCGAGCGCGCTGGTCATGCGGTCCAGGTACATCGCCAGGATGACGATGGAGATGCCCGCCTCGAAGCCGAGGCCGATGTCGACGTTGCCGATCGCGCGGTAGACCGCGCCACCGAGACCGCCCGCGCCGACCATGCCCGCGATGACGACCATGGAGAGGCAGAGCATGATCTTCTGGTTGATGCCCGCCATGATGGTGGGCAGGGCCAGCGGCAGCTGGATGCGCTTGAGGATGTTGCCCGGCTTGGTGCCGAACGCCTGCGCCGCCTCGACCAGTTCACCGTCGACCTGCCGGATGCCCAGCTCGGTCATGCGCACGCCCGGGGGCAGCGAGAAGATGATCGTGGCGATGATGCCGGGGACCGGGCCGACGCCGAAGAAGAGGACGCCGGGGATCAGGTAGACCATGGCGGGCATGGTCTGCATGAAGTCCATGACGGGCCGCACCACGGCGCTGACCTTGTCGGAGCGCGCCGCCCAGATGCCCAGCGGGATCGAGATGATCATCGTGATGATCGTCGCGACGAGCACCAGCGAGAGGGTCGACATGGCGTCGTCCCACAGCTCGATGGAGTCGATCAGCGCGAAACCGACGAAGGAGGCGACACCGGCGGTCAGGCCGCGCAGCCAGAACGCGATGACGGCGAGGATGCCCGCCATGAGCAGCGCGTTCGGGGCGCCGAGGACGGCGTAGATGCCCTCCTGCATGCCGCCGATGACGGTGGAGATGAAGTCGAAGAGCCAGTTGACGTTGGCCATGAGCCAGTCGACGGCGGAGTCGACCCACTGGCCGAGAGGGAGCCTAGGCACCTGCGGACACCTTCTTCACGTTCTGGGCGTCCTGCTGGTCCTTGGCTTCCGGTACGGCAAGGGGCTCGGCCGGCTCCATCGGCTCGCCGAGCACGGCGAGCAGGCGGGAGCGCGGGACGACGCCGATCAGGGAGCCCTTCGCGTCGGTCACGGCGACGGGCACACCGCTCGTCGAGCACGGCGTGAACAGCTCGATGATCGGGGTGTCCGCGCCGACCTTCGCCGGGGCGGCGGCGAGCACGTCCTGCGGGGTGCGCAGTTCCTTGCCCGCGTCGTCCTGCGTGCCGATCGCGGTGTGCGGCTCGGCCATGATGGCGCCGGCCGTCAGCACGCGGGAGCGGTCGACGTCCTGGGTGAAGGAGGCGACGTACTCGTTGGCGGGCGTGACGAGGATGTCCTCGGCGGTGCCGAGCTGGACGATACGGCCGTCCCGCATCACGGCGATGTTGTCGCCGAGGCGCATGGCCTCGTTGAGGTCGTGGGTGATGAAGACGATGGTCTTCTTCAGGGTCTTCTGGAGCGTGAGCAGCTGGTCCTGCATGTCGCGGCGGATCAGCGGGTCGAGCGCCGAGAAGGACTCGTCCATCAGGAGCAGGTCGGCGTCGGTGGCGAGCGCACGGGCCAGGCCCACGCGCTGCTGCATGCCGCCGGACAGCTCGTCGGGCCAGGACTTCTCCCAGCCCTTGAGACCGGCCATCTCCAGTGCTTCCAGGGCGCGCTTCTCGCGCTCGGCGCGCGGGACGCCCTGCACTTCGAGGCCGTAGGCGGCGTTCTCCAGCACGCTGCGGTGCGGGAAGAGGGCGAAGTGCTGGAAGACCATGGAGATCTTCTTGGCGCGTACGTCGCGGAGTTCCTTGGCGGACAGGGCGGTGACGTCCTGGCCGTCGAACAGGACGCGGCCCGAGGTGGGTTCCAGCAGCCCGTTGAGCATGCGCAGCAGCGTGGACTTGCCGGAGCCGGAGAGGCCCATCACGACGAAGATCTGGCCGGGCTCGACGCTGAACGAGGCGTCGATCACCGCAGCGGTCGTCCCGTCGGCGCGCAGTTCCTCGCGGTCCGCACCGCCTTCGAGCTTGCGGACCGCCTCGCTGGGTCGTCTGCCGAACACCTTGTACAGGTTTTCGGCCTGAAGCCTGGACACATACACCTCACGCGTTGAACCGAAGACGACCCGTCACCCCCGTGCACAGGTCGTGGAGCGGCGCGGATTCGGCCCGCTTCGCCCGCCCCGAAGCACCGCTTCCGACCAGGCACGCGACAGATGCACGTGACATCAAGAAGTTGAACTTCGGACGAGGTCCGCTCCGACTGCGCTGCTTCCCGGGGTGACACGAGCCAAACGGAAAGTGATCCAGTTCACTTCACAGGTGACGTTCGGCCTGGTTTTGTCCTCTTTTCGGTAGGGCAGGGGGCGGACTCCGCCGCGTGCCCGGCCGGTGTCAGTGCCGTACGGCATCATCAGGAAGGTGACCCGACGCCTGATGCTCCTCGACACCGCCTCCCTCTACTACCGGGCCTACTTCGGGGTCCCGGACTCGGTCCGCGCCCCCGACGGCACCCCCGTCAACGCGGTGCGCGGCCTGCTGGACTTCATCGCCCGCCTGGTGCAGGACCACCGCCCGGACGACCTGGTGGCCTGCTGGGACAACGACTGGCGCCCCCAGTGGCGGGTCGACCTCATCCCCTCCTACAAGGCGCACCGCGTCGCCGAGGAGATCGAGGGCGCCCCCGACGCCGAGGAAACCCCGGACACGCTCTCCCCGCAGGTCCCGGTGATCGAGGAGGTGCTCGCCGCGCTCGGCATCGCCCGGGTGGGAGTCGACGGGTACGAGGCGGACGACATCATCGGCACCCTCACCCACCGCGCCACCGGCCCGGTCGACGTCGTCACCGGCGACCGCGACCTCTTCCAGCTCGTCGACGACGCCCGGAAGCGCCGCATCCTCTACCCGATCAAGGGCGTCGGCACCCTCCAGCTCACCGACGAGGCCTGGCTCCGCGAGCGGTACGGGGTGGACGGCCCGGGCTATGTCGACCTGGCCCTGCTGCGCGGCGACCCGAGCGACGGCCTGCCGGGCGTCCCCGGCATCGGCGAGAAGACCGCCGCCAAGCTGCTGGACGCGTACGGCGACCTGGCCGGGATCATGGCCGCCGTCGACGACCCCGCCGCCAAGCTCACGCCGTCGCAGCGCAAGAAGCTGGACGAGGCCCGGCCGTACATCGCGGTCGCGCCGAAGGTGGTGCGGGTCGCGGACGACGTTCCGGTGCCCGACTTCGACGCGGCACTGCCGCACGCCCCGCGCGATCCGGCGGCGCTGGAGGCCCTGGCCGGGAAGTGGGGCTTGGGCGGATCTTTGCAGCGCCTGCTCTCGGTGCTCCAGGACTGAGCTGTTAGCTTAGGTATACCTAAGTACCTGAGTCACAGTTTGGGGAGAACACCGTGGCAGAACGACCGGCCCGCAAGGCACCGCGAGCCCACGAGGCCAAGGTGGTGCGCACCGAGCGGATCACCCCGCACATGGTGCGCGTCGTCCTGGGCGGCGAGGCTCTGGCGGGCCTCGCCGCCGACGAGTTCACCGACCACTACGTCAAGGTGCTCTTCCCGGCGCCCGGGGTGACCTACCCGGAGCCCTTCGACATGGCCCGCATCCGCGAGGAGTTCCCGGCCGAGCAGTGGCCGACGAACCGCACGTACACGATCCGCAGCTGGGACGCGGAGGCGTGCGAGCTGGCGATCGACTTCGTGGTGCACGGCGACGAGGGCCTGGCCGGACCGTGGGCGGCCCGCGCCCAGGTCGGCGAGACGGTCCGCTTCCTGGGCCCGGGCGGCGGGTACGCCCCGGACGCCGCCGCCGACTGGCACCTGCTCGTCGGTGACGAGAGCGCCCTGCCCGCGATCGCGGCGGCGCTGGAGCGGATGCCGGAGGGTGCCGTCGTGCACGCCTTCGTGGAGGTCGCGGACGCGGCCGAGGAGCAGAAGATCGAGTCCCCGGCGGGCGTCGAGGTGACCTGGCTGCACCGGGGTGCGGCACCGGTGGGGGAGCAACTGGTCGCGGCGGTCCGCGACTTGGACTTCCCGGCCGGTGACGTCCAGGCCTTCGTGCACGGCGAGGCGGGCTTCGTGAAGGACCTGCGGCGGCTGCTGCGGGTCGAGCGCGAGATCCCGCGCGAGCGGCTGTCCATCTCGGGGTACTGGCGCCTGGGGCAGGACGATGACGCGTGGCGTGCGGTGAAGAGGGAGTGGAACGAGCAGGTCGAGCGCGAACAGGAGTCTTAGGCGACGGCAGGCCCCTTCCCCAGCCCCCTTGGGCGGCGGGGCAGGCCCCCTCCCCCCCAGCCCCCTTGGGCGGCGGGGCCGCCCCCCGGGGGCGGGACGGGCGGGCAAGGGGGCGGCCCCTCCCGCTCCCGGCCCGCCCGGGTGCCGCCC